>NZ_JASTLC010000001.1:7765029-8397810 GCF_030499575.1 Streptomyces sp. DG2A-72
TCACGGCGTACGGCCCTGAGTGCGCTGCCGGTGTCCCTTCACGTCGGGGCGGCCGATGTGGCCGGCCGCGCGCTCGGACTCGCCGAGCCAGAGGTGCGGGACGTACTGCTGGACCGCCGCGACCACCTGCTGACGGTAGGGGGTCGGGAAGGGGAGGCGGTAGCGCAGGCGGGGCAGGCCGGGGTGCAGCGGCTCCTCGTCGCGGACCAGCGTCCACAGCACCGGGTCGTCCCGGTCGATTGGGCCGGTGGGGAACAGCTCCAGGGAGTAGAGCTTCTGGCTGCGGCCGAGCTTGCTCCAGTAGAGGCCGACCCCGGCGAGCGTCTGCCAGGGGATGACGTTCCGAACGTTTCCGTTTGCGACCCACAGGCCCGTGTGGTCGACGAGGATCCGGCTCCGGCGGTTCGCCCAGTTGGAGAGGAAGAGGAACACGCCGAGAACACCGAGAGCCAGCATGAAGACGAGGCCCGCGAACTCCGCGACCGTGGACTCGCCCTTCTGGTTCCCGGTGGCGATCACGACAGCGCCGAAGACGCCGACGGCACCCATCGCGATGAGCAGGACGGAACAGGGCAGTCCCACCATGAGGCTGCGGCGGCCGGTCCGTATGACCATGGCGTCCGGGGCGGGGGAGAGGGTGTGCGGTGGCATGGTGCGTGAGCCTAGCGAATCGCTGGCGCCGTACGGCAGTTGCGGCTGCGGCACGTATCCCGCGAACCGAGTAGTACCCGCGCCTCAGAAGAAGTAGCTGACCAGGAAGGACACACCCGCACCCACAAGCCCCACCCCGACCATCCCGATCACAGCGGCCCGCGTCACTCCCCGCCCCGCCGCCTCCCACGCCGCGTCGAACGAGATACGGCTCCGGCCGAACGGGGCGAAACCCGTGGCGAGGCAGAAGACGCCGAGGCCCGTGAGGACCCAGCCGCCGAAGAAGGCGCCGAACCAGCGCCACGCCCGGTCCATGCCGCTCTGGACGTAGTCGGCATCGCTCGCGCCGGCCGCCGTCGGTGGCTCCGTCTGCTGCACCGACAACTCGGTGCCCTGCGCGTACCGTTGCCTGACCTGCACCGCGGAGTCGGGGTCCGTGCTCTTGCCGCCGTCGGCGACGAAGGTGCCCTGGCAGCGGACGGGCCGGCGGTTCTTGCGGCTGCTGCGCGAGGCGTTGTTCGGGTAACTCACCTCGCACTGCTGCACGGTCAGGGTGCCGTGCGTCCCCGCCCAACCCGCCGCGTACGCCCCCTCATACGCGCCGAATCCGCTCAGGGCGAGCCCCGCCAGCAGGAAGACCAGGCCGCCCGCGCGCCCGAGGCGGCCGAAGGCCCGTCCGACGAGGCCGGTGGCGGAACGGTCGGATCCGGTGCCCTTGCCGGTGGCTTGCGTCCGAGCCATGACAATCTGGTCCTTCTCTCCCGCGGCGGCCAGTGGCGGGCCAGTGGCGGTCTGTGGCGGTCTGTGAGGGCCAGCATGGCATCCCGTGCGTGACGAGAGATACTGCGGGTGGCCGAGAGGCGACGAGTAGCGAGGAGACGCGACATGACCAGTCGACCCGACAACTCACCCAATCCGCCCGGCTCTTCGCCGGACCGCGGTGTGCTGGACGAGGCACTCGAACCGGAGCAGATCCGTTCTCTGAACTCCGCCCTTCGCAAGCTGTCCCAGTCCGACGGTGTCAGCAAGGACATGCAGGAGGCGGCCAAGAGGCTGCTCTCCGGCCGCCTTGCCCTGCGTGACGCCCTCGACGACCCCGCGGTGGCCCGCGCGCTGGGCTCAGGCATGTCGTCCCTGCGCGGTCAGTGGGAGTCGCTGTCGGAGGAGGAGCGCGAGCAGATCAGGCGCGGGGAGGCGGGGGAGAGCGGAGACTCCTCCTCCGGGCCGTCCGAGCCGAGGCGCTCGGAGGGCGAGGGCGCCCAGCCCGGAAAGAAGAACCAAGGGCGCCACAGCGGCGGGTTCTCGCTGTACTGACGCCCTCGCGGACGATCGGACGACCGGACGACCTACTTCTCCGCCGGCATCCCACCATTGTGCGGCGCGGGCTCCAGGTCGAACTCCCCGTCCCGCGCGCCGAGTACGAACGCTCGCCACTCCGCCTCGGTGTACCGCAGCACGGTGTCGGGATCGAGGGACGAGCGCATGGCGACCGCGCCCTGCGGCAGATACGCGATCTCGACGCGCTCCTCGTGCGTCTCGGTACCGGGCGCGGAGTGCCACTCGACCCCCGAGATGTCGAGCGCGTAGAGCTCGTCCCGCTCCCGCTCCTTGCGCGCCTTGACGTCCTCGGCCTGAGTCTCGACCTCGTTGTCCCGTGCCTGGGTCATGCTGCTGGGCCTCTTCCTGACGTGCCTACGAAGTGTGCGTCTCAGCCTACTTGCGTGGATGGCGCTCACGCTGCGGAACGGTCAGGTCACCCACGGCGCACGGAGCCGGGTCAGGGCCGCCTACGACTGCCTACGACGTCAGGTCACTCCTGCCGGCGACGCTCATGGTGCACGCCGGTCACCATCTCCACTTGGCCGTCGTACTTGGAGGTCAGATCCCGCCAGGCGGCGTCCTCGTTGCCCTCGTTCAGCTCGTGCCGCACGCCCATCTCCGTGAACGCCAGCCCCATCCCCGCGATCCGCTCCGCCAGGCTGCCCATGGACTGGTACATGCCGTCGCGCAGACCCTCGTAGGCGACCCCGAACTTCTCGCCGATGTCGTCGTCGCCCCAGGGCGGAGTGGTACCGCTGCCGCCCTCCAGCGCGGTCAGGCCGTTCTGCAGGGCCTGCACCGCCTTGCCGAAGTCCAGGCCGACCGAGAACATGTTGAAGCCCTCGGTCTTGAGGACTCCAGGATCGGCGCGCATCCCGTCGTTGGCCACAACTGCCCCCCCGTGACTCGGCTCTTCTGTCGCAGCGTCACCTTAACGGGCCCGCCATGGCGCGAACCAGACCCACCCGCACACGGCGGAGGGGCGGCCCCCACCCGGGTGCCGCCCCTCTCGTCGCTCAGTCGTGCACAAGGCACTCAGCCGTGCAAGGCACTCAGCCGTGCAAGGCAACTCAGCCGCGCACAGGTCAGTGCCGCGGCGGCAGCCACCCCGTCTGGATCAGCTGCCCGCTCCGGCGCCGGGTGTGGAAGTGGCCACGCCCGGGCGGCAGTTGCGACGGCGTGATGTTGCCGAGCAGTGCCCCCTCGGTCCGGTCGCCGGAGAGCACGATGCCCTGGGCGCCGAGCTCGCGCAGGCGCTGCATCACCGGCTCGTACAGCGACCGGCTGGCGCCGCCCGAGGCGCGCGCGATGATGATGCGCAGGCCGATGTCACGGGCGAAGGGCAGGTACTCGAGCAGCGGGGACAGCGGGTTCATACCGGTCGCCACCAGGTCGTAGTCGTCGATGATGACGAACGCGTCCGGGCTGCTGTACCAGCTGCGGTTGCGCAGCTGCTCGGGCGTCACGTCCGGGCCCGGCATCCGGCGGCCGAGCGAACCGGCCAGGCCCTCCAGCGTCTCCGCCAGCGCGGGCGCCGCCGCGCAGTACCGGGACAGGTGCGACTCGGGCACGCCCTCCAGGTGGGCGCGCCGGTAGTCACCCATGACGATCTTCGCCTGCTGCGGCGTGTAGCGCTCACAGATCTGCTTGATGAGCATCCGCAGCATCGCGGACTTACCGGACTCGCTCTCACCGAACACGATGAAGTGCGGGTCCGTCTCGAAGTCCACGAAGACCGGTGCGAGCGACGACTCGTCGATGCCGATGGCGACACCGCGGTCCGGGTGCTCGAAGCCCTTGGGCAACCGGTCCCAGGGCAGCATCGTGGGCAGCAGTCGTACGGCCGGGGCGGGGGCGCCCTGCCAGTTGTCGTTGATGCCCCGGACGAGGATCGCCGTCGCCTCCGACAGGTCCTCCGTCTCCGAGGAGCCGTCGACCCGCGGCAGGGCGGTCATGAAGTGCAGCTTGTCCGGCGTCAGACCGCGGCCCGGCACGGTGGCCGGCACGTTCTGCGCGACCTTGCGGTCGATCTCCGACTCGGTCGGGTCACCGAGCCGCAGCTCGATGCGGTTCTGCAGCATGTCCTTGAGCGCGGGCCGCACTTCGGTGTAGCGGCTCGCGGTGAGGATCACATGCACACCGAAGCCGAGGCCACGCGTGGCGATCTCGGTGACGGTGGACTCGAGCAGCTCGTAGTCCGTCTTGAAGGTGGCCCAGCCGTCGATGACGAGGAAGACGTCACCCCAGGGCTGGTCGGGCAGCTGGCCCGCGTTCCGGCGCTGACGGTAGGTCTGCACCGAGTCGACGTTGTTCGCGCGGAAGTATTCCTCGCGCGCGTTGAGGATCCCCTCGACCTCGCTGACCGTACGGCGCACCTTCTCGGCGTCGAGCCGGTTGGCGACCCCGCCGACGTGGGCCAGCTCCTCCATCGAGATGAGACTGCCACCGCCGAAGTCCAAGCAGTAGAACTGCACTTCGGCCGGTGTGTGGGTGAGCGCGAAGGACGAGATCAGCGTGCGCAGCAGCGTCGACTTGCCGGACTGCGGACCACCGACGAACAGACCGTGGCCCGCACCACCCGAGAAGTCCCGGTACAGCACGTCGCGCCGCTGCTCGAACGGCTTGTCGACCAGGCCGACCGGCACGTTGAGCCGGCCGAGCGCCGTGTAGTCGGGCGCGGTCAGGCCGCGTTCCGGGTGGACGGCGAGCTGGGGGAGGAGCTGCTCCAGCGAGGGCGCCTCCTCCAGCGGGGGCAGCCACACCTGGTGGGCGGGCGGGCCCTGGTTGACCATCCGGCTGACGAGGACGTCCAGGACGGTGTCGGCGAGCGCGTCGTCCACCCTGTTGTCGGGCTCCGGCTCGTCGATCACCGGCTGCGGCGGCAGCGCCACATGCTCCGCCGTGAACAGCGCGGGCCGCAGCTGCGTCGAGCGGTGCACCCGGGACGGGCCCTCGCCGTGGTACGGCCCCGACACGTACGCCGCCTTGAAGCGGACCATGGTGTCGGTGTCGTACCGCAGATAGCCGGAGCCGGGGATCGACGGCAGGTGGTAGGCGTCCGGCACACCGATCGCCGTACGGGACTCGGCGGCGGAGAACGTCCGCAGACCGATCCGGTACGACAGATAGGTGTCCAGGCCGCGCAGCTTGCCCTCCTCCAGGCGCTGCGAGGCCAGCAGCAGGTGGATGCCCAGCGAACGGCCGATACGGCCGATCTGGATGAACATGTCGATGAAGTCGGGCTTGGCGGTGAGGAGTTCGGAGAACTCGTCGAGCACGATCACCAGCGAGGCCATCGGCTCCAGCGCGGCGCCCGCCGCCCGGGCCTTCTCGTAGTCGTGCAGGTTGGCGTAGTTGCCGGCCGAGCGCAGCAGCTCCTGACGGCGCTGCGTCTCACCCATGATCGAGTCGCGCATACGGTCGACGAGGGTGAGGTCGTCGGCGAGGTTGGTGATGACCGCCGCGGTGTGCGGCATGTCCGCCATACCGGCGAAGGTCGCACCGCCCTTGAAGTCCGCGAGGATGAAGTTCAGCGTCTCCGAGGAGTGCGTCACCGCGAGACCGAGCACCAGCGTGCGCAGCACCTCGGACTTGCCGGAACCGGTGGCGCCGACGCACAGACCGTGCGGGCCCATGCCCTCCTGCGAGGCCTCCTTGAGGTCCAGCATGACCGGCTCGCCGTTCTCGCCGACACCGATCGGCACCCGCAGCCGCTCGTGCAGCGTGCGGGGCCGCCAGGTGCGGGAGACGTCGACGGCGCCCGCGTCGCCGATGCCCATGAGGTCGGTGAAGTCCAGGTTGGACAGCAGGGGTTCGCCCTCCTCCGCGGAGCCGACCCGGAAGGGGGCGAGCTGCCGGGCCAGGGACTCGGCCTGTGCCGGGTTCAGCACGTCGGGCTTGCCGGTGTACGCGGACTCATGGCCGACGAACAGCCGCATCCGCTCCGGCTTGACGTAGACCGTGAGGCCCGCGCGCAGCTCCTCCTCCAGCTCGCCGGGGGAGATCTCGAGGAACGTGACGCCCTGCAGGCCCTCGGCGCTGGCGAGTTCGGAGTCCGGCGGTACGGTGCCGCCGTCGAGTACCACGATCAGATGCGGCTGGTCGTAGACCGGGTTGGCGTCCCGGTTCCAGCGCGGCCGGTCGTCCAACTGGTCCGCCAGCGCCTCCTCCAGCTCCCCGAGGTCGTCGAAGAGGAGCCGGGTCGAGCCCGCGCCGTCCTTGGCCTTCGGGTGCTGGCTGTGCGGCAGCCACTTGATCCAGTCCCAGTCCGCCGTCGCCGAGGGGTGCGCCACCACGGCGATCATCAGGTCCTCGGGCGAATGCAGCGTCGCCAGCTGGGCCAGGGCGGCGCGGGCACTGCCGTAGACCGTGTCGGTCTCTCCGCACACCGTCACGTGGTAAAAGGCGCGAAGCGAGACGGAGACGGGCAGGTCGGAAAGGCTGCCGTGCGCGTCGAGGAAGGCCTTCATCGCCGCCGCGGTCAGCGGCTCCAACTCGTCCTTGGGCGCCGTCTCCGGGGCGACGAGCGGAGTGTTCAGCTGCTGGATGCCGCGGCCGATGCGTACGGAGGCGAAGTCCGCGTCGGTCGGGCGCCGCTCCCACAGACGCTTGCCGTCGGCCGCCACCGCCCACAGCTGTTCCGGGTCGGGATGCTGGAAGAGCTGGCTGCGCCGCTGCAGTTCGGCGGTCTTGTGCACGTCCTTGCGGACCTGCTCGAGATAGCGGAAGTAGTCACGCCGGTCCTGCGCCATCCCCGCGCCGCCGCCCTGCCGGGACTTGGCGAACTGGGCGATGGCCATGGCCAGCGTCGAGGCCAGCATGAGCCCGCCCACCACCCTCATGTACGAGGGCAGGTTGGGCATGAAGAAGAAGCCGACGGAACCCAGCATGCCCATCATGGGCAGCATGTTCATCAGCATGCTCTCGTCGCCCTCACGAGGGATCTCGGGGGGCGTCTCCAGTTTGACCTCGCCGTCCGGGACGGCCGGGGGCACTATCCGCGGTGGTCGCTTGATGATGACGACGCTCACCGATGCACTCATCCTTCGCGATTGATACGTCCTGGCATCGACGCCCCCGTGTACCGCGACGTGTTCTCGTTCGCGTAGGCGCCATACGTGTGGGCGTCGATCCTACTGATGCACCCAGTGCCCGAGGGAGCCAGGAGGATGGAGATGCCGAGGGGGCCCGGGGAGGAAACGGGGGAGGTGGGCCCTGCGCCCCCCATGGCAACGGATATGGTGGCGCTCCGCGTCGTACGAGCGGCGCGAGGAAGCCTTGTCCAGCAGGGGGAAGTACCAGGTGAGCACGGGGACGTCGACAGGTTTCTGCCGAATCACGATCGCGGCGCCGGACAGCCGGGTCGATGTCGCGCTACCGGAGGATCTGCCGATTCAGGACCTTTTTCCTGAGATCGTCAGGCTCTCGGGCCTGGCCCGGCCGGACGCCGATCCGGCCGGCTACCACCTCGTCACCCGCGAGGGCCAAGTACTCGACGCCAGCCGCTCGTTGCTCGAGCACCGGGTCAGGGACGGCGACGTGCTGCTGCTGCGCACCTTCGCCGACTCCCTGCCGCCGGCCGTGCACGACGACGTCGTGGACGCGATCGCCGCCGCGGTCAAGCAGGACATCCGCAGCTGGAACGACAACCTGATGCGCGTGGCCGGTCTCGTCTCCGGCGCACTGCTGCTGGTCATGCTCGGCTTCGTCTTCTGGTTCGCGGATCCGATACGGCACGACATGCACGGCCTGCAGGGCATCCTCGCCGGCGTGGTCGCCCTGGCCCTGACGGCACTCGCCGGGGTACGGGCCCGGGTGTACGACGACCGTGGTTCCGCCGTCGCACTCGGCATCTCGGCACTTCCGCACGCGCTCATCGCGGGCTCCGGCGTCATCCCCCAGGACGCGGGCGAAGGCCCCGGCCGGATCCAGTTCCTCGTCGGCTGTGTCGCCGTACTCCTCCTCTCGGTCGTGCTGATCATGCTGCTGCCGCAGGGCGACGCCCCGTTCGTGGCCGCCGCGCTGGCCGCCGGGATCGGCACGCTCGCCGTGTTCTGCGGGGTGCTCACCGAGGCGGAGCCGCGGGAGATCGCCGCCGGCACCTCCGTCGTCGGCCTGGCGGTCGTCGGCTTCCTGCCCGGCTGGTCCGCCCGCTTCGCCAAGCTGCCGATCGGCTTCCGCAACCCGGAGGACCTGGCCCGGGCCCGTCGTGAGGGCCGCGAGGGCGACCTCGAAGCAGTCGACGTCCAGCGCATCGTCGCCCAGACCAGCCGGGGCCACGAACTGCTGCTCGGCCTGGTCGGAGGCTGTGCCGCCGTCATCGTCGGCGCCGGTGGCGCGGTGCTCGGCTTCAGCGACGGGGGCTGGGCCCAGCTGCTGGCCCTGTGCACCGGCCTCGCCGCGATGCTGCGCGCACGTCTCTTCCGGTACACCGCCCAGGTCACCTGCCTGTTCGTGGCCGGTGTCAGCACGATCGCGCTGCTGGTGCTCGGCCTGGCCATCTCGCCGCCGGCCGGCATCGTCGTCGAGCTCCTCAAGGGCGACTCCAGCGCCGTCGACATCCGGACCCTGTGGCTCGCCGCCACGGTCGGGGTGGGCGTGCTGGTCCTGATCGCGATCGCGCTGATCGTGCCGCAGAAGGGGCTCTCCCCGTTCTGGGGCCGCATGCTCGATCTCGCCGACTCGCTGGTGCTGCTCTCCCTGGTCCCGATCTGCCTGGCCGTCCTCGATGTCTACGGCAAGGTCCGCGGCGGCATCTGACCGGCGCAGGACGCCTGTCAAGAGCGCGCTCGTCTGCTGGTACGCTGTGTGACGGCCGTTCGTGTACGCACCCCCGGAGCCCCTGGCTCTGGAGGCCGCGCCCAGCGGATCCCCGCCTCCCGAGTAATGGAAGCTCCCCCGAGAAGTGGACCGGGGGCACTCGGTGGCCCTTCACAGACTACGAGGAGTACGCGTGTCGCTCGACGCCGCTACGAAGAAGCAGATCATCACCGAGTTCGGTACCAAGGAGGGCGACACCGGCTCTCCCGAGGTCCAGGTCGCGATGCTCTCGCGCCGTATCTCGGACCTGACCGAGCACCTCAAGACCCACAAGCACGACCACCACTCCCGTCGTGGTCTGCTGATCCTGGTCGGTCAGCGCCGTCGGCTGCTGCAGTACCTGGCGAAGAAGGACATCGCGCGCTTCCGTGCGCTGGTCGACCGCCTCGGCATCCGCCGCGGTGCGGCGGGCGCCAAGTAAGACGCCGTGAAGGGAGCGGTTCCCGAGACGATCGGGGGTCGCTCCCTTTGCCGTACGTGCGGAAACGTGCGGAGTGTCACACCCGCTTTGTAGTGTGGTAGCAGAACGCAATACGCACGACACAGCACAACCCGAAAGAAAAGAGAGGAGAAGCGCGCCTCGCCGCCGCCGGTCCTCGGTAGTGGCCCCCGGGGGAAAGCGAGCCCCGGGTGCTTCGATCGAAGACCGGCCCGCACCAGACGGAGCGCTTCTCCGCAACCGTCCCCCTGCCACACGGGCAGCCACGGGACAAAGACGACAAGTAACGGAGAAAACGCTAGTGGAGAACGAGACCCACTACGCCGAGGCCGTCATCGACAACGGCTCCTTCGGCACCCGCACCATCCGCTTCGAGACGGGCCGCCTGGCCAAGCAGGCCGCCGGCTCCGCCGTGGCGTACCTGGACGACGACACCATGGTGCTGTCGGCCACCACCGCCTCCAAGAACCCCAAGGACCAGCTCGACTTCTTCCCCCTGACGGTGGACGTCGAGGAGCGGATGTACGCCGCCGGCAAGATCCCCGGCAGCTTCTTCCGCCGTGAGGGCCGGCCGTCCGAGGACGCCATCCTCACCTGCCGCCTCATCGACCGCCCGCTGCGCCCGTCCTTCAAGAAGGGCCTGCGCAACGAGATCCAGGTCGTCGCCACGATCATGGCCCTCAACCCCGACCACCTGTACGACGTCGTGGCGATCAACGCCGCCTCCGCGTCCACGCAGCTGGCCGGTCTGCCCTTCTCCGGCCCGATCGGCGGCGTCCGCGTCGCGCTGATCAACGGCCAGTGGGTGGCGTTCCCGACGCACACCGAGCTCGAGGACGCCGTCTTCGACATGGTCGTCGCGGGCCGCACCCTGGAGGACGGCGACGTCGCGATCATGATGGTCGAGGCCGAGGCCACCGAGAAGACCATCCAGCTGGTCAAGGGCGGCGCCGAGGCGCCGACCGAGGAGGTCGTCGCCGCCGGTCTGGACGCCGCGAAGCCCTTCATCAAGGTCCTCTGCAAGGCCCAGGCGGACCTCGCCGCGAAGGCCGCCAAGCCGACCGCCGAGTTCCCGATCTTCCTGGACTACCAGGACGACGTGCTGGAGGCTCTCACCGGCGCCGTCAAGCCGGAGCTCGCCCAGGCGCTCACCATCGTCGGCAAGCAGGAGCGCGAGGCCGAGCTGGACCGCGTGAAGACGCTCGCCGCCGAGAAGCTCCTGCCGGAGTTCGAGGGCCGCGAGAAGGAGATCTCCGCCGCGTACCGCTCGCTGACCAAGTCCCTGGTCCGTGAGCGCGTCATCAAGGAGAAGAAGCGCATCGACGGACGTGGCGTCACGGACATCCGTACGCTCGCGGCCGAGGTCGAGGCCATCCCGCGGGTGCACGGTTCCGCCGTGTTCGAGCGGGGCGAGACCCAGATCCTGGGCGTCACCACCCTGAACATGCTCCGTATGGAGCAGCAGCTGGACACCCTCTCCCCGGTGACCCGCAAGCGCTACATGCACAACTACAACTTCCCGCCGTACTCCACCGGCGAGACCGGCCGCGTCGGCTCCCCGAAGCGCCGCGAGATCGGCCACGGCGCCCTCGCCGAGCGTGCCCTGGTCCCGGTCCTGCCGACGCGTGAGGAGTTCCCCTACGCGATCCGCCAGGTCTCCGAGGCGCTCAGCTCGAACGGCTCGACGTCCATGGGCTCGGTCTGCGCCTCCACCATGTTGCTGCTGAACGCCGGTGTGCCGCTGAAGGCCCCGGTCGCCGGTATCGCCATGGGCCTGATCTCCCAGGAGATCGAGGGCGAGACGCACTACGTCACCCTCACCGACATCCTCGGTGCGGAGGACGCCTTCGGCGACATGGACTTCAAGGTCGCCGGCACCAAGGAGTTCGTGACCGCCCTCCAGCTCGACACCAAGCTGGACGGCATCCCGGCCTCCGTCCTGGCCGCGGCCCTCAAGCAGGCCCGTGACGCCCGCCTCCACATCCTCGACGTGATGATGGAAGCGATCGACACGCCGGACGAGATGTCCCCGAACGCCCCGCGGATCATCACCGTCAAGATCCCCGTGGACAAGATCGGCGAGGTCATCGGCCCCAAGGGCAAGATGATCAACCAGATCCAGGAGGACACCGGCGCCGAGATCACGATCGAGGACGACGGCACCATCTACATCGGTGCCGCCGACGGCCCGGCCGCCGAGGCCGCCCGCGCCACGATCAACGGCATCGCCAACCCGACGATGCCGGAGGTCGGCGAGCGCTACCTGGGTACGGTCGTGAAGACCACCACCTTCGGCGCGTTCGTCTCCCTGCTCCCCGGCAAGGACGGTCTGCTGCACATCTCGCAGATCCGCAAGCTGGCCGGCGGCAAGCGCGTGGAGAACGTCGAGGACGTCGTCGGCGTGGGCCAGAAGGTCCAGGTCGAGATCGCCGAGATCGACTCCCGCGGCAAGCTCTCCCTGATCCCGGTCATCGAGGGTGAAGCGAGCGACAGCGAGGACGACGAGAAGGACGACCAGAAGGACGACACCAACCAGTGACGTCGAGCAGCTCCACGGCGACGGCCCGCACCTCTTCGGAGGCGCGGGCCGTCGCCCGTACCCAAACCCTGATCAAGGGCGTCAACGGCATCGGTACGGTCCGTAAGACCACCCTCCCCGGAGGCCTCCGGGTCGTCACCGAAACCCTCCCGTCCGTGCGCTCCGCCACCTTCGGCATCTGGGCGCACGTCGGCTCCCGCGACGAGACGCCGGCGCTGAACGGCGCCACGCACTACCTCGAGCACCTCCTCTTCAAGGGCACCACCCGCAGGTCCGCACTGGACATCTCCTCCGCCCTCGACGCGGTCGGCGGCGAGATGAACGCGTTCACGGCCAAGGAGTACACGTGCTACTACGCGCGCGTGCTCGACGCCGACCTGCCGCTCGCCATCGACGTCGTCTGCGACATGCTCACGGGCTCCCTCATCCTCGAAGAGGACGTCAACGTCGAGCGGGGCGCGATCCTCGAAGAGATCGCGATGACCGAGGACGACCCGGGCGACTGTGTGCACGACCTGTTCGCGCACACGATGTTCGGCGACAACCCCCTCGGCCGCCCCGTCCTCGGCACGGTCGACACGGTCAACGGCCTCACCGCCGACCGCATCCGCCGCTTCTACAAGAAGCACTACGACCCGACCCACCTGGTGGTCGCCTGCGCCGGCAACATCGACCACAACAAGGTCGTACGACAGGTCCGCGCCGCCTTCGAGAAGGCGGGCGCCCTCAAGAGCCTGGACGCCACGCCCATCGCCCCGCGCGACGGCAGCCGGACCCTGCGCACCGCCGGCCGTGTCGAGCTGATCGGCCGCAAGACGGAGCAGGCGCACATCGTCCTCGGCATGCCGGGCCTGGCCCGCACGGACGAGCGCCGCTGGGCGCTGGGCGTGCTGAACACGGCGCTCGGCGGCGGGATGTCGTCCCGCCTCTTCCAGGAGGTCCGCGAAAAGCGCGGGCTGGCCTACAGCGTGTACTCGTACACCTCCGGCTTCGCCGACTGCGGCCTCTTCGGCGTGTACGCGGGCTGCCGCCCGTCCCAGGTGCACGACGTGCTGAAGATCTGCCGGGACGAACTCGACCAGGTCGCCGAGCACGGCCTGCCCGAGGACGAGATCGACCGCGCCATCGGCCAGCTCCGTGGCTCCACGGTCCTCGGCCTGGAGGACACGGGCGCGCTGATGAACCGTATCGGCAAGAGCGAACTGTGCTGGGGCGAGCAGATGTCCGTCGACGACATGCTGGCCCGGATAGCCTCGGTCACCCCGGACGACGTCCGCGCGGTCGCCCGCGACATCCTGGGACAGCGGCCCTCGCTGTCGGTCATCGGCCCGCTGAAGGACAAACAGGCGTCCCGTCTGCACGAAGCGGTCGCGTAAGTCCTCTCCTGAAGGAACTGAAGGAAGCAAGAACATGAGCAAGCTGCGCGTGGCGGTCCTCGGTGCCAAGGGCCGGATCGGATCCGAGGCGGTACGGGCGGTCGAGGCCGCCGAGGACATGGAGCTGGTCGCCGCCCTCTGCCGGGGCGACAAGCTGGAGACGCTGGCCGAGTCCGGCGCTCAGGTCGCCGTCGAACTGACCACGCCGGCCTCGGTGATGGGCAACCTCGACTTCTGCGTACGGCACGGCATCCACGCCGTCGTGGGTACGACGGGCTGGACCGAGGACCGTCTCGCGCAGCTCAAGGGCTGGCTGGCCCAGTCCCCGGAGACAGGCGTGCTCATCGCGCCCAACTTCTCCATCGGGGCCGTCCTGACGATGAAGTTCGCGCAGATCGCCGCGCCCTACTTCGAGTCCGTCGAGGTCGTCGAGCTGCACCACCCGAACAAGGTGGACGCCCCCAGTGGCACCGCCACCCGCACGGCCCAGCTCATCGCCGAGGCGCGGGCGAACGCGGGCTCCGCCCCGGCGCCGGACGCCACGGTCACCGCCCTGGACGGCGCCCGCGGCGCGAACGTCGACGGGGTTCCGGTCCACGCGATCCGGCTGCGCGGTCTGCTCGCCCACCAGGAGGTGCTGCTGGGCGGCGAGGGCGAGACGCTGACCGTCCGCCATGACTCGCTCCACCACAGCAGCTTCATGCCGGGCATCCTGCTCGGCGCCCGCCGCGTGGTGACCACTCCGGGCCTCACCTTCGGCCTGGAACACTTCCTGGACCTCGGCTGACCGTCATGCGCGCGAAGATCACTTATGCCGTCACGGCTGCCGTCCTGGTCATCTACTTCGTCCTGGTCGGCAGCCGCGGCGTCATGCTCATCCAGGCCGACACGGCCCTGACCGTCACCTTCGGTGTGGCGGTGCTGATCCTGCCGGTGATCGGCCTGTGGTTCCTCTGGAAGAACACGGAGTTCGTCCGCAAGGCCAACCGGCTCGCCGCCGAACTCGACGCCGAGGGCGGCCTGCCCGTCGACGAACTCAAGCGCACCCCTGGCGGACGCATCGACCGGGACTCGGCCGACGAGGTCTTCGCCAAGCGCAAGGCCGAGACGGAGGCCGCCCCCGACGACTGGCGCAGCTGGTTCCGCCTCGCCGTCGCCTACCACGACGCCCGCGACACCCCACGCGCCCGCAAGGCGATGCAGCGCGCGATCACGCTGAGGGAGACGGCGCGCTGAGGAGCGCCCCGAAGGGGCGCGGGGCTGTGTCAATATGCGGCTCCGCCGCGCGGGCGCGACCAGCCCTCACCGGCCCGCAGATTCTCACGTTGCTCCTAGCTGCGCGCCTCCGCGGCCCACGCCTCGATCGTGTCCGCGGCCCGGTCGAACGCCTCCGGCCGCGCCAGGAAGTCGGCGTTGTGCGTGGTCAGCAGAGGATGCTCGTCCTCCGGAGCCCGCCCCTGTCGTACGAGGGTCAGGGCCTGCCCCTGAACCGTGCGCGGCAGCCCGAGCCAGCGCACCGGCTGCTGCACCGTCCGCACGGCGACGATCCGGTTCCAGGCCACCGTATGTGTGCCGAGGAAGCCCACCCGGCGCAGACCGCGCACGCTCACCCACACGCCCATGCGCAGCATCCGCAGGGCGGCGACGATCACGGCCAGCGCGATGCCGAAGACGACTCCGGACTCGGTGAGTGTGCCGGTCAACGCGATGATGACGGCCGCGAACAGCACATACGAGGCGAGCAGCAGCAGAATCGCCGCCACGCCCACCCGGCAGGGCCCGGGACGGTAGGGACGCCGCCAGCGGTCGCGGTCGTCGAACGGCAGCGGGACATCCTCCGCTGCTTCGTATGCGCGGTCGGCCGTCAGGAAGGGCAGGGGCACGGCTGGTCCTCACTCAATCCATGCATGGGCTGTGCCCGGTGAGGTTATCGACCCGTGTCCCCGCTCACCACCCTCGGGGGTCCGGATGGGGTCAGTGCCCGCTGTCCGCCTGCGACTGCTCGGGCTGCGTGGACGACTGGTCCTGGGACAGCGCCGGCATGCCGAGCACCAGGGACCCGACCAGCCCCGCCACGATGGTGAGACCCAGCAGCCAGCGCCCGGCTATCTGCCCCGCGGACGCCCGCTCACGCGGTGGAGGCGCGACATTGCTGCGATACCTGTCGGACTCGGCGACGAAGGCGAACGGGACGGTTTCGCGCCGACGAAACATCAGAGGCACCTCTCCTCTCGGGGACCCCGGGCCTCTCGGGGCTCTCAGGGATCGAACGAATCGCTGTCACCAAGACAGACGAGCGAACGCCTCAAAAGGTGCCCGATTTCCCCGACTTCGCAGAAGTTCGCCAAAGTTCGCTGTTGTTCGCGACCGAATGTCGCAGCCCGGCACCGAACGCCCCGTTGTCAGTGCCGGGCCGTAGAGTGGGCGCCGCCCCAGAGAAGTGATGGAAGGGACCCTCCGAGCCGTGACCGACACCCCCGCCGACGACCTCAAGCCCAGCTTCCGCGGTGACGTCACCGTCGAGCTGGTGAAGCACACCGCGTCCGACGCCGACGTGCTGTTCGCCGCCCGCGTCTCGACCATCGGCGAGCAGTCCCTGGACGAGCTGGGCAAGGACCCCGAGCGCTCCAAGGGCCTGATCAACTACCTGATGCGGGACCGGCACGGCAGCCCCTTCGAGCACAACTCGATGACCTTCTTCATCAGCGCCCCCATCTTCGTCTTCCGCGAGTTCATGCGCCACCGCGTGGGCTGGTCGTACAACGAGGAATCGGGCCGGTACCGGGAGCTCCAGCCGGTCTTCTACGTCCCCGACGAGTCCCGCAAGCTGGTCCAGGAGGGCCGCCCCGGCAAGTACGTCTTCGTCGAGGGCACCCAGGCCCAGCAGGAGCTGGTCGGCCGTGTGATGGAGGACTCGTACCGACAGGCGTACGAGTCCTACCAGGAGATGCTCGCCGCCGGCGTCGCCCGCGAGGTGGCCCGCGCGGTCCTCCCCGTCGGCCTGTTCTCCTCCATGTACGCCACCTGCAACGCCCGCTCGCTGATGCACTTCCTGGGCCTGCGCACCCAGCACGAACTGGCGAAGGTCCCGTCCTTCCCGCAGCGCGAGATCGAGATGGTCGGCGAGCAGATGGAGGCGGAGTGGGCCAAGCTCATGCCGCTCACGTACGCCGCGTTCAACGCCAACGGCCGCGTCGCGCCGTAACGCACTGATGCTGCCCTGCCGGGCACAGATGTACGGGGCAGCCGGGCGAAGTGTCCGTATTGCGGCATTTAGAGAAGTTCATCTAGCCTGATCAAACGGACCCGGCACTGCTTGAACCCCCGAGCAGGCAGTGCCGGGCTCCACTTTTGTCATAACTTGTCGCCTGCCCCGAGGGCAGACCCCGCATTGAGCAGCGAGTAGCGTGTTACCCATGGCTCCGACCTCCACTCCGCAGACCCCCTTCGGGCGGGTCCTCACCGCCATGGTCACGCCCTTCACGGCGGACGGCGCACTCGACCTCGACGGCGCGCAGCGGCTCGCCGCCCACCTGGTGGACGCAGGCAACGACGGCCTGATCATCAACGGCACCACCGGCGAGTCCCCCACCACCAGCAATGCGGAGAAAAAGGATCTCGTACGAGCCGTCCTCGAGGCGGTCGGCGACCGGGCCCACGTCGTCGCCGGTGTCGGCACCAACGACACCCGCCACAGCCTCGAGCTCGCCCGCGAGGCCGAGGAGACGGGCGCGCACGGCCTCCTGGTCGTGACGCCGTACTACAACAAGCCCCCGCAGGACGGCCTCTACCGGCACTTCACAGCCATCGCCGACGCCACCGAGCTGCCGGTCATGCTCTACGACATCCCCGGCCGCAGCGGCGTCCCGATCAACTCCGAGACGCTGGTCCGTCTCGCCGAACACCCGCGCATCGTCGCCAACAAGGACGCCAAGGGCGACCTAGGCCGGGCCAGCTGGGCCATCGCACGCTCAGGCCTCGCCTGGTACTCCGGTGACGACATGCTGAACCTGCCGCTGCTCTCCGTGGGCGCAGTCGGCTTCGTCTCCGTCGTCGGCCACGTGGTCACCCCCGAGCTGCGCGCCCTGGTCGAGGCGTACACCGCGGGCGACGTCCACAAGGCGACCGAGATCCACCAGAAGCTGCTCCCGGTCTACACCGGCATGTTCCGCACCCAGGGCGTCATGACCACCAAGGCTGCGCTCACCCTCCAGGGCCTGCCCGCCGGACCGCTGCGCGCACCGATGGTCGAGCTCACTCCAGAGGAGATCGAGCAGCTCAAGATCGATCTTGCCGCGGGCGGGGTACAGCTCTAACACCAGACTTCGCGCGAGTGCTCGCGCAACGAAACTCCACAACTGAATAGCAGGCCACCGGTGCCTGCACCCGACAACGACAACTGCTACTGCACGAACGTCATGCGCGCCACGTGCCCACCGGTACGTGGCGCGTGTGGTGAGGAGAGTCTTTTGAGTCATCCGCATCCCGAACTCGGCCCGCCCCCGTCGCTTCCCGACGGCGGCCTACGGGTCACCCCGCTGGGCGGCCTCGGTGAAATCGGCCGGAACATGACGGTCTTCGAATACGGCGGCCGCCTCCTGATCGTCGACTGCGGAGTGCTCTTCCCCGAGGAGGAGCAGCCCGGAATCGACCTGATCCTGCCGGACTTCTCGTCCGTCAGAGACCGCCTCGACGACATCGAGGGCATCGTCCTCACCCACGGCCACGAGGACCACATCGGCGGCGTCCCCTTCCTGCTCCGCGAGAAGCCGGACATCCCGCTGATCGGCTCCAAGCTGACCCTCGCCCTCATCGAGGCCAAGCTCCAGGAGCACCGCATCCGCCCGTACACCCTCGAGGTGGCGGAGGGGAACCGCGAACGCATCGGCCCCTTCGACTGCGAGTTCATCGCGGTCAACCACTCCATCCCGGACGCGCTGGCCGTGGCCATCCGCACCCCGGCCGGCATGGCCGTGCACACCGGCGACTTCAAGATGGACCAGCTCCCGCTGGACGGCCGGCTCACGGATCTGCACGCGTTCGCGCGTCTGAGTCAGGAGGGCATCGACCTGCTCCTCTCCGACTCGACGAACGCCGAGGTCCCGGGCTTCGTCCCGCCCGAGCGCGACATCTCGAACGTCCTGCGCCAGGTCTTCGCGACCGCCCGCAAGCGGATCATCGTGGCCAGCTTCGCCAGCCACGTCCACCGCATCCAGCAGATCCTGGACGCGGCCCACGAGTACGGCCGTCGCGTCGCCTTCGTCGGCCGCTCCATGGTCCGCAACATGGGCATCGCACGAGACCTCGGCTACCTCAAGGTCCCGCCCGGCCTGGTCGTCGACGTCAAGACCCTCGACGACCTCCCGGACGACGAGATCGTGCTGGTCTGCACGGGCTCACAGGGCGAACCCATGGCCGCCCTGTCGCGGATGGCGAACAGGGACCACCAGATCCGCATCGTCGAAGGCGACACGGTGATCCTTGCGTCGTCGCTGATCCCCGGCAACGAGAACGCGGTCTACCGCGTGATCAACGGCCTGACCCGCTGGGGCGCGGACGTCATCCACAAGGGCAACGCCAAGGTCCACGTCTCGGGACACGCCTCCGCCGGCGAGCTCCTGTACTTCTACAACATCTGCCGACCGAAGAACCTGATGCCGGTGCACGGCGAATGGCGCCACCTGCGCGCCAACGCCGAACTGGGCGCCCTGACCGGCGTCCCGCACGACCGCATCGTCATCGCCGAGGACGGCGTCGTCGTCGACCTCGTCGAGGGCAAGGCCAAGATCTCCGGCAAGGTCCAGGCGGGCTATGTCTACGTCGACGGCCTCTCCGTCGGCGACGTGGGCGAGCCGGCTCTCAAGGACCGCAAGATCCTCGGCGACGAGGGCATCATCTCGGTCTTCGTCGTCATCGACGCGTCGACCGGCAAGATCACGGCCGGACCGCATGTCCAGGCCCGTGGCTCCGGCATCGAGGACTCGGCCTTCAGCGACGTCCTCCCGAAGGTCACGGAAGTCCTGGAGCGCTCCGCCCAGGACGGCGTCGTGGAGCCCCACCAGCTGCAGCAACTCATCCGACGCACGCTGGGCAAGTGGGTCTCGGACACGTACCGGCGCAGGCCGATGATCCTCCCTGTCGTGGTGGAGGTCTGACCCGCGTACGACCCCTTAGTACGTGCCAACCTGGAGCGGGGCGCCTCGATTTGCATCGAGGCGCCCCGCTCCAGTACGTTTACGGCTCCTCCTCACGGGAACCCGGCCACTTCGTGGGCCGGAACCAGTCCCCGAACGGGATGGGAATTCCGACTCAGAATCTCTGATAAAGTCGGAGCCGCCGGAAAGGGAAACGCGAAAGCGGGAACCTGGAAAGCACCGAGGAAATCGGATCGAGAAACGATCTGATAGAGTCGGAAACGCAAGACCGAAGGGAAGCGCCCGGAGGAAAGCCGCGAGAGTGTCTCTCGGGTGAGTACGAAGGAAGCGTCCGTTCCTTGAGAACTCAACAGCGTGCCAAAAATCAACGCCAGATATGTTGATACCCCGTCCGTCGGAAATCTTTTTCGATGGTCGTGGTTCCTTTGAAGAAATACACAGCGAGGACGTTGTGAACGGTCGGGCTTATTCCGCCCGACGGTTCCGCTCTCGTGTGTGTTGACCGGATAACCGGTACACATTCACGGAGAGTTTGATCCTGGCTCAGGACGAACGCTGGCGGCGTGCTTAACACATGCAAGTCGAACGATGAACCACTTCGGTGGGGATTAGTGGCGAACGGGTGAGTAACACGTGGGCAATCTGCCCTTCACTCTGGGACAAGCCCTGGAAACGGGGTCTAATACCGGATAGCACTCTCACGGGCATCTGTGGGGGTTGAAAGCTCCGGCGGTGAAGGATGGGCCCGCGGCCTATCAGCTTGTTGGTGAGGTAATGGCTCACCAAGGCGACGACGGGTAGCCGGCCTGAGAGGGCGACCGGCCACACTGGGACTGAGACACGGCCCAGACTCCTACGGGAGGCAGCAGTGGGGAATATTGCACAATGGGCGCAAGCCTGATGCAGCGACGCCGCGTGAGGGATGACGGCCTTCGGGTTGTAAACCTCTTTCAGCAGGGAAGAAGCGCAAGTGACGGTACCTGCAGAAGAAGCGCCGGCTAACTACGTGCCAGCAGCCGCGGTAATACGTAGGGCGCAAGCGTTGTCCGGAATTATTGGGCGTAAAGAGCTCGTAGGCGGCTTGTCACGTCGGGTGTGAAAGCCCGGGGCTTAACCCCGGGTCTGCATTCGATACGGGCTAGCTAGAGTGTGGTAGGGGAGATCGGAATTCCTGGTGTAGCGGTGAAATGCGCAGATATCAGGAGGAACACCGGTGGCGAAGGCGGATCTCTGGGCCATTACTGACGCTGAGGAGCGAAAGCGTGGGGAGCGAACAGGATTAGATACCCTGGTAGTCCACGCCGTAAACGGTGGGAACTAGGTGTTGGCGACATTCCACGTCGTCGGTGCCGCAGCTAACGCATTAAGTTCCCCGCCTGGGGAGTACGGCCGCAAGGCTAAAACTCAAAGGAATTGACGGGGGCCCGCACAAGCAGCGGAGCATGTGGCTTAATTCGACGCAACGCGAAGAACCTTACCAAGGCTTGACATACGCCGGAAACGTCTGGAGACAGGCGCCCCCTTGTGGTCGGTGTACAGGTGGTGCATGGCTGTCGTCAGCTCGTGTCGTGAGATGTTGGGTTAAGTCCCGCAACGAGCGCAACCCTTGTCCTGTGTTGCCAGCATGCCCTTCGGGGTGATGGGGACTCACAGGAGACCGCCGGGGTCAACTCGGAGGAAGGTGGGGACGACGTCAAGTCATCATGCCCCTTATGTCTTGGGCTGCACACGTGCTACAATGGCCGGTACAATGAGCTGCGATGCCGTGAGGTGGAGCGAATCTCAAAAAGCCGGTCTCAGTTCGGATTGGGGTCTGCAACTCGACCCCATGAAGTCGGAGTTGCTAGTAATCGCAGATCAGCAGTGCTGCGGTGAATACGTTCCCGGGCCTTGTACACACCGCCCGTCACGTCACGAAAGTCGGTAACACCCGAAGCCGGTGGCCCAACCCGTTTACGGGAGGGAGCTGTCGAAGGTGGGACTGGCGATTGGGACGAAGTCGTAACAAGGTAGCCGTACCGGAAGGTGCGGCTGGATCACCTCCTTTCTAAGGAGCACCTGGCCCCTTCTGGGGGTCCAGACACCAGAACGCGAGCGTACGTCTCGCGCTGGTTGCTCATGGGTGGAACGTTGATTATTCGGCACGGTTCAGGATGGATCAGGCGCTAGTACTGCCCTCGGGCGTGGAACGCTGATCTGGTCGACTGACCGTGCCGGGCACGCTGTTGGGTGTCTGAGGGAATGATTTCCTTCAGGTGCCGGCCCCAGTGAACTCGGATCGTAGGTCCGGGGTGGTGGGTGGCTGGTCGTTGTTTGAGAACTGCACAGTGGACGCGAGCATCTGTGGCCAAGTTTTTAAGGGCGCACGGTGGATGCCTTGGCACCAGGAACCGATGAAGGACGTGGGAGGCCACGATAGGCCCCGGGGAGTCGTCAACCAGGCTTTGATCCGGGGGTGTCCGAATGGGGAAACCCGGCAGTCGTCATGGGCTGTCACCCATACCTGAACACATAGGGTATGTGGAGGGAACGCGGGGAAGTGAAACATCTCAGTACCCGCAGGAAGAGAAAACAACCGTGATTCCGGGAGTAGTGGCGAGCGAAACCGGATGAGGCCAAACCGTATGCGTGTGAGACCCGGCAGGGGTTGCGTATACGGGGTTGTGGGATCTCTCTTTCACGGTCTGCCGGCCGTGAGACGAGTGAGAAACCGTTGATGTAGGCGAAGGACATGCGAAAGGTCCGGCGTAGAGGGTAAGACCCCCGTAGTCGAAACGTCAACGGCTCGTTGGAGAGACACCCAAGTAGCACGGGGCCCGAGAAATCCCGTGTGAATCTGGCGGGACCACCCGTTAAGCCTAAATATTCCCTGGTGACCGATAGCGGATAGTACCGTGAGGGAATGGTGAAAAGTACCGCGGGAGCGGAGTGAAATAGTACCTGAAACCGTGTGCCTACAAGCCGTGGGAGCGTCGGAACGAGGCTTGCCTTGTTCTCGTGACTGCGTGCCTTTTGAAGAATGAGCCTGCGAGTTTGCGGTGTGTTGCGAGGTTAACCCGTGTGGGGAAGCCGTAGCGAAAGCGAGTCCGAACAGGGCGGGATAGTAGCGCGCTCAAGACCCGAAGCGGAGTGATCTAGCCATGGGCAGGTTGAAGCGGCTGTAAGAGGTCGTGGAGGACCGAACCCACCAGGGTTGAAAACCTGGGGGATGACCTGTGGTTAGGGGTGAAAGGCCAATCAAACTCCGTGATAGCTGGTTCTCCCCGAAATGCATTTAGGTGCAGCGTCGTGTGTTTCTTGCCGGAGGTAGAGCACTGGATAGGCGATGGGCCCTACCGGGTTACTGACCTTAGCCAAACTCCGAATGCCGGTAAGTGAGAGCGCGGCAGTGAGACTGTGGGGGATAAGCTCCATGGTCGAGAGGGAAACAGCCCAGAGCATCGACTAAGGCCCCTAAGCGTACGCTAAGTGGGAAAGGATGTGGAGTCGCACAGACAACCAGGAGGTTGGCTTAGAAGCAGCCACCCTTGAAAGAGTGCGTAATAGCTCACTGGTCTAGTGATTCCGCGCCGACAATGTAGCGGGGCTCAAGCGTACCGCCGAAGTCGTGTCAATCCAGCATAAGGGCTAACGCCTGCTGGGTTGGGTAGGGGAGCGTCGTCTGCCGGGTGAAGCAGCCGCGGAAGCGAGTTGTGGACGGTTGACGAGTGAGAATGCAGGCATGAGTAGCGATTCACACGTGGGAAACGTGTGCGCCGATTGACTAAGGGTTCCTGGGTCAAGCTGATCTGCCCAGGGTAAGTCGGGACCTAAGGCGAGGCCGACAGGCGTAGTCGATGGATAACCGGTTGATATTCCGGTACCCGCTGTAAAGCGTCAAACATTGAATCCAGTGATGCTAAGCCCGTGAAGCCGTTCCGGACCCTTCGGGGAATGGAAAGTGGTGGAGCCGGTGACCCTAGTTGGTAGTAGGTGAGTGATGGGGTGACGCAGGAAGGTAGTCCATCCCGGGCGGTGGTTGTCCCGGGGTAAGGGTGTAGGACGTCAGGTAGGTAAATCCGCCTGGCAGTAGTCTGAGACCTGATGCCGAGCCGATTGTGGTGAAGTGGATGATCCTATGCTGTCGAGAAAAGCCTCTAGCGAGTTTTATGGCGGCCCGTACCCTAAACCGACTCAGGTGGTCAGGTAGAGAATACCGAGGCGTTCGGGTGAACTATGGTTAAGGAACTCGGCAAAATGCCCCCGTAACTTCGGGAGAAGGGGGGCCATCACCGGTGAGAGCACTTGCTGCTTGAGCTGGGGGTGGCCGCAGAGACCAGCGAGAAGCGACTGTTTACTAAAAACACAGGTCCGTGCGAAGCCGTAAGGCGATGTATACGGACTGACGCCTGCCCGGTGCTGGAACGTTAAGGGGACCGGTTAGTCCTGTTTCGACGGGGCGAAGCTGAGAACTTAAGCGCCAGTAAACGGCGGTGGTAACTATAACCATCCTAAGGTAGCGAAATTCCTTGTCGGGTAAGTTCCGACCTGCACGAATGGCGTAACGACTTCTCGACTGTCTCAACCATAGGCCCGGTGAAATTGCACTACGAGTAAAGATGCTCGTTTCGCGCAGCAGGACGGAAAGACCCCGGGACCTTTACTACAGTTTGATATTGGTGTTCGGTTCGGCTTGTGTAGGATAGCTGGGAGACTGTGAACTCTGGACGCCAGTTCAGGGGGAGTCGTCGTTGAAATACCAGTCTGGTCGTGCTGGATGTCTAACCTGGGTCCGTGATCCGGATCAGGGACAGTGTCTGATGGGTAGTTTAACTGGGGCGGTTGCCTCCTAAAGAGTAACGGAGGCGCCCAAAGGTTCCCTCAGCCTGGTTGGCAATCAGGTGTTGAGTGTAAGTGCACAAGGGAGCTTGACTGTGAGACCGACGGGTCGAGCAGGGACGAAAGTCGGGACTAGTGATCCGGCGGTGGCTTGTGGAAGCGCCGTCGCTCAACGGATAAAAGGTACCCCGGGGATAACAGGCTGATCTTCCCCAAGAGTCCATATCGACGGGATGGTTTGGCACCTCGATGTCGGCTCGTCGCATCCTGGGGCTGGAGTCGGTCCCAAGGGTTGGGCTGTTCGCCCATTAAAGCGGTACGCGAGCTGGGTTTAGAACGTCGTGAGACAGTTCGGTCCCTATCCGCTGCGCGCGCAGGAACATTGAGAAGGGCTGTCCCTAGTACGAGAGGACCGGGACGGACGAACCTCTGGTGTGCCAGTTGTTCTGCCAAGGGCATGGCTGGTTGGCTACGTTCGGGAGGGATAACCGCTGAAAGCATCTAAGCGGGAAGCCTGCTTCGAGATGAGTGTTCCCACCCCCTTTGAGGGGTTAAGGCTCCCAGTAGACGACTGGGTTGATAGGCCGGATCTGGAAGCCCTGTAAGGGGTGGAGGTGACCGGTACTAATAGGCCGAGGGCTTGTCCTCAGTTGCTCGCGTCCACTGTGTTAGTTCTGAGGCAACGACCGTGTCATGTTTCCGGTTGGAACTTCATAGTGTTTCGGTGGTCATAGCGTGAGGGAAACGCCCGGTTACATTCCGAACCCGGAAGCTAAGCCTTACAGCGCCGATGGTACTGCAGGGGGGACCCTGTGGGAGAGTAGGACACCGCCGAACAAAACTTGAATGGGTTGGACCCGGAACTTCGGTTCTGGGTCCAACCCTTTTTTGTTCTGCGTTACTTGACGTTCACGTTGCGCAACAAGCATCCGCAGCATGGGTACTGCTGCAATGCTCCGGGCTGCCGGCGTCGGAGTCGGTGACGAGGTCGTCGTCCCGGCGTTCGGGAACGTGGAGGTCGCCGAGGCCGTGGCGATGGCTGGTGCGCTGCCGGTGTTCGCCGATATAGACCCGGTGACGTACTGCCTGGACACGTCCGCCGTCGAGGCGGCCGTAACTCCGCGGACAGTGGCCCTGGTTGTCGTACACCGCTTCGGTCGGCCGGCGGACATCGCGCGGCTGCATGAGCTCGGGCAGCGGCATGGGCTGCTGGTGCTGGAGCAGGGGGAGTCCGAAGTGCCGTACGACGAGGTTGCTCAGCGCAGGGAGCGTGCCTCCTATCTCGATGCGAAGTTGAAGGGCGTGCTGACGCCCGATGGTGGTCACGGGCACACCTATCAGCAGTACGTCGTGAGGGTGCCGGGGAACGGGCGGCCCGACCGGGACGCCTTCGCTCGGGCCTTGAGGGCCAGGGGCGTTGAGTGCCGGGTGCCGGTGAAGACGCCTGTGCATCGGCTGCCGGAGTTCCGTCGGTGTGTGTCTCTTCCGGAGACCGAGCGGGCCGCGGACGAGACGTTGGCGCTGCCTGTGGAGGCGTCGTTGACGAAGCGGGACATGCAGCGAATAGTGTCCGCGTGCAATGCCCTCGGGGGACTGCTTCAGCCTGCCTTCTGACAGGAAGAGCTGGTTGGGAGCACAGGTTCGTTCGGGGTATGATCTATTCCGTTGCCGCGAGGGAAACCTCGAGAACGCGACAGGCCCCTATAGCTCAGTCGGTAGAGCGTCTCCATGGTAAGGAGAAGGTCAACGGTTCGATTCCGTTTGGGGGCTCCAGTGGAAAGGCCTCCCGCCCATCGGCGGGGGGCCTGCTTGTTGTTGTCCTAGTCCTTGTGGAGTCCCGGGACCCGCATCGCCAGGATCGCCATGTCATCGGACGGGGCGTCGGATGCGAAGCGCTCCACCGCGCGCATGATGCGGGCCGCGACGGCGCCGGCCGTGAGGCCCGTACAGGTGGTGAGGACGTCGGTGAGGCCGTCGTCGCCCAGCATGCGGCTGCCCTCGCGGCGTTCGGTGACGCCGTCCGTGACGCACAGGAGGACGTCGCCGGGGTCCAGGGTGACCGTCTGCTCGTACAGCTCGAGGTCCTCCATGACACCGAGGAGCGGCTGGGGTTCGGCGGCCGGTTCGACCGTGCCGTCCTGGCGGAGTCGGAGGGGGAGCGGGTGGCCGGCGCAGACCACCTTCAGCTCCGCGCTGCCGTCGTCCTGGGGGCGCATCTCGCCGTACAGGAGCGTCAGAAAGCGGCTGCGGGCGCCCTCGTCGAGGATGGCGGAGTTCAGGCGCTCCAGGACCGCAGGGCCGCTCAGGCCCTCGCGAGCGAGGAGGCGCAGGGCGTGCCGGGCCAGGCCCGTGACCGCCGCCGCGTTCGGGCCCGTACCGCAGACGTCGCCGATGGCGAAGCCGTAGGCGCCGTCGCTGATGGGGAAGACGTCGTAGAAGTCGCCGCCGACCTCGTTGCCCTCGCCGGCCGCGCGGTAGATGACTTCGACCTCGACGCCCTCGATGTCGGGGAGTTCGGGCGGCAGGAGGCTGCGCTGGAGGGACTGGCTGATGGCTGTGCGCTCGGAGTAGAGGCGGGCGTTGTCCAGGGCCAGGGCGGCTCGGCGGGACAGGTCCTCGGCCAGCTCCAGGATTTCCTGGCGGAAGTGTTCGTCCGTCGGCTTGCCGAGCGTCAGCATGCCGATCACGCGGTTGCGGGCCACGAGGGGCAGGACCACTGTCTCGCCGCCGACCGCCGAGGCCGTGGCCAGCGTCGGGCCGATGCCCGAACTGACCCGAGGGATGGGCTCGCCCAGGCCGAGGCTGCGCATGGACGTGCGCAGCGCCGCCTGGTGGGCCGACTCCGCGGGGGCCGACCAGACGCGGGCGCCGGGGGTGGGCACGGGATCCGGCGGGGCGATCTTCGAGAGCAACGACTTGATACCGTCGATGAGTTCCTCGTCCTCGTGCAGGACGTACGACAGGTACGGCTCCGAGGCCTGATCGGCGATCGTGTAGACCGCACACCAGGTCGCGAGGGTCGGGACCGTCATCTGGGCCATGAGGGCGAGCGTCTGGTCGCGGTCGAGCGTGCCGGCGAGCAGGTCGGAGGCCTCGACCAGGAAGCTCAGCGAGCCTCGGCGCAGGCGCTCCAGTTCACCCAGACGGGCCGACTCGACGGCCAACGCGATGCGGTCCGCGGCGAATTGGAGGCGCAGCGCCTCCTCGTTCGAGTATCTGCCGGGGCCCTCCGCGGCGACGCCCAGGGAGCCGGTGAGGCGGCCCTCGACCTTCAGCGGGACGGTGACGACCGAGCGCATACCGGTGCCGTTCAGCAGGGGTACGGCGCCGGGGACCATGGTGAGGTCCTCGTGGACCGCCGGCATGCGGGCCGAGCCGTAGCGACCCGGGCCCGCCTCGACGGGAACGCGGGCGAAGCGCTGGCGGGCGGAGGGCAGGCCGGTGGAGGCGCGGACCTCCAACTCCGTTTCGTCGTCGGTGGCGAGGAGCAGGAACGCGCTGTCGCCGTCGAGCATGTCGCGGGCGCGTTCCACGGTGCGCTGGAGGAGGCCGTCGAGGTCGTCCGGGGGCGGGGAGCCGATGAACACCTCGAAGGGGTCGGTGTTCTGGCCGTCCGCGCCGGTGGCGGAGTCGGAGGAGGGGTGGCGCAACGGCGTCTGCAGGACGGCGCGTTCGTGGTCCCGTACGAGAAGGCAGACCGTGGACGGCTCGCCGCCGGTGTCGCGGACCCGGAGGTGGGAGGCGTACACCGGGGTCACCCTGCCGTTGGCGCCGCGGATGCCGTAACTGCCCTCCCAGCGCGAGAGTTGAAGTGCCTCCGCGACGCCGGTGCTGGTGCCCGGGGTGTGCGGCCAGGCCGTGAGGTCCGTGAGGGGCTTGCCGTTGACCTGTTCGGAGGCGTAGCCGAAGAGTTCCTCGGCGTCCTCGTTCCAGGCGGAGATGCAGCCCGTACGGTCGATCTGGACGACGGCGACGCGGACGCGGCCGTCGGCGAGGGGCAGGAGGTCTGCGGGGAGCGAGGGGCCCGCCGCGCGGGTGCCCACCGCACGCTCGGGGAGGTCGAGTTGGAACCAGACCTGCTTGTGGGTGGGCGTGTACTCGACGCCCCAGCGGCCGGCCAGCGCCGCGCACAGCTGGAGGCCGCGGCCGCCCTCGCGGTCCGGGCTGCCCATGTTGACGGCGGAGCCCTGGAGCGGGATCTCGCGCTCCGGGTAGCGGTCGGCGACTTCGATCCGGACGCCGTCGTCACTGCGCAGGCACAGGACGTCCGCGGAGGTGCCCGCGTGCACGACGGCGTTGGTCACCAGCTCGCTGGTGAGGACCACGGCGTCGTCGACGATGTCGGCGAAGCCCCAGCCCTGGAGCGTGTCGCGGACGAAGGCGCGGGCGGTCGCGACCGATCGCCCGACGGGCTCGAAGCTGGCGGCCGCGCGCGCGGTGATCACAGAACTCCTCGACCGGTTGTCGACGTGCAGGGCTCCCTGGCCGACCGGCTCCCGTCGCGTTTGCGACGGCAGGCCGTCGGTCGGCCGGGGGTCCGGGGGGTGTCCCCGGGGATCAGTCCGGTGGTCATGGTGCGGCCGCCCCTCCGATGCCCGCTCGTTCTCGTGCCACCGCCCAGGCCGGACGGACCGGCGCGGCTGGACAGCCGCATGCAAGGTTACTTACCTTCCCCGTCCATGCGGATGCCGGTCTGCAGTGTTTCCGTCCGGAGGGTGTGCGGACGGTGTGGGAAGCTGCCGAACTGTTATGGCCGGGTTCAGTGAGGGTGAAACACTGGGCAAGCTTCTTGTGAAGGTCCGGACAGGCAGAGTGAGATCCGCCTCCGGCGGGCAGCAGCCCCGGGTGTGGCCTGGTATATCCGGCAGGAATACGCAGTAGTAACTGGTACGCCGAGTAGTAGTACCGGAGCACAGCAGCAACGGTCGACCCCTGCGGGAGGGACAAGTGGAGTCTGGCGCAGCGACGCGGGGCACTAAAACGCGCGCGAAAGGCGGACAGTCCCTGAGTAACCAGCGCAAACCGCGGGGTGGGACCACCGCGGTCGACACGGCGTCCCTGGACAGACTGCTGGCGGCCCTCGTGTCGATGCGGGACGGGAACTTCCGCAAGCGGCTCACGGTGTCCGGGGACGGCGTGATGTCCGAGATTGCCGCGGTCTTCAACGAGGTGGCCGACCGCAATCTGCACTTGACGGGTGAGCTGTCGCGGGTGCGGCGCATGGTGGGTCGTGAGGGCAAGCTCACAGAACGGCTGGAATCAGGGGCCTGTGAGGGCTCCTGGGCGGCCGCCATCGACCACTCGAACGCCCTGGTCGACGATCTCGTACGACCGGTCTCCGAGGTCGGCCGGGTGCTCTCGGCGGTGGCCGAGGGTGATCTGTCGCCGCGGATGGAGCTGCGGACGCAGGCGCCGGACGGCACCACGGGGCAGCCGCTGCGCGGGGAGTTCCTGAAGGTCGGGCGGACGGTCAACAATCTGGTCGACCAACTGTCGACCTTCACCGACGAGGTCACGCGTGTGGCCAGTGAGGTCGGCACCGAGGGCAAGCTGGGCGGGCAGGCCCAGGTGCGCGGTATGTCGGGTTCGTGGAAGGACCTCACGGATTCCGTCAACACCATGGCGTACCGGCTGACGGCCCAGGTCCGGGACATCGCGCTGGTGACGACCGCGGTCGCGAAGGGTGACTTGTCCCGGAAGGTCACGGTTCATGTGGCCGGCGAGATGCTGGAGCTGAAGAACACCGTCAACACGATGGTGGACCAGCTGTCGTCCTTCTCCTCCGAGGTGACGCGAGTCGCACGTGAGGTGGGCACCGAGGGCGAGCTGGGCGGGCAGGCGCAGGTGCCGGGTGTGGCCGGTGTGTGGAAGGACCTCACCGATTCGGTGAACCTCATGGCCGGCAACCTGACGGCCCAGGTGCGCGGTATCGCGCAGGTGACGACGGCTGTCGCCAACGGTGATCTGTCGCGGAAGGTGACGGTGTCGGCGCGCGGCGAAGTTGCGCAGCTCGCGGACACGATCAACCAGATGACCGAGACGCTGCGGATCTTCGCCGACGAGGTCACGCGTGTGGCCAACGAGGTCGGTGCCGAGGGGCGGCTCGGCGGCCAGGCGAATGTGCCGGGCGCGGCGGGGACGTGGAAGGACCTGACGGACTCCGTCAACACGGTCTTCCGGAACCTGACCACCCAGGTGCGGGACATCGCCGCCGTGACGACGGCCGTGGCCAGCGGTGACCTGTCGCAGAAGGTCACCGTCGACGTGGCCGGCGAGATGCTGGAGCTGAAGAACACCGTCAACGGGATGGTCGACCAGCTGTCGTCCTTCGGTTCCGAGGTCACGCGCGTGGCGCGGGAGGTCGGTGTCGAGGGTGAGCTGGGCGGGCAGGCGCAGGTGCCGGGGGCGGCGGGGACGTGGAAGGACCTGACGGACTCCGTCAACACCGCGTTCCGGAATCTCACCGGACAGGTGAGGAACATCGCGCAGGTCACGACCGCGGTGGCCAACGGTGACCTGTCACAGAAGGTCACCGTGGACGTCTCCGGCGAGATGCTTCAGCTGAAGAACACCGTGAACACGATGGTGGACCAGCTGTCGGCCTTCGCGGATCAGGTGACCCGGATGGCCCGGGACGTGGGCACGGAGGGCCGGCTGGGCGGGCAGGCCGTCGTGCCGGGCGTGTCCGGTACGTGGAAGGAGCTCACCGACTCCGTCAACTTCATGGGCGGCAACCTCACCTCGCAGGTGCGGCAGATCGCCCAGGTGACGACGGCGGTGGCCCGGGGTGACCTGTCCCAGAAGATCGACGTCGACGCGCGCGGCGAGATCCTGGAGCTGAAGAACACCATCAACACGATGGTCGATCAGCTCTCCGCCTTCGCCGACCAGGTGACCCGGGTCGCCCGCGAGGTGGGCACGGAAGGCCGCCTCGGCGGTCAGGCGCAGGTGCCCGGCGTCGCCGGTGTGTGGCGTGACCTGACCGACTCCGTGAACGGAATGGCAGGAAACCTCACCGCCCAGGTGCGCAACATCGCGCAGGTCGCGACGGCGGTGGCGCGGGGTGACCTGTCCCAGAAGATCACCGTGGACGCGCGCGGCGAGATCCTGGAGCTGAAGAACACGCTGAACACGATGGTGGACCAGCTGTCGTCGTTCGCGGAGGAGGTCACCCGGGTCGCCCGTGAGGTGGGCACGGAGGGCGAGCTGGGCGGTCAGGCCGAGGTGCAGGGCGTCTCCGGCACCTGGAAGGACCTCACCCAGTCCGTGAACTTCATGGCGAACAACCTGACCATCCAGGTGCGTCAGATCGCCGAGGTCACGACCGCGGTCGCCAAGGGCGACCTGTCGAAGAAGATCACTGTCGACGCGAAGGGCGAGATCCTCGAACTCGTCACCACCGTCAACACGATGGTCGACCAGCTGTCGTCCTTCGCCGAGCAGGTGACCCGTGTGGCCCGCGAGGTGGGCACCGAGGGCATCCTGGGCGGCCAGGCACACGTACCGGGCGTCACCGGCATCTGGAAGGACCTCAGCGGCAACGTCAACCTGATGGCCAAGAACCTGACCATGCAGGTGCGGAACATCTCCCAGGTCGCGGCGGCCGTCGCCAACGGTGATCTGACGCGGACGGTGACGATCGAGGCGCGCGGCGAGGTCGCGCAGCTCGCGGACACCTTCAACACCATGGTCAAGACGCTGAGTTCGTTCGCCGACCAGGTCACCAAGGTGGCCCGCGAGGTGGGCACGGACGGGATCCTCGGCGGGCAGGCGCACGTACCGGGCGTGGCCGGCACCTGGAAGGACCTCACCGAGTCCGTGAACCAGATGGCGTCCAACCTGACCGGTCAGGTGCGCAACATCGCCATGGTCACGACCGCCATCGCCAAGGGTGATCTGACCAAGAAGATCGACATCGACGCCCGCGGCGAGATCCTCGAGCTCAAGACGACGATCAACACGATGGTCGACCAGCTGTCGTCCTTCGCCGAGGAGGTCACCCGAGTCGCCCGTGAGGTGGGTACCGAAGGCCAGCTGGGCGGTCAGGCACGCGTGCGTGACGTCGACGGAACCTGGCGCGATCTCACCGAGTCCGTGAACGAAATGGCAGGAAACCTTACTCGGCAGGTGCGTGCCATCGCGCGCGTGGCGACCGCGGTGACCCGTGGTGACCTGAACCTGAAGATCGACGTCGACGCCTCCGGCGAGATCCAGGAACTCCAGGACTACATCAACAAGATGATCGCCAACCTGCGCGACACCACGATCGCCAACAAGGAGCAGGACTGGCTCAAGGGCAACCTCGCCCGTATCTCCGCGCTCATGCAGGGCCGCCGCGACCTCGACGACGTGGCCTCGCTGATCATGAGCGAGCTGACGCCGGTGGTCTCCGCACAGCACGGCGCGTTCTTCCTCGCCATGCCGCTGCTCGACGGCAAGGACATCAGCAGCGGCCGGGAGGACGCGTACGAGCTGCGCATGCTCGGCTCGTACGGCTACTCGATGGGCTCCATGCCGACGTCGTTCCGGCCCGGTGAGGCGCTGATCGGGACGGCCGCCCAGGAGAAGCGCACGATCCTCGTGGAGAACGCGCCGAGCGGCTATCTGAAGATCTCCTCGGGGCTCGGCGAGGCGCCGCCCGCGCAAGTGATCGTGCTTCCGGTGCTGTTCGAGGGCAAGGTGCTCGGCGTCATCGAGCTGGCCTCCTTCACGCCCTTCACGCAGATCCAGAAGGACTTCCTCAACCAGATCGCCGAGATGATCGCGACCAGCGTCAACACCATCTCCGTCAACACCAAGACCGAGGTGCTGCTGAGGCAGTCGCAGGAGCTGACCGAGCAACTCCGCGAGCGGTCGGCGGAGTTGGAGAACCGGCAGAAGGCCCTCCAGGAGTCCAACGCCGAACTGGAGGAGAAGGCCGAGCTGCTGGCCCAGCAGAACCGCGACATCGAGGTGAAGAACACGGAGATCGAGGAGGCGCGGCAGGTCCTGGAGGAGCGTGCCGAGCAACTCGCCGTCTCCATGCGCTACAAGAGCGAATTCCTGGCGAACATGTCGCACGAGCTGCGTACGCCGCTCAACTCGCTGCTGATTCTGGCCAAGTTGCTCGCCGACAACGCGGACTCCAACCTCACTCCCAAGCAGGTGGAGTTCGCCGAGACGATCCATGGCGCCGGTTCCGACCTGCTCCAGCTGATCAACGACATCCTCGATCTGTCGAAGGTCGAGGCGGGCAAGATGGACGTCTCGCCGACGCGTATCGCGCTCGTCCAGCTCGTCGACTACGTGGAGGCCACGTTCCGCCCGCTGACCGCGGAGAAGGGCCTCGACCTGTCCGTACGGGTGTCTCCGGAACTGCCCGCGACGCTGCACACCGACGAGCAGCGGCTGCTCCAGGTGCTGCGCAACCTGCTGTCCAACGCGGTGAAGTTCACCGACTCCGGATCGGTCGAGCTGGTGATCCGGCCGGCCGGCGCGGACGTCCCGCTGGCGATTCGCGAGCAGCTCCTGGAGACAGGCTCCCTGCGTGACGCGGACGCGGATCTGATCGCGTTCTCGGTGACCGACACCGGCATCGGCATCGCGGCCAGCAAGATGCGGGTGATCTTCGAGGCGTTCAAGCAGGCGGACGGCACGACCAGCCGGAAGTACGGCGGTACGGGCCTGGGGCTGTCGATCTCGCGGGAGATCGCCCAGCTGCTCGGCGGTGAGATCCACGCGCAGAGCGAGCCGGGCCGCGGCTCGACGTTCACGCTGTATCTGCCGCTGCACCCGAGCGAACTGCCGCCGCAGGGCTACCAGCAGGGGCTGCCCGTGCTGGAGGCCGGCGACCTGGTGGCGTCCGCGTCCCGGGCCGCGGCCGACCTGTCGGAGCTGTCCGAGGTGGAGGTCGAGACGCCGGCCGAGGTGAGGTCGTACCGCGAGACGCAGAACGGCGCCGCCGCGCTCTTCCGGCGCCGGCGCAGGACCACGCCCATCGCGGCGGCCGAGCAGCCGGGACAGGAGCGCTGGCCCGCCGACGACCAGGACACGGCGCCACGGTCGCACCGGGGCATCCGGTTCGGCGGGCAGAAGGTGCTGATCGTCGACGACGACATCCGCAACGTCTTCGCGCTCACCAGCGTCCTGGAGCAGCACGGCCTGTCGGTGCTGTACGCCGAGAACGGCCGTGAGGGCATCGAGGTCCTGGAGCAGCACGACGATGCGGCGGTCGTCCTGATGGACATCATGATGCCCGAGATGGATGGGTATGCGACGACGACGGCGATCCGCAGGATGCCGCAGTTCGCCGGGCTGCCGATCATCGCGCTCACCGCGAAGGCGATGAAGGGCGACCGGGAGAAGGCGATCCAGTCGGGTGCCTCCGACTATGTGACGAAGCCGGTCGACCCCGACCATCTGCTGGCGGTCATGCAGCAGTGGATGAGGGAGGAGTGACGAGAACCGTCGGGGCGCGAGGCGAAGCGGCGGGGAAGTAGTGGGAACCTTCGGTGTTCACCCGGAGTTGCTGACGCAGTGTGGCCGAAGCCGTGTAGAAGTACGGGATACGGGGAACCTTCTGGTCTCCTGCTGCGTTTCTGCTACGTGCACAGTGACATCGCGGTGACAGGGTGTGGCGACAGGCGGGGTGCGGCTACCATGACCGGCACAAGGACGGGCGGCGCAAGGGAGTCGTCCCCTGGGGCGGCGCGCACCGGCGTCACCCCAAGTCCTGAGGACAGGGGAGGCCCCAAGCCGGGGCGAGGAGGGCGGGCCATGGTGCAGAAGGCCAAGATCCTCCTGGTCGATGACCGGCCGGAGAATCTGCTGGCGCTGGAGGCCATCCTCTCTGCGCTCGATCAGACGCTGGTGCGGGCATCGTCCGGGGAGGAAGCGCTCAAAGCACTGCTGACGGACGACTTCGCGGTCATCCTGCTGGATGTCCAGATGCCGGGCATGGACGGTTTCGAAACCGCCGCGCACATCAAGCGGCGAGAACGAACCCGGGACATCCCGATCATCTTCCTCACCGCCATCAACCACGGCCCGCATCACACCTTCCGCGGCTATGCGGCGGGCGCGGTCGACTACATCTCCAAGCCCTTCGACCCGTGGGTGCTGCGTGCGAAGGTCTCCGTTTTCGTCGAGCTCTACATGAAGAACTGCCAGCTCCGGGAGCAGGCGGCCCTGCTGCGGCTCCAGTTGGAGGGCGGCGGCAAGACCGCGGTCGGCGAGGCGAAGGAGCCGGCCGGGCTGCTCGCCGAGCTGTCGGCGCGGCTCGCGGCCGTCGAGGAGCAGGCCGAGGCACTGTCCAAGCAGCTCGACGACGAGTCCGCGGACGCGGCGGCCGTGGCCACGGCCGCGCACCTCGAGCGCAAACTCACCGGCCTGCGCCGGGCGCTGGACGCTCTCGAGCCGGGCACGGGCAGTGGAGCTCCGTCGGTGCCCTCGCAGAACTGACGGCCGCGGCAGACGTAGTTGTAGCCGCGTGCACGTGGTGTTTGAGCGCGCGTCAGTTTCCCGCCCCGCCAAGGGCGACACGAACGGGTGAAGCAGTAGGCACACGTGTCCGCTGCCGTCTCCACCGGTAACCTCACACCTATGGCCTCACGTCCCTCCGCAGCCAAGAAGCAGCCCTCGAAGAAGGCTGCCGCTTCGGCGAAGGCTCCGGCGAAGAAGGCCGCCGCCAAAAAGGCCCCGGCGAAGAAGGCGCCCGCCAAGAAGGCCGCGGCCAAGCCGGCGCCCAAGCCGGCGCCGAACCCCACCGGGGGCATCTTCTGGCTCGTGCGCACGATCTGGCTCGGCGCCGCGCATGCCGTCGGCGCGGTCTTCCGGGGCATAGGGCAGGGCGCGAAGAACCTCGACCCGGCGCACCGCAAGGACGGCATCGCCCTGCTGCTGCTCGGACTCGCGCTGATCGTGGCCGCGGGGACCTGGTCCAACCTGCGCGGTCCCGTCGGCGACTTGGTCGAAATTCTGGTCACCGGCGCCTTCGGCCGCCTCGATCTGCTGGTGCCGCTGCTGCTCGCCCTCATCGCCGTGCGCTTCATCCGGCATCCCGAGCAGCCCGAGGCCAACGGCCGCATCGTGATCGGCCTGTCCGCGCTTCTCATCGGCGTGCTCGGCCAGGTCCACATCGCCTGCGGCGCGCCCGCCCGCAGCGACGGCATGCAGGCCATAAGGGCAGCCGGCGGTCTCATCGGCTGGGGCGCGGCGACCCCGCTGACGTACACCATGGGCGAACTGCTCGCCGTACCGCTGCTCGTGCTGCTCACGGTCTTCGGGCTGCTGGTGGTCACGGCGACCCCGGTCAACGCCATCCCGCAGCGGCTGCGGCTGCTCGGCAGGAAGCTCGGGCTCCTCCACGACCCGGCCGACGACGAGGACGAGTTCTCCGACGACGACGAGCGCTACGACGACCAGTGGCGGGACGCGCTGCCCGCGCGCCCGCGCAGGCGCGGACCCAAGCCCGAGGCGTACGACCCCGACAGTGCGGAGCAGGAGGCCCTCTCGCGGCGTCGCGGTCGCCCGAGGCGCTCCGCGGTGCCCAAGCCCGCGATGGATCGGCAGATGGACGCCGTGGACGTCGCAGCCGCCGCCGCTGCCGCGCTGGACGGCGCCGTCATGCACGGCATGCCGCCCTCGCCGATCGTCGCCGACCTCACCCAGGGCGTGAGCGTGGGCGACCGCGAGGCCACGCCGACCCCCACCCCGACGCCCGTCCCGGCCGCCCGGCCGAAGCAGGAGAAGCTCAAGGCGGACGTACCGGATCTCACGAAGTCCGCCCCCGACGAGATCCGCGATCTGCCGCCGCGCGCCGAGCAGCTTCAGCTCTCCGGAGACATCACCTACTCCCTGCCGTCGCTCGACCTCCTCACGCGCGGGGGCCCCGGTAAGGCGCGCAGCGCCGCGAACGACGCCGTCGTCGCCTCGCTCACCACCGTCTTCTCCGAGTTCAAGGTCGACGCAGCCGTCACCGGCTTCACGCGCGGGCCGACGGTCACGCGGTACGAGGTCGAGCTCGGCCCCGCGGTCAAGGTCGAGCGGATCACCGCGCTGACGAAGAACATCGCGTACGCCGTCGCCAGCCCGGACGTGCGGATCATCAGCCCGATCCCCGGCAAGTCGGCGGTCGGCATCGAGATCCCGAACACCGACCGGGAGATGGTCAACCTCGGGGACGTACTGCGGCTCGCGGCGGCGGCCGAGGACGACCATCCGATGCTGGTCGCGCTCGGCAAGGACGTCGAGGGCGGCTACGTGATGGCGAACATCGCGAAGATGCCGCACGTCCTGGTCGCCGGAGCCACCGGTTCGGGTAAGTCCTCGTGCATCAACTGCCTGATCACTTCCGTCATGGTGCGCGCGACCCCCGAGGACGTGCGCATGGTCCTCGTCGACCCCAAGCGCGTCGAGCTGACCGCCTACGAGGGCATTCCCCACCTGATCACGCCGATCATCACCAACCCGAAGCGGGCCGCCGAGGCGCTCCAGTGGGTCGTACGGGAAATGGACCTTCGGTACGACGACCTGGCGGCGTTCGGATACCGGCACATCGACGACTTCAACCAGGCCATCCGCGACGGCAAGCTCAAGACGCCGGAAGGCAGCGAGCGGGAGCTCAAGACCTATCCGTATCTGCTGGTGATCGTCGATGAGCTCGCCGACCTGATGATGGTCGCGCCGCGGGACGTCGAGGACGCGATCGTGCGGATCACCCAGCTCGCGCGCGCGGCCGGCATCCACCTGGTGCTGGCCACGCAGCGGCCGTCGGTGGATGTCGTGACCGGTCTGATCAAGGCCAACGTGCCCTCCCGGCTCGCCTTCGCGACGTCGTCACTGGCGGACTCGCGGGTCATCCTCGACCAGCCCGGTGCCGAGAAGCTGATCGGCAAGGGTGACGGCCTGTTCCTGCCGATGGGGGCGAACAAGCCGACCCGTATGCAGGGCGCCTTCGTGACCGAGGAAGAGGTCGCCGTCGTCGTCCAGCACTGCAAGGACCAGATGGCGCCCGTCTTCCGGGACGACGTCACCGTGGGCACCAAGCAGAAGAAGGAGATCGACGAGGACATCGGCGACGACCTCGACCTGCTGTGCCAGGCGGCCGAGCTGGTCGTCTCCACGCAGTTCGGGTCCACCTCGATGCTCCAGCGCAAACTGCGCGTCGGCTTCGCCAAGGCGGGCCGGCTGATGGACCTCATGGAGTCGCGGGGGGTCGTCGGACCGAGCGAGGGATCCAAGGCTCGTGACGTTCTTGTGAAACCTGACGAGCTGGATGGCGTGCTGGCCGTGATCCGTGGGGAGTCTGACGGGTAGGAACCAGGTCGCAGTGGTCACCTTGCGTGCGGATGCGCGGCGGGCCGATGTTCAACCGTGACCCGCCCGTAAGGGATCATTGAGCAACCGTTTCCCTTCGGCGTACGTCAAGTTGAGGTAAGCGAAAAGCTTGTGCCCCACCATCGGGATGCCCGGCCATTCCGATGGCGTACAAAGTCCCACCGCCCGGTTGCCCCACCCTTTCGCACCCCCCCTAGACTGAACCTCCAGCACAGGTGGCTATACGCTCGAAAGGCGCCCCCGTGTCCATCGGCAACTCCCCTGAAGACGAGCGTCCGTTCGAAGACGACCGTGAGGAAGCCCGCCTTTCGATCGGCCGTGCCCTTCAGCAGGCACGCATCGCGGCCGGGCTGACCGTCGACGACGTCACCAACGCCACCCGGGTCCGCCTGCCCATCGTGCACGCCATCGAGGCGGACGACTTCGGCCCCTGCGGCGGAGACGTCTACGCCCGCGGTCACATCCGGACCCTGGCCAAGGCCGTCGGTATCGACCCGGCCCCGCTGCTCGCCCAGTACGACGCCGACCACGGCGGGCGTCCGGCGCCGACCCCGGCGGCCCCGCTCTTCGAGGCGGAACGCATCCGCCCCGAGCGGCGCGGGCCCAACTGGACCGCGGCCATGGTCGCCGCGATCGTCGCCGTGGTCGGCTTCGTCGCGTTCACCGCGTTCAAGGGCGGTGACGGCGGCGGCGACAAGACCCAGGTCGCCGAGGGGTCCACGCCCTCGACCGGCAAGACCCCCTCGCCCACGCCGACCAAGCCCGACGAACCCAAGCCCGACCCGACGGACAGCGCCATCGCGGCCGCGCCCCAGGACAAGGTGACCGTCCAGGTCAGCGCCGCCGACGGCCGCAGCTGGATCTCGGCCAAGGACCACAACGGCCGGCTCCTCTTCGACGGTCTCCTCAAGCAGGGCGAGTCCAAGACCTTCCAGGACAGCGAGAAGATCAACCTCGTCCTCGGTGACGCCGGCGCGATCCAGCTCTACGTCAACGGCAAGAAGATCGACGAGGACTGGCAGCCGGGGGCGGTCGAGCGGCTGACGTACACGAAGGGCGATCCGCAGGTCGGATAAGCGGTCGCATCGGGTTAAGCACTCACGGGGTTGGCCAAGATCGGCCAACCCCGTCGACGTGGGGTGTCAGTGGGACGAAGTAGTCTTGAGCCCATGCCTGAACGCCGTACCGTCGCACTCGTCACCCTTGGCTGCGCCCGTAACGAGGTGGACTCGGAGGAGCTCGCAGGCCGCTTGGAGGCGGACGGCTGGGAACTCGTCGAGGACGCTGGGGACGCGGATGTCGCCGTCGTCAACACCTGTGGCTTCGTCGAAGCCGCCAAGAAGGACTCCGTCGACGCCCTGCTCGAAGCCAATGACCTCAAGGGGCATGGCAGAACCCAGGCCGTCGTGGCGGTGGGCTGCATGGCCGAGCGGTATGGCAAAGAGCTGGCGGAGGCCCTGCCGGAGGCCGACGGTGTACTCGGCTTCGACGACTACTCGGACATCTCCGACCGGCTCCAGACCATCCTGAGCGGCGGCGTCCACGCCGCCCACACCCCGCGTGACCGGCGCAAGCTGCTGCCGATCAGCCCGGCGGAGCGCCAGTCGGTGTCCGACGTCGCCCTCCCTGGCCACGGCGCTCCTGCCGACCTGCCGGAAGGGGTTGCTCCGGTCTCCGGTCCGCGTGCGCCCCTGCGCCGCCGGCTGGACGGCTCCCCGGTCGCCTCGGTGAAGCTTGCCTCCGGCTGCGACCGGCGCTGCTCCTTCTGCGCCATCCCGTCCTTCCGCGGCTCCTTCATCTCGCGCAGGCCCAGCGATGTGCTGAACGAGACGCGGTGGCTGGCCGAGCAGGGCGTCAAGGAGATCATGCTGGTCTCCGAGAACAACACGTCGTACGGCAAGGACCTGGGCGACATCCGGCTGCTGGAGTCCCTGCTGCCGGAGCTCGCCGAGGTCGACGGCATCGAGCGGGTGCGCGTCAGCTATCTGCAGCCGGCCGAGATGCGCCCCGGACTCATCGACGTCCTGACGTCGACTCCGAAGGTCGCGCCCTACTTCGACCTGTCCTTCCAGCACTCCGCCCCGGACGTGCTGCGTGCGATGCGCCGCTTCGGCGACACCGACCGCTTCCTTGAGCTGCTCGACACCATCCGGAGCAAGGCTCCGCAGGCCGGCGTGCGCTCCAACTTCATCGTGGGCTTCCCCGGTGAGACCGAGGCCGACCTGGCCGAGCTGGAGCGATTCCTGAACGGTGCGCGGCTGGATGCCATCGGCGTCTTCGGCTACTCCGACGAGGAGGGCACCGAGGCGGCGACGTACGACCACAAGCTGGACGAGGACGTCGTCGCCGAGCGACTGGCACAGGTCTCCCGGCTGGCCGAGGAACTCGTCTCGCAGCGTGCGGAGGAGCGCGTGGGCGAGACCGTGCATGTGCTCGTGGAGTCGGTCGACGACGAGGAGGGCGCGTACGGCCGCGGGACGCACCAGGCGCCGGAGACGGACGGCCAGGTGCTGCTCACGAGCGGCGAAGGCCTCGGCGTCGGTCGTATGGTCGAGGCGAAGGTGGTCGGTACGGAGGGTGTCGACCTGGTGGCCGAGCCGTTGCAGGGCTCGCTCGGATACGGAGAGGAGGCGACCAGATGACCGGAGTCCCGGCGTCCGCCGCGGGCGGCTCCGCCAAGGCGAAAGGACCGGTGACCTCGGCCGGGTCCGTCTCCGGGGGTGCCTCCGGTGCATCGGGCGGTGCCAAGTCGGCGCGGAGCGGAAAGCTGGCCGCCGCAGCCGTCGATCAGGCCAGCGTCTGGAACATCGCCAACCTCCTGACCATGCTCCGGCTGGTCCTCGTCCCCGGGTTCGTCGCGCTGATGCTGGCCGACGGCGGCTACGACCCGGCGTGGCGCTCGCTCGCCTGGGCAGCCTTCGCCATCGCCATGATCACCGACCTGTTCGACGGTCATCTCGCGCGCGCGTACAACCTCGTCACCGACTTCGGGAAGATCGCCGATCCCATCGCCGACAAGGCGATCATGGGCGCGGCGCTGATCTGTCTGTCCGCCCTCGGTGATCTGCCGTGGTGGGTGACGATCGTCATCCTCGGCCGGGAACTCGGGATCACCCTGCTGCGTTTCATCGTCATCCGGTACGGCGTCATTCCGGCGAGCCGGGGCGGCAAGGTGAAGACCCTCACCCAGGGCGTCGCGGTCGGGATGTATGTCCTGGCGCTCACGGGATGGCTCGCCACCCTGCGGTGGTGGGTGATGGCGGCGGCGGTGGTTCTGACCGTGGTGACCGGGCTCGACTATGTGAGACAAGCCATTGTGCTGCGCAGGCAGGGAATCGCCGAGCGCAGGGCCGCGTCGGAGGAGGCGGACGCATGAATTCCGCAGCTGCCGAGCTGGTGCGACTACTCACTGTGAGGGGTGAGACGCTGGCCGTAGCAGAATCCCTGACCGGCGGGCTGGTTGCGGCGGAAATCACAGCGGCACCAGGAGCGTCCAAGGCCTTCCGGGGATCGGTGACCGCCTATGCCACCGAGTTGAAGCATGAACTGCTCGGTGTCGACGCCACCCTGCTGGCGCAGCGGGGAGCGGTGGATCCGCAGGTCGCGGCACAGATGGCGGCGGGAGTGCGCAAGGCGCTGGGCGCCGACTGGGGCCTCGCGACGACCGGTGTCGCCGGTCCGGAACCCCAGGACGGGCAGCCGGTCGGCACGGTTTTCATCGCCGTCGACGGCCCTTTCGCAGCGGACTCCACGGCTACCGGTGGCGGGAAAGTGGCCTCGCTGCGGTTGAACGGCCAGCGGGCGGAAATTCGTATGGAGAGTGTACGGAGCGTACTCGCTCTGCTCCTGCAGCAGCTTGCGAGCGAACAGACTGGGAATGAGCGGGCACAGGATACGGAACAGAACGGGGGGTTTTGATGTTTGCAGCCCTGAGTGAACACGACATCGCTCCCCGCACGGCCGCGGCGCAAGGCGGTACGGTGGGGCGTGAAGGATGCGGCTACGCGGTCCGAGGAGGGAGCCACCGATGATTCTGCTCCGTCGCCTATTGGGTGACGTGCTGCGTCGGCAGCGCCAACGCCAGGGCCGTACTCTGCGCGAAGTCTCCTCGTCCGCCCGAGTCTCACTCGGCTATCTCTCCGAGGTGGAGCGGGGGCAGAAGGAGGCTTCCTCCGAGCTGCTGTCCGCCATCTGCAACGCGCTGGACGTACGGATGTCCGAACTCATGCGGGAAGTGAGCGACGAGCTCGCACTCGCCGAGCTGGCCCGGTCCGCTGCGGCCACTTCGAGCGAGTCCGTACCCACGTCGGTGCGTCCGATGCTGGGTTCCGTATCGGTGACCGGTGTGCCACCGGAACGGGTGACCATCAAGGCGCCCGCCGAGGCCGTGGACGTGGTTGCCGCGTGAGTCATGCGCCTACGCGCATGAGCTGACGAAGTGTGTGAAGCCCCGGTCGGGGCTCTTCCGGGAAGACCCGGGGGAGCGCTGCCGGGGTTTTCTCGTTCCCTATATGTTCCTTTTGGTCCGTTTGCCGGTGTCGGGTGGGGCGGTCATGGTGGAGAGATGTGACGGGGCAACCCAACGGAGGTTCGGATGTACGTCGTCAAGAGCCCGCTGTCCGACGCGGATCTGAAGACCGTGTCCGAGGCGCTGCAGGGCGCCCTCGTCGACCTGGTGGACCTCGCCCTGGTGGCCAAGCAGATCCACTGGAACGTGGTCGGCCCGCGCTTCCGTTCCGTCCATCTTCAGCTCGACGAGGTGGTGGCCCTGGCCAGGACGCACTCCGACACCGTCGCCGAGCGCGCCTCGGCGCTGGGTGTCTCGCCGGACGGGCGCGCCGCGACGGTGGCGGTCGGCAGCGGCATCGGTCCGGTGCGCGAGGGCTGGGTCACGGACGGCGATGCGGTGGCTGCGCTGGTCGATGCCCTGGGTGCGGTGATCACTCGCATGCGGGAACGGATCGGGACGACCGCCGAGCCCGATCCGGTCAGCCAGGACATCTTCATCGGGGTCACCGCGGACCTGGAGAAGCATCACTGGATGTTCCAGGCCGAGAACGGGTGACGTGGTGGTGCTTGCGGGATGTTCCGAGCCGCAGGTCTGTGACGTGGTCGTGCTCGCGGGATGATCCGGGCCGCGAGCTTGAGGGCGCCGTGCTTGACGGGGGTCGTGCCTCCTGGGTGTGACGGTACTGGCCTGTGCTGCATCCGTGTGCCGTGGGTGCGCCCTTCCGGCGGGTGAGGTGGCCCTCTAGCGTCGGGCCGGAGGTGGTGCCATGACGGGGTCGATAGTGCGCTGGGGGGCGGCCCTCGGGCTCGGGGTGCTGTGGTGGTGGGCAGTGCTGCGGCTCGCCCTGGCGCCCGATGTCGGGGTGCTGGAGGGCGCTGTCGCCGCCGGGGGATGGGGACTGAGTCTGCTGCCGGTGCACTGTGTGCCGAAGGAGCGGGCGGCAGGCGCCGTGCGGGCCGGACGCTGGCGGGAGGCCTGGCGGGTGGCCCTCGCTACCAGGGCATCGCCACCCCGCCGTTCGGGCGCAGGATCTGGCCCGTAGTGAAGGCCGACGCGTCCGACGCCAGATGCAGGACCGCGTGGGCCACGTCCTCCGGCTCGCCGACCCGGCCCAGTGGCGACCTCCGGGCCATCAGCGACTCGGTGTGCGCCTGAGCCTCGCTGTCGTGGCGGTCCGTCATGGGCGTACGGATCCAGCCCGGAGCGACCGCGTTGACGCGAATGCCGTGCCGGCCGACCTCGGCTGCCAGTGTCTTCGTCAGCTGGACCACGGCCGCCTTGGCGGCGCCGTAGCAGAGCAGGCCGGGGCCGCCGGTGTCGACGGCTCCTGACGCCATGGTGATGATGCTGCCCCTGATCTGCTGGGCGAGCATCAGCCGGGCGGCCTCCTGGCAGGCGTACAGCACGCCTTTGAAGTTGACGTTCAGTACGCGGTCGAGGTCTTCGTCCCTGGTGTCCAGGACGGGGCTGCTGTGCATGATTCCCGCGACCGCGGCCATGACGTGCAGATGCTCGCAGGAGTGGACGGCCTGCTGGAGCCGCGTGCGGTCGGTGACGTCGAGGGCGTGGGTGTGGGCGGTGCCACCGGTGTCCTTGATCAGGGTCGCCGTCTCGTGCAGGCCCTGTGTGTCGCGGTCCGCGCAGTGCACGGTGGCTCCCGCCTCCGCGAGCAGGACCGCCGAGGCCCGGCCGATTCCGCCGGCGGCCCCGGTGACGAATGCGGTGCGTCCGGTGAGGTCGTACGCCTTGACGGGCATGAAGGGACGGTACGAGGGTTTCTGACGGCCCGTCAATTAGTTGTGCGGGGGCGGGTGCGGTCGCATCGGCCGGTTCGTTCAGTCGTACGAGGGTGGGTTCCGTCTCCTGCGAGAGGTGCCGGGCGCCGGGACGGGGCCGGCCTGGCACGTCGGGCACCAGTACGTGGGGCGGTCGCGGCGGCCGTCGCCCTGGTCGGCCACGCGGATCGGGGTGTGGCAGCGGAGGCAGGGGCGGGGTGCGCGGCCGTACACGAAGAGGTCCTGGCCGCGGCGGCCCGTGGTGGTGCGGGCAGGGCGGTCGCGGTTGGCCTCCAGGAGCTGCTTGGCGAGGGCGGGCAGCTGTGCGGCGTGCTCGGTGGGGAGGGCGCCGATGGGAAGCCAGGGGGTGGCGCGGAGCAGGAAGCAGAGCTCGCTCTTGTAGACGTTGCCGATACCGGCCAGATTGCGCTGGTCGACCAGGGCCTCGCCGAGGGGGCGGGCGGGGTCCGAGAGGAGGTTGACCAGGGCGCGGTCGGGGTCCCAGTCCGGGCCCAGGAGGTCGGGGCCGAGGTGGCCCACGGCGCGGTGCTCGTCGGTGGTGCGGAGGAGGTCCAGGACGGGGAGGCGGTAGCCGACGGCTGTGTGGGCAGCTGCGCCGAGGATGGCGCGGATCTGGTGGGCGGGGCCGCCGGTCCAGCGCTGGCCCGCGTCGAACACCTTCCAGGAGCCGTCCATCCGTAGGTGCGAGTGGAGGGTCAGGCCGCCCTCGATGCGGGCGAGCAGGTGCTTGCCGCGGGGAGTGACCTCCAGGACGGTCCGGCCGGTGAGGTCGACGGTGGCGAATTTGGGGACCCGGAGTTCGCTCCGGGTCAGCATCTGGCCCGCGAGCGCGCCGTGCAGGCGCCTTGCGGCTTGCCAGACGGTGTCTCCTTCGGGCATGTCGGTCCGTCTCTCCTTCGGGGGCGTCGTCCTTGACGGGGGTTGCCGTGTTGCTCCGACGAGGGTTGCCGTCGTGGTGCTGTGATGCCGTGCACGTGCGTGCGGGTGGGTCAGGCCCGCAGTCTGAGGCCCCTGGGGGTGGCGATGAAACCGGATCCTTCCAGGAGGCTGCCGAGGGGGGAAGTCAGGGCCGAGGCGCCGTTGACGCGTTCCACCGTGACCGTGCCGAGGGAGCCCGCGCGGGCGGCCGTGGCGAGCGCGTCCGCGGCCTCCCGCAGGCGTGGGTCGTCCGTGGCCGCGCTGTCCGGGGTGGAGGGCCAGGCCAGGAGCGTCTTGCCGCCTCGCTCCATGTAGAGCGTCAGCTCGCCGTCGACGAGGACCACGAGGGAGCCCGCCTTGCGACCCGGCTTGTGCCCGGCGCCTGTCGGAGGCTCGGGCCAGGGAAGCGCGGCACCGTACGCGTTCGCGGGGTCGGCGGCGGCGAGGACGACGGCTCGGGAGTCGGGTGTGGTGCGGGTGCGGTGCGGGGTCGTACGGGGTGGGGGGAAGTCGCGCGGTGATGTGTACTCGTCGCGGGGGCGGGGGGAGTTGGGGCGGGAGGCGTGGGAGCGGGGGGTGCCGAAGCCGTCTTCGAAGCCGGGGGTTCCGAAGTCATGGCCGGGAGTGGAGCCGTAGTCATGGCCGGGAGCGGAATCGTAGTCACGGCCGGGAGTCGAGCCGTCGGTTTCCTCGAAGCCGTCCGCTGTGGAGCCGTCGGACGCGTCGAAGCCCTCCGGCGTGAAGCCGTCCAGCGGCTCGAAGGCACCGGGCGGGAAGCCGTGGGAGGCGTCGTACGGCTCGGGTGGCAGGGCCTCGCCCCGTTCTCGGGCGGACGCCACCGCGCGGAGGCGATCGACCGCGCCGTCCATGGCGAACTGGGCGGCGCCCAGGCCCTCCACCACGTAGCCGCGCCTTGCCTGGCCGCTCTCCTCGAAGGCGGACAGGATGCGGTACGTCGCCGAGAAGCCGCCCTCGACGCCTTCGGCGGAGACGGCTCCCCGTGTCACCACGCCATGCCGGTCGAGGAGGGTGCGGGCCAGGGCGTGGGCGCGGACGGTGGTGTCGGGCTCGCGCTCCGGCAGCAGGGACCAGCGGCCGGCGACCGTCGGGGGGCCGGTGCGGGAGGCGGGGCGGGCGGCGGCGGTCAGCGAGCCGTAGCGACCGCGTGGGACCGTGCGCTTGGCGCGGTGGGCCGTGGAGCCCGCGGTACGGCCCGAGCCCAGGAGGGAGCGCATGGGGGTGAGGGTGTCGTTCGTCAGGCGGCCCGACCAGGCGAGGTCCCAGATGGCGTCGGCCAGTTGGGGGTCCGTGGCGTCGGGATGGGTGGTGGCCCGGACCTGGTCGGCGATCTGGCGGAAGAACAGGCCGTAGCCCCCGGAGAGGGCGTCCAGGACGGACTGATGGAGTGCGGTCAGTTCCAGGGGATGCGGGGGCGGCAGGAGCAGTGGGGCCGCGTCCGCGACGTAGAGGGACACCCAGCCGTCCTTGCCGGGGAGCGCGCCCGCGCCGGCCCAGACGATCTCTCCCGTGGCGGTGAGTTCGTCGAGCAATGCGGGCGTGTAGTTCGCGATGCGGGACGGCAGGACGAGCTTCTCCAGTGCCGATGCCGGTACGGACGCGCCCTGCAACTGCTCCACGGCACGCACCAGTCCGTCGATGCCGCGCAGTCCGTGGCCCTTGCCGATGTGCTGCCACTGGGGCAGGAACTGGGCCAGCGCGGGCGGCGGTACCGGCTCCAGTTCATGCCGCAGCGCGGCCAGCGAACGGCGCCGGAGACGGCGCAGGACCGCCGCGTCACACCACTCCTGACCGATGCCGGCGGGGTGGAACTCCCCCTGTACGACCCGGCCGTTCGCCGCCAGGCGCTGCAACGCGCCCTCGGTGACCGCCACGCCCAGACCGAAGCGGGCCGCCGCGGTGGCCGATGTGAACGGGCCGTGGGTGCGGGCATACCGGGCGAGGAGGTCGCCGAGCGGATCCTTGACCGGCTCGGTGAAGGCCTCCGGGACGCCGACCGGCAGCGCCGTGCCCAACGCGTCGCGCAGGCGGCCCGCGTCCTCGATCGCCGCCCAGTGGTCGGCGCCGGCGATCCGGACCCGGATGGCGCGGCGCGCACCGGCCAGGTCCTGGGCCCACTGCGGTTCGGCGCCCCGCTCGGCCAACTCGGCCTCCGTCAGCGGGCCGAGCAGGCGCAGCAGATCGGCGACGCTCTCGGCGTCCTTGGCGCGGCGGTCCTCGGTGAGCCACTGGAGTTCCTTCTCCAGCTCGGTGAGAACCTCGGCGTCGAGCAGCTCGCGCAGCTCCGCCTGGCCGAGCAGCTCGGCCAGCAGCCGCGAGTCCAGGGAGAGGGCGGCGGCGCGGCGCTCGGCGAGCGGGGAGTCTCCCTCGTACAGGAACTGTGCCACGTACCCGAAGAGGAGGGAGCGGGCGAAGGGGGAGGGCTCGGCGGTGGTGACCTCGACCAGGCGGACCTTGCGGGACTCCAGGTCGCCCATCAGCTCGACGAGTCCGGGGACGTCGAAGACGTCTTGGAGGCACTCGCGGACCGCTTCCAGGACGATCGGGAACGAGCCGAACTCGCTGGCCACCTGGAGCAGTTGGGCGGCGCGCTGACGCTGCTGCCACAGCGGGGTGCGCTTGCCGGGGTTGCGGCGCGGCAGCAGCAGCGCGCGGGCGGCGCACTCGCGGAAACGGGACGCGAACAGCGCCGAGCTGCCCACCTGGTCGGTGACGACCTGGTCGACCTCGCCCTTGTCGAAGACCACGTCCGCCGCGCCGACCGGCGCCTGCTCGGCGTCGTACTCCGTGCCTGCCTTCATCGGTGCCTGGTCGAGCAGGTCCAGGCCCATGATGTCGGCGTCGGGCAGGCGCAGCACGATGCCGTCGTCGGCGTGCATGACCTGGGCGTCCATGCCGTACCGCTCGGAGAGCTTGGCGCCGAGCGCCAGGGCCCAGGGGGCGTGCACCTGGGCGCCGAAGGGGGAGTGGACGACGATCCGCCAGTCGCCGAGCTCGTCGCGGAACCGCTCCACGACGATCGTGCGGTCGTCCGGGATGTGGCCGCAGGCCTCGCGCTGTTCGTCCAGGTAGGACAGGACGTTGTCCGCGGCCCAGGTGTCCAGGCCCGCGGCGAGCAGGCGGAGGCGGGCGTCGTCCTTGGGCAGGGAACCCACCTCGCGGAGGAACGCGCCGACCGCGCGGCCCAGTTCGAGCGGGCGGCCCAGCTGGTCGCCCTTCCAGAAGGGGAGCCTGCCCGGTACACCCGGCGCGGGGGAGACCAGAACGCGGTCCCGGGTGATGTCCTCGATGCGCCAGGAGCTGGTGCCGAGGGTGAAGACGTCCCCGACGCGGGACTCGTAGACCATCTCCTCGTCGAGCTCGCCGACCCGGCCGCCGCCCTTCTTGGGGTCGGCTCCGGCAAGGAACACTCCGAACAGGCCCCGGTCGGGAATCGTGCCCCCGGAGGTGACGGCTAGACGCTGGGCGCCGGGGCGGCCGGTGATCGTGCCGGCGACGCGGTCCCACACCACGCGCGGACGCAGCTCCGCGAAGGCGTCGGACGGATAGCGGCCCGCGAGCATGTCGAGCACGGCTGTGAACGCCGACTCCGGGAGCGAGGCGAAGGGTGCGGCCCGGCGGACCGTGGCGAGGAGGTCGTCGAGCTGCCAGGTGTCCAACGCCGTCATGGCGACGATTTGTTGGGCGAGGACGTCCAGTGGATTGGCCGGCACCTTCAGCGACTCGATCGAGCCGGTGCGCATGCGCTCGGTGACCACGGCCGCCTGGACGAGGTCGCCGCGGTACTTCGGGAAGACCACGCCGGTGGAGACGGCGCCGACCTGGTGTCCCGCGCGGCCTACGCGCTGGAGGCCGGAGGCCACGGACGGCGGGGATTCGACCTGGACGACGAGGTCGACGGCGCCCATGTCGATGCCGAGTTCGAGACTGGAGGTGGCGACCACGGCCGGGAGCCGTCCTGCCTTGAGGTCCTCCTCGACGAGGGCGCGCTGCTCCTTGGAGACCGAGCCGTGGTGGGCGCGGGCGATGACGGGTGGGGCGCCCTGGGCTGCTCCTGAGCCGCCCATGAGTTCGGCGGGGGCGTGGTGCTCGTCCAGGGGTTCGCCGGTGGCCCGCTCGTAGGCGATCTCATTGAGCCGGTTGCACAGACGTTCCGCGAGGCGGCGGGAGTTGGCGAACACGATCGTCGAGCGGTGGGCCTGCACCAGGTCGGTGATGCGCTCCTCCACATGCGGCCAGATCGACGGGCGTTCGGCCCCTTCGCTGCCGTCGGCCACCGGGGAGCCGCCCAGTTCGCCCAGGTCCTCGACCGGGACGACGACGGAGAGGTCGAACTCCTTGCCGGACTTGGGCTGGACGATCTCCACCTTGCGGCGGGGGGAAAGATAGCGGGCCACCTCATCGACCGGGCGGACGGTGGCGGAGAGGCCGATACGGCGGGCGGGCTTCGGGAGCAGTTCGTCGAGGCGCTCCAGGGAGAGCGCGAGGTGGGCGCCGCGCTTGGTACCGGCCACCGCGTGCACCTCGTCCAGGATCACCGTCTCGATGCCGGTCAGCGCATCGCGGGTGGCCGACGTCAGCATCAGGAACAGGGACTCCGGGGTGGTGATCAGGATGTCCGGGGGGCGGGTGGACAGGGCGCGGCGCTCGGCGGCCGGGGTGTCGCCCGAGCGGATGCCCACCTTGACCTCCGGCTCGGGCAGGCCGAGGCGCACGGATTCCTGCCGGATGCCGGTCAATGGACTGCGGAGGTTGCGCTCGACGTCGACCGCCAGGGCCTTCAGCGGAGACACATAGAGGACACGGCAGCGCTTCTTCGGGTCGGCCGGCGGGGGTGTCGAGGCGAGCTGGTCGAGGGCGGCCAGGAAGGCGGCCAGGGTCTTGCCGGAGCCGGTGGGGGCCACCACCAGCACGTCCGAGCCCTCCCCGATGGCCCGCCACGCGCCCGCCTGGGCCGCGGTGGGCGCGGAGAAGGCCCCCGTGAACCAGCCGCGGGTCGCGGGGGAGAAGCCGTCCAGGGCTCGATGTGCGGAGCTGACCATGCGTCCATCCTGCACCCGGCCACTGACAATCGCTCTGACCTGCGACGACATATCCGGCGGCGAGGTGGGGCGGGGTCGTGGTGAGACGTTGGCGGGGTCGTGGTGAGAATGGGGGCATGGCCGGTTCGGGTGAGCGGGCGCGGCACTGGCAGTACGCGGAGCTGCCCGGTGTCGATCTGCTGCGGGCCCGGTACATCCACAAGACCTTCGTGCGGCACACGCACGAGAACTTCGTCATCGCCGCCATAGCCGAGGGCGTGGAGGTGTTCCACCACCGCGGTGCCGACGAGTACGCCGGCCCCGGCGCGCTCGCGCTGGTCAACCCGGACACCGCGCACACCGGCCGTGCGGGCGTGCCCGAGGGATGGCGGTACGGCGCCGTGTACCCCTCGCCGGAGGTCGTGGCCGAGATCGCCGCGGAGACCACGACGATCCGCGGTACCCCCGGCTTCATCAGCCCCGTGGTCGACGATCCGTACACCGTGAGCCTGGTGCATCAGGTGCTCCGAGCCGCCGACGAGGGCAACGCGCTGGCCGCCGACACCCTGCTGAGGGTCGCGGTGACCCGGCTGCTCAGGCTGAACGGCGGGCCGCTGCCGCGGCGAGACCCGCGGACGGCAGGCGCGCGGATCGCGGCACGCGCGCGTGCCGTGCTGGAGGAGCGGATGGCCGAGCCGCCGACTTTGGAGCGGCTGGCGGCCGAGTTCGGAACCAGTCCCTTCGCCCTGCTTCGGGCTTTCCGGGACGCCTACGGGATGCCGCCGCATGCCTGGCTCACCGACGCGCGCGTGCGGCGGGCGCGACGCCTCCTGGACGCGGGTTCGACGCCCGCCGAGGCGGCCGTGGCGGTGGGGTTCACCGATCAGCCCCACCTGAACCGCCACTTCAGCCGGATCGTCGGGGTCCCTCCGGGGGCGTACCGGCGTGAGCGCAAGAACGTACAAGACGCGCAGCAGGGGCTGCGCCTACCGTCCCAGGCGTGGCAGACCATACAGCTCTCCCGGAGATACGCGCCGGAGCAGAAGACAGGGCCGACGCCGCCGTCGTCCGCGACGCCCTCGGAGTCGGGGTCGCCGTAGGACTGTCCGGGTTCGCCTTCGGGGTGACCTCGGCCGGAAGCGGGCTCACGCTCCTGCAGACCTGTGCGCTGAGCCTTCTGGTGTTCACCGGCGCGTCCCAGTTCGCGCTGGTGGGGGCGCTGGCGGCGGGCGGCAATCCGTTCACGGCAGCCGCGGGTGCCTTCTTCCTTGGCGTGCGCAACGCCTTCTACGGGCTGCGGCTGTCGCAGTTGCTGGCACTCCCGCGCGCGGTGCGGCCGTTCGCCGCCCAGTGGGTCATCGACGAGACGGCGGCCGTGGCGCTCGCGCAGCCGACGCGACGCAGCGCCCGTATCGGCTTCGCCGTCACCGGACTGGCCCTGTACGTGCTGTGGAACCTCACCACGCTGCTCGGCGCGCTGGGAGCCGAAGCCATCGGCGACACGGACGCGTGGGGGATCGACGCGGCAGGGCCGGCAGTCTTCCTGGCACTGCTCGCGCCGATGCTGAAATCCACCACCGAGCGGGCCGTGGCCGCTCTCGCCGTCCTCCTGGGCCTTGGCCTACTGCCTGTCCTGCCCGCCGGAGTGCCGGTCCTGGCGGCCGCGCTCGCGGCACCGGTGGTGCTCTTCCTGGAGGGGCGGCGCAGGGGCACCGTACGCGACGAGGCGGAAGAGGAGGCCCGTTGAACATCTGGATCGCGATCGCCGCGACCGCCGTCGGCTGCTACGCCGTCAAGCTCGCCGGACTGCTCGTGCCCGCGGGTGCCCTCGAGAGGCCGCTTGTCAGGCGCCTGGCAGCCCTGCTGCCCGTCGCCCTCCTCGCCGCCCTCACGGCCCAGCAGACCTTCGACGACGGCCGCGCTCTGGTGCTGGACGCCAGGGCCGCCGGTCTCGCCGCAGCCGCTGTCGCACTGGTGCTGCGCGCTCCGTTCCTGTTGGTCGTCGCGGCGGCCGTGGTGGTGACGGCCGGGGTGCGCGCCGTGGGCGGGTGACCGGGCTCAGCCGATGGTCCGGCCGTACGCCCTGAGGGTGCGCAGCGCCTCGATCGTCACCATGGGGCGTGCCTCCAGTGCTGTGCCCGGTGCCCACTGGCGCCAGGTGATCGGCCAGCCGCCGTCCTCCTGCTGCCGGCTCGCCAGGTGGTCCAGGGAGCGTTCCATCTCCTCGTCGGTGAACCACGCGCGCGCGAGAGAACCTGGGGTCCTGGCGTAGTCGTACGGGAAGTGGTGTTCCTCCGGGGCGTAGCCGGGCGCGACCGGGAAGGCGTCGAGGTGCTCCGGGTCCAGTGCCGCGAGCCGGTGCTCGCGTACCAGGCGGCCGAGGCGGTCGGCGGCCGCCTCCGCGCGCGGGCGGTCGGGCGCGGAGTCCAGGAAGGCCACGGCCGCCTGGATCTCGTACGGATGGGACTGCTTCAGGGACTCGACCGTGTGCCAGCAGAAGTCCGTGGCCCGGAACAGCCAGGCGTGCCACACCTCGTTGCGGTGCAGCAGGCCGACCACCGGTCCGGTGGCCAGGAGTTCGCTGGGTGGGTCGTCGACGATCGGCACGAAGGGGGCGGTGGGGTAGCCGCGCTGGGCGGGGTGGACGGACGGCAGTGCGCCGTCCGGAGTGGAGACGGACGTCAGATAGCGGCACACGCGCTCCACTCGCTGCCCGGCGCAGCGTCCGATGGAGTCCAGCACACGCAGGGCGTGACCGGTGTGCAGGGGCTGGCTCACGGGGCCGCGCAGATCGGGTTCCAGCGCATGGCCGTACCCGCCGTCCTCGTTGCGGTAGGCGTCGAGCGCGGCCTCTACGGGGTCGGGGCTGCCGTGCAGGAAGTGGTGGGCGAACAGGCGCTGTTCCAGCACGCGCGCGGTGAGCCAGACGAACTGCTCGGCGCGGAAGAGCGGGGAGTGCGCCGGGGGCGTCGGGGGGAGTGGGGAAGCTCCGGATTCGGCCATGCGACAGACCGTAGGGCGCAACGCGGTCCCGGCGAGGGCTCCCGGCCGAGGCCCACTCTCAGGGGCGGGATACTGGAGTCATGCGGTTGACGGTCTTCTGGCAGCGGATGGCTGACCACTTCGGTCAGGGATACGCCGATACGTTCGCGCGCGACCACGTGATGGCGGAGCTCGGCGGGCGCACGGTGTACGGGGCGCTCGATGCCGGCTGGGAGGCCAAGGACGTATGGCGCGTGGTTTGCGCGGTCATGAACGTGCCACAGGACAAGCGCTGACAGGTCACGAAGATCGCAGCACGGGGTCCGATTGTCGGTGCCGTGGGCGAGACTTGCTCCGTGGCACGCACTGACGAGACCGGCCAGGTCACCCCGCAGGCATCCCCGTTGGGCACGACGCCGCCCACCCGTCCCCCGGCCGACGGCGCCGGGTCGAACGCCCGCATGCCGCGCTGGCTGCCGCGCGCCATGGTGCTCGCGCTCACCCTCTTCGCCGTGTTCCAGTTGGGCAGTTGGGCCTTCCATGAGCTCACCGGCCTGTTGATCAACATCCTCATCGCCTTCTTCCTGGCCCTGGCCATCGAGCCCGCGGTGAGCTGGATGGCCGCGCGCGGGATGCGCAGGGGACTGGCCACCTTCCTCGTCTTCTTCACCGTGATGATCGCGGCCGCGGGGTTCGTCACGCTGCTCGGTTCGATGCTCGCGGGGCAGATCATCAAGATCGTCGAGGACTTCCCGAACTACCTCGACTCCGTGATCAACTGGGTCAACGCGCACTTTCACGCCGATCTGAAGCGGGTGGACATCCAGGAGGGTCTGCTCCGTTCCGACTGGCTGCGCAGCTACGTGCAGAACAGCGCCACCGGCGTCCTGGATGTATCCACCCAGGTCCTGGGAGGCCTGTTCCAGCTGCTGACGATCGCGCTGTTCTCGTTCTACTTCGCCGCGGACGGCCCCCGGCTGCGGCGCGCGATCTGCTCGGTGCTGCCGCCCGCCCGGCAGGCCGAGGTGCTGCGCGCGTGGGAGATCGCCGTCATCAAGACCGGTGGCTATCTGTACTCACGCGGCCTGATGGCGCTCGTCTCCGGAGTCGCGCACTACATCCTGCTCCAGATACTGGACGTGCCGTACGCGCCCGTGCTCGCCGTGTGGGTGGGCCTGGTCTCGCAGTTCATCCCCACCATCGGCACCTATCTCGCGGGCGCCCTGCCGATGCTGATCGCCTTCACCGTCGATCCCTGGTACGCGCTGTGGGTGCTGATCTTCGTCGTGATCTACCAGCAGTTCGAGAACTACATGCTGCAGCCCAAGCTGACCGCGAAGACCGTCGACATCCACCCCGCGGTCGCCTTCGGCTCGGTCGTCGCGGGCACTGCCCTCCTCGGTGCCGTCGGCGCGCTGATCGCCATTCCGGCGGTCGCCACGCTGCAGGCGTTCCTCGGGGCCTATGTGAAGCGGTACGACGTCACGGACGACCCCCGTGTCCATGGGCATCGGAGAGGGGAGTCCGGGCCCGGCCTGTTCATGCGGGCGCGTGAGCTGTGGGCGACCAGGCCCCGGACGAGCGCTGACTCCCGGACGGAGCGCTGAATCCCGGGCGGATCCGGCGAATTCGGGGCGTTGTCGGGCCGTGAACGTAGGCTCGGAGGTGTCGCGTGGTGTGCTTGACACAAAAATCGAACATCCATTCTCATGGAGGCTCCGGCGAGGCTCTCGACGGGGATTTCCACCGGGTTTGGATGGAGAAGTGCCCGAGTTATCCACAGGCCGGACGGGCGTCGGGGCGCATTGTCAGTGGCAGGCGTTAGCGTCTTTGACGTGAAGCGATCGACTCAAGCAAACCGGGTGGAACCCATGGCAGGTACCGACCGCGAGAAGGCCCTGGACGCCGCGCTCGCACAGATTGAACGGCAATTCGGCAAGGGCGCGGTCATGCGCCTGGGCGAGCGGCCGAACGAGCCCATCGAGGTCATCCCCACCGGGTCGACCGCGCTCGACGTCGCCCTCGGCGTCGGTGGCCTGCCGCGCGGCCGCGTGGTGGAGGTGTACGGACCGGAGTCCTCCGGTAAGACCACGCTGACCCTGCACGCGGTGGCGAACGCTCAAAAGGCGGGCGGCCAGGTCGCCTTCGTGGACGCGGAGCACGCCCTCGACCCCGAGTACGCGAAGAAGCTCGGCGTCGACATCGACAACCTGATCCTCTCCCAGCCGGACAACGGCGAGCAGGCGCTGGAGATCGTGGACATGCTGGTCCGCTCCGGTGCCCTCGACCTGATCGTCATCGACTCCGTCGCCGCGCTCGTCCCGCGCGCGGAGATCGAGGGCGAGATGGGCGACAGTCACGTCGGACTGCAGGCCCGTCTGATGAGCCAGGCGCTGCGGAAGATCACCAGCGCGCTCAACCAGTCGAAGACCACCGCGATCTTCATCAACCAGCTCCGCGAGAAGATCGGCGTGATGTTCGGCTCGCCGGAGACCACGACCGGTGGCCGGGCGCTGAAGTTCTACGCCTCGGTGCGGCTCGACATCCGTCGCATCGAGACCCTGAAGGACGGCACCGACGCGGTCGGCAACCGCACTCGCGTCAAGGTCGTCAAGAACAAGGTCGCGCCGCCCTTCAAGCAGGCCGAGTTCGACATCCTCTACGGCCAGGGCATCAGCCGCGAGGGCGGCCTGATCGACATGGGCGTGGAGAACGGCTTCGTCCGCAAGGCCGGCGCCTGGTACACGTACGAGGGCGACCAGCTCGGCCAGGGCAAGGAGAACGCGCGCAACTTCCTCAAGGACAACCCCGACCTGGCCAACGAGATCGAGAAGAAGATCAAGGAGAAGCTGGGCGTCGGCGTACGCCCGGAGGAGCCGACCGCCGAACCGGGCGCGGACGCAGCGGTCTCCGCCACCGCTGACGACGCCGCGAAGACGGCGCCCGCGCCGGCTGCCGCCAAGGTCGCCAAGACCAAGGCCGCGACCGCCAAGAGCTGACGCCGTGACACGACGAACCGACTGGGCCGAGTACGTCTACCCGGACGCTCCGCGTGAGCGGCAGAGACCGGGTGTCGGAGGCTCTTGCGCGGCGGACGACCGCGGGGACCGTGACGCGGCCGTGCTGTACGACCATGCGGAGCGGTATGGCACGGGCGGGGAGTACGGCGCCGAGCCGGGCGGTGCGGCGTGGCCGGACGGGGGAGAGTCGCCGGACGGTGGCGCGGTGCCCGGCGCGGGTTCGGCGGGCGGTTCACGCCGCCGTGGCCGGTCTCGTCGCCCGGGCGGCGGGGATCGTGACGCGGGCAGTGGGGCTCGGGACGCGGATGGCGGAGTCCGCGACACGGGCGGCGGAGCTCGTTCCGCGGGCGGTGGACGCGGGCGCCGACGGCGTGGCCGCGTGGAGCCGTTCGGTGAGGACGAAGGCGCCTCCTCCTCGTCGAGGGCCGAGCGGGAGGAACCTTCAGGGGACCCGGTGGAGCGGGCGCGGGCGATCTGTCTGCGCCTGCTCACCGGGACCCCGCGCACGCGAAAGCAACTCGCGGACGCCCTGCGCAAGCGCGAGATTCCCGACGATGCCGCCGAGGAGGTGCTGTCGCGGTTCGAGGAGGTCGGGCTGATCAACGACAGCGCGTTCGCGGACGCCTGGGTGGAGTCCCGGCACAACGGCAGGGGCCTGGCCCGGCGCGCCCTCGCACAGGAACTGCGGACCAAGGGCGTCGACTCCACACTGATCGACGCGGCCGTGTCGCAGCTCGACTCCGAACAGGAAGAAGCGACCGCACGCGAACTCGTCGCCCGCAAACTGCGCGCCACCCGCGGCCTCGACCGCGACAAGCGACTCCGCCGCCTCGCGGGCATGCTCGCCCGCAAGGGCTACCCCGAGGGCATGGCCCTACGGGTGGTCCGGCAGGCGCTCGAAGAGGAGGGCGAGGACACGGAGTTCCTCGGCGATGAGGGGTTCTGAAGACGAACGGGTCCTGAAGACGACGGGTTCTGAAGACGACGGGTTCTGAAGGGGCTCTCCGCGGGGGAGTGCTCCCGGCACGTCGGCCCTGGACACGGTGGACGCGCGGGGGCGCCCATCGCGTCCAGGGCCGCACATGCCGTACGAACTCGCCCAGCGGTTCCGCGTGATGGACGGCATCATCGCTCGGCACGTCGGCACGTCGGCACGTCGGCACGGGCTCGCAGCAGCTCGGCTCGGTAACAGCCTCGCCCGCAAGTCGCTCAACCCCGCCGCGAGGTCACCGGAAGCCCCGCATCCCGCCAGGCCTGGAAACCGCCCACCAGATCAGTGGCCCGCCGCAACCCCAGCCGATGCAGGGATGCGACCGCCAGACTGGAGGCGTACCCCTCGTTGCAGACCACGACCACACGCAGGTCGTGGCTCATGGCCTCGGGTGCGCGATGGCTGCCCTGGGGATCGAGGCGCCACTCCAGTTCATTGCGTTCGACGACCAGCGCGCCCGGAATCAGACCGTCCCGCTCGCGCAGGGCCGAGTACCGGATGTCCACCAGCAGCGCCTCACCGGCCTGGACGGCGTCGTAGGCATCCTGCGGCTCGATGCGGCCGTAGCTTTCGCGGACCCGCTCCAGCAACTCGTCGATGCCGACCGGCCGTTCGCTCGTACTGCTGCCGCCGCTCACTGCCAGTCCTCCGGGCGTTCGACCTGCTCCAGGCGCAGGATCGGCCCGGTGCGGCTGTAACGGCGGATCTGTGGCAGGGGCGGATAGTAGGCGTGGACGGAGATGGCGTGCCGGTCCGGCGACTCGTTGAGGACTTCGTGGACGTGGTGGTGGCCGAAGGAGCGGCCCTGGCCGGCCGGCAGTCGGCGCTCCCGGTCCACGTCCTCGCTGAGTTCCAGGGTCTTCCAGCCGTCGGTGGGCAGCCGGGCGGCGAGCGAGTTCTCCTTGAGCTCGCCGGCGGCGGTCAGGAAGGCACCGACCGAGTCGGCATGGTCGTGCCAGCCGGTGCCCGTGCCGGGCGGCCAGCCGATCAGCCAGGCCTCACTGCCGCCGGGCCCCTCCAGCCGCACCCAGGTGCGGCCTTCGGGGTCGAGTGGAAGCGAGGCGATCAACTCGGCGTCGGCCGCCGTATGCCGTACGAAATCGAGAAGGTCCGCCTGGGTCGGCGCAGTAGGCGCTGAGGCAGGGACAGAGCTGGAGAGAGAGGGGGAGACAGACACGTACACCGTCCTGATGAGCGTTCGCGGGAGCGCGCGGCTGCACTTCGGTGGCGCGCGCGGATGAAGAGGGATGCGAATTCAGCAGGACCGGGTACACATGCAACCCGCATAGCGGACGAGGTCCATATGGACCCTCCGCCACAGGTGCACACACGTGTCGATCACGATGCGGAGTACACCATGTCGTTGTGGACCGGTCAACTCACCGTCACTATGTGGACCGGACGGCATCGGGTGCCGCTCACACTATGCGGACCGGATCGGATGACGCCGGGTGCCGCTCAGCGCGACCCCGCCGTGGCCTCCGCTTCTGCCTCTGCCCCCGCCCTCGCCTGCACCGGCCCGCCCAATGTCGCCTCGGCCGCTGTGTACAGGTCGGCCGGGCGCACGCCGTTCAGCGCGGTGACCAGGTGCCCATCGGGCCGCACCAGCAGCACCGTGTGCGCGGCCGCCCCCGGGTAGCTCTCCGTGACCAGCAGCTCGGCCGGGTGTGGCAGTGCGGTCACGGCCGCCGCCAGCCGGGGCATGATCCCGGCGGTCACCCAATGCCGCCGCTCCCACACGCCCGTGCCCGGCGCGACCAGCACGACGAGCAGCGCGCCACGGCCGAGCCGGTCCCGCAGCCGTACGAAGGAGCCGTCCTCCGCGGTGACCCGGACGTCGGTGACCTGTGCGCCGGGCAGTGTGTCCACGACGGTCTCGCCCTCGAGGGGCCGGGGCGCGAGCGGTGAACGGTCGTACGCCCCCGTCGCACCCAGTGCTCCCTGCCCCAGGTGGCCGTCGGTGAGCAGGCCGTCATGGCCCCGGGCCGATCCGGGGACGTACGACCGCAGCCCTCCGCCCCCGCGCACCAGGGGCAGGGCCTGGTCAGCGGCGCGCAGCCGGGTGGCGACGATGCCGCGCCGCTCGGCCTGGTAGCTGTCGAGCAGTGCCTCGTGCGGCCCGTGGTGCCAGGCCAGCGCCAGCTTCCAGGCGAGGTTGTCGGCGTCCCTCAGCCCCTCGTCCAGCCCCTGCGTGCCCAGCGCACCGAGCAGATGGGCGGCGTCCCCCGCGAGGAAGACCCGGCCCGCTCGCCACCGCCGGGCCAGGCGGTGGTGGACGATGTGGACTCCGGTGTCCAGCAGCTCGTACGGCGGTGTGGAACCGCCCGTCCAGCCCGCGAGCGTTTCCCGGACTCGGGCCACCAGCAGCTCCGGCGTGACCAGGTCCTTGCCGGGCGGCAGCAGCCAGTCCAGCCGCCAGACACCGTCCGGCAGCGGGCGTCCGGTCACCTCCCCGGCCGAGGGGCCCGACGTCCGCCACGGCGGCATCCGATGGAGCAACGCTTCGTCGGGCCACGGAAGTTCCGCACGCAGCGCGGCCACGGCGTGTCGCTCCACCGCCGTACGGCCGGGGAAGCGGATGTCCTGGAGCTTGCGCACGGTCGAGCGCGGGCCGTCGCAGCCGACCAGATAACTGCCGCGCCACCACGTTCCCTTGGGGCCGCGGGTGTGGGCGGTGATGCCTGAAGGTTCCTGCTCGATGGTGTCGAGGCGGCTGTCCGTCGCGATGTTGACCAGCCGTTCGCCGGTGACGGCCGCGCGCAGGGAGGCCGTCAGCACGTGCTGTGCGATGTGCAGCGGGGCGTCCGGCCCGGTCTCGTCGAAGGTGACCGCCCGCATCACCTGCTTGCGGCGCATCGACCGCCATCCGGCCCAGCGGCAGCCGGCCTCGGCCGACGGGACGCCGGTGAGGCGTTCCACGAGAGCGGCTGTGTCCTCGCGCAGCACGACGGTGCGTGCGGGACGCGGCTCGTCCTTGCCCGGGCCCTCGTCGAGGACCACCGACGGCACTTCCTGACGCGCCAGCGCGAGCGCGAGCGTGAGCCCGACGGGCCCCGCCCCGACGATGATCACCGGGTCCACGGCGCGGCGCCCCCTGCCCGCAGCGGTGTCCTCAGGGACGTGTGTGAACAGGAAGTTGGAGCAGGGTGCACGATCACAGAACGTATGCAACCTATTGCCGGTGCTTGCGTCAAGTGACGGAGGGCAGTGGCGATCATGCCACTGCCCTCCGCGCCGTTCACGCTAGTTGACTGCTCATCAGGTCATGCGGATGCGCCCGTCCCGTAGGAGCCACCGACCTCGGCCGCGTTGAGGTCCTCGACATCCTCGGCGCCGAGCACCGCGCCCGTGCTCCGCTTGCTGCGCCGCAGCCTGCCCTCCAGCCAGCTCGCGAAGCTCGTCAGGATGAAGTTCAGGACGATGTAGATAATGGCCACCACGATGAAGCTCGGGATGACGGTCGCGTAGAACGCCGCGAGTGTGCCGCGCGAGTTGAGCAGCTCGGTGAAGCCGATCATCACGCCGCCCAGCGCGGTGTCCTTCACGATGACGACCAGCTGGCTGACGATGGCCGGCAGCATCGCGGTGACGGCCTGCGGCAGCAGGACGCTGGTCATCGTCTGGCCCTTGCGCAGGCCGATCGCCTGGGCCGCCTCCGTCTGCCCCTTGGGCAGGGCGAGGATGCCGGCTTTGACGATCTCGGCGAGGACCGAGGCGTTGTAGAGCACCAGACCCGTGACGACCGCGTACAGCGGACGGTCGTCGGTGCTGACGTCCGTGTAGCTGGAGTAGAACTGGTTGGCGAACAGCATCAGCAGCAGTACCGGGATCGCCCGGAAGAACTCGACCACCGCACCGGCCGGGATCCGCACCCATCGGTGGTCGGACAGGCGGGCGATGCCGAAGATGGCGCCCAGCGGAAGGGCGATGACCATGGAGAGTGCGGCGGCCTTCAGGGTGTTGGCGAGGCCGGGCAGCAGATACGTCGTCCAGGCTTCGGACTCGGTGAACGGCTCCCACAGGGCCCACTTCAGCTGGCCCTTGTCGTCCATCGTCTTGTAGATCCACCACGCGAGCAGGGCAAGGAGGGCGAAGAACACCACCGAGAGAATGATGTTGCGCCGCTTGGCCCGGGGGCCGGGAGCGTCGTAGAGGACCGAGGTCATCGCTTCACCGCCAGTCGCTTGCTCAGCCAGCCGAAGAAGAGGCCGGTGGGCATGGTCAGAACCACGAATCCGAACGCGAAGACGACGCCGATGAGCACCACCTGCGCCTCGTTCTCGATCATTTCCTTCATCAGCAGGGCGGCCTCCGCCACACCGATCGAGGCTGCCACGGTGGTGTTCTTGGTCAGCGCGATCAGCACGTTGGCCAGCGGGCCGATGACCGAACGGAAGGCTTGTGGCAGCACGATGAGCCAGAGGATCTGGGAGAAGCTCAGCCCGATGGCACGGGCCGCCTCGGCCTGCCCGACGGGCACGGTGTTGATGCCCGAGCGGATCGCCTCGCAGACGAAGGCCGCGGTGTAGGCGACGAAACCGAGGATCGACAGCCGGAAGCTCAGGGCCTCGAAGTCGTCGGCGGCGCCCAGCGTCACCCTGAAGATGTCGGCGAGGCCGAGTGAGGTGAAGACGATGATGACTGTCAGTGGGATGTTCCGGACGATGTTCACGTACGCGGTGCCGAACCCGCGCATGAGCGGGACGGGACTGACCCGCATGGCGGCCAGCACGGTGCCCCAGATCAGCGAGCCGACGGCGGAGAGGACGGTGAGTTGCACCGTCGTCCAGAACGCCCCTAGGACGTCGTAACCTTCAAGAAAGTCGAACACGATCTCCCGCGCTTCCGGGTGTAGAGATGCCCGGGTGCGCCGCCCCGCCGGGCGGCGCACCTGTCAGGCGCTGCTTCAGCTCTTGATGTCGCCGATCTTCGGGGCGGGCTCGTTCTTGTAGTTCGCCGGACCGAAGTTCTCCTTGACCGCGGTCTCCCAGGCGCCGTCGCTGACCATCTTCTCGAGGGCGGCGTTGATCTTGTTGACCGTCTCGGTGTCGCCCTTCTTGACGCCGATGCCGTAGTTCTCGTTGCTGAGCTTCAGGCCGGTCAGCTTGAACTGGCCCTTGTACTGCTCCTGCGCTGCGAAGCCCGCGAGGATCGAGTCGTCGGTGGTCACCGCGTCCACGGCGCCGCTCTGCAGACCGGCGATGCACTCCGAGTAGGTGGGGAGCTGCTTCAGCTGGGCCTTGGGAGCGATCTCGGCCTTGACGTTCTGCGCCGAGGTCGAGCCGGTCACCGAGCACAGCTTCTTGCCGTTGAGGTCGGTGCCCTCGGCGATGTCGGAGTCCGCCTTGACCAGCAGGTCCTGGTGGGCCAGCAGGTAGGGGCCGGCGAAGTCGACCTTCTGCTTGCGCTCGTCAGTGATCGAGTAGGTCGCCGCGATGAACTTCACGTCGCCGCGGGCCAGCGCCGTCTCACGGTCGGCGCTCTTGGTCTCGACGAACTCGATCTTGTCGGGCGCGTAGCCGAGTTCCTTCGCCACGTACGTTGCCACGTCCACGTCGAAGCCCGAGAAACCGTTGGGCTCCTTCAGACCGAGACCGGGCTGGTCGTACTTGATGCCGACCTTGATCGTGCCGCCGCCGTCGGTGGCGCCCGACCCGGCGTCGCCGTTGCCGTCGTCGCCCCCACAGGCCGTCGCGGTCAGGGAGAGGACGAGCGCAGCCGCGGCCGCTGCGGTGACCTTGCGGAGCTTCATGGTGAACATCCCTTGGTGTGATGAGGAGAATGCCGTTTGGTGCGGGTGACGCAGCTCGTCGCGCGGGCGCGACGGGTGGGGGTCAGTGGTGGAGGATCTTCGACAGGAAGTCCTTGGCACGGTCGCTGCGCGGGTTGCTGAAGAACTGGTCCGGCACAGCTTCTTCGACGATCTTGCCGTCGGACATGAAGACCACCCGGTTGGCGGCCGAACGGGCGAAGCCCATCTCATGGGTGACGACGATCATGGTCATGCCGTCGCGGGCGAGCTGCTGCATGACCTCGAGGACCTCGTTGATCATCTCCGGGTCGAGAGCCGACGTCGGCTCGTCGAAGAGCATGACCTTGGGGTCCATGGCGAGGGCGCGTGCGATGGCGACACGCTGTTGCTGGCCGCCGGAGAGCTGCGCGGGGTACTTGTCGGCCTGGTTGGCCACCCCGACCCGGTCGAGCAGCGCGCGGGCCTTCTCCTCGGCCTTCTTCTTGTCCGCCTTGCGGACCTTGATCTGGCCCAGCATCACGTTCTCGAGCACCGTCTTGTGCGCGAAGAGGTTGAAGGACTGGAAGACCATTCCGACGTCGGCGCGCAGTCGGGCGAGCTCCTTGCCCTCCGCGGGCAGCGGCTTGCCGTCGATGGCGATCGCACCGGAGTCGATCGTCTCAAGGCGGTTGATGGCGCGGCACAGGGTGGACTTCCCGGACCCGGAGGGCCCGATGACCACGACGACTTCGCCGCGGGCGATCGTCAGGTCGATGTCCTGGAGTACGTGCAACGCGCCGAAATGCTTGTTGACGCTCTTCAGGACGACCAGGTCGCCGGTTGCGGCCACATCTTCCTTGGCCACCGATACTTTGGTCATCGCACTCAGGCTCCGTCCTCCTCGGTTTCCGGAGGACAGTAATAACCCTACGCGAACTGCGTCTCTACATCTGAGGGGAATCTGAGCATCACGATCCGATAGCAATCGGATACCTGTCGTAGCAGTTGTGACCTGGGCGGGTTTCTTCCGGGTAACGGATACGCCGCGCAACCGGAACCCTCTTGACGCCGTCCTCATCCATCAGCGTGACTGCAACGTGCGCACGCGCGCGTGCCCGCGTTTTTCTACACACCGTCACCGTACGGCCGATGAACTGAAGGGAGCCGGGATGAGACTGCTCCTCGTCGAGGACGACAACCACGTCGCCGCCGCTCTGTCCGCGGTCCTGGCCAGGCACGGCTTCGACGTGACGCACGCCCGCAGCGGCGAGGAGGCTCTCCAGGCGCTCGTTCCCGAGGGCGCCGGTTTCGGTGTCGTACTGCTCGACCTGGGCCTGCCCGACCAGGACGGCTACGAGGTGTGCGGCAAGATCCGCAAGCGCACCAGCATCCCGGTGATCATGGTCACCGCGCGCTCCGACGTCCGCTCCCGTATCCACGGCCTCAACCTGGGCGCCGACGACTACGTGGTGAAGCCGTACGACACCGGAGAACTGCTCGCCCGTATCCACGCCGTCAGCCGGCGCACCGTCCACGAGGACGCCGCGGCCGGCGGAGAGAGCGTGCTGAAGCTGGGCCCCATGCACATCGACCTGCCCACGCGACGGGTCAGTGTGGACGGTTCGGTTGTCCAACTGACCCGCAAGGAGTTCGACCTCCTCGCCCTGCTGGCCCAGCGCCCCGGGGTGGTTTTCCGGCGCGAGCAGATCATCAGCGAGGTATGGCGAACCAGCTGGGAGGGGACCGGGCGCACCTTGGAGGTGCATGTCGCGTCCCTGCGCGCCAAGCTGCGCATGCCGGCCCTGATCGAGACCGTGCGCGGCGTCGGCTACCGGCTCGTCGCCCCCACCCCGTAGCGGGCAAGGGTGCGCACTCGTCTCCTCCCGCTGCTCATCGTCCTGATGGCGGCCGTACTGCTCGCCCTCGGCTTCCCGCTCGCCGTCAGCGTGGCCGGAGCCCAGCAGCAGAAGGTGGTCGTCGACCGGATCGACGACACGGCACGCTTCGCCGCCCTCGCCCAGTTCGTCACCGACACGCCCAGCGGGCGGACCGGCACCACGGTCGTCGACGAACGCCAGGAGGTCCTCAAGCGCGAGCTGCTCAGCTACTACGAGGTCTACGGCATTCGTGCCGGTGTCTTCTACCGCAACGGCACCCCCATGGCCAGTGCGCCGACTAGTTGGGACCAGCCGGAAAAGGGCGAGGTACGTGATGCCTTCGGTGAGGCGCTGCTCAGCCGCCGCAGCCACGACCCGCGGCAGGTGTGGCCCTGGCAGCGCAACCGGCTGGTCGTCGCGTCCCCGGTGATCAGGGACGGTGACGTCGTCGCCGTCGTCGTCACCGACTCGCCCACCGGGCAGATGCGTTCGCGGATCCTGCACGGCTGGCTGATCATCGCCGCGGGCGAGAGCGCCGCGATGCTGCTGGCGGTCGGCGCGGCGCTCCGACTGACCGGCTGGGTGCTCCGGCCCGTACGGGTCCTGGACGCCACCACCCACGCCATTGCGAGCGGCAGCCTGAAGTCCCGGGTCGCGGCGGCGGGCGGGCCGCCGGAACTCCGCAGGCTGGCCCGGTCGTTCAACGAGATGGCGGACAACGTCGAGGGCGTCCTGGAGCAGCAGCGCGCCTTCGTCGCCGACGCCTCCCACCAGCTGCGCAACCCCCTCGCGGCGCTGCTGCTGCGTATCGAGCTCCTCGCCTTCGAGATGCCCGAGGGCAATCAGGAGATCGCCTCCGTACAGACCGAGGGCAAGCGGCTGGCCCAGGTCCTGGACGACCTGCTCGACCTCGCCCTGGCCGAGCACGCCGAGGCGGACCTCAGGCTCACCGACATCGGCGGGCTGGCCGCCGAGCGCGTCGCGGCCTGGTCGCCGACCGCCGAGGCCAAGGGTGTACGGCTGGTGGGGGACTGCCCGCCCACCACGGCCTGGGTCGACCCCGTCGCCCTGTCCAGCGCGCTGGACGCGGTGATCGACAACGCGGTGAAGTTCACGCCGAAGGACGAGCGGGTGGAGGTGACCGTCACGGCCAACGGCGACACCGCGACCGTCGTCGTCACCGACAACGGCCCCGGCCTCACCGACGAGGAGCTGGCCCGCATCGGCGACCGCTTCTGGCGCAGTGGCCGCCACCAGAACATCAAGGGCTCCGGCCTCGGCCTGTCCATCACGCGTGCGCTGCTGGCGGCGGCAGGCGGCTCGATCTCGTTCGGCCATCACGAGCCGCGGGGACTGACGGCGACGGTGACGGTGCCGAGGTCGGAGCCGGTGTCCTGAGCGGGCCCGGGGTAGTCCGCTGCGGTTCGGCAGCGCCCCGAACGGGCGCGGGGCTGTATCCATATGCGGCTCCGCCGCGTGGGCGCGACCAGCCACGACGGTGCCACAGGCGACCGACGGCACAGCGCGGCACCGCCCGGCGGAGCGCTTGGTGGCCCTCACACCCCACGGCTCGACCGACAGCCGGCCCTACGGCTTGACGGACCGGTAGTAGCGCCGCGCGCCCTCGTGCAGCGCCAGCGGGTCCGTGTAGATCGCGGTGCGTACGTCGACCAGCTGGGCCGAGTGGACGTGGTTCCCGATGCCATCGCGGCTGTTGATCACGGTACGGGTCAGCCAGTCGGTGAGCCGGGGATCCATGTCGGCCCGGGTGATCAGCAGGTTGGACACGGCCATCGTCGGCACGGCGTTGCCCTTCTGGATGCTGGGATAGGCCGACTCCGGCATCTCGGTGGCGCGGTAGTACCGGGTGGCACCGCCCTTGGCATGCACCTTGGCGACAAGATCGGCGTCGATCGGCACGAACCGGTAGGCCAGGCTGTCGGCAAGATTCAGCAGGCCCTCCGTCGGCAGCCCGCCTGACCAGAAGAACGCGTCGATCTCGCCCTTCTCGAGCCGGGCGGGCCCGGTGTCGATGCCGTCGGACAGCGGCGTGATGCCCTTCTCCGGGTCGATGCCGGCCGCCTCGAGCACCCGGTTGGAGATCAGCCGTACGCCCGAGTGAGCCGGCCCTATGGCCACCCGCTTGCCCCGCAGATCCGCCACCGAGTCGATGCCCGCGCCCGGCCGGACGACGAGCTGCACATAGTCGTCGTACAACCGCGCAACACCGCGCAGCCGGTCGGCGCCGGGCCTGCCGGCCAGCTCGTACGTCTCCACGGCGTCGGCCGCCGCGATCGTGAAGTCCGCCTTCCCGGTCGCCACGCGCGCGACGTTCTCCTGCGAGCCGTCGCTGGTCGTGAGCCGCACGTTCAGGTTCGGCATGTCCTTGTCCAACTCGGTGCGCAGCAGCTCGCCGTACTTCTGATAGACGCCCGCCGGCGTCCCGGTGCTGAACGTGATCGTCCCCCCGGGCGGATCCTCCCCGAGCGGCAGCAGCCACCACAGGAGCAGCCCGAACACGACAAACCCGGCAGCCGCGCCCTGCAGGGCCCGGCGCCTGCCGATACGGGGGAAGACCTGGGACATGCGGGCGATCCTGCCAGCACGAATGCGGTGCTGACCAGGGCCGGGGTCACAGGCCGGCGACGGCGCCGCCCCGAGGGACTGTCAGTGGCGGTGGCTGGAGTTCCCTGCATGAGCTCTTCGCCCGCCGACCTGGTCCGTGCCTTCCATCGCGCCGTCGGGCTGGACGTCCGCAGTAACCCGACCGAGGTGTCTGCCGAACTGGCGGCGCATCGGGGCGAGTTGCTCGCGGAGGAGGCCGCGGAGGTCGCCGAGGTCTCGGTCACCGGCCCGCTCGCGCACGAACTGGCGGACGTGGTCTACGTGGCGTACGGCACGGCGCTCGTCCATGGGATCGACCCCGACGCGGTGATCGCCGAGGTCCACCGCTCCAACATGAGCAAGCTGGGCCCCGAAGGCCGTGTCGCCCGCAGAGCGGACGGCAAGATCCTCAAGGGCGAGCACTACGAGGCGCCTGACGTGTCGGGGGTGCTGCGCCGCCAGGGCTGTCCGGCACCGTCTGACGGCCGGGGGCGCGCCGCTGTGCACGTCGGTGCTGCCCTACGGCGTGCCCCTCAGCACAGGTCACTGACGATGCCCCGCATGGACTGCCCCCTTGTAGCGGCCGCTGACAGCAACTCCCCGTCCATCCGCCCACCGGCGCCGCGCCGCCGCGGCCCCTACGAACCCCCGGCCCCGACGCCTCAGTGACCCTTCGCTGAGTCCATGGCGTCCGCCGAAGCGGTCACCCCCGGCGACTCCGTCGCCGTAGGCGGACTCTCCGGCGCGTCCCGGCGCTCGCCCCCACGGCCGCCCCACCACATAGCCACCGGTTCGGTGTAACGCGCGGTCAGCGGGCCGAGGACGACCAGGATCAGGACGTACGCCGTCGCCAGTGGGCCCAGGGACGGCTCGATGCCCGCGCTGACCGCCAGGCCGGCGATGACGATCGAGAACTCGCCGCGGGCCACCAGGGCGCCGCCCGCGCGCCAGCGGCCCTTGACGGAGATGCCGGCGCGCCGGGCTGCCCAGTAGCCGGTGGCGATCTTCGTCGCGGCGGTGACGACGGCGAGCGCGAGGGCGGGGAGCAGGACGGGCGGGATGCTGGCGGGGTCCGTATGCAGCCCGAAGAAGACGAAGAACACGGCGGCGAACAGGTCACGCAACGGACTCAGCAGGGTGTGCGCGCCCTCCGCGACCTCCCCGGACAGCGCGATGCCGACCAGGAACGCGCCCACGGCCGCGGAGACCTGGAGCTGCTGCGCCACGCCCGCGACCAGGATCGTCAGCCCGAGAACCACCAGCAGGAGCTTCTCCGGGTCGTCGCTCGACACGAACCGGGAGATCACCCGCCCGTACCGCACGGCCACGAACAGCACCAGCCCCGCCGCGCCCAGCGCGATCGCCAGCGTCACGCTGCCCGCCAGCAGTCCGGCCCCGGCCACCAGCGCCGTGACGATCGGCAGGTACACCGCCATCGCCAGGTCCTCCAGCACCAGCACGCTGAGGATCACCGGGGTCTCGCGGTTGCCGACCCGGCCCAGGTCGCCGAGCACCTTCGCGATCACCCCGGACGACGAGATCCAGGTGACGCCGGCCAGTACGACAGCGGCCACCGGCCCCCAGCCCAGCAGCAGTGCGGCCAGGGCACCCGGCACGGCGTTCAGGGCGCCATCGACCAGCCCCGCCGGGTAGTGGGACTTGAGGTTGGTGACCAGATCGCCGGCCGTGTACTCCAGGCCGAGCATCAACAGCAGCAGGATGACGCCGATCTCGGCACCGATGGCGATGAACTCCTCGCTCGCGCCCAGCGGCAGCAGCCCGCCCTCGCCGAAGGCGAGCCCGGCGAGCAGGTACAGCGGGATGGGCGAGAGCCGGAAGCGGGCGGCGAACCGGCCGAGCAGGCCGAGGCCGAGGATGATGGAACCGAACTCGATGAGCAGGACCGCGGAATGCACCCGTTCACTCCCGCCCGAGTATCGCCGCGGCCGCGTCGACGCCCTCGCGGGTGCCGACGACGATGAGCGTGTCACCGCCCACGAGCCGGAAGTCCGGTGCCGGGGACGGAATCGCCTCGGCCCGCCGCAGCACCGCCACCACGGACGCGCCCGTCTCGGTCCGTATCCGGGTGTCGCCCAGCACCCGCCCGTTCCAGCGTGAGGTGGCGACCACCTCGACCCGCTCGGCGACCAGCCCCAGGTCCGAGGTGTACAGCAGGCTCGCACTGTGGTGGGACGGCTTGAGCGCATCGATCAGCGAGCCCGCCTCGGCGCCGGTCAGCCGTAGCGACTGGGCGCAGGAGTCGGGGTCGTCGGCCCGGTACACGCTCACTGTGCGGGCGCCGTCGCGGTGTGCCACCACGGACAGATGGCGGTTCTCGCGCGTCATCAGGTCGTACTGGACCCCGATGCCCGGTAGCGGCGTGGCCCTCAGGCGTGGAGCGGACACGTTTCTTCTCTTTCTCTCGTCCCGGTGCCGGCCGGCTTGATCGGTTTCAGGCCGACGCGGCCATGCTGTCACTCCCGCATACGGTGGCGACATGGGTGCTGTGACGGATATACGTGGCCGCGGGCGATCGGCGAGTCTGGTACGGGCGCAGAAGTGCCGACTGATCGGACGGAGCGGAGCCGGGAACGTGTCGCTGTTCTGGCGGATCTTCTCGCTCAACGCCGCGGGCCTGATCGTGGCCGCCGCGCTGCTGTTGGGCCCGGTCACCGTCTCGACCCCCGTCCAGCCCGCGGAGGCGCTCGTCGTCGCCGCCGGACTTGCCGTGCTGCTGGCCGCCAATGCCGTCGTCCTGCGCGTCGGACTGGCCCCGCTCCAGCGGCTGGGCCGGGCCATGGCCACCGCCGACCTGCTGCGCCCGGGCGCCCGTGCGGTGGTCGCCGGTCCGGCGGAGACTGCCGAGCTCATCACGACGTACAACACGATGCTCGACCGTCTGGAGGCCGAGCGCGCCGCCGGTGCCGCCCGTGCGCTGTCCGCGCAGGAACGTGAACGCCACCGCATCGCCCGCGAGCTCCATGACGAGGTCGGCCAGACCCTGACCGCCGTCCTCCTCCAGCTCAAGCGCGTCGCCGACCGCGCCCCCGTTGACCTGCGCGCGGAGGTCGGCCAGGCCCAGGAGGCCACCCGCGCCGGCCTCGACGAGATCCGCCGCATAGCCCGCCGGCTGCGCCCGGGCGTCCTGGAGGAGCTGGGCCTGTCCAGCGCCCTGCGCTCGCTGGCGACGGAGTTCACCGCGCACGGTCTCGCGGTGCGCCACCGCATTCCCGGCGACCTGCCCGCGCTGCCCGAGGAGGCGGAACTCGTCGTCTACCGGGTCGCCCAGGAGGCCCTCACCAACACCGCCCGGCACGCCGGAGCCGATCGCGCCGAGATCCGGTTCCGGCGGATCGAGGACGGCGTCGAGCTCGTCGTGGGCGACAATGGCAAGGGCGTCGGTACGGCGGCGGAGGGCGCCGGGATCGGTGGCATGCGTGAGCGGGCGCTGCTGATCGGCGCGGAACTCGCCGTGCGGCCGGGGCCCGAGGGCCGGGGGACGGACGTACGCCTGTGCATACCGGCCGGAGGCCGCTGATGTCCGCATCGGAACACGGCATCCCCGCATCGGACGACCGCGTCCGCGTCCTGCTCGCCGACGACCACACGCTCGTACGCCGTGGTGTGCGGCTGATCCTCGACGGCGAGGACGACCTGACGGTCGTCGCGGAGGCCGGCGACGGCGCCGAGGCGGTCGCGCGGGCCCGTGACACCGAGGTGGATCTCGCCGTCCTGGACATCGCCATGCCCCGGATGACCGGCCTGCAGGCGGCCCGCGAACTCTCGCACCGGATGCCGGGGCTGCGGATCCTCATCCTCACGATGTACGACAGCGAGCAGTACTTCTTCGAGGCACTCAAGGCGGGGGCCAGCGGCTATGTCCTGAAGTCCGTCGCCGACCGAGACCTGGTCGAGGCGTGCCGGGCGGCGATGCGCGACGAGCCGTTCGTCTGTCCGGGCGCCGAGCGGGCCCTCGTTCGCTCCTACCTGGACCGCCTGCACCGGGGCGACGACCTGCCCGCGCGAGCCGTCACCGACCGCGAGGAGGAGATCCTGAAGCTGGTCGCCGAGGGGCACACCTCCAAGGAGATCGGCGAACTCCTCTTCATCAGCGCGAAGACGGTCGAACGGCACCGGGCCAATCTGCTGCAGAAGCTGGGCATGCGAGATCGCCTGGAGCTGACTCGGTATGCGATACGGGCAGGGCTCATCGAGCCGTGAGGCCCAGGTATGGACTAAGTCCGGGCGGCGCGTCATCATGCCGTGTTCACCGGCCGGGTGGGGTCGGCTCGGACGCCGGACGTGCTGTACCGCCGGAAGGTGAGCTGAGCAGCGGCAGCGGGTCGAAGGCGTGGTGCTGCCAGAGGAGGCGTGAGGTCTCCTCCGGGTAGCGGGTTACGGTCGGCCGGACGTCGTAGAGCTGCACCAGGCGCTGTTCCGTGTCGTACGCGGGCCAGCCCGGATCGCCTTCGACGGCGAACCGCGTCCACGCCGCGCGCATGCCTGCGGACAGCGCTTCTGCTTCGGGGGACGGGCCGTCGCCGAGCAGCACGGCGGGCCGGCCGCGGTCCAGGTTCCCGAAGACGAGCGGTACGTCGAGGCCGTGGCAGGCGCCGAGGACGCCGCCTATGCCCGGGGTGGGCCAGGTCAGCTCGTAGACGTACGCCCGGCCGTCGGCGGCGTGCTGCTCGTGGGCGAGGCGGAGGCTCGGCATGCGGAACAGCCAGTCCGAAAGGACCAGTTCGTGCAATGCGTCGGGGCCTGCGTCGGGGAAGCCGTCGCGGAAGCGGCGTGCGCCGTCCGGACCCGGGGCGAGGATGCGCAGCGCCCCCTCGGCCTGCTCCTCCGTGACCTGACCGAGCGTCCCGTCGAGCAGGCTGAGCAAACGCTGCTCTTCGCGCGCGTGCCCGACGAGGAGGTCGATGCCCCGGCCCGCGCCGTCGGCCAGTGCCTGCCAGGGCGTCATGGGCAGGACGTCACCGTCGACGACGGGCGCGTACATGATCGACCGGTACGCGGCCCGGCCCCACCGCTCGACCGACGCGGGCATCCGGGCGGTGACCGCGTCTCCGGCGGCGGCCAGCAACTGCGGGTCCACGGTGGACAGCTCGGCCACCGTGGGACGCAGGCCCAGCTCGGACGCGCATACGGTGGCGATGTCGGCGGCGAGTTCCGGCGAGAAGAACGTGCCCTGCACGCTCTGCGCGACCGCCCTCCGGAAGAGCCCGGCGGCACGCGGTATCGCCAGCAGCGCGGCGACGGAACCGGCGCCCGCCGACTGGCCGAAGACGGTGACGCGGTCGGGGTCGCCGCCGAAGCCCCGGATGTTGTCGCGCACCCACTCCAGGGCCGCGACCTGGTCGAGCAGGCCGCGGTTGGCAGGCGCCCCCTCGATCTGCGTGAAACCCTCCACGCCGACTCGGTAGTTGAAGGTCACCACGACGACGTCCTCGGCGAGACGAGCACCGTCGTACTCGGGAAGGCCGGACGTGCCGAACGTGTAGGCGCCGCCGTAGATCCACACCATCACCGCACGCCCCGCGCCGGGGTCAGGTTCGGGCGTCCAGACGTTGACCGTCAGCCAGTCGTCGCCCCGCGAGTCCGCCGCCGTCGCGTCCATGCCCTGCGGAGGCGGCGGCCCGAAGTCCAGGGCGGGCCGCACTCCGTCCCACCCGCGCACGGGCCGGGGTGCGGCGAATCGGAGGGCGCCGACCGGCGGTTCGGCGAAGGGAATGCCGCGGAAGACCGCCACATCGCCCTCCTGGATGCCGCGCAGCGTCCCGGCGGTCGTGCGTACCAGTACGGGCAGAGGTTCGGGTACGGGCTGAGGCTCGAGCGAGGCGAAGGCCATTTCCGGATCCTCCCGTCGTGCCACGCTGTGTGCCATTCATTTATGGCGGCCCAGGGCTGCGGCTCCCTGCCCTCAGTACTGGGGCCGAGGGTTCTGCCGGGACCGCCTACCCTTGAGGAATGACCAGCAGCAGCGACCGGAGCCAGGCAGTGGACGTGAAGACTTACGAAGTGCGCACCTACGGGTGCCAGATGAACGTCCACGACTCCGAGCGATTGTCCGGGCTGCTCGAAGAGGCCGGTTACGTGCGCGCCCCCGACGGCTCCGACGGCGACGCGGACGTCGTCGTCTTCAACACCTGCGCCGTCCGTGAGAACGCCGACAACAGGCTGTACGGCAACCTCGGCCGCCTCGCCCCGAGGAAGGCCTCGCGGCCCGGCATGCAGATCGCCGTCGGTGGCTGCCTGGCGCAGAAGGACCGCGACACGATCGTGAAGAAGGCGCCCTGGGTGGATGTCGTCTTCGGCACGCACAACATCGGCAAGCTTCCGGTCCTGCTGGAACGCGCGCGCGTGCAGGAAGAGGCGCAGGTCGAGATCGCCGAGTCGCTGGAGGCGTTCCCGTCGACGCTGCCGACCCGGCGCGAGAGCGCGTACGCGGCCTGGGTGTCGATCTCCGTCGGCTGCAACAACACCTGCACCTTCTGCATCGTCCCGGCCCTGCGCGGCAAGGAGAAGGACCGCCGGACCGGCGACATCCTCGCCGAGATCGAGGCCCTGGTCGCCGAGGGCGTCTGCGAGATCACGCTGCTCGGCCAGAACGTCAACGCGTACGGCTCCGACATCGGCGACCGCGAGGCCTTCAGCAAGCTGCTGCGGGCCTGCGGAAAGATCGAGGGCCTGGAGCGCGTCCGCTTCACCTCCCCGCACCCGCGCGACTTCACCGACGACGTCATCGCCGCCATGGCCGAGACGCCGAACGTGATGCCGCAGCTGCACATGCCGCTGCAGTCCGGCTCGGACACGGTCCTGAAGGCGATGCGCCGCTCCTACCGCCAGGAGCGCTACCTGGGGATCATCGAGAAGGTCCGCGCCGCCATCCCGCACGCCGCGATCACCACCGACATCATCGTGGGCTTCCCCGGCGAGACGGAGGAGGACTTCGAGCAGACGCTGCACGTCGTCCGCGAGGCCCGCTTCGCGCAAGCGTTTACGTTCCAGTACTCCAAGCGGCCCGGCACGCCCGCGGCGACCATGGACAACCAGATCCCCAAGCAGGTCGTCCAGGCGCGCTACGAGCGTCTCGTCGCCCTCCAGGAGGAGATCTCCTGGGCGGAGAACAAGAAGCAGGTCGGCCGCACCCTGGAGCTGATGGTCGCCGAGGGCGAGGGCCGCAAGGACGGCGCCACCCACCGCCTCTCCGGCCGCGCCCCCGACAACCGCCTGGTCCACTTCACCAAGCCCGACCAGGACGTCCGCCCCGGCGACGTCGTCACCGTCGAGATCACGTACGCCGCCCCGCACCACCTCCTCGCCGAGGGCGCCGTCCTCGACGTGCGCCCCACGCGCGCGGGCGATGCCTGGGAGAAGCGCAACGCCGCCGAGGCGGCCGAGCCGGCCGGCGTGATGCTCGGCCTGCCGAAGATCGGCGTCCCCGAGCCGCTGCCGGTGGCCACGGGCAGCGGCTGCGGCTGCGACTGACCTGAGGCGGCGGTCCGAGCGAGGGGCGCGGTCCTGAGTGAGCGCGCAGCCCGGTCACAGCTGTACGGGGTTAATCTGCCGACCATGCTTGTCGCCGCCGCCGTCTGCCCCTGCCCACCGCTCCTCGTGCCCGAGGTCGCCGCGGGCGCCGCGCCGGAGATGGACACCGCGCGCGCCGCGTGCACGAACGCGCTCGGCGTCCTCGCCGCCGCCCGGCCCGACCTGCTCATGGTGCTCGGGCCGGCGGAGCAGAGCGGGCGCGGAACGCACCCGGAGGGCACACGCGGCTCCTTCCACGGCTTCGGCGTGGATCTCGACGTACGGCTGGGCAGCGCCAAGGGCGACGACGACGCGGCCCCGGCAGAGTCGGAGCCCCGGCTTCCGGCCTCGCTCGCCGTGGCCGGATGGCTGCTGGAGCGCATCGGATGGTCGGGCGCCCCGATCGAGGGACTCGGTGTGGGGGAACCGCTGGCGGCCGAGCGGTGTATTGAAGTGGGAAGGGCGATCGCCGCGCGTGCCGAGCGGGTGGCGCTGCTGGTGATGGGCGACGCCAGCGCGTGCCGCACGCTGAAGGCCCCTGGCTATCTCGACGAGCGGGCGGCGCCCTTCGACGCGAAGGTCGCGCGTGCGCTCGGGTCGGCGGACGTGGCGGCGCTGAAGGCGCTCGACGTGGAGCTGGCGTATGAGCTGAAGGCATCGGGGCGTGCCCCCTGGCAGGTCCTTGCGGGAGCGGCCGAGGAGGCGCAGCTGCAGGGTGCGCTGCTGTACGAGGACGCGCCGTACGGCGTCGGGTACGTGGTCGCGACCTGGTCGTAGAGCCGCATCGGTACGGCAGGGGGGCATCGGCTCTGCGTGGGTGAAACGGCGGACGGCCGGGAGCTCATCCGCTCCGCGGCCGTCCGTCGGTGTGCCGTTCAGGAAGTCGGCGGCGGCGAGTCCGGCGGCGGCGTCGTGGGTGCGTCGCCCGTGCCGGTGTCGTCCTTGTGCGCGAGTCGGTCCATGGCTCCCTTGGCCTTGCCCGTACCCGACTGGATCTTGTCGCTGTACTTGCCCTTGGTCTTCTTGTCGACAGTCTCTGCGGCCTTGTCGAGGCCGTGCGTGATCTTGTCCCCGTGCTGCTGCGCGAGGCCCGAGACCTTGTCCTTGGCCGGGGCGAGTTTGGCCTTCATTTTGTCCAGGAGACCCATGGTCCACCTTCCCTCGCGGGAGCAGTTACGTGCGGGCGCCCTCGCCGGCCTCCCGGTCGGCAGCTTCCTCCGAGGACTGCTTGGGGATGTCGTGCTTGGGGACCTCGACACCCTCCGCGGCGGTGGCCTCGACGGTCTCCGCCGCCTCCTCCGTGGCCTCGGACGGCGCCTTCGGCTCCGCCGCCTCAGTGGCCTCCGTCACGTCCGCCGTGGTTTCGGCCGTCGGTGTGTCGGCCTGTGCCTCGGCGGTTGACGTCTCCTCCGCAGTCTTCGACCTTCGGAGAAGTCGTGCAAAAACGCCCATATCTACTCCATACGTTACTCGTGCGGGCGAATTCCCGCGTAGCCCGGTGCGCCCGTTTGTGCCGCCCCGGTCACCGCCTCTCGAAATCGGCGGCGAAAACCTCGCAACAGGGAACGACCCCGGGCCCGTGCCGTCACGTAACTCGTTCGAGGCGCCGGCCGGAGGTTTGCGAGACTGGGGCGGTGAGCAGTGCACCCCCCGCCCCCCGCGTCATCGCCGTCGTCGGACCCACCGCGGCCGGAAAGTCCGATCTGGGCGTCTTTCTGGCCCAGCGTCTCGGCGGCGAGGTCGTCAACGCCGACTCCATGCAGCTCTACCGAGGGATGGACATCGGCACCGCCAAGCTGACGCCCGAGGAACGCTCCGGAGTCCCGCACCACCTCCTGGACATCTGGGACGTGACCATCACGGCGTCCGTCGCCGAGTACCAGAGACTCGCGCGAGAACGGATCGACGCACTGCTCGCCGCCGGACGCTGGCCGATCCTGGTCGGCGGCTCCGGCCTGTACGTCCGCGGCGCCGTCGACAACCTGGAGTTCCCCGGCACGGACCCCGACGTCAGGGCCCGCCTGGAGGAGGAGCTCACGCTCCGCGGCTCCGGCGCGCTGCACGCCCGGCTGGCCGCCTCCGACCCCGAGGCCGCGTACGCGATCCTGCCCAGCAACGGCCGCCGTATCGTCCGGGCCCTCGAGGTGATCGAGATCACCGGCAGGCCCTTCACCGCCAACCTTCCCGGCCATGACTCGATCTACGACACCGTCCAGATCGGCGTGGACGTGACACGCCCCGAACTCGACGACCGCATCGCCCGCCGGGTCGATCGGATGTGGGAGGCGGGGCTCGTCGACGAGGTACGCGCGCTGGAGGCGCAAGGGTTGCGGGAGGGGCGTACGGCCTCGCGTGCGCTCGGCTACCAGCAGGTGCTCGCCGCGCTCGCGGGGGAGTGCACGGAGGAGGAGGCGCGCGCCGAGACCGTCCGTGCCACCAAGCGCTTCGCGCGCCGACAGGATTCATGGTTCAGACGCGATCCCCGGGTGCACTGGCTGAGTGGGGCGGCGGCGGATCTCACAGAACTTCCGCACCTCGCGCTGGCCTTGCTCGAACGACCGGTTACAGCCTGATCACGTCATGGCATCGGGACGCTCCGGCCACCATCCCGGCCTCCGGCGCCGTGCCATCATCGAGCTTCGATCGACCAAGTGGAGTCCGAGTTGGGAGGGCGCGTGGCGATGGAGGCCGGCCCTCGCGACACCGCACAAGACACCGAACCTCTCACCGCCGACAGCGGTGAGCAGGCACAGGACGGCGACCGTCTGAGCCCGGACGGGCCCGACGAGGACGGTGTGACCGACGACGGCCCGGAGCCCGACGAGATGTTCGCCGGCGGCCCGGAGGTCGAGGTCGAGCTGCGGCCGCAGCGCCGCCTGCGCATCTGGCAGCTCGCCCCCATCGTCGCCCTCGCCGCGGTCGGCTCCCTGATGTTCGCCTTCCCCTTGGCCTTCGACTTCGGCGACAGCGGCGCCGTGATCGCCATGCTGGGGCTGCTGATCTGCTCCTGCGCGGCCGGCTGGGGCATGATGGCCGCCCGCCGCGTCGGCTACACCTGGCCCGGCCTGCCTCAGCGTGGCTCGGGCCGCCGCCCGGACTGGCGGGTCGTGATCGCGTACGTCGTGGTGGTCGCGGCCGTTGTGGTGCTGGCCGTCTGGCGAGTGGCCCGGCTGCGCTGAGCCCGGTGTCGTACCCACCCCTTACGATCGAGGAATGAGCACGCGGATCGCCTTCCTCAAGGGGCACGGCACGGAGAACGACTTCGTGATCGTCCCGGACCCCGAGAACGCCATCGACCTGTCCCCGGCCGCCGTCGCCGCCCTGTGCGACCGCCGCGCGGGCATCGGCGGCGACGGGCTGCTGCATGTCGTACGGTCCGCCGCGCACCCCGAGGCCAAGGACATGGCGGCCGAGGCGGAGTGGTTCATGGACTACCGCAACGGCGACGGCTCGATCGCCGAGATGTGCGGCAACGGAGTGCGGGTGTTCGCGCGCTACCTCCAGCGTGCCGGACATGTCGCCGAAGGTGACCTCGTCGTCGCCACGCGCGGGGGCGTGAAGACCGTGCACATCGCGAAGGACGGTGCCGTCACGGTCGGCATGGGCAAGGCGCGTCTGCCCGAAGGGGACGTCACCGTGAGTGTCGGCGAGCGCAGCTGGCCCGCGCGGAACGTGAACATGGGCAACCCCCACGCGGTCGCCTTCGTGGAGGATCTCGCGCACGCGGGCGACCTGTTCACCCCGCCGCCCTTCAGCCCGGCGTCCGCCTACCCGGACGGGGTGAACGTCGAGTTCGTGGTCGACCGCGGCCCGGCCCACGTCGCGCTGCGCGTGCACGAGCGCGGCGCCGGCGAGACCCGCTCGTGCGGCACGGGCGCGTGTGCCGTCGCCGTGGCCGCCGCCCGCAGAGACGGCGCCGACCCCGCGGTCACCGGCACCCCGGCGACATACACCGTCGATGTCCCCGGCGGGACCCTGGTGATCACCGAGCGGCCCGACGGCGAGATCGAGATGACCGGACCCGCGGTGATCGTGGCCGAGGGAGAGATCGACGCGGAATGGCTGGAAAACGCGGTTCGGTGACCGTCCGTAGCGCAGCCCTCGATGCCGGAAGTCCTGGTTTCAGGGGCTCGTGAGGTCTGGAACTGCCGTCGGCCGCAGGTCACATGGCGCGAAATCGCAAACGTCCAGACCATCGCTCGAATGGGTGATCCGTTTCACGCTCGGCGAGAGGCGGTCAGTCACGCGTGATGGGCTCGGTAGCATCAAGCACCGGCCCGGACGGGGGAACGAAGCCATACCCTGAGTCGCCGTCCGCCATGGGGCAACCCCGTCCGCCGGTCCACGCAGCCGGAGGTGCCCATGAGTGCGGAGGCAACGAACCCTGCCGCAGGTCCCGTAGCCCCCACCGGGCCTCGTAGGAGGTCGCTCCCCAGGATCGACCTGCGCCGCCTGGGCCGCGCCGCGCTGCTCGGCCCCACCGCCCGTGACCGGCTGCCCGACGCCATCGGCCATGTCGTAGAGGCCCACCGCGCGCACTACCCCGACGCCGACATCGAACCCCTGCGCCGCGCCTATGTGCTGGCCGAGTCCTCGCACCGCGGGCAGATGCGCAAGAGCGGCGAGCCGTACATCACACACCCGCTCGCCGTGACCCTGATCCTCGCCGAACTCGGCGCCGAGACCACGACCTTGACGGCCTCTCTGCTCCACGACACCGTCGAGGACACCGAGGTGACCCTCGATCAGGTCGGGGAGCAGTTCGGCGCCGAGGTCCGCTATCTCGTCGACGGCGTCACGAAGTTGGAGAAGGTCGACTACGGCGCCGCAGCCGAACCCGAGACCTTCCGCAAGATGCTCGTCGCCACCGGCAGCGACGTCCGCGTGATGTCGATCAAACTCGCCGACCGGCTGCACAACATGCGCACCCTCGGCGTGATGCGCCCCGAGAAACAGGCACGCATCGCCAAGGTGACCCGGGACGTGCTCATCCCGCTCGCCGAACGCCTCGGCGTCCAGGCCCTGAAGACCGAACTGGAAGACCTCGTCTTCGCGATCCTGCACCCCGAGGAGTACGACCGCACACGCGCGTTGATCGCCGACAACGCGGCGCTGCCCGACGACCCGCTCGCCGAGATCGCCGAAGAGGTGCGCACCGTCCTGCGCGACGCCGGCATCCAGGCCGAAGTCCTCATCCGGCCCCGGCACTTCGTCTCCGTGCACCGCGTGGCCCGCAAGCGGGGGCGCCTCAGGGGCTGTGACTTCGGCCGGCTGCTGGTGCTGGTGGGCGAGGATGCGGACTGCTACGGCGTGCTGGGCGAGCTGCACACCTGTATGACGCCCGTCGTCTCGGAGTTCAAGGACTTCATCGCCGTCCCCAAGTTCAACCTCTACCAGTCGCTGCACACCGCCGTCGCCCGGGAGGACGGCCAGGTCGCCGAAGTCCTCATCCGTACGCACCAGATGCACAAGGTCGCCGAGGCCGGCGTCGTCGCGCTCGGCAACCCCTACGCCCCCGCCCCCGAGGACCCGGCCGACGGCGAGCGCGTCGACCCCACCCGGCCCGGCTGGCTCTCCCGCCTGCTCGACTGGCAGGAGGGCGCTCCCGACCCCGACACCTTCTGGTCCACCCTGCGCGAGGACCTCGCCCAGGACCGCGAGATCGCCGTCTTCCGGCCCGACGGCGGCACGCTCGGTCTGCCCGACGGCGCGACCTGCGTGGACGCCGCGTACGCGCAGTACGGCGAGGACGCGCACGCCTGCATGGGCGCCCGCGTCAACGGCCGCCTGGCGACGCTGAGCACGGTCCTGCGGGACGGCGACACCGTCCAGCTCCTCATGGGTCAGGACCCGGCCTCCGAGCCTTCCAGAGAGTGGCTGGAGCACGCGCACACACCGGCGGCCAGGATCGCGATCCAACGGTGGCTCGCGACCCACCCTTCGCAGGAGGCCGAAGTCGAGGCCGAGCGCGGTCCCGAGGCGCCCTCCGCGGCCCCGCGGCCCGCCGCCGACGTCCCCGCCACCCGGCCCGGCGCCGCGAACGCGGTCGTCGACCAGCCCGGCGCGACCGTACGGCTCGCGGGCTGCTGCACGCCCGTACCGCCCGACGACGTCACCGGATTCTCGGTCCGCGGGGGAGCGGTGACCGTGCACCGCGTCGAGTGCGCCGCGGTGGCGCGCATGAAGAGCTCGGGGCGCGCGGAGGTCGGCGTGCGCTGGGGCGACACCACCGAGTGCCGGGTCACTCTGGTCGCCGAATCGTTCGGCCGCCCTCATCTCCTGGCCGACCTCACGGAAGCCATCGCCCTGGAGGGCGCGGAAATCGTGTCGGCGACCGTCGAACCCCCGAGCCAGCAACGCGTCCGCCACACCTACACCCTCCAACTCCCGGACGCCGCCCACCTCCCCGCCCTCATGCGGGCCATGCGGAACGTGCCAGGGGTGTACGACGTGGGACGGGTCCAGACACCGGGAGCGTAAGGGGCGGGACGACGGCCCACGCGCGCGTGCCGCACCGTACGACGTCCTTCAGCACCCCATTCGAGTGGGCCGGACGCGCGTCGTCACCGTGCTCCGGGTGAGCCCTGGTAGCCGTGGTCCATGCTGCTCACCCTCCGCACCCCCCGACGGCTGAAGGCGGCCCTGCTCGCCTCTGCCGTGTCCGTCTGCCTCGTCGCGGCAAGTGCCCCGCCGACCCCCCTCGGCGTCGGCGACCGCCTCTTCCCGCACCTGGGCAACCCCGGATACGACGTGGCGTCGTACGACCTCTCGTTCACCTATCCCGGCACCAACAGCAAGCCCCTCCAGGCGGTCACGACGATCAGCGCCTGGACGACCACCGCACTGGACCGCGTCAACCTCGACTTCGCGCACAGCAAGGTCAAGTCGGTCGAGGTCAACGGCGAAAAGGCGACCTTCTCCAGCGCGGAGGAGGACCTGGTTGTCACCCCGGCGAAACCGCTGCCCGCCGGCAGTTGGATGCGGATCACTGTGCGGCACACCAGCGATCCCCGACCGGCGGCCGGGGGCCGGGACGGAGGCTGGGTGCGGACCGCCGACGGGCTCGTCATGGCCAACCAGGCCGACGTCGCCCATCTGGTGTTCCCGTGCAACGACCACCCCTCGGACAAGGCGATGTTCACCTTCCGGGTCACCGCACCCGACGGCCACACCGCCGTCGCCAACGGGATGCCGGCCGGCGTCGACCGCGCGCGCGGGAAGACGACATGGACGTACCGGACCCGGCACCCCATGGCCACCGAACTCGCGCAGGTCTCCATCGGCCGCTCCACGGTGCTGCACCGCACCGGGCCGCACGGCATGCGGATCCGGGACGTCGTCCCCACCAAGGACCGCAAGCTGTTCGAGCCGTGGCTGAAGAAGACCCCTGCTCAGATGAAGTGGATGGAGGGCAAGGTCGGGCCGTACCCCTTCGAGACCTACGGCCTGCTCATCGCGGAGGCGGACACCGGGTTCGAACTCGAGACGCAGACCCTCTCTCTCTTCGAGAGAGACCTGTTCACCGAGTCCGGCTTCCCCGAGTGGTTCGTCGACTCGATCATGGTCCATGAGCTGGCCCACCAGTGGTTCGGCAACAGCATCGGCCCCCGCACCTGGTCCGATCTGTGGCTCAACGAGGGGCATGCCACCTGGTACGAGGCCCTGTACGCGGAGGAGAAGGCGGACAAGAAGGTTCAGACCCGGATGAAGGCTGCGTACCGCTCCTCCGATGGCTGGCGTGCCGCCGGCGGACCACCGGCCGCACCCAAGGTGCCCGAGCCAGGCCAGAAGATCGGCATCTTCCGCCCGAACGTCTACGACGGCGCCGCGCTCGTCCTGTACGCGCTGCGCGAGAAGATCGGCCGCCCGGCGTTCGAGCGCCTGGAGCGGACCTGGGTGCAGCAGCACCGGGACGGATCGGCGACCACGGCCCAGTTCGTGCAGCTCGCCTCCGAGGTGTCCGGACGTGACCTCGGCGGGTTCTTCCAGGACTGGCTGTACGGCACGAAGACCCCGCCGATGCCAGGTCACCCGGACTGGAAGTCGGAAGCGCCCGGCGCCTAGCGCCTGACCCGTGGCGCCCGACGAATAACCGAGTGACGAGACGCCCCGTGCCGTGCGACCATCGTCAGGTCGGCGGGGTACGGGGCGCGGGAATCTCCCGGAGTGCTCGTACGTTGTGCTCAATGACCGCCGAAAATGGCATCTCCAACGACGTAAGGACCCAATGACCTCCTCTTCTTCCCCTTCCCAGGACACTGAGCGCCTCGCGCACGCCTATCCCGAAGGTCTTCGGGCCGATGCCCTGATGGAAGAGGACGTCGCCTGGAGCCACGAGATCGACGGAGAGCGGGACGGCGACCAGTTCGACCGCTCCGAGCGTGCGGCCCTGCGCCGCGTCGCCGGCCTCTCCACCGAGCTCGAGGACGTCACCGAGGTCGAGTACCGACAGCTCCGTCTGGAGCGGGTCGTGCTCGTCGGCGTCTGGACCACGGGGACCGCGCAGGACGCGGAGAACTCCCTGGCAGAGCTCGCCGCTCTCGCGGAGACCGCGGGCGCGCTCGTGCTCGACGGTGTGATCCAGCGCCGAGACAAGCCCGACGCGGCGACGTACATCGGCTCCGGCAAGGCCGACGAGCTGCGGGACATCGTCCTCGACTCGGGCGCGGACACCGTCATCTGCGATGGTGAGCTGAGCCCTGGGCAGCTGATCCACCTCGAAGACGTCGTCAAGGTCAAGGTCATCGACCGTACGGCCCTGATCCTCGACATCTTCGCCCAGCACGCCAAGTCCCGAGAGGGCAAGGCGCAGGTCGCGCTCGCGCAGATGCAGTACATGCTGCCGAGGCTGCGCGGCTGGGGTCAGTCGCTGTCCCGGCAGATGGGCGGCGGCAAGGGCGGCGGCCTCGCCACCCGTGGTCCCGGTGAGACCAAGATCGAGACGGACCGGCGCCGGATCCGCGAGAAGATGGCGAAGATGCGCCGGGAGATCGCGGAGATGAAGACCGGCCGTGAGATCCAGCGCCAGGTGCGCCGGCGCAACAAGGTGCCCTCGGTCGCCATCGCGGGCTACACCAACGCCGGCAAGTCCTCGCTGCTCAACCGCCTCACCGGCGCCGGCGTCCTGGTCGAGAACGCCCTGTTCGCGACCCTGGACCCGACCGTGCGCCGGGCCGAGACGCCGAGCGGCCGGCAGTACACGCTGGCGGACACCGTCGGCTTCGTCCGGCATCTGCCGCACCACCTGGTCGAGGCGTTCCGCTCCACCATGGAAGAGGTCGGCCAGTCCGACCTGATCCTGCACGTGGTCGACGGTTCGCACCCGAACCCGGAGGAGCAGCTGGCCGCCGTACGCGAGGTGGTCAGGGACGTCGGTGCCACGGACGTACCCGAGATCGTCGTGATCAACAAGGCCGACGCGGCGGACCCGCTGACGCTCCAGCGGCTGCTGCGGATCGAGAAGCGCTCCATCGCCGTCTCGGCCCGCACCGGCCGGGGCATCGCCGAGCTGCTCGCCCTCATCGACAACGAGCTGCCGCGGCCGTCGGTCGAGATCGAGGCGCTTGTGCCGTACACGCATGGCAGGCTGGTCGCCCGCGCCCACACCGAGGGTGAGGTGATCTCCGAGGAGCACACCCCGGAGGGCACCCTGCTCAAGGCGCGGGTGCACGAGGAACTGGCGGCGGATCTCACGCCGTACGTTCCGGCGCCGCTCGCCTGATACGCCGTACGAAACACAAGGCCCGCCCCTGCTTCTTGCGGGGGCGGGCCTTCCGCGTGCGCGGGCGGGCTGCCGGGTCATTGACCGCCGTATGCCTTGCTCATGTTCTCGTAGAGTTCCTGGTCGCTCGCGCCGAGCTGCGGCCCGCGAGCCAGGCGCTGTCGGCCGGGCCGATGGAGGTGTGGGAGACCAGTACATCGTCGGCAGGCCGGCGCTCAGCGGGAAGCAGCCGGGCCGGTCGATGCACTTGAGCATCTGCAGGCTGTTCAAGCGCGGAGCGGCCGGATAGGCCCAGGCGCCCATGCTGGACACCTCGGTCGCCGACGGGGCGGAGACTCGTCCGACGTGGAGCCGCCGTCTCACATCACTGGCCGGCGAACTTCTCGCTCACCGAGGCGTACACGCCCTTGGCCTCCTCACCCAGTCGCGGACCCGCCAGCCAGCCCGCGGTCACCGGGCCGATCGAGGTGTTGGACACCAGCGTCTCCTCGCCGTCCGCACCCGTGGTGACCCAGCCGCCGCCGGACGAACCGCCGGTCATGGTGCAGCCGATGCGGTACATCGTCGGGTCGGAGGCGTTGATCGACAGCCGCCCGGGCTTGTCCTGGCACCGGTACAGCGTCTGGCCGTCGAACGGCGCCCCCGCCGGGTAGCCGGTCGCCGTGATGCTCTCCACCTGCTGCACGGCCGGAGCCTCGAAGTCCACCGGCAGCGCCGAACCGACCGTCTCCTCCAGCGACTTGCCGTCGCCGCTCTCGGGCGTCACATGGATGACGGCGAAGTCGTACGACGCACCGTCCCCGCCCGTCGCACCGCCCTGCTCGATCCACTGATCCGAGGTCTGCACCCAGTCGCCCCACCAGACACCGTAGGGAGCGACCTCCTCCTTGGTGGCGTTCTCCAACTCCGCGGCCGACTTGCCCGAGTCGTTGTACGACGGCACGAACGCGATGTTGCGGTACCAGCCGCCGCTCTTGCCCGCATGCACACAGTGGCCGGCCGTCCACACCATGTTGGACTTGCCGGGGTTGGCCGGATCCTGCACGACCGTCGCCGAGCAGACCATCGTGCCCTCGGGGGAGTCGAAGAACACCTTTCCTGCCGTGGCGGCGTTGTCGTGGTACGTAGGCGGTACGGCCTCGGCGTCCACCGGCTCGGGCGTCGGGTCGGTCACACCCTGGTCACCGGCGAGGTCGCTGTCGTCGACGCCCTGGTCCGGCTCTTCGGCATCCCGCATCCGGTCCGGGTTCCACAGGTCCTCGATGATGGGGTTGACGAAGTCCTCGGCCTCACGCAGCCAGTCGTCCTTGTTCCAGTTCTTCCAGGCGCCGTTCTTCCAGTTGTCCATGTCGATCCCGTGCTCTTTGAGCCGGTCCTTGATGTCGTCCGGGATCGTGATCTTGCCGTCGCCCTCGGCAGAGGCCGAGGCCTGGCCACCCGCATCGGCGTCGCCCGACTCGCAGGCGGTCGCGGTGAGCACGAGCGCGGAGGCGAGCGCAACGGCGGCCAGTACGGGGGAGGTTCCGCGGCGCGCGCTCCCTTCTCGGCGAGCGGTGAACGAAGGCCTTGTCGATCGCATGATCTGACTCCCCCTGAGGTAACGAATGCGGCGCTGCGACGTGCTCTGGCGCGGAGCCCACTTGATGCCGGCTGACGCCACGGCGTCCAGGAACGGCAACTCACACTATGCGCTCGCTGTGGGGGACTTCCGACGGAACAGCAACAGTTCCGTCACGGGAAGGATCTTGAGGCAACCCGTAACCCGGTCAGCAGTGCGCGGTTGGTAGCGGTGGGGGTCGGCCTGCTGTCTGCGTGTGCGGTCCCCAGCGCTGAGTGCGCATTGCCAAGTGTACGAAAAATGTCGGGTGTCGGGTGTCGGGCGGTTGATGCCGAGACCCGGGCGCCCTGGACAGCGGGAGGACAGGGAGCCGTGACCGTGACCGAGTCTGCGCCCGGGGGGACTGCAGAGCCGCCGGGGGTGTCTGTGGCGCGGCATGCCGCGGGGACGCGCTCCGTGCACGAGGGGATCCTGCGGCGCCAGTCGGCACGCGAGTCGGCGGCACGCACCTACGCGCGTGCCCTGCCGATCGTGCCCGTTCGGGCACGCGGGCTGACCATCGAGGGTGCGGACGGACGCCGTTACCTCGACTGTCTCTCCGGCGCCGGAACCCTCGCCCTGGGGCACAATCACCCGGTCGTCCTGGAGGCCATCCGCAAGGTTCTCGACTCCGGCGCACCGCTGCACGTCCTCGACCTGGCGACGCCCGTCAAGGACGCGTTCATCACGGAGCTGTTCCACACCCTGCCGCCCGGCCTCGCCGACCACGCGCGCGTGCAGTTCTGCGGACCGGCCGGCACGGACGCGGTGGAGGCGGCCTTCAAGCTCGTACGGTCCGCCACCGGGCGCACCGGGATGCTCGCCTTCACCGGTGCCTACCACGGGATGACCGCCGGCGCCCTCGAAGCGTCCGGGCACGCCTGCGACGTACGAGTCACACGGCTGCCCTACCCGCAGGACTACCGCTGTCCCTTCGGCATCGGCGGCGCACACGGTGCCGAACTCGCCGCCCGCTGGACCGAGTCCGTCCTCGACGACCCCAAGTCCGGTGTGCCGCGCCCCGCCGGGATGATCCTCGAACCCGTACAGGGCGAGGGCGGGGTCATCCCCGCGCCGGACACCTGGATGCGCCGCATGCGGGAGATCACAGCCGCCCGGTCCATCCCGCTGATCGCCGACGAGGTCCAGACGGGCGTCGGGCGCACCGGTGCCTTCTGGGCGGTCGAGCACAGTGGAGTCACCCCCGACGTGATGGTCCTCTCCAAGGCCATCGGCGGCAGCCTGCCCCTGGCGCTCGTGGTCTACCGAGACGACCTCGACGTCTGGCAACCCGGCGCCCACGCAGGCACTTTCCGCGGCAACCAACTCGCCATGGCAGCGGGGACGGCGACGCTGGCACACGTCCGCGAGAACCGACTTGCCGAACGGGCGGGCGATCTCGGCACCCGGATGCTCTCCCAACTTCGCTCCCTTGCTGATGAGTTCTCCTGCGTGGGTGATGTGCGGGGGCGGGGGCTGATGATCGGCGTCGAGGTGGTGAATCCGGAGGCGGGTGCGGAGCCGGAACCGGGTGCTGACGGTGAGGTAGATGGAGGCGCCGCCTGGGCGGGACTTGACCCGGCGGGAGGCGGAGGGGGACTGGCGGGCGGTTCGGATGGTTGGGACCGTGCCAGTGGTGAGGCGCACGCGGGTGGGACCGCGCATGACCGTGCTGCCAGGGCAGTTGGCCGCCCTGCGGATGCGCTGGCACCCCTTCGCGGTCCTCACCCGGCTGCTCCCGAACTCGCGGCCGCCGTACAGCGGGAGTGCCTGCGCCGCGGCTTGATCGTCGAGCTCGGTGGACGGCACTCGAGTGTTGTACGGCTCCTGCCACCGCTGACGATCAGTGACGAGCAGGCGACCGCGGTGCTCGACCGACTGGCCGATGCTGTGGCCGCGGTGGCCCGCGAACGTCATCCGTCCCGACGAGAGACACCGATCGCGCCGACGTGATGGCGAACCCGCCCAGCGAACAGGGTGGGTCGGTGACCGGGGCGGGTTCGCCTGAACGTCCGTGCGTCTGCCGCTGCAGGGGCACCGATTCGCCGCCCAGCCGGCTCTTTCGCCCATGCCATCTCACCTCCAGAGCTCGTCGCGCAACGAGCCAGAACCGCCTAACGAGGAACAGCGTTGAACACCACTCCCGCACCCGGCGCCCACGCCCCCACGGATCTGCCAGGCCCCGCCGAACCCGGATCTCCCCTGACGGCCACGGCTGAGCCGACCTCCCCGTCATCCGCCGAGCGCCCGGAACGGGTCCCGGAACAGGGCGGCGCTCCCGATAGGGAACGCCGACCCGAACAGGACGCAGCCTTTGCCGCCGGACGGCCACACGGGGGCACCGCCGACCTCCTGGAACATCCCGACCCGCATACGGCGGCTCAGTCCGCGGCTGTGGAGAACCTGCTGCGCTGCTGGACGCGCGAGACCAACCTCCCCTCTCCCGACAACGGCACCCTCCGCATCCCCCTGCCGGCCAGCGGCACGGCCCTGCTCGTCCCGGTCCACTACTGGTCCCCGACGGGTTGCCACCGCTTCGGCCTTCCCCGCTTTGCCGACGCCCCGGAGGCATCCCCACCGGCCGACGCGGTCACGGTCGCGGCCCTGCTCACCAGGGAGACGTCTCTGATGGCGGGAACGACCGATCTGCCTGCCAGGGCTGCCGAGTCGAGCCTCGGCCCTTCCCAGCGAGCCGCCTCCGATGCAGACAGGCCCACCATCCCTGGCACAGGCGATCGCGCCGCCCCCGACGCAGCCGATCGCACCACGCCCGACGCAGCCAGCCGCACCGACCTCGTCTCCCGTGTCGCCGACTCCGTCCGACTGACCACCTCCTTCATCAAGGACCGTCGGCAACACCCTTCCGACGCACCCGACCTCTTCCTCGCGGCTGAGCAAGCGCTCCTCCTCGGTCACCCACTGCACCCGACCCCGAAGAGCCGCGAGGATCTTGCAGAGCGCGAAGCACGGTGGTACTCACCCGAGTTGCGCGGCTCGTTCCCCTTGCACTGGCTCGCTGTCGCCCCCTCCGTCCTCGCCACCGACTCCGCCTGGACCGAACGGGGCCGCCCTGTCCCGGCACTGCAGCTCACCGCACGACTGGCCGAGGCGGAACTGCCTCTGCCCGACGGCTATGCCGCCCTCCCGCTGCACCCCTGGCAACTGCGCGAGGTCCAGAGGCGCCCCGAGACCGTGGCTCTGCTCGACGCAGGATTGCTCCGCGACCTCGGCGAGCACGGCACCCCGTGGCATCCCACCTCCTCCGTGCGAACCGTCTACCGCTCCGACGCCCCCGCGATGCTCAAGCTGTCCCTGGGCCTGCGCATCACCAACTCCCGCCGGGAGAACCTCCGCAAGGAGCTCCATCGCGGCGTCGAGGTTCACCGGCTGCTGCGCAGTGGCCTGGCCAAGCAGTGGCAGGCGGTCCACCCAGGCTTCGACATCGTCCGCGACCCGGCCTGGCTCGCAGCCGACACGCTGGACGGCAACCCCGTGCCCGGCCTCGACGTGATGATCCGGCACAACCCGTTCAGCCCCTCGGACGACGTCTCCTGCGTCGCAGCACTTGTCTCCCTCCGGCCGTACCGTCCATCGGGCACGGTCGCACGCTGCTCCGAGTCCGGCGCCCCATCGCGATGGCCATACGTCAAGTCCCGTCTGGCAGAGGTGGTCACACGTCTCGCCGACCGGACCGGCCGACCTCTCGGCGCGGTTGCCGCCGAGTGGTTCCTCCGCTACCTCGAGCAGGTCGTCCGACCTGTCCTGTGGCTGGACGCGGAGGCAGGCATCGCACTGGAGGCACACCAGCAGAACACGCTGCTTCTGCTGGACGCCGACGGCTGGCCGACTGGCGGTCGCTACCGCGACAACCAGGGCTACTACTTCCGTGAGTCCCGGCGCGCGGAACTCGAGGCCCGGCTGCCCGGCGTCGGCCGGCACAGCGACACCTTCGTCTCTGACGAGGTCGCCGACGAGCGCTTCGCCTACTACCTGGCGATCAACAACGTGCTCGGCCTCATCGGTGCGTTCGGCTCCCAGCGCCTCGTCGACGAGCAGCTGTTGCTCGCCGCCTTCCGCCGCTTTCTCGGCGAGGTCGCTGTCGGCCCAGCCCGCTTGCGCAGCGCATTGCCCACCCAGCTGCTCGACTCACCCGTGCTGCGCTGCAAGGCCAACCTGCTGACCCGGCTGCACGGCCTCGACGAGCTGATCGGCCCGATCGACACCCAGTCCGTCTACGTCACCATCGCCAACCCCCTCCACTTCTGACCACCACCAACTCCCTTCACTTCCGAGGAACATGCCCCACTCCTTCTCCTGAGAGGAGCGTCACAATGCCTCCCACCGACGCGAGCGCCGATGCCGGTACCGCAGCCGTCACTGACGTTGGTCCCGCCCCCGCCGACGAGAGCGCCACCCGTCCGAGCCCTGATGCCGACGAGAGCAGGACCGGAACGGACGCCTGTTCGGAGGCGGACTGCGAGGACACCCTCGACCTGCGCCTGCCCGACGAGTTCATCGCGCTTCTCGCGAAGGACCGGGCCCCCGCGGAGGAACGGGCCGTCACGGAGGAGCAGACCGATGTGCACGAGCAGGCTGACGTCGGGGCGCAGACCGGCGCGCGGGAGCAGGCCGGCGCCGGGAGGCAGACGGCGGGGGAGCACGGCGTCAGTGACTGGCAGACGGACGCGCAGGAGCGGGCCGACGCCGACTGGCAGGCCGACGCGCACGGGCTGACCCACTCCGCGAGTCACGCGGACGCGCTTGAGCGGGCCGCGACGGGGCGGCAGGCCGGCACGGATGGGAAGCGGAGCCGCGGTGGGGACGCGCCTCATTCCGTCTCTTCCGTACAGGCCGACGACGACCTGCTCGACCACGTCGCCGACTGGGGGCCGACCGTCACACCAGCAGGCGTGTTCCGGCTCGTCCCGGTGGACCTGGAGCAGGACCTGCCGCTCATCAGCCGCTGGATGAACGACCCCGCCGTGGCAGCATTCTGGGGGCTGGAGGGCGCCCAGAACACGACCGAGGACCATGTGCGTGCCCAGTTCGCCGGAGACGGCCGCAGCATCCCCTGCCTCGGCGTGCTGGAGGGCACGCCGATGAGCTACTGGGAGGTCTACCGAGCGGACCTCGACCCGCTGGCCCGCCACTATCCCGCTCGACCTCACGACACTGGAATCCACCTCCTCATCGGTCGAGTCGCCGATCGCGGGCAGGGACTCGGCGGCACCCTGCTCAGAGCCGTCGCCGACCTCGCGTTCGACAAGCGGCCCGCCTGCGCACGCGTCGTCGCGGAACCCGATCTTCGCAACACCCCCTCCGTAGCCGCATTCCTGAGCGCAGGCTTCCGGTTCTCCGCCGAGATCGACCTGCCTGCCAAGCGGGCCGCCCTGATGGTCCGAGACCGTTCCCTTCGCCATCTGCTGTAGCGCCGCGCCATCACGCTGTCACTTTTGGTACACCGCTCGAGCCGATCCGGTTCCCACTCCCACCGGACCGAGTCGGTCGTCGGCCGGCCTGTCTGACGCCGATGGGCTCCCTGCTCAGGGCCAGTCCGCGCCTGCCCAAGGCTGGTCGATGCCGTAAACCGGGGCCGGTCTTCGGCCATCGACGCGATCCTCCGCTCGACCGGTCGGTGCTTGACCACGGACCGGCATCGTTCCTGCATACCTGACCCGACAGCACCCCGACTTTCCGCAGAACCGCGCCCGCTGTTGCCCACGCGACCAAACCCGCCCCCGCCCACAACCGAACCGATCCGAGCCACCCTGTGACGCACCTCCGCCCCGATCAGGTCACTCCCGACCGGCAACCGATCCGATCCGATCTCCAACCGCGCAGCCCACGGTCTTGATCCAGCCCCTCGCCCCGCCTTGACCGCTCGTTTGTCAGTGGTGGGCCGTAGGGTGGTCGCGCTATGACGAAGCCCTCACTCCCCGAACTCCTGCATGCTGCCGTCACTGCCGTCGGCGGTACGGAGCGCCCCGGTCAGGTGACCATGGCCGAATCCGTCGCGAAGGCGATCGACGACGGCTCCCATCTGCTGGTCCAGGCCGGCACCGGCACCGGAAAGTCGCTCGGCTATCTCGTGCCCGCGCTCGCGCACGGAGAGCACGTCGTCGTGGCGACCGCCACGCTCGCACTGCAGCGCCAACTCGTGGAGCGGGATCTGCCGCGCACGGTCGATGCATTGCACCCACTGCTGCGCCGCCGTCCGGAGTTCGCGATGCTCAAGGGCAGGTCGAACTACCTGTGTCTGCACCGTCTCCACGAAGGCGTTCCGCAGGACGAGGAAGAGGGCCTCTTCGACCAGTTCGAGGCAGCCGCGCCCACCAGCAAGCTGGGCCAGGATCTGCTCAGGCTGCGCGACTGGTCCCAGGACACGGAGACCGGTGACCGCGACGACCTCACCCCCGGCGTGTCCGACCGCGCCTGGGCGCAGATTTCGGTCTCGTCGAGGGAATGCCTGGGCGCCACGAAATGCGCGTACGGCGCCGAGTGCTTCGCCGAGATGGCCCGCGAGCGCGCCAAGCTCGCCGAGGTGGTCGTCACCAACCACGCGCTGCTCGCGATCGACGCCATCGAGGGCGCCCCGGTCCTCCCGCAGCACGAGGTGCTGATCGTGGACGAGGCGCATGAACTGGTCTCCCGGGTCACCGGTGTGGCCACCGGTGAGCTCACCCCCGGCCAGGTCAACCGCGCGGTGCGGCGCGCCGCGAAGCTCGTCAACGAGAAGGCCGCCGACCAGCTCCAGACCGCCGCGGAGGGCTTCGAGCGGCTGATGGAACTGGCCCTGCCTGGTCGTCTCGAGGAGATCCCGGAGGATCTCGGCTACGCGCTCATGGCACTACGCGACGCCGCCCGTACGGTCATCTCCGCGATCGGAGGGACCCGCGACAAGTCGGTCCAGGATGAGGACGCGGTCCGCAAACAGGCCCTGGCCTCCGTGGAAACCGTGCACGACGTGGCGGAGCGGATCACCAACGGCTCCGAGTGGGACGTCGTGTGGTACGAGCGCCATGACCGCTTCGGCGCCTCACTGCGCGTCGCCCCGATGTCCGTGTCGGGCCTCCTCAGGGAGAAGCTCTTCACCGACCGCTCGGTCGTCCTGACCTCCGCGACCCTGAAGCTGGGCGGTGACTTCAACGGCGTCGGTGCCTCCCTGGGACTGGCCCCCGAGGGCACGGAGGGCGACGATCTCCCTCAGTGGAAGGGCCTCGACGTCGGCTCACCCTTCGACTACCGAAAGCAGGGCATCCTGTACGTGGCCAAGCACCTGTCCCGCCCCGCGCGCGACGGCGACCGCGCGGACATGCTGGACGAGCTGACCGAACTGATCCAGGCGGCCGGCGGCCGTACCCTGGGCCTGTTCTCCTCGATGCGTGCCGCCCAACTGGCCGCCGAGGAACTGCGCTCCCGTATCCCCGAGTTCCCGATCCTCCTCCAGGGCGAGGAGACGCTCGGTGAGCTGATCAAGAACTTCGGAGCCGACCCCAAGACGTGCCTCTTCGGCACGCTGTCGCTGTGGCAGGGGGTCGACGTCCCCGGCCCGAGCTGTCAGCTGGTCGTCATGGACAAGATCCCCTTCCCGCGCCCGGACGATCCGCTGATGAGCGCCCGCCAGAAGGCGGTGGAGGACAACGGCGGCAACGGCTTCATGGCAGTCGCAGCCACACACGCGGCCCTGCTCATGGCCCAGGGCGCCGGCCGCCTCGTACGGGCGTCGGGAGACCGTGGCGTGGTGGCCGTACTGGATCAGCGACTGGCCACGGCGCGATACGGCGGCTATCTGAAGGCGTCACTGCCCGACTTCTGGTACACCACGGACCGCAACCAGGTCCGGAAGTCGCTGGCCGCGATCGACGCGGCAGCGCAATAGGCGACTGCGCAACAGGCCGGATGAGAACCGGCTCCGCCCATCGGAGTGGAGCCGGACAGCACAGGGCCCCGGAACCGGCGCAGGGGTCCCGGGGCCCGGTCAGGGGGCGGGGCTGGTCGGCCCGCCCGCCGCAGCCGTCACACGCGCCGCAGCACAGCCACCACCTTGCCGAGGATGGTGGCGTCGTCGCCCGGGATCGGCTCGTACGCCGAGTTGTGCGGGAGGAGCCAGACATGGCCGTCCTCGCGCTTGAAGCGCTTGACAGTGGCCTCGCCCTCGAGCATGGCGGCCACGATGTCGCCGTTCTCGGCGACGGGCTGGCGGCGGACCGTGACCCAGTCGCCGTCGCAGATCGCAGCCTCGATCATCGAGTCGCCGACGACCTTCAGCACGAACAGCTCACCGTCACCGACCAGCTGGCGGGGGAGAGGGAAGACATCCTCGACCGACTCCTCGGCGAGGATCGGGCCACCGGCGGCGATGCGGCCGACCAGCGGCACATACGACGCGGCCGGCTTGCCTGCCGTGTCCGTGGGCTGCACGGAGGCCGCCTGGTCCGAGCCTCGCACTTCGTACGCGCGCGGACGGTGCGGGTCGCGGCGCAGGAAGCCCTTGCGCTCCAGTGCCATCAGCTGGTGTGCGACGGAGGAGGTGCTGGAAAGGCCGACGGCCTGCCCGATCTCCCGCATCGACGGCGGGTAGCCGCGCCGCTGCACAGAGTCCCTGATGACCTCGATGACGCGGCGCTGCCGGTCTGTGAGGCCCGAGCTGTCCGCTCGGATCCCTGGAGGTCGGCCCGGTAGGGAGCGCTTGTGCCCCTCGGGATTGGTGGCTTCGTTCATCGCATGCACCGGCTCGAGTCGGCCCTGGGAGCGGTCCTGGGCAGTGATGGTGGCACTGTCTGCGGTGGTGGTCACGTCGGCCCCTCTCGATGGTCTCCCTGCTGGACAACGGTAGTTGCTTTCGAAAGGTTGCGCCAAACACACGTTCGAGTGAAAAATCGCGAATCACCCGCCGCGATCATGTGTCTGGGTGTATGGCTAACGCGACACCTGGCGGACAAAAGTGCCCATTGTTGTACTCTTCGCCACCGAGGAGCGACCTCTTGGGTCGATGCCCCAGTCTGCCATCCGGCATCCGGTCAACACGGAACCGACCCTCATCTGTGCGGGAGTCGCACGACCTCTCCCTGCGGTGCCCACGGTATCCCCGCATGTGCCTCGGCGGTACGGCTGTGCACGCACGCGTGCCGATGTGGCGGTGTTGCCGTACGGCATGTGCCCCTGCGGGCGCGACACGCGCGAACGGTGTGCATGTATGAGCCAATCCCCACATCTAGTGGTTGGATTGCAGCAGCAGCCCAGAAGTTGTGGTCCCCCGGGTCTTCGGGCCCTCGATCATCGCCTATGCTTGGGGCTGCTTCGAGGGGCCCAAGTGGTCTTTTGAGGCTATTGAGTCTGCTGTGAGGAGGGTTGGAAGATCATGCACTGCCCCTTCTGCAGGCACCCCGACAGCCGTGTCGTCGACAGTCGTACGACCGACGACGGCACGTCGATCCGCAGACGCCGCCAGTGTCCGGACTGCTCCCGTCGTTTCACGACCGTGGAGACGTGCTCGCTCATGGTGGTCAAGCGGTCCGGAGTCACCGAGCCTTTCAGCCGTACCAAGGTCATCAACGGCGTGCGCAAGGCATGCCAGGGGCGACCTGTCACCGAGGACGCGCTCGCCCAACTCGGCCAGCGGGTCGAGGAGGCGGTGCGGGCCACCGGAAGCGCCGAGCTGACCACCCATGATGTGGGGCTGGCCATACTCGGCCCGTTGCAGGAGCTCGACCTCGTCGCCTATCTGCGATTCGCCTCCGTCTACCGGGCGTTCGACTCGCTGGAGGACTTCGAGGCCGCCATCGCGGAACTCAGGGAAGAGATGCGACGTCCCGGCGCCGACGACGACGAAGACGCGCGCGCGGGGAGCCAGGAAGACGATCGCGGGCCCGGAGGGACCACTCAGGTCCCCGTGCCCGCCAACGCCGCCGACTGACAGGCGGACCGGACCCGGGCCCCAGGGCTCCGGGCCGGTCGGTCGGCGGCGAGCGAAGACCTGTTGCGGGCGGCAGCGAGAGATGCCCGCAGCACCAGACAGAACACCGTGCCACGGGAACATCGTGGCACTTCAGGGCGTTTTAGCCCGTACAGGGAGGCGGCATGACAGAGACGGCGAGCGGTCCGGCACGAGGTTCCCGAACCAAGGGCACCAAGGCGAGCAAGGGCCTGCGTATCGAGCGCATCCACACGACCCCCGGCGTACACCCGTACGACGAGGTGGCCTGGGAGCGCCGTGACGTCGTCATGACCAACTGGCGCGACGGCTCGGTCAATTTCGAGCAGCGTGGCGTCGAGTTCCCCGACTTCTGGTCGGTGAACGCGGTCAACATCGTCACCAGCAAGTACTTCCGGGGTGCCGTCGGCACCCCGCAGCGCGAGACCGGCCTCAAGCAGCTGATCGACCGCATCGTGAAGACGTACCGGAAGGCCGGCGAGGACCACAAGTACTTCGCCTCGCCCGCCGATGCCGAGATCTTCGAGCACGAGCTGGCATACGCCCTCCTGCACCAGATCTTCAGCTTCAACAGCCCCGTGTGGTTCAACGTGGGCACGGCCCAGCCGCAGCAGGTCTCGGCCTGCTTCATCCTGGCCGTCGACGACTCCATGGAGTCGATCCTCGACTGGTACAAGGAAGAGGGCATGATCTTCAAGGGCGGCTCCGGTGCCGGCCTGAACCTGTCCCGTATCCGCTCCTCCAAGGAACTCCTGTCCTCCGGTGGCAACGCCTCCGGCCCGGTCTCCTTCATGCGCGGCGCCGACGCCTCCGCAGGAACGATCAAGTCGGGCGGCGCCACCCGCCGGGCCGCCAAGATGGTCATCCTCGACGTCGACCACCCCGACATCGAGGACTTCATCGAGACCAAGGTGAAGGAGGAGGAGAAGATCCGCGCCCTGCGTGACGCGGGCTTCGACATGGACCTCGGCGGCGAGGACATCACGTCCGTCCAGTACCAGAACGCCAACAACTCGGTCCGGGTGAACGACGAGTTCATGAAGGCCGTGGAGAACGGCGACAAGTTCGGCCTGCGTGCCCGTATGACCGGCGAGGTCATCGAGGAGGTCGACGCCAAGGTCCTCTTCCGCAAGATGGCCGAGGCCGCCTGGGCCTGCGCCGACCCCGGCATCCAGTACGACGACACCATCAACCACTGGCACACCTGCCCGGAGTCCGGCCGTATCAACGGTTCGAACCCCTGCAGCGAGTACATGCACCTGGACAACACGTCCTGCAACCTCGCCTCGCTGAACCTGATGAAGTTCCTGAAGGACGACGGCAAGGGCAACCAGTCCTTCGAAGCCGAGCGCTTCGCCAAGGTCGTCGAGCTCGTCATCACCGCGATGGACATCTCCATCTGCTTCGCGGACTTCCCGACCCAGAAGATCGGCGAGAACACGCGCGCGTTCCGCCAGCTCGGCATCGGCTACGCCAACCTCGGCGCCCTGCTGATGGCGACCGGCCACGCATACGACTCGGACGGCGGCCGCTCCCTCGCCGGCGCCATCACCTCCCTGATGACCGGCACGTCGTACAGGCGCTCCGCCGAACTCGCCGCGGTCGTCGGTCCGTACGACGGCTACGCCCGCAACGCGCAGCCGCACCTGCGGGTCATGAAGCAGCACTCCGACGCCAACGAGAAGGCCGTCCGCGTGGACGACCTGGACACGCCGGTCTGGGCCGCGGCCACGGAGGCCTGGCAGGACGTGCTGCGTCTTGGCGAGAAGAACGGTTTCCGTAACTCTCAGGCGTCCGTCATCGCGCCGACCGGCACCATCGGTCTGGCCATGTCCTGCGACACCACCGGCCTCGAGCCCGACCTCGCCCTGGTCAAGTTCAAGAAGCTGGTCGGCGGCGGCTCGATGCAGATCGTCAATGGCACGGTCCCGCAGGCTCTGCGCCGCCTGGGCTACCAGGAGGAGCAGATCGAGGCGATCGTCGCCCACATCGCCGACCACGGCAATGTGATCGACGCCCCCGGTCTCAGGCACGAGCACTACGAGGTCTTCGACTGCGCCATGGGCGAGCGCTCCATCTCCGCGATGGGCCACGTCCGCATGATGGCCGCGATCCAGCCGTGGATCTCCGGCGCGCTCTCCAAGACGGTCAACCTGCCGGAATCGGCGACCGTCGAGGACGTCGAAGAGGTCTACTTCGAGGCCTGGAAGATGGGCGTCAAGGCGCTCGCGATCTACCGCGACAACTGCAAGGTCGGCCAGCCGCTCTCCGCGAAGACCAAGGAGAAGGAGAAGGCCGAGATCACCGAGAAGACCGAGGAAACGATCCGTACCGCGGTCGAGAAGGTGGTCGAGTACCGCCCGGTCCGCAAGCGCCTCCCGAAGGGCCGTCCCGGCATCACGACCTCCTTCACCGTCGGCGGCGCCGAGGGCTACATGACCGCCAACTCCTACCCGGACGACGGTCTCGGCGAGGTCTTCCTGAAGATGTCAAAGCAGGGCTCGACCCTCGCGGGCATGATGGACGCCTTCTCGATCGCTGTCTCTGTGGGCCTGCAGTACGGCGTGCCGCTGGAGACGTACGTCTCGAAGTTCACGAACATGCGCTTCGAGCCGGCGGGCATGACGGACGACCCGGACGTGCGGATGGCGCAGTCGATCGTCGACTACATCTTCCGCCGCCTGGCGCTGGACTTCCTGCCCTTCGAGACGCGCTCCGCGCTCGGCATCCACTCCGCGGAGGAGCGCCAGCGTCACCTGGAGACCGGTTCGTACGAGCCGTCCGACGACGAGGTCGACGTCGAGGGCTTGGCCCAGTCGGCGCCGCGCGCCCAGGAGCTGAAGGCCGTAGCGACGCCGAAGGCCGTCATCGAGGCGGCCAAGCCCGCCCCGCAGCAGGCCCACACCAGCGCCGAGCTGGTGGAGATGCAGCTGGGCATCCAGGCCGACGCCCCGCTGTGCTTCTCCTGCGGTACGAAGATGCAGCGGGCCGGCTCCTGCTACATCTGCGAGGGCTGCGGCTCGACCAGCGGCTGCAGCTGACCCCAGTTGACAGCCAGGCCCTGAAACAGAGGGGCGCCGACCACGTGCCGGCGCCCCTTCGGGCTGTTCAGGACCAGCGTGTCTTGCCCATGACCTGGGTGAATGTGGCCGGGTCGTCCTCGAAGCCGTGGATTCCCGCGTGGAAGTCCCATGTGCCGGATCCTTCGCGCACGAATTCCCCGACCGCTGCTGCTGTCGCCGCGAGCACCCCGCCGAAGTCGTCCTGGGCCAGGACGTCATAGCCCTCGCTGATGCGCAGGTTCGGCTTGAGCACGCTGACGAAGGTCCGGTGTGCGGGGCGCTGTTGGATGATCACGCCGACGACCACGCGCGCGTACCGGCTGTCGAGCCGGTCGAGCTCCAGGGTCATGACCTCGTCCCAGCCGAAGCCCTTGCCGTCCTTGCTGTCCCGGTTGAGCGTGATGGTGCCGTCGGGAGAGCGGCTGCCGAAGTACACCGCATAAGCGGGATCGCCGTACGGATCGCTCGCCAAGTAGGTCGCGGCCACGATGTCCAGATCCGTGGGCGGTTGCCCCGCAGGACTCGGGTCCCACTTCAGTGCGACCTCGGCCCTCCGAATCCCTTTGCTGAGCCCGTTCACCAGACGTCCCCTTACCCGTGTGGACCTGCCCCAACTGCCGGACAGTCAGGGTTGGTTGTCCATCGTGCCACGCGGGCGTGGGCAGGTGCGCGGATGCGGCCCGCGCGAGCGTGACCGAGGCCACGCTCCGTGGCCTTACGATGGCGCGGTGCTGGTCAAGTGGATTCGCTGCACCGTGGTGGACCGCCGCGGCTTCGAGCGGGGGCAGCGAAAGTGGGCGGGGCTTCTGGGAGAGCCGGGGTTTCGAGGGCAGGGCGGAGGCTGGAGTCGGGGGCGGCCCTCCGTCGCGCACATCTTCGCCTTCTGGGAGAGCCGTGCCTTCTACGACTCCTTCATGGCCCGTTCCCACGACCGGCTCGCGGCGGCCCAGTCGGGTACGTTCAAGGACTCCCAGGTCAAGCTGTTCGACTATCGCTTCGACGTGAAGACGGGCTTCGAGCCGCGTTTCACCGACGCCGATCTGCTCCGGGTCGCCCATTGCCGCGTCCACGAGGACCGCGCCGAGCACTTCATGCTGATGCAGGAGAAGGTGTGGAACCCCGCGATGGCCGGCTCGCCCGGCATGATCCGCGGGCTGTTCGGTGAGGCGCCCGGGAGCGAGTTCCTGGTGCTGTCGATGTGGCAGTCGGCCGCCGAGCACGGCAAGTACCGCACCGAGCGCGTGGAGCGGCTCGCCCTGCGTGCTCAGACCGAGGCGGACATCGCGGCCCTCAGAGGTGACATCGTGGGGTTGGAATCGACCTGGATAGTTTGAGATCTGGACGCACCCTTCGTGTGCCCAGTGTGGCCCATGGTGCAAGAAATGTGTGACCTACGCTGTATGGAGCCCGTACGAGTGCTCGATGGGCCGTCACTCGATCTAGGGTTTTGGCATGGCACGACCACGGCGCATCGTCCTTGTCCGGCATGGTGAGTCAACCGGCAATGTTGATGACACCGTGTACGAACGTGAGCCCGACCATGCCCTGGCGCTGACCGAGCGGGGCTGGCGGCAGGCCGAGGAGACGGGAAAACGGCTGCGCGAGGTGTTCGGCCGCGAGCGCATCAGCGTGTACGTCTCCCCGTACCGCCGTACGCACGAGACGTTCCGCGCCTTCCACCTCGACCCCGAGCTTGTCCGCGTGCGCGAGGAACCCCGGCTGCGCGAACAGGACTGGGGCAACTGGCAGGACCGGGACGACGTCCAACTCCAGAAGGCCTACCGGGACGCGTACGGTCACTTCTTCTACCGCTTCGCCCAGGGCGAGTCCGGGGCGGATGTGTACGACCGGGTCGGCGGCTTCCTGGAGAGCCTGTACCGCAGCTTCGAGGCCCCCGACCATCCGCCGAACGTGCTGCTGGTCACTCATGGCCTGGCGATGCGGCTGTTCTGTATGCGCTGGTTCCACTGGACGGTCGCGGAATTCGAGTCGCTGTCGAATCCGGGGAACGCGGAAATGCGGATGCTCGTTCTCGGGGAGGACGGCAAGTACTCGCTCGACCGGCCGTTCGAGCGCTGGCGAGATCCGGAACCGTATGGGATCACCGGATAGAGTGGCAGAGCGATGACCGCTGACTCCTCTCCCGACGGGCGCCTGGACCGCGCCCTGGCCAGCCTGCGTGGACTCGCGGTCGGGGATGCCCTGGGCTCGCAGTTCTTCGTGCCGGTGAACTACCCGCTGCTGAAGCGCCGCGAGCTGCCACAGGCTCCCTGGCAGTGGACGGACGACACGGAGATGGCGTGCTCCGTCGTGGCCGTCCTCGCCGCCCACCACCGCATCGACCAGGACGCCCTGGCCCGCTCCTTCGCCGAGCACCACGACTTCGACCGCGGATATGGTCCGGCGGTCAACCGTCTACTGCGGCTGGTCCGTGAGGGCGGCGACTGGCGTGAGCTCGCGGCTGCGCTCTTCAACGGACAGGGGTCCTGGGGGAACGGCGCAGCGATGCGGATCGCCCCTCTTGGCGCCTGGTACGCGGACGACCCGGAACAGGCGACCCACCAGGCCGAGATCTCGGCGTACCCCACGCACCAGCACCGTGAGGCCGTGGTCGGCGCCATGGCCGTCGCCGCTGCCGCCTCCATGGCCGCGGCCCCCGGCGGCCCGCCCAGTGCCGAGGTACTCCTGGACGGCGTCATCGCGCTCGTTCCCAAGAGCGCTGTCGGAGCCGGCTTGCGGCGCGCCCGCGACATGCTCGACTACGCCGACGCGGCCACGGTGGCAGCGGTGCTGGGTTGTGGGCGGCGTACGACGGCGCACGACACCGTGCCGTTCGCACTCTGGTCCGCCGCGCGTGCCCTCGGTGACTACGAGGAGGCGTTCTGGACCACCGCCCAGGTCGGCGGGGACGTGGACACGACCTGCGCGATCGTGGGCGGGGTGATCGCCGCCGGGAAGGCGGGGACGTCGCCCGGCGCCTGGGTGGAGCGGACGGAAGCGCTGCCGGAGTGGATGCCCACGTCGGCGTAGCGCCTCGAAGATGCCGGTGCAAACTCTCTGTGCATGTCGGGAACTCTGCGTAAACGCGTGCTCGTTGTCGTGGCAGTTGCTGTGCGACGCATGAGCCGGCGCATGCAGATGGCACGCGAGGGGTGGTGGGGTGGTCGTGGAGTTCTTGGCGCTGCTGTTCACGCTGCTTGTCGCGGCGGCCGTGATGCCCTGGCGTTCACGTGCCGTCAGGGGGCGCGACATCGCGCCCCCTGACATCGTGCCCGGTGCGGGCCGGGCCGGGTCAGCCGGCCATCGGGCCCGAGGTACCTGCGAGGGCTTCCAGGTCGCTCTTGCGGACCCGGATCACCAACCACGCGGTGATCAGCGCCAGTACGGCCATCGACGCTGCCGCGACGAAGCCCATCGAAATACCATGGGTGAGCACGTCGTGCCCCCAGGGCGCGGGCAGCTGCTGCGTCTTGGCGAACTCGGCCTTCTGCTCGGCCGAACCGTCGGCCATGAACTTCGGCAGCTGCTTCTCCGCCTCGTCCTTGCTGGCCGAGCCGAACACCGTCGTCAGGATGGACAGGCCCAGCGAACCGCCCACCTGCTGCGTGGCGTTGAGCAGTCCGGAGGCCGCACCCGCCTCGTGCTGGGCGACGCCGGACACCGCGGTGACCGTCAGGGTGACGAAGTTCAGGCCCATGCCGAAGCCGAACACCAGCATCGGCCCGAGCACCCCGCCGACATACGAGCTGTCGGAGCTGATCAAGGTCTGCCAGACCAGGCCGATCACGGCGAGCGCCGAGCCGACGAGCATGAACGGCTTGGGGCCGAGCACCGGCAGGAACCGCTGCGACAGTCCCGCGCCGATCGCGATCACCACTGTCACCGGCAGGAAGGCCACACCGGCCGCGATCGGGCTGTACCCCAGCACGTTCTGCACGAACAGCACGATGTAGAAGAACATGCCGAACATCGCCGCTGCCAGGCTCAGCATGATCACGTACGTGCCCGAGCGATTGCGGTCGGTGAACATGCGCAGCGGGGTGATCGGGTCCGCGGCCCGGGTCTCGACGAAGGCGAAGGCAAGCAGCAGGACCACCGCGGCGCCGAAGGAGCCGAGCGTCATGCTGTCCCGCCAGCCCTCGTCGGCCGCACTGATGAACCCGTAGACGAGCGCTGCCATGCCGAGCGTCGACGTGAGCGCGCCGGCAATGTCGAAGCGCCCGGGGTGCCGTTCGGACTCGCTGATGTACAACGGCGTGAGGACAGCGATCAAAACGCCGATCGGTACGTTGACGAAGAGCACCCACCGCCAGTCGAGCCACTCGGTGAGCATGCCGCCGGCGAGCAGACCGACGGCACCGCCGCCCGCGGAGACGGCGGCGAAGACTCCGAACGCCCGGTTCCGTTCCGGGCCTTCGGGGAACGTGGTGGTGATGAGCGCCAGCGAGGTCGGCGACGCAATCGCGCCACCCACGCCCTGAAGGGCGCGCGCGGCCAGCAACTGCCAGGGTTCCTGGGCGAGTCCGCCGAGCAGCGAGGCGAAGGTGAACAGCAGGATGCCGGTCATGAACACTCGGCGGCGGCCGAGGATGTCTCCGGCCCGGCCGCCGAGCAGCAGCAGGCCGCCGAAGGTGAGCGTGTAGGAGCTGACCACCCACGTGAGGTCGGTGGTGCTGAACTTGAGTGCGTCTTGAATGTGCGGGAGAGCGATGTTCACAATCGTCGCGTCGAGTACCACCATGAGTTGGCAGGCCGCGATGACGGTGAGCGCGATACCGGGATGTCCTTCCCGGCGTGCCGCACCTGGCTTCCGATCCTTGATCAACTGAGAGGTTGTCACTATGGGTCCCCCACAAATGCCTTAGTGAACGCTCGCGTTCACTGTTGCGGCAACCGTAGTGAGTCCCCGACAGTGAACGCAAGCGTTCACTTAGCTTTGTGTCGCGAGGCGTTTCCCCCTTTGATGCCGCGCGGCATGTCCCCCCTTCTCCGGAATCATCGCTTCCGCTGTTCGTTGGAGACGATCAGATGGTTACTTCGCGCTGGACGGCCGCCCCCGCTCAGACGGCTTCCTTCCGCCGGCGCGGCGCCGTGCTCGAACGAGCAATCCTCGACGCCACGTTGGATCAGCTCAGTACGGTCGGCTGGAACGGCCTCACGATGGAGGGTGTCGCCGCGGGCGCCCAGACCGGAAAGGCCGCGGTCTACCGTCGCTGGCCGTCCAAGGAGGATCTCGTCGCGGATGCGCTGAGGGCCGGGCTGCCGAGCTTCGAGGCGGCGCCCAACCTCGGGAGCGTGCGCGACGATCTGCTGCAGCTGTGTCGCCAGGCGCGCGACGCGATGTACTCGCGGCCCGGTTTCGCCTTGCGTTCGGTGATTCACGAATGCGACAACATTCAGGCGGAGCGCTTCCACGGGGTGATCATCAAGGGTGTCGTGGAACCGACCATCCAGTTGCTTCGAGAGGTCATCGACCGTGGAATCGATCGAGGCGAGGTGCGGGCCGACGCGGCCAACGGATACGTCGTCGACGCCATCCCGGCGATGATGATGTACCGATCGAAGATGTGCGCAAGCGAATGGAATGATCATGAGATCGAGGAGATGGTCGACCAGCTGATGGTCCCGCTGCTGCGGCCGTACGGGCTCTGACTGCGAGGTTCGCGGATGGCGAAGTCGCCCGCGTGAACCAGGGTGTCGCCGGGGGATCCGGGCGGCGTAGGCTAAGGGCGCCATGCCGTACGAACCACCTACTCACACCGTCGAGCGCTCCCTTCGCGCCACGACCGGAGCGAAGGTCATTGCCGGTGTCGACGAGGTGGGGCGCGGCGCGTGGGCCGGCCCCGTCACCGTCTGCGCCGCGATCACCGGACTGCGGCGGCCCCCCGAAGGCCTCACCGACTCCAAGCTGCTCACCGTCAAGCGCCGTGCCGCACTTGCCGAGGTGCTCCTCAAGTGGGTGACGTCGTATTCCCTGGGGCACGCCTCTCCTGAGGAGATCGACGAACTGGGCATGACGGCAGCGCTACGCCTGGCGGCGCTGCGCGCGCTGGAGAACCTGCCGGTCCGTCCCGAAGCCGTGATTCTCGACGGGAAGCACGACTATCTTGGCGCGCCCTGGAAGGTTCGCACGGTGATCAAGGGGGACCAGTCCTGTGTGGCGGTTGCGGCGGCCTCGGTGATCGCCAAGGTTCAGCGCGACAAAATGATGGCCGAACTGGGTATCGACCATGCAGACTTCGGTTTTGCGGACAATGCCGGGTACCCGTCGCCCGTGCACAAGGCCGCGCTGGAGGAGCGGGGACCCACCCCGTACCACCGGTTGTCGTGGGCGTATCTTGATGCGCTGCCCCAGTGGCGGCACCTCAAGAAGGTCCGCAACTGGGTGGACGGAAGCGTTCCGGAGATCGAGGGGCAGCTCGGCTTCGACTTCTGACGATTCCGCTCGCACGGATGTGCCACCCGCCGACGCGAGCCGTACCAACGTTTGATAAACATCAGCTCATGCCTCTCATTCCCGAGGAGCCTCAGATTCACGAGAGTGCCCAGGGTCCCCGTGCCACTCCGGCCAGTGGCCGTACCGCGCCGACCCCTCGTCCTGTACCCGGCCCCCGCCCCGCGGCTCCGTCGCGTCCCGGTCGTCCTGGGCCCCTCAGGCCCACGCCGCCGGTGCAACGTACGCCGCGAGACGTGGCCAAGCCCGGACCGTCGGGCCCGGCCGCCCATGCCGCCTCCGATGCGGCCCCGGCGACTCCGCAGATCCAGCTGATCCCGGCCTCGGCGGAAGGCGCCCTCGACGCCGCCGAGGAGGCCGTGGATCTGCTGCTGGACTCGGGTCGCGCCCCCAGTGACGTGCTGGTGATCACCACCGGCGAACAGCATCCATGGGCCGCTCACGAGCTGTCCTTCGGTGAAGCCGCCTATTGGGCGCAGCATGACTCCGGTGACGACGTCTTCTATGCGGACGCCGCCGTCGCGAGCCGTGCAGTCTCGCGTCCGGTGGTCGTCGTCGCCGTCAACGGCGGCCCGGATGCCGCTGCCGCCACCGCTCTCCCCCTGGCCCTCACCCGGGCCGGCGCACTGTTGATCGTCTGCGGCGACCCGCAGCAGATCAACTCGGTGCTGGGCGCGGGCGTCTGAGCCCATTCCCCAACCTCCGGGGGATGGCGGGGCGATGGTGATGTCGCCGCGGCGGTGTTTGCACGGTGGAGGGTTTGGCGTGCACGGGTGAGTGGGGCTCGTGGGGCACGTGTGCCGCTTGTTCGAGACGGTCGATCCGCTTTCGTGCCGCGGCGTGAGACGGGCGTGGCAGGGCGGACGACGGTGCGGCTCGTGTCCCGGGGCGTCGACTCCGGTAGGGGTAGGGCGGTCGCGGGCCGCGCGTGATCCTGGCCGTCGTATGAGCTCTGCGGGCTTGTCCTGCACGCCCTGGGTGGGGCCGTACATGGCGCGGCGTGCGGTCGGGCCCGGGGCATTCGGTGGGGTCGAGGCTGGAGCGTACCGATCTCGGCTCCGCCGAAGCGTTCCGTCAGGTTCCGTCAGTGTTTCCTCAGGGAACCGCGCACTCAGCGAGCCGCCGCGCGGCGCAGGACGTCCGAGGCTGCTCCGCCGGTCTGCGGCTTCGGCGGTGGCACCTCGGACGTGGCGAAGGGTTCCGGGGTGGAATCTGCGCTGGGTCGGCGTCCGCCGCGGCCCTCGCCGAGTACCTGCCAGCCGTCACGGGTCAGCGTGATGTACGCCCCGCAGCGCAGCCCGTGCAGAGTGCAGGCGTCACGCAGCCCCCACATCCATGCGCCGTCCTCCTGCGTCCAACGCGCGTCGCCCTCACGGCAGTACAGCAGCACTGCGGTGCGCACCGGCGTGCGGCGCCGCAGGTCGTGGGGGATGACCCGACGCAGTTGGGCGAGCAGGACGTTGCGGAACATCCAGCCGTCGGCCGGGGCCGGGCGGCGGGCGAAGGAGGCGCTGGCGCAGAGCCGTTCGTCCGGGTCGAGGACGGCCACGATGGCGGTCGCCGGCCGGGGGTGGTGCCGGGAATGCAGCCCGCTGACAACTTCCCGTGGGTTGCGCAGGAGGGGGATGCCGGCCGCGGCCCACTCCGCGGGTTCGAGCATGCGGGCCATAGGGTTGGCGGACGCGGCGGACAGGTCGGACGACGTGGATGCCGCGGGGGACGGAGCGAATCCGAAGGTCACGGTCCTCCCTTCGGCTACGCGCCCACACTGCGGGCGGGGTCGGATTCGGGGGAGCGCACACCGCAGCGGAGCCCTGCCGGATCACGGCGAGCCGTGCGGGAGCGGACCTCAATTCTTCCTGTCGAACGTGGATGCGGCAACGAGCAATTGGGGCCACCGACCGATATCTGATGGTGCGTGGTTTATATCCCCACCAGGTGTCTCATCTGCGACGCATGGTGCGACCTTGCCTCAGGGGCGGACGCCGTTTTGAGAGAGGGGCCAGGTAATCGGCCTGCCTGGCGGAGCGGCTCGCGAGGGGCCACCGTTCCCGCCAGTGCACGCGTGCATGGAGCTGCCCGTCACGATGGATGTGATCAACCCTGGACTGCCAGGACCAGCGGTAGCACTCCCTGGGCGCCGGCACGCCGGAGCATGCGGGCTGCGACCGCGAGTGTCCAACCGGTCTCGGTGAAGTCGTCCACCAGGAGGACGGGACCCCCGATGCCGGACAGGGCAGAGGCGAGGGCCGGTGGCACCGTCAGCACGCCGTCGAGTGCCTTGAGCCGCTGGGCGCTGTTGCTCCGTGATACCTGATACCCGTCGCCCGTGTACTCGACGGAGCCCAGCAGTGGCAGTCGGCCCACCTCCGAGATGCGTACGCCGAGGGAGTTGATCAGTTGCGGCCGGGAGCGCGAGGCCATGGTGACGACACCGACGGGACGCGCCTGGGCATCCGTCGCCCCGGGGGCCCAGCCGCCGGGCCCCTTGGCCCAGTCGGCCAGCACGCCGACGACAGCCTTTGCCACGTCGTCCGGTACCGGGGCGTCCGAGGCGTGCGGGGCCAGCATCGGCCGGAGTCGGTTGCCCCAGCCGATGTCCGACAGCCGTCCGAGAGCCCTGCCGGGCGCGGCCTGCTCACCGACGGGAATGCGGCCCTTGAGATCGACGCCGATCGTCGGCAGCCCGGTCGGCCACATCCTGCGCGGTTCCACCTCGACACCCGCCCGGCCGAGGTCGTCGCGCGCGGCGTCCAGAGCGGCCGGGGACATGTCGGCGGTGAAGCGCGCGCCCGCGCAGTTGTCGCAGCGTCCGCAGGGCTTTGCCCCTTCGTCGTCCAGCTGGCGTTGCAGGAACTCCATACGGCAGCCTGTCGCCGACGCGTACTCACGCATCGCCTGCTGTTCGGCCTTGCGCTGTCGGGCCACCCAGTCGTACCGCTCCGCCTCGTACGTCCACGGCTGCCCGGTCGCGATCCAGCCGCCCTTGACCCGCTTGACCGCCCCGTCCACGTCGAGGACCTTGAGCATGGTCTCCAGGCGGGACCGGCGCAGCTCCACCAACGGCTCCAGAGCGGGCAGCGAAAGAGGGCGCTCCGCACGCGCGAGGACGTCGAGCGTGCGCCGCACCAGGTCCTCCGACGGGAAGGCGAGCGAGGCGAAGTACTCCCAGATCGCCTCGTCCTCCTTGCCCGGGAGCAGGAGTACTTCGGCGTGCTCGACGCCGCGTCCCGCTCGGCCCACCTGCTGGTAGTAGGCGATGGGCGACGAGGGCGAGCCCAGGTGCACCACGAATCCGAGGTCGGGCTTGTCGAAGCCCATGCCGAGCGCGGAGGTGGCGACCAGCGCCTTGACCCGGTTGGCGATCAGGTCCTCCTCGGCCTGCTGCCGGTCGGCGTTCTCCGTCCTGCCCGTGTACGGGGCGACGGTGTGTCCGCGCTGTCGCAGGAAGGCGGTGACCTCCTCGGCGGCGGCCACGGTGAGCGTGTAGATGATTCCGGAGCCCGGCAACTCGTCGATGTGGTCGGCGAGCCAGGCCATCCGGTGCGCGGCATCCGGCAGCCGGAGCACGCTCAGGCTCAGGCTCTCCCGGTCCAGCGGCCCGCGCAGCACCAGGGCGTCCGACGTGCCCCCGGTGCCGAGTTGTTCGGCGACGTCGGCGGTCACACGGGCGTTGGCGGTGGCCGTGGTCGCGAGCACCGGCACACCGAGCGGGAGGTCCATCAGCATCGTGCGAAGCCGTCGGTAGTCCGGGCGGAAGTCGTGACCCCAGTCGGAGATGCAGTGCGCCTCGTCGACCACGAGGAGTCCGGTCGCGGCGGCGAGTTTGGGCAGCACCTGGTCGCGGAAGTCCGGGTTGTTGAGCCGCTCCGGGCTGACCAGCAGGACATCGACCTCGCCCGCGGCGATCTCGCTCTGGACCATGTCCCATTCCTCGGTGTTGGAGGAGTTGATGGTCCGCGCGTGGATACCGGCACGGGCCGCGGCCTCGACCTGGTTGCGCATCAGCGCGAGCAGCGGGGAGACGATCACGGTGGGGCCGCTGCCCCGGGCGCGGAGCAACGAGGTAGCGACGAAGTACACCGCCGACTTGCCCCACCCCGTGCGCTGGACGACGAGGGCCCGGCGTCTGTCCGCCACCAACGCCTCGATCGCCCGCCACTGGTCCTCGCGCAGCCTGGCCGCGCCTGTGGCGTCCCCGACGAGGCGGGCGAGGACCGCGTCGGCGGCCGCCCGGAGATCCGCGTTGCTCGTGTGCTCCATGCGTCCCATACAACAGGACGGCGCTGACAATCCGGGGCGGCTGTGGACGATGAGGGTCTGTCCGACCGGATTGACGTGTCCCTGGCCGGACTTATCCACAGGCCGAAGCGGAGGCCTGCAATCCGGGAGATGGTCGGCGCATGACGAATCACAGCGAAGCGACTGGATCTCCTGAAAACGAGGACATGGCCGGGCATGAGGGGCTCGATGCGCACGGCGCGAGGGACGAGCCCGGCGGAGGACACGATCCCTTCGGCCCCGGCCAGACCCGCGGCCCCCACGGCCCTGACGGGTGCAACGCACCTGAGGCGTACAGCGCCCCTGACGCGCACAACCCACCCGACCTGTGCGACGGCCATCCCGGCGAGCACCAGGTCACCCTCCGCACCCCGGCCGAACTGGCCGACGCCCTGCCGTATCTGCTCGGCTACCGCCCAGAGGACAGCGTCGTCCTGGTCGCCCTCCACGACAGGGGCGGCCGCGGACGCTTCGGCGGCCGGGCCCGACTCGGCATTCCCGCGAACCCGGACGACTGGCCGTCCGCGGCCCGGCAGCTGGCCCACGGGCTGGTGACGGGCAGCGAGCGCCGGGGCGCCCGCCCGGAACAGTTGGTCGCCTACGTCTGCCAGGAACCGGCGAACGGGGAATCCGGCCGCCAGGTCATGGAACGCCTGCAGCCGCTGGCTCAACGTCTGCGCGTCGAGTGCGGTCTGCTGGATGTGCCGGTGATCGAGGCACTGTGCATCTCGGACGGTCGCTTCTGGTCGTACTGCTGCGTGAACAGGCGATGCTGCCCGCCTGAAGGCACGCCCATGGGCCTGCCAGGGACCTCCGTGCTGGCCGCCGCTGCCACATATGCGGGCCTCCAGGTACGCGGCTCCCTGCGCGAACTGCGGGCCAGGCTCCTGCCCTGGGAAACGGCGGCCGCTCTGGAGCAGGAGGTTGCTCTGGACGCCGCCGGTATGAGCCTCGTCCCCCGAATCCTCGACGACGAGAGCAGGGCGGGTGTGGCCCAGGAGACGCTCGATCTTGCCCGGCAGGTCATGAGCCGTCTGGCCGAAGCCCCGTCCGTGTCCGGCACGGTCATGGCCGACCTGCGCGACGACGGACTGCTCGGACACGACGAAGCCGCGACGCTGATTCTCGGCCTGCAGGACCGTACGACGCGTGATCGAGCGGCCGAGTGGATGGAGGGCGACGAGTCCGGTCCGGCGCTGCGCCTCTGGCGAGCCCTGGCCCGCCGCTGCGTCGGCCCGTACAGCGAACATGCCGCGGCGCCGCTCACGCTTGCCGGGTGGGTCGCCTGGTCGACGGGCGACGACCTCGAGGCCAGGGAAGCCCTCGCGATGGCGCTCGGCGCGGACCCCGGTTACCTCTTCGCCCGTCTGCTGCACCAGGCCTGCAACGAGGGGCTGGACCCGGAGTCGATCCGCCGCTGCCTGCGTGCGGAACGCGATGGTCGTGAGCCGATGCGAGCCGGCAGCGCGGAGGTCACGCAGGAGCCGGCGCTGAGCGAGGCCGCCGAGCCGGACCCGTGCGCCGCTCCCACATCGGCGTCAGCCTCACGCCGCCGACGCCGTGCAAGGCCTGCGAGTGCAAGCGACGACTCACCTCGCTCCGCGAAGCCCAAGGCGCGAGAGCCGAGGCCGAAGCCCTCCCGGCCGCGCACGACGGCTGCGGGGGTTACGCGCCAGGTGGCTGCTCGTGCGGGCGGCACGCGCACGCGTGCCTCAGCCAAGGGAACGGCCCATGGCACCGGCAATCCGGGAGACCTGCGTGCCGAGGGCGACAGCCAAGAGGGAGACACGTGAGCGGAAGCACGGGTGGCTGCACTCGGACGGACGGCAGCAGCGGAGTGAGGACGGTTCGACAACCGGGGCAGTTTGCCGTGGGCGGCCCAGTCCGCCATCACTCGCTCCAGTCGCCCTGCCGAGGGCGTTACCCCGAATAGCCCCATGCCGTTCACCTGAGTGGCGGAACGCCTGGACGCGCATGGCCGCCGCACCACCCGTGTCACTCCGGACGCATCCAGCACGGCGCCAACACGCCCGAGGAGCACAGAGCGCAGAAGGAGCCGCCCATGCATCAGCCGACTCCGCCCGCCACCGTTGTCGACGACGAGCGCCGCACGCACGGCGGGTCCGCTCCGGGCGCTGGTCCACCGTCGTTCGCGGACAGTGCCGGCGCCCGCAGGTCCGGGTTCCCGAGCGGTTCTCATGGCTGGGCACCGTCCCGGCCCCAGGCTCAGGCACGCGGTCCCGCCACGATCCCGTCTCGCGCCGCCCCACTGCCGACCCCGGCAAGGCCCCTGGACCTGCCGCCCGCCCACACCGCTCTGGTCTGCGTCGCGCTCCCCGGTTTCGCCATCTCCACGGAACAGGGGCAGCTGACCGGTCGCGGGCTGGAGGGCTTCTACCGCGCGGGCCGGCGTGTGCTCTCCCGTTGCCAGGTTCGGGTGGCCGGCCGCGAGCCACTCGCGGTGCAGGCCAGGATGACCGCGGCCGACACCGCCCGGTTCGTGGGCACCCTGCGCACGTCCGCCCACACCGGTCCGGACCCGGACGTCGTCGTCGAGCGCATCCGCGGCGCGGACGGTACGGAGCGGATCACCTTGCACAGTGCGGCGCTCCGTCCACTGCGCCTGTCCGTCGAGGTGGCCCTCGGCACGGATCTGGCCGACCTGGCCACGATCGCGAGCGGCAACTCGGGGCACGAACTGCCGGCCAGCGTCCACGACTCCGGGCTGCGCTGGTCCTGCGCCACCGGGAGGTCCTCGGTCACGGCCGACCCGCCGCCGCACGATGCACTGGCCTCCGCAGGGCTGCTGCGCTGGGAACTCGAACTGCCCCCGGGCGGCAGCACGAGCGTGGAGCTGCGGGTACGACCCGACGGAGCGGGGCCCCTCCGGGCCGTGGGCCGCGCGGCAACGAACCCCCTGTCTCCCGCCCGGGCGGCGGGAGACAACCCCGGAGTACAGGCACTCCTGCGCACGAGCATCGAGGACCTCCAGTCCCTGCTGCTGCGCGACCCCGCCCACCCAGTGGACACGCACCTGGCCGCCGGCGTGCCGTGGCGCTGTGGACTTGCTCCGGCGGAGGCACTGGCCGCCGCCCGAATGACGCTGCCCCTCGGCACCCGGCTGGCCGCGGGCACACTGCGCACCCTCGCCCGCACCCAACTCGACGGCCCGGGCACCCGTTTCGGCATGATCCCGGGCCCACGACGGGACGCGGGCCCTCATCTGCCGCCGGCCTGTACGGGCACGGAGGCCACGCTCCTCTTCCCCGTGCTCCTGGCCGAGGCCCGCCGCTGGGGCCTGTCCGAACACGAGACACAGGAACTGCTCCCGGCGGCCGACCGCTGTCTGACCTGGCTGCGCACCACGGTGGGCGACGGCACGTATCTACGCGACCCGTACCCTGGCGGGCCCTTCCGCTGCGAGACACAGGCGTACGCCCACCGCGCCGCACTGCTCGGCGCCGATCTGCTCGACGACTCCGGCAGACCGGGCGGGGCGGGGCTGAGACAGTGGGCCGAGGCCTTGCGGACGGCGTTCCGGTCGGATTTCTGGGTCGACGACCTGGGCGGCGGCCGCCCGGCAGCCGCGCGTACCCCGGACGGCCGACTCGTGCCGCACCTGGGCGCGTCCGCCGTCCACCTCCTCGACACCGGCCTGAGCGGCGGAGGTCGGCAGGCAGCCGGACTGCTCGACAAGGTGCAGACCGAACAGCTCGCCCGGCTGCTCGGGGGCCCGGCCATGGACTCGGGCTGGGGTCTGCGCGGGCTGGGCGCGAAGGAGCCGGGGTACAACTCGTTCGGCCACCGTACCGGGGCCGTGCGCGTCCAGGAGACGGCCGTCGCTGTGGCGGGGCTGACCGTGGCCGGGTACGAGAAGGAAGCGGGAGCCCTGTTGCGGGGCGTACTGTCCGCGGCCGAGACCTTCGGCCACCGCCTGCCCGAGATGTACGCGGGGGAGCAGCGCACCGACGGGAGCGCCCCCCTCCCGCACCCCGCAGCCTGCCGCCCGGCTGCCACGGCCGCGGCTGCCGGTGTGCTGCTGCTGACCACCCTCGCCGGCATCCGCCCCGACGCACCCGCCGGCACGGTCACGCTGCGCCCCATGGGCAGCGCACCCCTGGGAGAGGTCGTCCTGACCGGACTGCGTGTGGCGGACGCCCCCTTCTCCGTACGGGTCAGCAGACTCGGCCTCGCCATGGTCGAGGAGGCGGCCGACCAGCTGCAATTGGGAGGGTGACCTCGTATGCCGCGGCACCGCGCGACTGCCGGGAGAGCAGGGTGAAACCCATACCGAGCCAAAGTGGATCAGCAATCGATGCGGCCGACGAAGGGAGTGTTTATCGTCAGGCAGACGACTATGATCGCCGCATGCCCTACGACCCGTCAGCCTTTCCGCCCTTCGCCGTCACCGTGGACCTGGTCGTGCTGACCGTGCGCCGTCATGCCCTGTGCGCGCTGGCGGTACGCAGGGGCGAACCGCCGTTCCAGGGACGCTGGGCGCTCCCTGGAGGCTTCGTACGGGCCGACGAGGACCTGGCGCAGGCGGCAGCCCGCGAGCTGGCCGAGGAGACCGGGCTGCGCGCCCATGATCCGGCTGTCCCCGTCCAGGACAACGGCGCCCACCTCGAGCAGCTCGCGACGTACGGCGACCCCAAGCGGGATCCCCGGATGCGGGTGGTCAGCGTCGCGCACCTGGCGCTCGCCCCCGACCTGCCGGCCCCCCGAGCGGGCGGCGACGCCAGCAATGCCCGCTGGGCGCCGGTCGAGGAACTGCTGCAGCAGAGCGGCTACGGCCGCGACGGCGAACCCGTGGCGCCGCTCGCCTTCGACCACGCACAGATCCTTTCGGACGGGGTGGAGCGCGCCCGATCCAAGATCGAGTACTCCTCCCTGGCCACGGCGTTCTGCCCCACCGAGTTCACCGTCGGCGAGCTGCGCCGTGTCTACGAGGCGGTGTGGGGCGTCGCGCTCGACCCGCGCAACTTCCACCGCAAGGTGACGGGCACACCAGGGTTCCTCGTTCCCACCGGCGGCACCACCACACGCCAGGGCGGTCGCCCGGCCCAGCTCTTCCGGGCCGGCGGCGCCACGCTGCTCAACCCTCCGATGCTGCGCCCCGAGGTGTGACGCCGGGCACCGGAATTGAAGGGTGGACGGAAGTCCGATCCGTCCGACCATCGCCGGTCGGCAGGCTGTGGCATGCCCGTAAAATCGGACATGGCGCGCTATCTTGCTGCGGGTGATCGAGGTCTTCGGATTGACCAGCAACCCCCGCAAGGAGCTTCCGCCCGCCGTCGACGACGTCACCTTCGAGGCGCGCGCGGGCCACGTCACCGCGCTGCTCGGCGCGTCGGGGGCAGGTAAGACGACGGCGCTCAGACTGATGCTCGAACTTCAACAGGGCCGCGGAATCACCTACTTCAGGGGCCGCCCCCTGCACCGCATCGCCCATCCCTCGCGTGAGGTCGGCGTACTCCTCGGCGACGTCCCCGGACACCCCGCCCGGACCGTACGAGGGCACCTTCGCATGCTGTGTGCCGCCGCGGGCCTTCCCGTGCGCCGCGCCGACGAGGTCCTTGAGGTGGTCGGCCTGGTCAGCCTGCGTGACGAGCGTCTCGGCACCCTCTCGCGCGGCATGGACCGCCGCCTCGGCCTCGCCTGTGCCCTGCTCTCCGACCCGCACACGCTCGTGCTCGACGACCCCGCCGACGGCCTCACCGCCCGCGAGATCCGTTGGCTGCACGCCATGCTGCGCGCGCACGCCTCCCAGGGGGGCACGGTCCTGCACACCACTGCCGACCCCAAGGAAGCCGCGCGCACCGCCGACCGCGTCGTCACGCTGGAGCAGGGCAGGCTCGTCGCAGACCAGGAGGCCGCCGAGTTCGCCCGCACCCGGCTCCGCCCCCGGGTCGCCGTCCGCAGCCCGCACGCCGCACGCCTCGCAGCCCTGCTCACCAAGGAGGCCCGCACCGGGCAGCGCTCCGTCGAGGTCGTGCGCGAGGGAGGCAACCGGCTCTCCGTGTACGGCAGTACCTGCGCCGACGTCGGCGAGACCGCGTTCCGCCACGGCATCCTCGTACATCAACTCGCCGATGAGATCGGGGACATGGGGGCCGGTGCGGCGGCCGTACCCGCACAGGAACCGCAACCCCCCCGCCAACCGCACCTGGTCGCGGCCGATCGTGCACCGGACGTGCCGCGGCAGACCGAGAACTCTCCGGCGCCGCCTGAGCCGTCGCTGGACGCCGGGGATGCGTCGCCGGCGCCGCTCGACACCGGGGACGCACCGGGAGCGCCACTCGACGCCTCGCAGGACTCCGCTGACGCACACCGGCCTGCCCTCGATGCGTCAAAGAGCGCCGTGGGCGCGCCCCGGGCGCCTCTCGACGCGTCGCGGAACGCAGACGACGCACCCCGGGCAGCTGTCGACGCACCGCAGGCCGCCTCCGAGCCTGTCGACGCGTCACCCCCCTCGGCCGACGAGCCGCAGATCTCCACCGAAACGACCGCGGCAGCGCAGGTCTCCGACGACGCGCGCGTCGCGCCCAGCCGCGCGCGAACGCGCTCCCACAGTTCCGGCGAAGCCCGCATCCTCGACGCCCCGCCCGCGCTGCCACCCCCCATCTCCGTCCGACCCTCGCCCAGTCCCCTCCGCCCGCTCCGCTACGAGCTGCGCCGCGCCGCCGGCATCAGCACGGGGTTCATCGCCGGGGCCGTCGTACTCGCTGTGTCCGTCCTCATCGCCGTAATCCTGGCCCGCATCGGGCACACTCCGCAGCCGCGTCTGCTGGCCGCGTGGCCGCAGGAGCTGCCGCTGCCGCCCGCGGCGCTCGGCGCGGGACTGCTCGGCGCGCTCTCCTTCGGCGACGAGTTCCGCCACCCCGCCCTGGCGGCGGACCGCGGCACCGTGCCCCGCCGACTGGGGCTGCTCGCCGCCAAACTCCTCGTCACCGCGGCCACGGCGCTGCTGCTGGCCTTCCTCACGGTCGGCTGCAACGCCGAAGCGCTCTATCTCGTATACGGACGGGAGCTCGCACAAGTTCCCGCCGACTGGCTGTCGCTGAGCGCGAGTTGGCTCGGTCTCGTGGTCGGCTGCGCCTGGGCCGGTGTGCTGGCCGCCGGTATCTTCCGGTCCACCACGGCCGGGCTCGCCGCCCTGGTCTCCGTACCGATTCTCGTCGTACCTCTCGTACACAAGGTCCTGGAGGGACCGGCTGTGCGAACGGCGGCCGGTTTTCCCATGCGGCTGCGCGAGGTGCTCCTTATGCAGTGGCCCTTCGGGGGAGAGCGATATCTGGCCGCAGCGGCCCGGACGGTCGGTCAACCCGTGGGCGGCGCATTGGCGTTGTCACTGTCCGTCCTGCTCTGCGCATATCTGCTCACGACCCTGCGCAGCAGGGTCCGATGACGACCGTCCGAGCCCTTCCGATCCCGCCCTGCACACAACTCCCCCGGGGAAAGCCCATTTCTTTCCGATAAGGCGTCAATTGCGACGGGGTGAGCGATCACCCTTTCGTGTGCTTTTCACCAAAGACCTCAAGGGAGTTGGAGACGGCGCCGACAAAGGTTTCGTGAGTACCCTTGCGCACACCATGATGACCGCCGCCCGCTCCGCAGACTCCGGTCTCGCCGGCCCGGGCGAACTCGACCGCTATCCCTACGCCGAGGCGCCCCCCGCCGACCGTGTCGGGGCCCCCGCCTGGGACGGCGCCGATCCGGAGCTGGGCCGGGTGGGTCGGCGCGCCGCCGGCAGCCGCGGACGCGGGCTGCACGGCCAACTCGTCCAGCAGCTCGGCCAGATGATCGTCTCGGGCGATCTGGGTGCCGACCGTCCGCTGGTGCCCGAGGAGATCGGCCAGCGCTTCGAGGTCTCCCGCACCGTCGTCCGTGAGTCGCTCCGCGTCCTGGAGGCCAAGGGCCTGGTCAGCGCCCGCCCGAACGTCGGCACGCGCGTGCGTCCCGTCAGTGACTGGAACCTCCTCGACCCGGACATCATCGAATGGCGCGCCTTCGGGCCGCAGCGCGACGACCAGCGACGCGAGCTGAGCGAACTGCGCTGGACGATCGAGCCGCTGGCCGCGCGCCTCGCCGCCGGGCACGGGCGCGAGGACGTCCAGCAGCGGCTCGCGGACATGGTCGAGATCATGGGCCACGCCATGGGACAAGGGGACGCGCTCACCTTCTCGCGCGCGGACGCCGAGTTCCACTCCCTGCTCATCCAGGTCGCGGGCAACCGCATGCTGGAGCACCTCTCCGGGATCGTGTCGGCCGCCCTCCAGGTTTCCGGCGGCCCCGTCACGGGTTGTGACAGGCCGAACGAGACGTCGCTGGCGCATCACGGCAGGATCGTCGACGCCCTCGCCACCGGTGACGGCCCGGCCGCCGAGACCGCGATGCGCCAATTGCTGACCGTCCACCCCGAGGTGGAGCGCGTGGTGCCCGCGCCGCGCGAGCACTGACGCGCACCACGGGCGGCGCGGACCGGGATTGCCTCCCCCTCCTGTGGCAATGCCGGTCGGCGGACCGCCCCCTGTCGGACCCCGCAGGACCCCTCGGGTTCCTGCGGGGTCCGACGGCGCGAAATCGGGCGGAAAGGCACACGGCATGGGTCCGTCACAGGCACGAGTGACCCCCTATGTCCGTGTCTGATCGCTTTTGAGTGCTTACGGGGTGTGACTCGGGCCACGCAGATTGGGCGTAACGCTCGTGGGAGCAGTGCGATGACCTAAGAGGTGACAGCCGCGGAGGGAATACGGACGCCGTTCAAGGCGCTGTGCATCTTCCCGGCCCCCGCCCGCACCGTCGGCTCATCCCCCAGTCGGCGGTCGGCTCCTGTCCGCCGTGGACGGGGCCGGAAGCCGTTTTCCAACGTTCCGAGAGGTTGTTCGTGTCGGCCAGCACATCCCGTACGCTCCCGCCGGAGATCGCCGAGTCCGTCTCTGTCATGGCGCTCATTGAGCGGGGAAAGGCTGAGGGGCAGATCGCCGGCGATGACGTGCGTCGGGCCTTCGAAGCTGACCAGATTCCGGCCACTCAGTGGAAGAACGTACTGCGCAGCCTCAACCAGATCCTCGAGGAAGAGGGTGTGACGCTGATGGTCAGTGCCGCGGAGCCCAAGCGCACCCGTAAGAGCGTCGCAGCGAAGAGTCCGGCCAAGCGCACCGCCACCAAGACGGTCGCGGCGAAGACGGTGACCGCCAAGAAGGCCACCGCCACCGCCACGCCGACGGCACCTGTCGTCGACCCGCCCGTCGAGGACGAGGCGTCCGCGACGAAGGCCGCTGCCAAGAAGACGACCGCCAAGAAGGCGGCCGCGAAGAAGACCGTCGCCAAGAAGACGGCGGCCAAGAAGACCACGGCCGCCGCCAAGAAGGACGACGCCGAGCTGGGCGAAGAGGAAGTCCTCGAGGAAGCCGCCAAGCCGGGTGAGGAGCCCGAGGGCGGCGAGAGTGCCGGGTTCGTGCTGTCCGACGAGGACGAGGACGACGCGCCCGCGCAGCAGGTCGCCGCGGCCGGTGCCACGGCCGACCCCGTCAAGGACTACCTCAAGCAGATCGGCAAGGTCCCGCTGCTCAACGCCGAGCAGGAGGTCGAGCTCGCCAAGCGCATCGAGGCCGGTCTGTTCGCCGAGGACAAGCTGGCCAACGCCGACAAACTCGCCCCCAAGCTGAAGCGCGAGCTTGAGATCATCGCCGAGGACGGCCGCCGCGCCAAGAACCACCTCCTGGAGGCCAACCTCCGCCTGGTGGTCTCCCTGGCCAAGCGCTACACCGGCCGTGGCATGCTCTTCCTGGACCTCATCCAGGAGGGCAACCTCGGTCTGATCCGCGCGGTCGAGAAGTTCGACTACACCAAGGGCTACAAGTTCTCCACGTACGCCACCTGGTGGATCCGCCAGGCGATCACCCGCGCGATGGCCGACCAGGCCCGCACCATCCGTATCCCGGTGCACATGGTCGAGGTCATCAACAAGCTCGCGCGCGTGCAGCGCCAGATGCTCCAGGACCTGGGCCGCGAGCCCACCCCGGAGGAGCTGGCCAAGGAGCTCGACATGACCCCGGAGAAGGTCATCGAGGTCCAGAAGTATGGCCGCGAGCCCATCTCGCTGCACACCCCGCTGGGCGAGGACGGCGACAGCGAGTTCGGTGACCTCATCGAGGACTCCGAGGCCGTCGTCCCGGCCGACGCGGTCAGCTTCACGCTCCTCCAGGAGCAACTGCACTCCGTCCTCGACACCCTGTCCGAGCGCGAGGCGGGCGTCGTCTCCATGCGGTTCGGTCTCACCGACGGTCAGCCGAAGACCCTCGACGAGATCGGCAAGGTGTACGGCGTCACGCGCGAGCGCATCCGCCAGATCGAGTCCAAGACCATGTCGAAGCTGCGCCACCCGTCCCGTTCGCAGGTGCTGCGCGACTACCTCGACTGAGTCAGATCCACCGAGGCGCCCCTGACCTGCTGCTTTGCAGGTTTGGGGCGCTTTTGCATGCCAGTGCAGCGCTGCTACTCCAGATATCACCTCTTGTCGTCATATGCTTTCGGCATGGTCATATATCTGGACATAGCATCACTCCTCGACTCCTGGCTCCTCCACCTCGCCGCTGAGCGGAAAAGCGCGCAGACCCTGAAGACCTACGGCGACGGGGTGCGCGCCTTCCTGCGGTGGTGTGAGGGGGCAGGCCGTGCCCCGGTTCTCGACCGGCCAACGGTCAACGCCTTCGTCTCCGCCGTGCTGGATGGGGGTGCGGAGGCGTCCACCGCGCGGTCCCGGCAGCTGGCCGTGCGTCGTTTCAGTGCGTGGTTGGCCGACGAGGGTGAGATCGATACCGACCAGCTCCTGAACCTGAAGCCGCCGAAGCTCGATCACAAGGTGGTCCCGGAGCTGGATGACGACCAGCTCCGAGCGCTGATCAAGGCCTGCAAGGGCAATGATCTTCGCGATCGGCGCGACGAGGCGATCGTCCGATTTATGGCTGAGACCGGGGCGCGAGCCGGGGAGATCGTCGGCATGAGCGTCGCTGACATCGACCTAAAGCGGGGAGCGGCAGTCGTGCGGCGGGGCAAGGGAGGAAAGGGCCGTACAGTGCCTGTCGGCCCGCAGGCCGCCCGAGCTCTCGACCGGTACCTTCGGGCCCGCAGGACGCATCGGCTCGCCCAGACGCCAGCCCTGTGGCTCGGCGACCGGGGCAAGGGCTTCACCTATGATGGCCTGTACGTTGCGCTGCGACATCGCGCGGAGCTGGCCGGCATCCCGGACTTCCACCCGCACGTGCTTCGGCACACCGCTGCCGGGCGTTGGCTTGCGGCTGGGGGGTCCGAGGGCGGGCTGATGGCTGTGGCCGGATGGTCGCGCCGCGACATGATCGACAGGTATACCCGCGCTACGTCCGAACGCCGTGCGGCGGAAGAGGCGCGGCGCCTCAACCTGGGGGAGCTGTGAGTACACGGCGACTTCCCGAAGCGTGGCGACTTCCCGAGGGGTGGAAAGGAGCGGGCGTGGTCCTCGTATGCACCGGCCGGGGCAGCCACCCGGAGCGGCGCCTGAGCGGCGTACTTTGGGATGAACGCGGTGTTCTCTGCGACTGGGGTGGCCGAGTCCTGGGAGTCGTTATTGGCCAGGGCATTGGGCGCATGACCGTGACCAACCAGTGTCCAAGTTGTTCGAGTAACACTCCGCTGCGGGACGACACCCTCGAACGGCTGCTACCCCAAGCTCAGGAGTGCGCAAACGAGGGCCAGGCATTCGTCCTGGACTTGTCCTACAAGCGCTGAGCTATGGTTGGTGGTGCGCCCGACCTCCGACGGCCGGGTGCCGTCTGCTCGGCGAGCCGAAGTACGCCGGGGCAAGGCTCCTCCACCGAGGGGCAGGTTAGTCATGCCCCGGAGGACCTCCCGTGTCTCTCACTCCCGAGCAGCGCCGTCTGCGCGCACAGATCGCCGCCCACGCGATGTGGGCCAACTGCGATGACCCTGTAGTCCACACCGCACCTGCCCGCGAGGCCGCCCAGAAGCGCTTTGAGCGCCTGGTCGACCCCGAGGGCACCCTTGCCCCTGAAGAGCGCGCACGCCGCGCCGAGCACGCCCGCAAGGCCCACTTCAAGCGGCTCGCCCTGGCTAGTTCCAAGGCCCGTGCTGCCAGGGCCGCTGCCCGCCGGGGTGGTGAGGCGGCGTGAATAGGGGACAGGGCCCCGGTGGCAAGGGCCCCATCAACAGCGACGACATCACCGTAACCCGGCTCGGCGGCCAATGGGCACTGGTGGTCCAGCCGGTCATCCCTGATGACGCACCGGGCCCGTTCAAGAACGCCCTCGCCGTCCGCCGGGCCGCGAACACCACCGGCGTCTGCCCCGGCTGCGGCGCCCGGATGGCGATGCCGAACCGCGCAGCTCGGCGTGCGGCGGCCACGGCGGGGCGCGTGGTCATCGCAACGTTCGTCCATGACGACGACTGCGCTGTCCTCTGCGACGGAGACGGGGGTACGTCTTGAGTGCCCTCACAGCTGCCCTGACTTACACCGCTCGCGGCTGGCGCGTCATCTGGGCGCCGCCCGGCAGCAAGCACCCGACCATGAAGGGCTGGCCGGACCTAGCCACCACCGACACCGACACCAGCGTCCAGTGGTGGGCGGCGAACCCTGCGGCCAACGTGTGCATCGCGACCGGCCGTGCATCAAACCTGTGGGTCCTCGACATCGATGACAAGGACGACGCCAAAGGGTCGGCGACACTGGCCGCCCTGGAGCGCGAATACAGCGAACTGCCGCTGACCTACACCATTGGTACCGGCTCTGGAGGTGTCCACCACTACTTCACGTACGACGGCATCGACTTCCACCTCGGCAACTCGGCCAAGAAGCTCGGTCCCGGCCTCGACACACGGGGCGAGGGTGGGCAAGTGGTCGCGCCGCCGTCGCGGGTGGACGAGCCGGCGCACACCATGTCCTACGTCGTTCTCGTGGACGTGGCGCCGGTCGTCGCATCGGCATGGCTCGTGGGTCTGCTGAGGCCGCCGGCAGCACCGAGGCCGATGACCCCGTCGACTCCATTCACTGGCCCCCGACGGGGCGACGTGGGCGGCATCCTCGGGTGGCTCGCCGGGGTACAGCCGGGTAACCAAGATCAGGCGCTTGCGTGGGTCGTCCGGGCCATGAGGGACGGGGGGCTGAGCCCGCAGAAAGTCGGTGACCTGATCTGGCCGGTGATGTCGTCGTGGCCGTGCTCGCGAGGGCCGTGGACGGAGGCTGACATCGAACGGCACCTCCGCTCGGCGTACCGAGGGGTGGCGGCATGAACGAGAGGCTGTGGGACCCGACCGGCGGATCCGAGGTCGGGCATGTGGGGGCGCCACCACCGTCGGAAAACCCCACGCAGGCCCGCCTCGCTGACCTGCGCGGGCAACTGCTGGGCAGCGCCGAGCTGGACCAGAGGCCCGACCCCGTGCCGCTGATCTCTGGGGTGCTGTACCAGGACTCGATCGCCTGGATGTACGGCAAGCCGGGGTCGGGCAAGTCGTTCGCGGCCCTCGACATGGCGTGCTGCGTCGCTGCCGGCGGCATGGCGTGGCAGGGGCACCCGACGGAGACCGGGCCCGTCGTCTTCCTGGTCGCTGAGGGAATCTCCGGGACGGGGAAGCGGAAGCGCGCGTGGGAGGAGGAGCACGGCATTACAACCGGCGTACTCTTCCTGCCGGTGCCTGTGCAACTCCTCAACGGGATCGACCTGGGCGCGCTACTGCTCCTGCTGACGGAGATCCAGCCAGTTCTCGTTGTCATCGACACACAGGCTCGCTGCACGATCGGCGTGAACGAGAACGACAACGGCGCGATGAGCAATGTCGTGGCAGCGGTTGACCAGATCCGGACGGCCACTGGTGCTTGCGTGTTGCTCGTCCACCACTCGGGACGGTCCGGCGAAAACCTGCGGGGAGCGTCCGCTCTCGACGGCGCGGCCACCACTGTGATCAAGGTGTCGAAGGACAGCATGTACATCGAGCTGGTGTCGGAGAAGCAGAAGGACGTGCCCGACTTCGAGCCCGTTCTGCTGCGGACCAAGCCGGTCGGTGAGTCGCTCGTCCTGGAGTCTCGAGGCGGGGGAACTAACACAGAGTCAGAAGAGACGGTTCTGCACACTCTGCGGGACTGCTTTGGGACTACCAGTGCGACGGGCACGAAGCTGCTGGAGGAGAGCGGGCTGAAGAAATCGACCTTCTACCGGGCACTGAATGCACTGCTCAGGAAGGGTCTCGTCCAGAACATCGGCACCCAGAAGCGGCCCGTCTACGCCCTGCCAAAAGGGCAGGAGATGCTACCGAGTCCCAGTAGTCCTACCTAGTCCCGTCCCAGATTCCAGAGTCTCTCCCACCACCCCCCTCTTAGGGGGTGGGACTGGGACTTGGGAACGACGCCCGACGACTTCGCCGACGGCGACACCTGGCTTCGTTCCTGATCTTGACACGAAAAGGAAAGATCAATGATCCCCGTAACTATCCAATACGACGCCTTCTACAAGATCGACGGCGACATTAAATCCATCCCCGTCGCCGACTGGTCGGACGACGGCGACTGGATCTCGACGAGGGTCGCGTGAGCCTGCATGTTTAGTCCATGGTCGGTCGGGGTCTCACCCTGCACCAGGATTGTGCCTCGGTCCGTCTGGTAGATGGTCGGGCAGTCCGCTTGTCGCAGGTCGTCGCAAGCATGGTCACCTGCACGAGCGTTCCCCTTGCCGTGGTTGCTGCCTGTCTCGTTTGATCGTTCCGGCGAGGGTACTGCTGAGGCAAGGGATTCGAGTTTCCGGAACAGGCGGGGAGCTCGAGAGCTTGGCAGCGGCCGAACCTTAAGAATCTGATCGCACCTGTAGGGCGGAGCGGCTAACGTCCCATCATGGACGATTCGCTCTCGTTCGAGAGTTTCCTCAGCGGCGCCGGGAAGGCCGCGTACAAGGCCATGGAGGACCACGGGCGCGGCGAGTACGACGAGTTCGCCCTGCACGCCGGTGTAGCCGTCGAGCGGCTCGCTAAGGCGGCACTGGTCAAGAAGAATCCGCTGTACTTGGTCGAGATGCGCAACGGCAACTCCGACATGCTGCTGTACTTCGGTGGCGACCTGGAAATGGACGGAGAGAGGGTCCGTACCGTTGGCGCCAATGAGGCTCTCAAGCGACTCCGACGCATGGGCGTGCTGCCGCTCGACCCTAAGCTCGACCTGCTGATTGAGTTGCGTAACGGCACTGCACACACGACAGTCGGTGACCAGGCAAAGGCACTCCTGCCCACGCTGGCCGAGGCCGTCGCCATCCTGTTGAGGGACGTCGGTATCTCGTTCGACCAGTTCTGGGGACGGTGGTCGAGCGCCGTGTACGTGGCCATCGACAAGCACCGGGGCGAGGTCCAACGTGATGTCGAGGTTCGGATCAGGCAGGCCCGGCACCTCTTCGAGGACCGCTTCAAGGGCCTCCCGCCAGGAGCCAAGGAACGGGCACTGACGGTGCCGCAGTCTCGCCTCTCGGAGTGGATCGAGACGGTAGAGATCAGGACGGGCGGCGTTCCCATCCTCAAGACCTCAGGCGGCGACTGTCCCGCCTGCGGCAGTCGGGGCATCCTCACGTTCGAGCCGACGCACCAGACAGCCACGGACACGCACTACAGCGCGAACGGCTTCGCCTGCTCCCTGTGCACGTTCGAGGTGAGCGGTCCCGACGAGATGGCTGCTCTGCGGAAGGCCAATACCCCCGCCATGGTGACCACGATGTCCGTCACCCACGGACCCACCCTCTCTCCGGAGGAGCTGAAGTCCGGCGAGACCAGCTGAACATCTCACGTGGAAGGTTCCCGGCTTCTCCTGGTCGCAACCTCTCCACTGTCAGATGGGCCTGGCGAGCCAGCTTTTCGAGTTGCGGGAAAAGACCAGTCGAGGTCGGGAAAGGTGCGGGGTCACCAGCGAGCCGATAACTTCGTTAGCATGCCACTCCCCCGTTACCATTGAATGAACGGGGCCGTGACCAGAAAATACCAGGCCCTTCGCAATTCTGGATATGGGCGGGGAATACCAAGGCGACTGCAATGGGAAATGTGTGTGGGGCTGTGGCTGCAGCGTAGAGGCCGTGGGTACTAAATACGCGGGTCGACGGAGGCGCATCTCCGCCACTTCGGCACACTCCCCGCCTAGCCGCACAGTGAATTGCGGGCGGCTTGAGGGGGAAGTACGCGCTCTGTCTGGAAGGGATAGGCCGATACCCCACCCCTCCCCATAGGGTGCGACCCCCTATATCCTTATGTGTATGCACCACATCCACATACGCAAACATGCCCACAGCAACACAATAAACAAATAAAGAAAAAATCAAAAAAGAAAAAATAATTTAAAGGAAATTTCCTCTCGCCGACCCCATCCTGCCCTTGCTGTTCCTGGTGGAATGCCATCCATGCCGGGGGGTGGGGTGCGCATGTGACTATTCGGCGCGGCGGCGGACCGGACCTCTTCCGTATCCCTCTCTACGCTTTTTATGCTGTAAATGCGCAGGTCGGAGGGTTCGGCGAGATCAGTCCTCTGCCTGGGCGAGGTCGTCAAAGGAGAGTTGTCCCGGAATGGTGGCCTGTTTATTTGCGAACTCGGCCACGTCTTGGGAGACGCGGTCATTCTCTTTCGCGAGTTTCCGGAGGGAAATGGGGTGACTGTAGATCTCTCTGCCGTTGGTGAGTGTTACCCGAAGTTGCAAGGAGGTGGCCACCGAAAAGAGGAAATCGGGCAACCCTTTTTCGATCCATGTTGTGGCCATGGCGCTCAGTTTGTCCTGGAGGATCCATCGCGCCCCGCCGAACGGTTCAATCTTCTTTCTATCCCCTCCTTCCAGGAACTCTATACCCGTCCAGGAGTCCAGTTCCGGGTAGTTTAGGAGTTCCCTGTTTATAAGGCTTCGCAAGATGGGGTTGTAAGGAATAATTGTCAGCCGTGTCAGGTGTGGGATTACCTGAACTTTCTCCACCTCTATGCTGGCTGAACTGCGGTTGACCACGTGGACGTGATATGACATGCGCCACTTGGTCTCATTCCCGGCCAGGTACGCGTCATAGAGCTTGTAGGGGCGTCTGGTCACTCGCACTTTGAGCCGGGGTCCCCCGCGCCGGTACGTAGCAAGCGTGACAAGCATGTTGCAGGCCGTGAAAAGGGCGCTGGCAGCGGCGACCGCGATCGCGATGACAGGTAGCGACATGCGCCGAGTCTTCACAGCGGCACGGGCCTTGGCATCCCGTTTGAGCTACATCTGCGCAACAACAGGCTCAGGAGCCAGTGCCCATCGCTGCTCTTACGCCGCCAAATGGCCTGCACACCGGCCCTCTTGACGCCCTCCATCGCGAGGGTGAGAGTCGTGCAATCGAGCGCAATCGCATCGACGGACGGAGATGGCATGCGGCTACGGTTCCTGGGGATCATCCCGAACACGCCCGACACCGATTCGCCCACGATCTGGCTGGACGACGACACGGGAGACCTGCTGATCCAGTCGTACAGGGCCACGGAGGAAGAAGTGAAGGCGTGCCAGGAGATCGGATCCATTCCCGGCCACTCCACAGACGTGCCGGACCACGAGACGGTCGTCAGGCTGCCCAAGGTTATGTTGCAGTACATCCCGCGCCCGGAGGAACAACGCCCGTGACAAACCCCGTGCTTGAGGGGCTGGCCAAGGCCAGGCACTCGGCCGTGCACCTCGAACTCCGGGACGCCTACCAGCCCAGCGACCCTGAGTTCATCGCGTGGCAGAACGGCAAACGCCTGGACCCCGCTGCCGACCGGTCGACGTGGTGGCGTCCGTTCCTGGACGTGGTGGCCGAGACGACGGCACGCGGCGTCGTGATGAGGCGTGCCCGGATCGTCAGTGAACCGGTGACGCCCTATATCAAGTACGAGTTCGACGTGACGTTCCCGAACGTCACGGCGGGCGAGTTGGTCCGCTGGCTGCCCCGGCGCAAGGCGGCGGACATCCCGCTCCCCGGAACCGACCTGTGGGCCTTCGACAACTCCTCGGTGCTGTTCACCTACTTCTCCGGAATCGGGGAGGTGGTCGACCGCGAATGGTGCACCGAGCCGGCCGTCGTGGACATGGTCAGGACCGCGTTCGAGACGGTCTGGGAACGGGCCACGCCTCACGAGGAGTACAAGCCGGTCTGACCGGTCGCGCCATGCCCGTATCAGGATCATCAAGCGTTCAGGCCGCCCGGCAAGTCCTTGCCGATCGCCTCCGGGAGATCTGCAAGGACGCCGGGCTGGACGGCAAGCGGCTCGCCGAGGTGTGCGGGTGGCATCCGTCCAAGGTGTCGCGGATCTCCACCGCGAAGACCTCACCGACCGCCGACGACATCCGGGCGTGGTGCCGTGCGTGTGACGCGGACGACCAGACAGAGGATCTGATCGCGTCTCTGCGGGCCGTAGAGGGCATGTGGGTGGAGTGGCGCCGGATGGAGCGTGCCGGGCTCCGAAGGGCGCAGGAAGCCCGTCTGCCGCTGTACGAGCGGACACGTTGGTTCCGGGCATACTCGCCGGGCCTCGTTCCCGGACTGATCCAGACGTACGGCTACACGGAGGACGTACTGCGGGCCGTCCAGCGGCGGCGTGTCGAGATCGACGATGTGGCCGACGCCGTGGCCGCGCGCATGGAGCGTCAGCGCGTGCTGTACGAGGGGTACCGCCGTTTCGCGTTCCTGATCGAGGAGGCCGTGCTGGGCAACGCGCCGGGCGATGTGGACACTCAGCGCGAGCAGCTTGAGCATCTGCTGACGGTCGCCGCCCTGCCCAACGTCAGTCTGGGCGTGGTACGCACGCGACTTGGCCGCTCACGGATGCCGGTGGAAGGGTTCTGGATCTACGACACGGCTCAGGTCAACGTCGAACTGGCCTCCGGTTACCTGACTATCACGCAGCCCCGCGAAGTCGCCGTGTACGCCGACACGTTCACCGAACTGGCCGACAACGCGGTGGACGGCGCGAAGGCTCACGCCCTGATCAGGGCCGCTATGGACTCGGTGAGGTAATCGCCTTGCAATCACGTGCAATCGGCTGGGAGTTGGGGTGCATGGGTTCCTAGCGTTGGCGTCATCGAGACGACGCCAAGGGGTCCCGCCATGACCGTGTCCAAGACCTACCCCAGTCCACCCGTTGAGCTGCCGCTTCCCATCGCACCCCCGGAACCGGTGTCGAACTGCGACGTGTGCACCGCGCTGGTCCAGCAGAGGCAGGAAGCGCGCGACAGAGGTGACCTGTCGGCTGCGACCGACGCTGACGTGGAGATCCGCAACCACCCGCACCGCACGAGGGGGCGACGGTGACTCGCTCGATCCTGCGCTACGTGCGACACAGGATCACGCAGCACCCGGACACGGACGTGACGTTCGAGGCCGAGTGCCTGAAGTGCGAGTGGCAGGCAACACCCTCCACCGACGACGCAGCCGTTGACGTCGAGTGCATGCGGCACACGGGCATGACCGGGCACGGTGGCTTCCGACGCATCTGCACGTCGTTCGCCCTGGTTGAGCGTGCCGAGTAGGGCTCTGAGGGCCCTGAGCGGCGGTGGCACCTGAAGCAGTAGCTTCTTTCGGGGATCGATCACATACTGGTGTGAGGTGAGCGAGTCAAGGAACGACAGGAGTGGGCGATGGTACGGACACGCTCTGGAGAGTTCACCCCCGAAGAGATCAGCCACGAGCAGGCTTCCAAGATCTTTGACGAGGTTGCTCAACGGAATCTTGGTGTGTCAGGGGATATCTTCCTGAAGGATTGGGACGCAGGTCGGTATGCGAACACCCCGAAGGAGGACATACGAGCGCAGGAGGTAGCCATGCTTATCCCCCTCGTGCGCGCACACGATGCCCGGTAGGACTCCAAAGGAGGCCGTTGAAGCGTTTCTCGTTCCATTGAATGAATCCACGCTTTGCATGTTCCCTGTTTGCTGGTCATGCAAGAGCCCAGACCAAGAGAAAGTCGGCGGCGATTACGTAGCCTTGCTGAACTGGGGCAGTCCGGTGCGGCCTGACGGGCTTGAAGGCGCGGGCGTTGAGGGAAAGATGCGGTTCACGGTAGTGGATCAAGCAAGAGATTTCCCTGAGATGCCAAAGAGTAGGCAGTACAAGGTAGAGATGAAGAAGTACTCACATGCCTTGCGTCGGCAGGGTAGCGAGGTCATTTCGTTTCACTGGCATCCTGACACGCCGAGTCCAGCAGGACGTGATCCCCATCTTCATCTGGGTACGGCGGAACTTAGCCGAGATGGTCTGCTGTGCAAGAAGGATCACCTGCCATCAGGGCGGATCGCTTTCGAGCAGTTTCTGATCATGCTTCATGGCCTCGGTGCTCGGCCTCGGCGATCAGACTGGGACGAGGTCATTCGTCGAAACCTCAACTTGTTTGTGCAGTGGCGCAGCTGGCATTGATTGCACGTGAATGCTGGCCCCGTCATTGATAGGCCGCGCCGCCGTCCAGCCGCCGGAGGTCGCGGCAGACGGCCACGACCATCCTGCACTTATCGATCAGATCGAGAGCGTCCTCAGGCGGCATGGTCTGGCAGTACTGGCGGATCTCGGCGAGGATCTGCGCCAGCTCGGGATCAATCTCTGCGAACGCGAGTTCTTCGTCGTCGCTGGCCATGTTGAATCACTTCTTCGCGGGTGCTGTACCTCCAGTGTGACGCTTTGCCCCTGCTCGAAGCCCTCGCGATGGCCCTGAACCCTGCCGATCTCCAGCCCTTGCTTGAACAACGGAGGGGATCTGGGCATGGTGCGCGGACGCGGCATGGCTGAGCCCCGGCCCGGACGCCGATGCCGGGCCGAGGCTCGCGTCGATGATCACTGGCTCGTGAAGGGCGTGAACCAGTCCGGGTGCTCGCGCGCGGAGACCGCCGCCGCCCAGCGCCGCTCACCTTCGTCGGCCGCCTCCAGCAGCAGCCGGGCAAGCCTGCGGGCGTCATCGGGGGAGGCATCCGAGAGAACGCCGGCCACGGAGATCACCGGAGCTTTCTCCAGGACCCACGGCCCCCTGTCGACGCCAAGGCTTTCGCGGCACGCCCACACAGCGTCGACCTCGAAGGGGTCTCCGTCTTCGGAGGCAACCCAGGTGCCACGGTCTGCGAGATGGCCCATGTTGATCACTTCTTTGCGGGGTCTACAGGTCCAGTGTGACCTGTTAGGTATCGAGTTATCCTGTGGGTGAATCTGTGATCTCAAACTCCGACTGGCCGGACGGAGGCAACCCGACTCGAGGAGATGGGCAGGGCCTCGGCGCAGGCCTCGGGCACGAGTGGGCGGTGCTGACCGACCGCTTGCCGCGCCTCACCCTCGCCCTCGGACTGTCGGCCGAGCGGTTGCGTGACGGAGCTGAACGCGACCCGGGCTCCGTTCCGACTGCTCACCGGAATCGAGTGCGACATCATCGGCGACGGTTCGCTCGACCAGGAGCCGGAGCGGCTCGACGTCATAGTGGTGTTGGTGCACTCCAAGCTGCTCCACAGCCGGTGACATGATCGCGGCGCCTGACTTCCGCCACCCAGAGCATGGGGCTGGCGGTCACGCCTGATTCAGGTGGCGGGTGAGGTGCTGGAACGTGGTCCAGGCCTGAGGGTCGGTTCCGTCACCCAGGGGGTAGTGGAGAGCAGTTTGAGCCGTGAGGCCGAGCTGCACGGGCGTGCCCTGGGGCGGGTGCTCGGCGCGGGCCGGGCCGATGCGCTCGGCCTCGTCGTGTCCGAGCGTGAACGCTACGGGGATCGGCGGGTGTTCGAGGCGCGGGGGGACGGTCAAATCGCGGCGGGCCGTGCGGAGAGCGGTGAGCAGGGTGACGAGGCCGTGCTGGGCGTCGAGTTCGGCAGCGAGTTCTTCGATCGCGGCCAGGGGCGGTGCCTCGCCCTTGGCGTAGCCGAGCGCAAGGGTGACGTTCTCCTCGACGCCCGCCGGTGTGCGGAGCACGCGCGCGGTGGCGAGGGCGGGTCGGTTGGGGGACCCGACGGCGATGAACCAGGTGGGGTGGGGGGCGCGTGAGCGGGCCAAGTCGGTCAACTCCCGGTTGGACCAGGGGAGGTTGACCGGTTCGGCAGTGCTCCATCCCGCGGGTGGGGCGCCGGTGAGGTGCTGGAAGGCGGTCTCCAATGCGCGGCCGAGGACGAGGTCCTTGTCGGCGAGGTGGCGAGTGCGCAGGGTGAGGAGCAGCTGGCGGTCACCGGTGTCGGGAGTGGGGGTGAAGGCCGCGGCGACCCGGGGGGTGCCCTGCTCGTCGTGTACGGGTGTGAAGCTGCCGTTCTTCCAATGGAGTACGGCCCCGGACAGGCCGTCGTAGTAGCCGTGCTCGGGGTCCTGGACGACCCAGCGGTTGGGCAGGCCCTGCAGGGCTGTGCGGGTGGGCAGGGTGAGGCGCGTGGTGGGCGGGGTGACGATCTGCAGGGCGCGGTCGGCGGTGGTCGCGGTGCGCAGGGCATCGGCCAGCCAGCTGGCCATGGCGACCAGGGGGCGGTCCTGGATCACTACGGCCGTCGTGGCGGTGAGGACGTCTACGGCGGGGGCGTCGGTGGCGGGAACCGGGAGCGCCGAGACGTCGGTAGTGAGGGGGACGACGTCGGTGGTGGCGGCCTCGGGCGGCCAGACCGTTCCGCCGAGCACGGTGGCCAGTCGTCCGGCGAAGGAGCCGGCGAGCCGACCGGCCTCGGCGACGGCGGTGGAGGCGCGGGCCTCGGTCCACCACACCGGCCCGTCGACCGGGTGGTCCAGCAGGCGGGCGGTCTCGCCGGGGACCTGGACCAGGATCGGCGCCTCCACAGAGACGAGGGGGCGGCCGTCGGGGGCGCAGAGCTGGATGACGGCGCCGTCGGCCAGGGTGTTCACGCCGAGGTCGGGGCCGCCGGCGTAGAGGCCCGCGAGCAGGGTGCGCAGGTCCGGCATCTTGGGGGTGAGGGCGATGACGTCCTTGGTCACAGGGCTTCTTCGGCGCTTTCGTCGGCTTCGCTGGTGAGGGCTGTCTGGATGAGCTGGTGGGGGCGTCCTCGGCGCACGAGTGTGCCCCGGCCGGGCGGCTGCTGGGAGGCGTACAGGCCGGGGAAGAGCTGGCCTTCGGTGCGGTCGCCGGTCATGAGGAGCGCGGTGGTGCCGGTTTCGCGTAGAGCGGTCAGCAGAGGCTCGTACAGTGCGCGGGAGGAGCCTGCGGTGCGGCGGGCGAGGACGAAGTGCAGGCCGATGTCCTGGGCGGAGGAGATGTACGGCAGGAAGGGCGCCAGGGGCTGCTGGCCGGCGGTGGTGAGGATGTCGTAGTCGTCGATGAGGATGACGATCCGCGGTCCGGTGAAGGCGGGCTCGCCGGTTTCCGGCGCGTCGGGGTCCGTCGTCTCCGGCAGGCGCTTTTCCAGCTCGGTGGCGATGCCGGTGGACAAGGCTGCGGCGAGCTTGGCGTTGTGGACGTAACCGCCGCGGTAGGGCTCCGGGATCACACCGCGCAGGCCGCGGCGCGGGTCGAAGACGCCGAAGACGAGTTCCTTGTCCGAGTGGCGCTGTACGAGCTGGCTCGCGATCAGCTTCAGCAGGTTGGTCTTGCCGCACTCGTTGTCGCCGAGGATCAGCAGGTGCTGGTCGGTGGCGAACAGGTCGAGAAGGACAGGGGAAAGGGTGTCCTGGTCGACGCCAAGGGGGATCTTCGCCGGTTCGGCAGTCGGCGAGGGCAGCTTGGCAACGGGCAGGCGGGTGGGCAGCACCCGTACAGGTGGGGCGAGTTCGCCATGCCAGGAGGCGCGGATCGTGCGGACCGTGCGTTCGAGGGCCGGGCCCAGGTCGCCTGTCGCCGGGCGGCTGTCGATGCGGGGCAGGGCCACCTGGGCGAACAGTTTGCCGTCGGTCAGCACCCGGCCGGGCACGTCCGGGGTGAGGGTCTCGGACAGCTTACGGTCGACGGAGGAGTCGGCCGGATCGTTCAGGCGCAGCTCGATGCGGGTGCCGAACATCGACTGGGTGGCGATGCGGACGTCATTCCAGCGCAGCATGCCGGCCACGACGTGGATGCCGTAGCCGCCGCCGCGCTTGAGCAGGTCGGCCACCGGGTCGTCGAGATCGGCGAACTCGTCGCGCAACGCCCCGAACCCGTCGATGAGGAGCACCACATCCGTGGCGCCGAGCTGAGGCAGCTTGCGCTGTGCGCGGAGGTGGCGCAGCTGGTCGACGGAGTCGATACCAAGCTCGCGGAACAACTCCTCGCGCTCGCCCAGCATGGTGCACACCTCGGCGACCGTGCGGGCGGCGCGCTGGTGGTCGGCGCGTGAGGCGATGCCCCCGACATGCGGGAGCCCGGAGAGAGCGGACAGGCCGCCGCCGGCCAGGTCGAGGCCGTACACGGCGACGTCGTAGGGCGTGTGGGTCAGGGCCAGGGAGAGGGCGAGGGTGCGCAGGAGCGTGGTCTTGCCGGACTGCGGGCCACCGATAATGGCCGCGTGCCCGCCGGAGACAGTCAGATCCAGGAGCCACGGCTGCTGCCACTGCCGGGCCGGGTCGTCGAGGATCCCGAGCGGGGCGCGCATCGGGCCGCCTGCGTGGGCGAGGCGTACACCGTCCGTGTCGGCCTGGAGAGGGCCGGCGGCCACGTCCAGGGTGGTGGCGTCAGGCAGCGGGGGCAGCCAGATGCGTCGTACCGGTGGTGCAGCCGTGGTGAGTTGGTCGACCATGACGGACAGGACGGTCGGCCCGGTCTCTCTCTGAGTAGCGACGGGCTCCTCAACGACCTCGCTGTCTTGCCGATGGGAAGTGTTGAACGTCGGGTAGGGCCGGGCGAGGGACTCGTCGTCACGCTCCTTCCGCAGGGCGGGGCCCTGATAGGCGCCGGAGACGTAACCAGCCTTGAAGCGCTCGTACGTGGACGTGTCGACCTTGAGGAAGCCGAAGCCCGGCAGCGGCGGCAGATGGAACGCGTCGGTGGTGTCGAGGACCGTGCGCGACTCGTCGGCGGAGAAGGTGCGCAGGCCAAGTCGGTACGACAGGTAGGTGTCCAGCCCTTTGAGCTTGCCGCCCTCGATGCGCTGACTGGACAGCAGCAGATGAACGCCGATGGAGCGCCCGATGCGCCCGATGGACAGGAACAGGTCGATGAAGTCCGGCTTGGCGGTGATCAGTTCGCCGAACTCGTCGATGACGACGAACAGATGCGGCAACGGGTCCAAGTCGGGGCGCTGCGTGGCGCGCAGGGTGGCGTAGTGGCCGATGTCGGCGACGTTCCCGGCGTCCTTGAGTACCTGCTGGCGACGTTTGACCTCGCCGGCCAGGCTGGTGTGGACGCGTTCGACGAGCCCGGCCTGGTTCTCCAGGTTGGTGATCACCCCGGCCACGTGTGGAAGTTCGGCGAAGGGGGCGAAGGTGGCGCCGCCCTTGTAGTCGACCAGGACGAGGGCCAGGTCTTCCGGGGAGTGGGCGGCGGCGAGCGCGAGCACGAGGGTGCGCAGCAGTTCGCTCTTGCCCGAGCCCGTGGCGCCCACGCATAGACCGTGAGGTCCCATGCCAAGCTGGGAGGACTCCTTCAGGTCCAGCAGCACCGGCTCGTGCCGGTCGGTCAGGCCGATCGGGACGCGCAGGAAGTCCCGCTCGCCGCGGGGTGCCCACAGACGGTGCAGATCCAGGTGGGCCGGGTCGTCGATGCCCAGCAGGGCCGGGAAGTCGACCGGCCCTGACACTGGGGTACCCTCGGCCACCGACTCGGCAGACAGGCGCAGCGGGGCCAGCATGCGGGCGATGCCCTCCGCACCCGGCGAGCTCACCGCATCCACTGTGCCCTGGGAGACGTTTCCACGCAGGTCGTCCACGGTGATCCGGTCGCCGTCCACGGTGATGCGCACGCTCACCTGGTCGGGCTCGTGTACCTGCTGCTGAAGCAGGTACAGCACGGTGACCCCCATCTCCGGCAAGCCGATCGCCGAGTCCGGGCGAGGGAGTTCGGCCGCGGTTTCACCGTATGAGTCGTTGATCACGAGCATGCGGGACATCAGGCGTAGAGCGTCCTTGCCCCTGCCGGACAGTCCGCGGCGCACCTCGGCCGCGTACCCGGCGCGCTGCCGCAGGTCGCCGGCGCACAGCCGGGCCAACTCCGCCAGGCCGGGGGCGATCCTGCGGGCGGCCACCGGGCCGTCGTATATCTGTGGATCGAGCGCGTGCGGCAGCCACTTGGCCCACGTCCAGGCGGACTCGTCGGTGGTGCCGAGGGCGACGGCGACGTCGTCGGGAGCGTGTGTCACGGCGGTCTGCAACAGGAGGGCGCGGGCGACCCGGAGGACGCCTTCGCGGTCGCCGACGATGCTGACATTCCCGGCCCTGTCGAGCGGCACGGTGAGCGGGAAGTCCGTGGCGGTGCCGAAACGGCTCTGCAGGGCGCGTGCCTCGTTCAGCATGAACGGGTCCGGCGGGGTGAGGACACCGCCGGTGCTGTTCTGCGCGATGTCTAGCTCCTGCGCCGGTACGTCACCGGTGCCCGCCCGCACCGAGAGGAAGTCGGCGTCCGGACGGCGGCGCTCCCACAGCCGTGCCGGATCCCTGACGAGGTCGTAGAGGGCCTCGGGCGGCGGGTTCAGCTCGCGCGCCGCTCGCCGCCGGCCCCGCTCGCCAGCTCCCAGCTCCTCACGCAGTTCCTCCAGGTACTCCAGATACCGCTCGCGCTGGACGCGTCGGGTGCGCTGGGCCTTGCCGCGCTGGGACAGGAACAGCGCCACCGCCCCGAGCAGGGCGACGAGCAGCACGATCGCCCCGATCGCGGCGAACTGGCTGTTGCGGATGACCGTCATCAGCACGACGGAGCTGACGACCCCGGCCATGGGCAGCAGTGCGGTGGCCGCGCCTCCGAGCTTGCCCTCCGGGAGGTTCGGGGGCGCCTCGATGGTCCGGGGCGAGGCGGGGGCGAGGGGGCGGGTGCTGCGGGCAGGCCGGTGGACCACTTGCTGCGTCATCGCACCCTCACCGCCTGCTGCATCACCTCGGCCGCCAGACGAACGGCCGCGTCACGGGTACTCCGGCCCAGCATGGCGGTGTGGATGGGGCCTCCTTGGGCGAGATGACGGTCGTAGGGAAGCAGGACGACAGGCACACCGGGCTCGCGCAGGTGCGCAGCGGCGGCCTTGGCGTCGAGGGTGGCGTCAGGCGTGCTCGCGCTGAGGGCGACCACGGTGGTGGCCAGGGCGGAGTGCGGAAGTTGCGCCAGCCAGTCCAGGACCTGCCGGGTGCCGTGGATGCCCTCGGCGGTCATCGGGGCGACGACCACCCGGGCGTGGGCGGTGTCCATCGCCGTACGGGCCACCTCGCCGGGCAGCGTCTCGCAGTCCACCACCGTCACCGCGAAGTACCGCCGAAGAGCCAGCGTCACCGTCATGTAGGTGCGCATGTCCAAGGGGGCGCCCACGCGGCCCTGGCCCGCGGGCAGCAGCCAGCCGCCGTCCGTCACGGGTACCAAGTAGCCGGTGACGTCGGTGAGTTGCATCGAGGGCGTGAGGATTCGGGCGAGGTCGGCGCAGGACCAGCGCACCGTGTCCGCGCCCATGCGCACCGGGAGCGTGCCCAGGGCCGCGTCGGCCTCCAGGGTGAGTACCGGGTCGTGCCGGTAGTGGTTGAACGTGCGGCCGAGCAGCGCGGTGACCGTGGACTTGCCGACGCCGCCGCGGATCGAGGTGACGGCGATGACCCGTCCGGTGGTGACGGGCTGCTGCAACTCTTGGGCGAAGCGGATCTGCTCGGAGACTTCCTCGGTGGCGGAGGCGGTGAGCCTGCGCAGGGAGGCTCCGGCCCGGCGCGCGACCGAGTCGCCGTGCTGCGGGCTGCCCAGGGCGTGGGCGAGCCGGGGGTCGATGGTGGGGAGGGACTCGGGGGTCGGAGCGGAGACGCGAGGGTCATGTGCCCGGCGAGGAGCCGGGGGCGATGGCGGGGGCGGCTCGGAGGCAGACCGGGAGGGCGGCTGAACTGGCTCGGTGGCAGCCTGCACTGTCGGCCCGGGCACAGCAGGGGCCACCGGGCGCGGGGCACCGTCGGCCAGCTCTTGCAGCACGTCGCGCTGCCAGTCTGCCCCCTCTGCCATGCCGATCACCACGCCCTACGCGAAGGTGTCGAGCAGTCGCCCGTACACCCCGAACATGCCGATCACCAAAGGGAACAGGGCGATCACGGCTGCGGACTCCAGAACATCTCCGGCGCGCCGCAGTCGCACCCGCACATGCTCGGCCGGCTCCACGGCCAGCACCAAGAGAGGTACGACGGCGAGGAAGCCGAGCGCGGCAACGGGACCGGCAACTGCGGCATGCTCGCCCCACACCACGGCGAGCCGCACCGCGACGAGCCCCGCGGCGACGAGCAGCCCCACGACCTCGGCGGTGAGCGGGAAAGCACGCGCGCGCAGCGCGAGGACCACCATCACGAGGACGCCGAGCGACACTGTCCACACCGACACCGTGCGCAGTACGAGTACTCCGGCCGCGCCCGCTGAGGCGGCGAGTACGACCGTGGCCAGCGCCAGCCCGCGGTGGGTGGCCGCGAGCGCCGTACCCACCTGGTACCGGCTCACCGACACCCCGCCCGTACGCCGGTCGTCCAGCCCGGTCAGTCCCGACGCCATCAGGGCGAGCCGCGGCAGCACTCCGAGGGCGACGACGGAGACGATGGCGAGCAGCGCACCGACCCGGGCCTGCTGGGCCGCGGTCCCTGCCCCGTCCTGCAGCCCAATGGCGACTTCCCACACCACAAGGCAGCCGGCAACCGCTCCCCCACCGATCGACGCCCCACGCCCCGAGGGGGTGAACGACCCGGCCAGCAACAGCGCGAGCGCTACCGCCCCCGCAACACCCGCCAGCCGCACTGCGCTGTTCCAGCCGTAGGCGTCAGCGCACGTCCAGACACCCAGGACGGCGAGGACTGCGGCCGTCGCGATCAGGGTGGCGGCGAGCGCGTGCCGCCGTGCCCGCCCGCAGAGGAGACCGGCAGCGGCACAGCCCAGCGCCACGGCGAGAAGTGCCCCACCGACTGCGGACAGGTCGAAGTGGTTGCGGGCCAGCACACCAGCGGCCAGGGCCCAGAGGACGGCGGCGCATCCGGCGACAACACGCCGCACCGCCGACCGCCAGCGCCAGGCCCGTACGTCGAGGTCATCGGCAACTTCGTCGGTGACGTCATGGACGATGGGAGCGGAGGGAGCGTCCTCGACCCGCACGAGCCGCAACACCGCCCCGTCGGCTACGCCGGCCGCCTCCAGGGTGCTGTCCTGCGCGAGTGCGGACCCGTCCGTGGTGACCAGATGCCGCAGCTCGGGTCGGTCCCCGACGCGGTCCTCCAGCAGCCGCATGACCTCCGGCAGCAGAACTCCGACGGGCTCCCGCGACGGCAGTACGAGGTCGACCCGACGCCGCTCTCCGACCAGGGTGACCCGGCTGAGCGCCACACGACTGGTGGTCGCCGAACGACTCAAGGACCCCGTGGATATCACGCGTTTGAACCTATCACCGGGATGAAGGGGCAGAAGGGGAGGGAGCGGTGGGAGGGGACTGGCTCGAGGGGGACACAGACGTGCCGTACGGGCTCTTTCCGATGACCCTGTGCGACACGAACGACCACCCCACGCACCCGGCACACACCACCGCCGCGATCACCACTCCTGCGAACACCTTCCCGACCCGCTCGTCCAGCGACCGCCGCTGGCGCTGCGGGCCGAACAGCAGAGCGTCGCGGAGACGACGGCGGCGTACGGACACCGACTCGAGGAGCTGACTGTCGTAATCCTGCGCTGCCACGGTTGCCTGCCATCCGCCCTTCGCTTCCCGGCTGTCATGACTTGTGCCTGCTGGGCCGACTACGTGTTCTGTCCCGTGACCTCTTCGATGAATGCGACCGCTTCCGCTTCACTGATCTCCACATGGTCGACCTCGTTGTGCCCCAGCTCGTAAAGCCGCAGGTACTCGGTCGGTTCCCAGCGAAGGTTCCTGGTGAACGCCTCATCATGCGCTACGCCGTTCACCATGCGGCGCCTGACGATTCCCTGAGGATTGCTGCGCGAGTAGCCCTCGCTGAACTTGGCGTAGTAAGTGATGTCACCAGAGCGCGGGTCGAGAACACGGACCTCCGCTCCGCGGCTGTTCAACCACCGCTCGAGTTCCAGTCCGTTGATCTCGCGGCGCACGCCTGCCTGGTCGATGACCGCAGGGCCGAAGATCGTGCCGGAGAGCCCTCGTACGACTGTGTGCTCATCGAGTGCTGCCTTCAAGGACGTCTCACGCACTGACGCGTTGGTGAGATCGGCCCCCTCCAGCTTGACGTCGATCAAGGAAGCGCCGTCGAGCTTCGCTGCCCGGAAGCGAGCCGACCGAGCATCGACCGCGTAAAGGCTGGCACTTCCCAGGTCGGCTGCGTCGAGAGCGGCGCCCCGAAGGGAAGCCTCATCCAGTTCAGCCTTGACCAGCGACGCGCTGGAGAGGTCGGCGTCATCCAGCACAGCGCCTTCCAAATGGGCCCTATAGAGGTCGGTCCCGACGAGTCTGGCGCTTCGGAGGACGGTCTGCGTCAGGAGTGCCATAGCGAGGTCCGCACCTGACAGGTCAGCCTGGGACAGGTCGAGTGCCGAGACGTCCAGAAGCGAGTCCGCTTGCTCCACCCACTCCTGTAGAGCGGCAGCGGCCTCCCCATCAGGCGGCATCATCCGGACGATTCGGTTCACGTCACGGATACCAGACAACTCGATCACTCCACCCGTGCTGCTCGACGATCGACTTCACGTCATCGATCGCCGCTTGGTTGGCATTGCGCATGTCGATGATAACTATGCGCCCCCTGGTGACAATCTGGTCCTCCAGCTTGCGCACCCACCCCTGGTTGTTCGCCGGGTTGTAGGCCCCCTTGAACGGCAGAGACTTGTCACGGACGTTGTTGAGTGGGGGCCAGTCCGAGTGCACTCCCTTAATGTCGTAAAACTCTCCGATGCTCGGAGAATATAGATCGCCCTGGTTGGCGCCAGGGGGGCGCTGGATGTCGGTAGGGACTTTCCCGGTTTCGCGCAGATCCAGCGCAACACGGGCTTCGTCCATTTCCGACGGCTTCACCTTCCCCTTGTGATCGGGGTCCTGCTTGAGCTGGTCGAAGTCGTTGCTGTGCTGACGCGCAAGATCATTCAGGTGTGCATCGTGAGCTGTGCGCTGCTCTGGGGTGAGTTCCGGCGGTGGCCCGTTCCCATGCACGGACTCGTCGCCGTGCCAGGTCAGGTCGACGTCGGGGGCGTCGGCAGATCCTGTGCCATGCAGGTCATGGTCGAGGCGGATCGAGTCAGCTCCACGAGGGACTGGGACCTTGTCGAAGAGATCGTTCTGCGCGGCCTGAATAGCGGCGAATTCATCGCTGGAGATGCCGGGCAGGCGACCCTTCTCGTAGAGGACGTGGGTGTCCATCTTGGCGACGAAGCTCTCAGGGGTGTGGAACTGCACCTCGAAGATTTGACCAGTCGAGGGGTCCCGCCATGTGGAATTGATGCCCTTGTATCCCGAGCGCTCCCAGGTGTTCTTGAATGTGACATTCTCGAATCCCCGGGCACGCAGTTCGTCGACTGCCTGCTGCACGCCGTGTGAGTAGTCCCTGGTGGGGATCTCAACCGTGTATCGAAGCGAATCCCTGATGTTGGCCAGAGCGCGGTCCGGCGTCAGTCGGGCGTCCTCGAGCAGGACCGTGGCGACCTTGCGCTTGAGGGAATCCTCGCCCTTCAGGCGGTACTCGAGACCGTTGAGCTGCCCGTGTTCCACATGGCCGGAAGCGGCTCGAATCGCCTCCGTGATGCGCGGCTCGGTCGCCAGGGCTCGGTCCATGAACTGGCCGGTGGCGGCATTCTCCTCCGGGCTCAGTCTCAGCCCCTGCGGCCCTTCCCAGGAGCCGTCTGGCAGGTTGCCCCGAGGCTCCATCGGGCCGTCCGGCAGATGTGAACCTCCGCCGAGCGGCGGGCCTCCAGCGTCACCGCCACCGCCGCCTGACCCGGAGCCGTGCGAGTCGGCGCTGCCGGTCCCGTCAGGGATGTCGCGGCTGTGCCCCGAGGAGGTCTCACCAGCGCCTGCCGCCCCGTGACCTGACGTCGGCGATGTGCCGTCGCCGACGTGAGCCGTGGCTTCAGAAGCACGTGACCCTGCACCAACACCGGAGAGTTCCCTCTGTGGCGGTGTCTGGTTCTGAACGGCGCGTACGTCGGCGGGGAGCTCCCGGCGCGGAGTGTCGCCAATGGCGTTGCCGTCACGGTCGAGCGGGATGAACTCACCGTTCTCGATGCGGACCTTGGAACCGTCGGAGAGTTCCAGGACGCTGTGCGGGGCGCGCAGGTCCGGGATGTCGTTCATGCCGCGCAGGTTCTCCGTGACCTGCGCGATCCTGGGCATCGCATGGCCCGTCACCCTGACTGCGGCGCCGATCGGGTCGATGGCGTCGCCGACCTTCGCGACCGTGGAGGCGACCTTGGCGGCGGTGCCGGCCTTGCCTACGGAGGCGACCTTGAGCGGGCCGGCGCCCAGGGTGAGCCCGTTGAAGACGACGGTGGCCGCGGCGCGGGCCGGGTTCTCCTTCCACATGTCCCAGGCGACGAAGGACTTGGCGAACTCCTTGGCCTGTCCCTTGCTCTCCTGAGCAAAGTCGGATGCGAAGACACCGCTGGGCTTCTGGCCGCCGGACTCCATGAGGTAGGTCTCGGCCCCGACCACCACCCGGACCAGGCCTTCCCAAGCCTGCTTGGCCTTGTCCCCGCCGTGGACGCCGAACAGGGTCGCGAGGCCGTCCACGGTGCCCCAGACGTTGTCGACGATCAGCCCGTCCCAGAAGAAGCTCTTGGCGTAGTAGCCGAGGTCGTCCGGGTCCCACCAGTCGTGGGACTGGGTGACCGGTGTCCCCCAGGGGAGTTCCTTGGCATGGTCCAGCACCTCGGCGCTGTAGCCGTAGAGCTCCGCGCCACGCGGGATGAACTGCTTGGCGCCGGTGTTCATGACGTACTGGGTGCCGCCGACCAGCGCCGTGATCTTGTTGTTGCAGGCGATCTCGGCGGCGGTGAACGCCGCCTGCGCGAGGGCCACGTCATGCATCAGGGCCTGGTGCTTCTCGACCTTGTCCGCGTCATCGGTCCAGTTCTCGTCGAACTCCCCGTTGTCCGTCTTCAGCCCGGCCACGAACGCAGTCGCCTGGCTCTGAAGGTGCTCCAACCGCTTGGCGATCGGCGCAACTTCGGCGGCGTACGCCCGTAGGGCGTCGGCCACCGTGGCGACCTTGTCCCCGAAACTGTCGGCGGCATTGCGTGCTGGCGCGGTGGAGGCGAAGAGATCCTCCGCCTCCGGGGCCTCGTAGAAGGCCGACAACCCCTGGAACTGCCGATGGGCCTCCCCGCCAGCCCTGCGGATGCCGTCCGCCTCTTCCCGCAGGGCGTCGATGTGCTGTTCCAACTGGCCGAGATCGCCCGTGAATAGTGGGATGGACTCCGGCTGGATCACTGGCGGCCTACCTTCCAGCCGCCCGGCATATCGGGCTGGATCAGTCCTGCCGCCCGGTGCTGCAGTTCGGCCGCCATCTCCAGGTCACCCTCCTGGTACGCCACGGTGGCCTCCACCGCACCGTTGACCGACTTACCGATACGCACACCGATGAACTGCAGTTCGTCTGCCGTGCCTTCGATGAACTCCGCGAGGGCGGCGGCCACCAACCCGGTCTGCCCCTTGTGTTCCCCGCTCGCGCCACCTGGAGCGAGTGTCCCGGCCGAGGTGGCCGCGCCTTCCAGGTCACCCGAGTACGCCTGGACGATGTCGTCCAGGACCTTCATGACGGCCCCCATGTTCGAGACCACACTTCCGACCCCGGCCGGAGAGATGTCCCATCCCGGCATGCGTCAGTCCCCGTTTCCCTCTCCCCGTTACTGCTGTCGCTGCGCGTCCAGCGTCAGCCGATGTTGTCGACGGCCGCCCGCGCCTTGCCCAGGGTCGACTGCGCGGTCCCGTCGTTCTGCTCCATCGTCGTACGGACCAGCCGGATGATCTCGCGAACCTCGCCGGCGGCGCGGTTCCAGCGCATCTCCTTGCCGTGGTACTCGTCGGCGACACCGTCGGCAGTGAAGTCGGCCATCGCGGCCTTTACTGCGCGGTCCCGGTCCGTCAGTACGCGCTCCAGTTGGCCGATGATGCCCTGCAGGCTTGTCTGCACTTCGCCGGAGGCGCCGGTGTCGTACGAACGGCGGTCCTGGTTCTGCCCCATGATCGGTTCCCCCTTGAAAACGATGACGCCGAAGGTGATTTCGGCGGACGAGCGCGGCCTCGCTCCCGCGGTTACCGTGCGCCGAAGCGAGCCGCGTCGAAGTTGGCGGCACCCATGTTCTGGTTGGCGTTGTCTTCCAACTCCACGTCACCGGTCCCGAACGCGTTGTCCATGCCGGACTGACCGCCCAGGATCGCGCTGAGCGAGCTGTTCAGCGCATTCGTGATCTCGTCGGCATGGATCTTGAATGTGTCGAACGCGGCCTTCCCAGCCCCGTTGAACTTGCCTTCCAGCGGCTCCGCCGCCTGGATCAGCCACGTGATCAGTGTGCCCAGGTCCTCGCTGGAACCGACTGTGCTCTTGCCGAGATCCGACAGGGTCGTCGACCCCATGTCGAACTTCATCAACCTACCCCCGTAAGCGTGTTGTGCACTGCGGTTGCTCGATTGCGGCGGCGTGGTCGCGTGTCACGCACACCTCATAGCTTGTCAAGTATCCTCTCGCATCACGCGTTGCAGGCGCAACGCGGAAGGGGTTGAAGTGGCGTGATCTGGTGCATGCGCGTCGTGAGGACCAACTAATCCCGCATCTCTTGGATCTCCTCCGTAAACAGCCTGCTCGCCTTCAGACAGGCAGGGGTGTCGGTAACGGCTGACATTGAGCCGTTGCCGACACAGGGGTGGCGCTGCTCGGAGGGCCCTCACCTCAACGGTCGGCTGCGAGACGATCTCTTCTCGGTCTCGGAGGCGCTGCTCCCAACCAACGTCCTATTACAGCCTGTTGCCGATCAAGTACCCGGGATAGGCTGACCTGTGCCCTGTACGGCACAACCAGGCGGCACGCGAGGGGGATCGTGGAAGGGCGCGACGCGCGTGGGCACTACGAGGGGTTGGCGACCGAGTACGACGAGCACTGGGTCTACGGTCCGGACTACGTTCCCTGGATGTCTGGCCGGATCGCTGAGGCATTGCGGCTCGGCCCCACGGACCGGATCGCCGACATCGGCTCCGGTACGGGCTTGTTCGCCCGGGAAGTGGCCAAGCAGCTCCAGCCTCGCCATCCTATTCTGTGCGTGGATCCTTCCGAAGCAATGCTCGGCCAGCTCGGCACGCCGCATCCGGCCGATCTGACGCCTGTCGTTGCTTCTGCCGAGGACCTCGCCGGAGGACGTACTCATCTGCCGTACGAGCAGCTCGATGCGATGTGGTTGAAGGAGTCGGTGCACCACGTGGCCGATCCGGCGCGCACGCTGCGCAGCCTGGCCGACCAGCTGGCGCCGGGAGGCCGGCTGCTGGTGGTGATGCTTCCGGCCACGATCCAGTACCCGCTGTTCGAGGCGGCCCTCGCGCGCTTCGAGGAGCTGCAGCCGGACCCGGCTGTCATCGAGGGGCACCTGCGAGCTGCTGGCCTGGAGGCCGGTCTCACTCATGTCGAGCATGAGCTGCGCATCGACCGGGACAAGTACCTCGGCATGGTGCGCGCCCGCTACATGTCCCTGCTCTCCACCTTCAGCGACAGCGAGATCGAGAAGGGCATCGAAGAGATGCGAGTCGCCCATCCGGAGCCTGTGCTGGTGTTTCCGGACCGGTTCGCGTTCGTCCTCGGCCGGCGAGGTGGGGAGCCCGAGTGAGCACCATGGTCGATGAACGGCTGCGGCGCCTGCGGAGTGAACTCGACGACCACTCCCGGATCGCCGATCGGCTGGGGCTTGATCTGGAACGGCCGTTACGGTCCCTCAACGACGGCTATCCCGAGAACGCAGTCGCCCTGGTCGGGAAACTGACCGAGAAGCTGCTCAAGGAGCTGTGGCGCCACCACGGCATCGAGGGCGACCCGTCGACAAAAGCCCTGAACGATCTGGTCAAGCGTTGTCGTCCGTACATCCGCAGCAGCACGGTTGTGGATGCGCTCGAAGACATTCGGCGGCTCCGTAATCGGTCCACGCACGACGGGTACGACATAAGTGACGAGGACGGGCTGCTGGCGGTCCGCAGGCTCGTGGACGTGCTGGTCTGGTTCACCAATACCGGCAGTGCGGCCCTTCTCGGGGGCGAGCCCGACATGGCGCCGGAGGTGGCGCGCCGCTGCGAGTTTCTTGCCGGGCTTTACGTCACTCTCGGCTACCGGCAGGCGAAGCGGTTCGTCCTCAGCCCGGACACCGTGTACCAGTTGTTCTGCCGCGAGTCGGGGATGCGGCTGGAATACGTGGAGCTGATGCTCTCCCGGGACGCCGACGACCTGCGTATGGTCCTTGACTCCAGTGGTGGGGAGCTGTTGCGCACCCGGCTGCCCAAGCTCACCCGGTTCGTCGTGCTGGACGACGACGGCGGCGGTGCACCCGGCGCCCTCCATCACATGTTGGGGCTGGACTTCCGTGTCGTGCGTTACGACGGCTTCGTCGACACCATCATCAATCTCGACACCCACCTCGCCGATCTCACCTCCGCCGGCAACCCGGAGGAGCCGAGGGTCGCTGTCGCCGCGGCGGCGCTGACCACCGACCCTCGCACCGGCGAGTCGAGGATGGAGCAGTCCGGCGACGCGGCGGAGCTCCTGACGCGTCTGGCGCGCGGCAGTGCGAACGTCCTGGTCACCGGTCGTCCGGGGAGCGGCAAGAGCACGCTCCTGCGCTCGCTGGCTATCAACCCGGAGATCCGCCGCTTCCGCTTCTACTTCGACCTCGGTCTCAAGCCGAAGGATGAACCGTTCTCGGAGTACGCGGCCCGCCTCCTCGCACCGGTCATGACGTCGGACCGCTCGCGCGCTTACGAACTCTTCCTCTACCTCATCCGTTCGGGGACCGCGTTGTGCGTGCTGGATGCCGTCGACGAGGGCGTCGATGAACCCAGCGCTGCCGGTTTCCTGCGGCTCTTCACCGACCTCGCGGCCGTCCTGTCCGCCGAATCGGCGGTGGTGTTGAGTTCGCGGGTGTCCTTCCTCGCGGACTCGCCCCAGGTACGTCAGCTGCTGGACAGTGGCGCGGGCCGCTCCGAGCAGCTGGTCGAGCAGATGTACGCGAACGGCGTCGACCCATCCCGCGTGCCGCACTTCCACGTCGTACGCCTGGCCGAGCCCGAGGCAACCCCTCTCGAGACGCGCCTCACCACGGCGCTGAACCTTCCCGCAGGGAAGCCGCTTGCGGACATCCTCGGCGCTCACATCACCCGGACTCTGGCCGAGGGTGGGCAGCCCGATCTGGAGCAGCGGCTGCCCGCCGTGTTCGGACATGCTTTCCTCACCGACCGCACCGTGTTCTCCCTCCTCGACATCCACCGGCAGATGGGGGTCAGCGCCTTCACGGACGGAAGCCTCGATCTCGGTGCCTGTGTCCTCGCTCCGCTGCTGCGGCCCGCCGGGCCCGATCACGTCGCTTTCGTGCATACGGCGTACCAGGAACTGCTGGCTGCCAGGTTCCTCGCCGAGCCGGCGAACCGGGATCTGGCAGTGGATCTTCCTGGCAGCGCCTTCCTCACTGAGCAAGTGCGCGCATTCCTCGCTGGAATGCCCGGCAGCCTGGCGACGGACGACTGTGTGCTGCCTGCCGGGGCGTACCTGGTCGGTCCGGCCGAACGGCTGCTGATCCGCCGCGTCGAGCGTCCCGTACGCTTCGACCGCCATGCCGTGACCGTGGCCCGTTACCGCCGCTTTCTCGGCGCCCTCGACGCGGACGGCACCTCGCGGTGGGACCATCCCGACCAGCCGGCCGGCGTCACGCACCGCCCTTGGACCGACCGGCTGCGGCGGCCCGACTACTACGAGAATCCGCGCTACGACGCTCACCCGGCCATCTGCGTCAACTGGTGGAGCGCATACGCCTTCGCCGCGTTCGAAGGCAAGCGGCTGCCGACCTCCCTGGAGTGGGAGGCCGCCGCCCGTGGCACCGACGGGCGCCTCTTCCCTTGGGGCGACACACCCGATAGCGTCCGGGTCAACTGCGCCGACACGTGGGTCGGCCGGCCTGTTGTGACGTATCAGGCGTGGTATCGGGACTTCGCGGGTGACGCCGTCCGGCGGGCCGGGGCGACTCCTGTCGATGAGCGGCCGGGCAACCGTTCCCCGTTCGGTGTCCTCGACATGGTGGGCAACTGCTGGGAATGGACATCCACCAGCCTGGACGACCCCGGCGAGGCCGTCATCTGCGGTGGCAGCTACGACAACCCGATGCGTGCGGTGCAAGCCAGCAGCAAGGGCATTTACCGCAAGCGCGGCGGGAGCAACGCGGTCGGCTTCCGGTGCGTGCAGGACATCGACACATCCGGGACGGAGGGGGCGACGGCATGAGCGGTGGCGGGCCGCGTCACGGAACCATCGTGGACAGGCGTCCGAGTGGCGGAGGGCTGAGCGGTGCGCTCGGCACCTATGTCGTCCAGGACGACGAGGATGACCGGTACTACGGCTTCGACTACCGGCAGATCGTGGCTGAGGGTTTCCGGACCATCCGCACGGGCGAGCGCGTCCGCTTTCATGTCAGCGCCGAAAGCCCCGACCGGGCCGAGTTCGTCATTCGCCTCGACCAGCCCGACCCAGGCGAGTACTACCGGTGACCGTTCATGGGGTTCCGCTCCTTGAGCAAGTCACCGGGGCACGCCAGGAACTGACCGTCGTGCTGCCGGTGCGGCTGCTGCGCGTCCCGGACTGGCCTGAGGGTCCCTTCCCGTTCGAGCTGGGTAGCCGCCGCACCGACGCCGATACTCGGTCCACCTACTTCGCCCCTGCCTCCGCCCGTGCACTGTACGGGGCGCCTGGACGGCCGCGTCGCTGGCACCTGCCGTTGGACGTCAAGCAGGACGGGCTGCACTTGCTGGGCATGGAACTTCTCCGTGCGGCCACCGCTCGCAATCCCGAACACGCCCTCGTTGTCTTGCACTTGAGCGTGGAGAGACCACTACTGCCCATACTGCGGGCCCTGTCCGGGCGGCGGCCGAACCCCGCCGACGAACCGCTCACCTGGCCCTTCGACCCGGCCAGACTTCTCGCCGGTATCGCCGACGTCCGGGATTCCGACCAGCCGTTCGCCATAGCGCGGCCCTACACCGTCGCCTTCATGACTCCCACGGCGCGGCATACCCCCGCCCTCCGCGCCGGCGCCGAAGGGCCACTGCCCGCCAGCGCGGACCGCTGGCTGTGGCAGCTGGCGTCGCGCTCGACACCGGAGGACTTCCCTGTGCCTCCGGAGACCGCCGGTGAGCAGCTCAAGGACGCCGTCAGAATCTCGGCGGACTGGAGCGCCCTGGTGCTGCGCCAGGGCGCCGCCTTCCTCGGCCACCGCCCCGACACCGGTGCGGGCGACTTCTTCGAATTCGGCGCGCTGCACTCTCGTACCGTCTATCTCGACGCCCTGCTCCTCGGCTCGCTCCAGCGCGATCACATCGACGAGCTCACCGACGAACTCTCCGAGGTATTCAACTCCTCACGAATGGCACGCCGCGTCGCCACGCTGGAGCGGAACATCGCCGTCTTCCGCAGCACCTACTGGCGACAGCACCTCACCGCACACGGCGCGGCCAACGATCTGCTCCTCGCCTTCCAGAACCAGCACAGGCTGCCCGCACGTTTCAACGAAATCCTGGCCGAAGCAGCCGACTACAGCAGGCTCGTACAGACACAGGAGAGCCAGCAAATCAGCGGAGCCCTGGGCGTTCTCACCATTCTCGGCCTGCCACTTGGCACCGCTCTCAGCATCCTGCAAGTCCTCGATGACAACTCCACGACACACCTACTCATCGCGCTAGCGCTGTCGGTCGCCGCCACAGCCGCAGCCCTCACCACACGGTATGGGCGGCTGGTCCTTTCCTCCCTGCAAGGCGGGGGCGGCAAGGCGTAGGACGCCGCGACCGGGGGGCGTGTGCCCGTTGAGGTTCACGAAAGGCTGCCAGTCGGGGAACCGCTCGGTGAGCACGTGGCCGGCGTGCACGGCGAAGGTGGTCTTGCCGACGCGGGGCATGCCGTCGATCACGTGGACCGGCAGGCCCTCGCCGGACTGCTGCGCGGCGTGGACCCGAGCGCACCATGGACTCCGGTCGGCGGTGCGGTTGGTGAATGCGGTGGTGTCGCGTGGGAGGGAACAGGACGAGAGCGGCGCCGGGCGGGCCTGCGCCGTCGTCCGGACGGACCGTCGGCTCCGGATTCCGATCCGGTGCACGGCGGTCGTCCAACGCGGCGAGCAACGCCGTGAGCCCGGCCGTGACCATCCTCAGCACGACGAACGACAGCCAGGGGTGCTCTTGTAACCAGCCCAGCCAGGAGGGCCAACGCGACTGCTCCGACACGGCGTTCGTGACCAGTACCACGAGCATCGTGGTGACGGCGCAGCCTGCGGCCACGATGCCAATCGCGATCCCGCGTCTGAGTCTCATGCGCGCGCGTCCCCACAGCCGACGGGAACGGCCTATTCCACTCCGCTCCCCCTGACGAGACAGCGCGCACCGACAACCGACCTGCTCACGAAAGCCCCCCGCATCCGACGCCCAAACTCCACCGGCTGAACAGCCCTCATGGACCTTGGTCAAGGGCGCGCCTCTGCGCCACAGAAGCGCCACGGAGGAGGCTGGCCGGATGTCGGCTCTCCAGCACCGGTCACTGCAACGGGCGCTGTCAGCCAGCTGCCCCTGCCAGGGCTAGGATTCCTGTGTTTGTCGATCAAGGGGGCGCACTGTGGGCGACATCGAAAGGCCCGAACTCCTGCCAGACTGCGAGGTGCCTGCTCGCTACAGGCAACCTGACGAATTGATTCTGGACTGCCTCACCAACTTGACTGACGAGTCGCTCGCGGACAACCGGCGGATCAGTAGTCTGGACGCATGCGGCATCCGCGGCGGCGCGGATCTAGCGGCTGCGACGTTCATGGTTAAGACCCCGGGGCCCTGGCATGGGGACCTGCAGCGCATTCTCCGCGCTTCGCACGTTAACGTCGATCGCCCCCGCTTCACGCACGGCGATTACGTCCTCGGCCTTTGCTATGTGGCGGGCGCCAAGGGGCTACCAACGGGCATGAGACATAGGGCAGTTGATGACCTAGTATCCCGTTTCCGCGACAACGTGGGCTACGCGGAAGCCCGTCACCTGTTGTCCAAGAACGACTGGGACTGGCTGGCGGACGCCGTCCGCGAAGGATGGGCTGTCTGGACTGCGCAGCTCTTTGCAGGCGACGAGACGGCTCCGCTCAAGACTCGCATGAGAGTCGGGCTGGCACTTGCCGAGCACGAGACTCCGGCGGGCTATGTGCCTGAGGCTGTGGCGCAGCTCGTGGCGCAGCCAGGCGGCGCGAGCAGCGATCGCCTGGCCATGGCGGTGGCCGTGGCACGTCGCGATCCCAAGGCAGGACTCGACCTGCTGTGCCGCGTTGCGTCAGATCCGGTGGTTCAGGCCGGGCACCGGATGCAGGCCATCGAGTTGCTGGACGAGTCCGCCCCGGCCAAGGCCCAGGAGATGAGGGCACTCCAAACCCGACTGCCCTCGGGCCGGGAGGCTCGCGACCGACAGCGGGAGGCTGTCGAGCGCGCCCAACGCGAGGAAACCGCTCGCCGGGAACGGGAGACCCCGGAGGCCGTCATTGAGCGGCTCGACGCCGAGATTGAAGAGATTCTGGACAGCTTGCGCGTCCGGGACTCGGACGACGATTTCGGCGGCCGTCTCGACAACCACCTTGCCGAGACCGACTGGGAAGGCGTGGCTCAGGACATCGTCGACATCTTTGACCCGGTCGGTGACGAGGAAATCGACGTCTCCGTTCGCCTTCTGGCGACCATGACTCGCATCAGGTACGGGGACGAGATCGAAGCGGTCCCGGACGAGTCCGTGCCCGACGATCCGGACGCCGACGGCATTCCACGGCTCACTCGCGAGGAACTGGAGGCGTACGCGAAGGAGCACGCGGAGCGCTCGTGGACGACTTGGAAGGAACTCGTCGAAAAGCACGGCTGGGATGACGACGATCGGACCGGCGAAGTGGAGCGTCAGGCCGACGAGACCACGCGGCACGTGGACGACATGGTCCTGCAGAAGGCAAGCGATCACCTGCGGGACCTCGAACAGCATCTGATGTGGGAGGTCTGGCCAGCCTTTCTGGGCGCCGCAGCGGAAAGGAAATACGCCACCGCCCTGCATCACCTGGCGACGGCCCGTCTTGTTGCTGACGAAGCCGAGCACGCCGAGGTCTTGTGGAAGGACGCGACGGTGAAGAGCTATTCCTTCGATCCGCTGTCGATGTCCTGGCCGCGCGAGTTCTGGCTGGTGCTGGAGGAGTGGCGGCATGGTGCAACCGGACGGTGAGGTGCGGTTGATACTGCATCCGCACCTCACCGGTCTCAGTGGGAGAAGCAGGCAGGAACGGCAAGAGCTCCGCCAACGTCCGTTCTGTACCGGGCAAGTCCCCCCTCGCGCAGGCGATTTGGCACCACGAGCGCCGCAGTGGTCGGAGCCGGGCAACCGTGAGTCAGGCGGGCGCGAGACACGACCGGCAGAGTCGACCTGTGGCACGCACAGGGAAGGTTCGTGATCCCGAGAATAGAGGAAAACGCCAGAGCGAATCGCCTTGCCGCTTCCCCTGATGTTCTATTCCCTACCTCCCGGCCCGGCTCAAGCCCCGGCCCTGATCGACCGCTGATGGCTTCCGGGAGATACCCTGACGGGCGGTCCGGGAGACAGCAACCAACCGCTACGCTTCGGGCATCTTCACTTACCCTACGTTGCAGAATGGAGTCTCGCTGTGGCCCAGCAGGAAGCGTCTGAGCAGCTGGAACTGCTGCCAGATGCGGCCGGAGGGCTCACGCTCAGTGAGCTGGAGTCGCATTTGCTCGGCGCTGCCCATCTCCTGCGGGGGCTGGTCGACCAGGCAGATTTCAAGAGCTACATCTTCCCGCTGCTCTTCTATAAGCGTCTGTGCGATGTCTACAGCGAGGAGTTCGACGACGCTCTCGCACATTCCGATGGGGACCGTGACTTCGCGGCCAAGGCGGATCAGCACCGTTTCGTCATCCCGGAGGGCCATCGCTGGGACGATGTCGTAGCGGCGCCTGATGAGAAGCTCGGCCGTGCGCTCCTTGACGCGCTCCGCGCGATCGAGAAGGCCAACCCGAACACCCTCGACGGAATCTTCGGTGACACACCGTGGACCAACCGTGATCGGATCCCGCCCCACGTGCTGCGAGCGCTCCTCAACCATTTCTCCGCACGTTTCCTCGGCGATGCGCAGGCCGACGCAGATCTTCTTGGTCAGGCGTACGAGTACCTGATCAAGAAGTTCGCGGATCTGTCCAACAAGAAGGCCGGCGAGTTCTATACGCCTCGCGCCGTGGTCGAGCTGCTGGTGAACATCCTCGCCCCGGAGCCGGGCGAGACGGTGTACGACCCGGCATGTGGTACCGGTGGGATGCTGATCGAGGTCGCCCACCACTTCGCTCGAAAGGGAGTGGCACTCCAACGGCTGTATGACAAGGTCTTCGGCCAGGAGAAGAACCTCACGACCTCGGGCATCGCCCGCATGAACCTCATCCTGCACGGGATCGATGATTTCCGGGTGGAGCGCGGAGACACCTTGCGCGAGCCCCGCTTCTTTGCCTCGGATGGGGGCCTGCGGACCTTTGACTGCGTGATCGCGAACCCTCCGTTCTCGCTGGAGGCGTGGGGCGAGAAGGGGTGGGCGTCGGACCCCTACGGACGCGGTGAGACAGGCGTTCCGCCGCGCAGCACGGCCGACTGGGCCTGGGTCCAGCACATGCTCGCCTCGATGCGGCCCGGCACTGGCAGGGCAGTTGTCGTACTGCCGCAGGGCATCCTCTTCCGGGACGGCGCCGAAGCCCGTATCCGCAGGAAGATCATCGAGTCGGACGCGATCGAGGCGGTCATTGGACTGGGGGAACGCCTCTTCTACGGCGCGGAACTGGCTGCCTGCGTTCTCGTGCTGCGCGCGCAGAAACCGAAGGACCGACGAGAGAAGATCCTCTTCATCGATGCTTCCGACCAGCTGCGCAAGGCGAGCAAACAGAACGTGCTGGAAGCCGAACACACCTCCCGCATCCTGGGCTGGTACCGCGCCTTCGCGGACATCAAGGAGCGCAGCCGCTTGGTGGGTCTCTCGGAGATCGAGAGGAACGACGGCAGCCTCAGCATCCCGCTCTACGTCGGAAAGGACCGCGCGGCCGGACTGCCCCCGTTGAGTGAAGCCGTCGCTGTCCTGGAAAGCGCCCTGACGGACGCTGTGGCGGCCGAGAACGAACTGCGTGGCCAGCTCAAGGAATGGGGGCTCCTCGGATGAGCAACGCCAGGAGCGCGGCGGACGTGCTGCCCGGTACGAATGTGACGGTGGGGCAGTTGGACCAGCGGGAGCTGGAGAACTATCTGTGGGGCGCGGCGGTCCGGCTGCGGGGACTCATTGACGCGGGTGACTACAAGCAGTTCATCTTCCCGTTGCTCTTCTTCAAGCGGATCTGTGACGTGCACGACGAGGAGCGCAAGCAGGCCCTTGCCGATTACGACGGGGACGCGGAGCTGGTGGTGAAGGAGGAGAACTACCAGTTTCAGATCCCCGAGGGCCACCACTGGGCAGACGTCAGGGAGGCCCGTTCTGGGCTCGGCTCGGCACTCGCCCAGGCCATGAAGGCCATCGAGAAGGCCAACCAGGAGCAGCTCTGGGGAGTCTTCGGGGATGCGCAGTGGACGAACACCGAACGACTCTCCGACGCCACACTTCGTGACCTGCTGGAACACTTCTCCACCCAGGTGCTCTCCCTGGCCCGGGTCCCAGAGGATGAACTCGGACGAGGGTATGAGTACCTGATCAAGAAGTTCGCGGACGACTCCGGGCACACGGCTCAGGAGTTCTACACGAACCGGACACTGGTCCAGCTCATGACCCGGATGCTCGAACCAGAGCCCGGGGAGACGGTCTACGACCCCACGTGCGGCACGGGCGGCATGCTGGTCACCGCGGCGGCCGAGTTGAAGCGCCAGGGGAAGGACCATCGCCAGCTCACCCTGTACGGGCAGGAGTTCAACGTGATGACCTCCTCGATCGCCCGCATGAACCTCTACCTGCACGGCATTGAGAACTTCCGCATCGAGCGCGGTGACACACTCGCCGAACCGCTGTTCTTCGAGGGTGACCAGCTGCAACGCTTCGACGTGGTGCTCGCCAACCCCCCGTACTCGATCAAGCAGTGGAACCGCCCGCTCTTCGCCAAGGACCCCTACCAGCGCAACATGTGGGGCGTACCGCCCCAGGGGAGAGCGGACTACGCGTTCTTCCAGCACATCGCCGCCTCACTGGACCCCGAGACGGGCCGGTGCGCCATCCTCTTCCCCCACGGTGTGCTCTCCCGGGAGGACGAGCGGGCCATGCGGGAGAAACTGATCGAGTCCGATCTCCTGGAGTGTGTGCTAGGGCTCGGGCCGGGGCTCTTCTACAACTCGCCGATGGAGGCGTGCGTGGTGGTGCTGCGCACCCGAAAGAGGCCGGAGCGGGAGAGGAAGGTCCTCTTCATCGATGCGGCGCACCTGTTCGAGCGAGTGCAAGGCCAGTCATTCCTGAGCGAGGAGCACATCGCGGAGATTCTGGCGGCGTATCGCGATTGCCAGAACATTGACGGCTTTTCGCGGGACATGGACCTGGACATGCTGCTCAGCAGAGAGGCCGACCTGGCTCTAAACCGCATCATCGGCACGCCACCGTCAGACAGTACGAGTGACGAACAGGTGCCCCTGCGACAGGCACTCGCGGAGTGGGAGGCACGCACCACCAACGTGGCTCGTCACGTGACCGGGCTGATCGCGCAGTTGAAGGGAGGGGAGTGAACGTGCAGCAAGGGGCTTGGCCCACCGTGCGGTTCGGATCGCTGGTCCGGCAGGTGAAGGACTTGACGGATCCCGTGGCAGACGGGTTGGAGCGGTTCGTGGCCGGGGAGCATATGGACTCCCGGCAGCTGCATATCGCCCGTTGGGGAGACGTGAAGGGGAGCTCCCTCGGACCTGCGTTCCACCGCAGATTCCGCCCAGGTCAGGTGCTCTACGGATCGCGACGGACTTATCTACGCAAGGTCTCCTACGCAGAGTTCGAGGGGGTCTGCGCGAACACCACGTTCGTGCTGGAAAGTGCGGAGCCAGGTGAGCTTCTCCCGGAGATGCTGCCTTTCTTGATGACGGCAGATTCCTTTCACCGTCATTCCGAGTACTGGTCACGCGGGTCAGTCAACCCCTATGTGAACTGGCCTGACATCGCCAAGTACGAGTTCCCTCTCCCGCCGCCGTCCGAGCAGCGGCGGATCGCTGACCTTCTGTGGTCGTTCGAGCGCACCGCGCGGGCGAAGGCCACCGCGCTGGAGGCCGCGCGGCAGGCAGAGCTCGTGGCACTCGCGGAGCTGTATGACGAACCGGGGTGGCCTGTGCAGCGAGTGGGTGAGGCGGGGGAGGTGCAGCTGGGGCTCATGCGATCGCCCAAGGTGCACGCAGGTGCAGACATGCGCCCGTACCTCCGTGTCGCAAATGTCGGGGACGACGAGCTATTTCTGGATGACGTGCTGGAGATGAACTTCGCTTCCGCTGCCTTCGCTAAGTATGCGCTGCGGCCGAAAGACGTACTGCTGGTTGAAGGTAACAGCAGCCGTGATCAGGTCGGGCGAGCAGCAATGTATGGAGGGGAGATCGAGAACTGCTGTTTCCAGAAGACGTTGCTGCGCTTCCGTGCGGGCGATGACGTTCTGCCGGAGTTTGCGCTTGGCTGGTTCCGCCGCTGCCAGCATTTTGGGGCCTTCGCCAGGGTGTCCGCCGGGACTAACATCGCCCACCTCCCCGCCGGCCTCCTCTCGGCCCAGCCGATCCCCGTCCCCCCTCTCTCCATCCAGCAACGTGTGGTCGAGCGGCTCGAAGCCGCCCGCGAACTGCGCACCACCCTCGCCGAGGACCTGACACAGACGCGTAATCTGATGCAACGCACCTTGAACGTGCTGTTGCAAGGCCCTGGCGCGTCGGCGGAAACAAGGACGGCGGCGGTCGACTGCAGCGCGTGAGATATGGAGTGAAGGACGACTGAGGGTGAGCGAGGGGCGGGGGATGTTCAGCGAGAAGGACACAGTCCAGGCATTCGTGACCGACCGGCTCACCGCCCTGCCGGAGCTCGCGTGGGTCCAGCAGGACACTCAGCCGGACCGGGCCGAGCAGGATGTCCTCGTCGAGTCCGAGCTGCGCGACGCCCTGGTTCGTCTCAACCCGGCCATCTCGGCCGATCCCGAGCTCGCCTACGAGGTGTTGTACCAGCTCACCGCGCTGATCCGGTCGGCACGTGGTGAAGGCGTGGTGAAGGCCAACGAGAACTTCCGTTCCTGGTTGCTCGGCGAGAAGTCGATGCCCTTCGGGCCGGACCACGAGTATGTCTCCGTCCAGCTGGTCGACTTCGATGACCCCACCCGCAACCGCTACCACCTCAGCACGGAGGTTGCCTTCTGCCGCGGTGCCACCCGGCGCCGTTTCGATCATGTGCTGTGGGTCAACGGGATTCCCCTGGTCGTGGGTGAGGCGAAGTCCGCCACACGTGCTGGCATAACCTGGGCCGACGGGGCACTCCAACTCGACGGTTACCAGGCCGACGTACCGGAGTTCTTCGTCCCCAACGCCCTGTGTTTCTCCATCGACGGACGCGATCTGCGCTACGGCAGCCTCCGGCTGCCCCTTCACCTGTGGAGCCCGTGGTGGTCCCCGGGGCTGCGGAAGCAACATCCCGAGCCCGGCCCCGACTACCTCCGTCAGGCCGTCGACGGTCTACTGAGTCCGTCGACGGTTCTGGACATCATCCGGAACTTCACGGTCTACAGCACTGACGACCGTCACCGGAAGATCAAGAACATCTGCCGCTATCAGCAATACGAGGCTGGCAGGCGGATGGCCGACCGTGCCGCCGCCGCGGCGCACGACCCGGACGCGCCCCGGCAGGGACTCGTGTGGCACTTCCAGGGTTCTGGCAAGTCTCTGCTGATGGTGTTCACAGCTCAGGCGCTGCGCACCGATCCGCGCACCGGTGCGCCCACGGTGCTGATAGTGGTGGACCGGCTGGACCTCGACACCCAGATCACTTCCACCTTCGGTGCCTCGGACATCCCGAACGTGGTCACGGCGGGCTCCGGTGACAATCTCGGGGAGATGCTCGCGACGGGCCAGCGGAAGATCATTGTCACCACGGTCCACAAATTCAAGAGCCTTGACCGCGTCCTGTCCGCACGCCGTGACATCGTCTGCCTCGTCGATGAGGCGCATCGCACCCAGGACCGGGATCTGGGACAGCGAATGCGCGAGGCCCTGCCCAACGCGGTCTTCTTCGGTCTGACCGGCACCCCAATCAACCGAACCGACGTCAACACCTTCAAGACGTTCGGTTACAAGGAGGACGAGGGCCGCTACCTCTCGCGGTACACCCAGGCCGATTCACTGCGTGACGGGACGACGCTCCCGCTGCATTTCGAGCCGCGTGACGCGCGCTTCCAGATCGATGGCGATGTCATTGACGCTGAGTTCAAGAAGCTCGCCGAGCGTCTGTCCCCGCGTGAGAAGGCCGCCGTGACTAATCGGGCCGCTCGTATGGGGTGGTTGATCAAGGCCGATGGGCGGATTCGCATGGTGTGCGAGGACATCGCACGTCACTTCAGGGAGAAAGTGGAGCCCGAGGGCTTCAAGGCGCAGGTTGTCGTCTTCGACCAGGAAGCGTGCGTCCTGTACAAGAAGCAACTGGACGCGTTGCTGGGACCGGAGACCAGCGAGGTCGTGATGTCCACCCAGGGGCAGCCTGAGGAGATCCAGGAGCGCTTCGGGCGGGACAAAGACGAGGAGGCGGCGCTGCTGGACCGCTTCCGCCACCCGGACGATCCGCTGAAGATCCTCATCGTGACGGCGAAACTCCTCACCGGTTTCGACGCCCCGATCGCCCAGACGATGTACCTGGACAAGGTCATGCATGACCACACGTTGCTCCAGGCCGTCTGCCGGGTGAACCGCCCGTACCGGCGGCCGGGCAGCGATCAGGCGAAGTCACACGGTCTGATCGTGGACTACCTCGGTGTCTTCGCCCGCCTCGGGCAGGCAATGCGCTTCGACGAGCGGGCTGTCGAGCGTGCGGTTACCAGCATCAAGGAGCTGTGGGATCAGTTCCCCGGCGCCCTTCGCAAGTGCCTGGACTTCTTCCCCGGGGTCGACCGTACCGAGGACGGTTACGAGGCCCTTTTCGCGGCTCAGGACAAGCTGCCCGACGACGGGACACGACAGGCTTTCGCAGAGGCGTTCGCCCGACTGTCCCGGCTGTGGGAGGCGCTGGCCCCGGACGAGCGGCTGAGCGCGCACGTTGCCGACTACCGCTGGCTTGCGAAGGTGCACCACTCCGTACGGCCCAGCAACGCCACGAGCCCTCTGCTGTGGCGGGTGCTCGGCCCCAAAACGCGCGAGCTGGTCAACGCCCACATTCACGCGGACGTGCCACCCCAACGGCTCGAGACACTCGTCATCGACGCCAAGATGGCCGAGTACCTGCAACGCGTCCCCGACCGGGGGATCCGGCAGCTTGAGCCCCGGCTTCAGGACCGGCTTGGTCGTCGCCGCGGTGAACCGCGTTTCGACTCCCTGGCACAGAAGCTGGAGCGACTGCGTCAGCAGTACGAGGCGGGTCAGCTGGTGAGCCGTGAGTATCTCTACCAGTTGCTGGGCCTGGCGGAACAGACCGCGCGGGCAGAAGCTCAGGCAGAGGCTGATGAGAAGGAGCAGGATCCGAGGGAACGGGGCAAGCACGCTCTCACCCGGCTGTTCGAATCGTCTCGCCCGGAGGGCACACCTGTGGCGGTGGCGAAGCTCGTCGAGGAGATCGACAGCATCGTCGACGCGGTGCGGTTCCCGGGGTGGCAGCACACTGCGGGCGGTGAGCGCGAGGTGAAGAAGGCGCTGCGCCGCACACTGGTCCGCTACCAGCTGCAACGGGACGAAGAGCTGTTCCAGAAGGCGTACGACTACATCCGGCAGTACTACTGAGGCGGCCCTCGGATCATGACCCACCGGATGTCAGTGCTCGGCCGTATCGTGCCATCAGGCATGGACTTCACCCGCGCCTTCCAGGCCGGCACCCAGCCCAGACGCGAGAGGAGGCGACTGTCATGACCCCGGCTCACGACCTGCGCGCGTCGGCAACCCGGCCCACCGTCGTGACCGTGCGCGAGGCGCTCGCCCAGCTCCGCGACGGAAGTCTGCGCCAGACCTCCGAGCCGTCCAGTAGCGCAGAGTGGTCGGACCACCGCAAGCACGTGCTCCTTGACTCCGTGCTGCGCGGCTGGCCCATCGGCACGCTGCTCGTTGCGCGTGAAGCGGACGGATCACGAGTCCTGCTCGACGGTCAGCGACGTCTGGCGGCGCTAGAGGAATTCGTACGCGGCGACCTACTGGTCGACGGCCGCCTCACCCCTCCGGCGCGTGCCTTGCGGGAATCCGATGGACAGACATACGACGCCCTGCCGCAGGGGCTGCGCACCGCGATCGATGACTACCCTTTGGTGCTCCTGGAGCTCGACGAACTGCCACCCGCTGAGTTGCGTACCGCCCTGCTGCGGCTCAACTCCGAAGCAGGACTGACCGAAGCGGGACGCAAACTCGTCGAATCAGGTTCGTTCGGCGAGCAGGTCCGGGTCCTCGTGGTCTCGGCGGCCGACTGGGGCCTGGGGGAAGAGCGCATTGGCTTCGGCAACGTCGGCCTGGCCTACGAGGACGTGATCAGCAGAGTGCTGGTCGCCGTAGAAGCAGGCAGCGTCCAGGCCGCGGCAGTCGGCAGCGAGCAACTGAACCACCGCCTGCGCTCCGGTGACGCGGTGGCCGACCGCACCCGAGATGAGGTGGCTGACGCACTCAAGGGACTGTTGTCACTGCCCGCACTCGACATGCCTGCCGTTCGATTCACCAAACCGACTCTGCTGAGCTGGATGCTGGTGATGGTCCGGGCCCGGCGTGCGTTCGGCCCTGGCGCCGAACATCACCTCGGGTTTCTCCTCGAATGGCTGGAGCCGGAACGTCGGAGGCGAGCCGCCGAGCTCGGGCCCGGAGCGACTCCACCACTCAGGACCGCCTTCCGTGAACTGCCGTACGATGCCCTGCTAGAACGGTTCAACGAAGTGGCCGCGGTGGGCGCCCACACACCCGAGTCGACGGTGCTGCGGGATGCCATCGGCTGGCTGTTCCTTGTGGCGACAGGCGGCGCCCCGTCGCGCCGGACTTCCCCCGTGCCGGACGTGCTGCGCATGTACGCGGCGCTGACCAGCGCAGATGACGCACCGTTCACAGAAGACAGGATCGACCAAGTGCTGTGGGAAGACGGGGCACTGAAGTCCTGGGGGGAGTGGAGTTGAGCCGGGACGCAGAGGATGAGGAGGTCCTCCGCCGGGCCCAGATCAATAACCACTACCGCAAACTGGCCAGTGGCCAGGTGCGTTCACCCCTGCGCAGGGTCGAGATCGACGGGCACGCGCACCTCGGCTCGCTCACTGCCGAGATGGCGCCGGGCATTACCCTCCTGTGCGGGGTGAGTGGCGCTGGCAAGACACAGTTCCTGCGAACGCTTGCACGCCATCTGCGGCAGCAGGCCCCGTCGGACGGCGTGCCGCACCCCACTGCCGTGCGGCTGACGGGCCAGTCACGGCACCAGAAGAGCGACCGCAACGGACCGGCGACGGGCGACGTGGAACTCGCCGACGCCAAGGCCCCGTGTGTGTACATCGACACCGCACGGGAGTGCTTCGATGTGCTGACCCAAGTGAGCCGAGTTCCGGCACACGAGCTCGAAAGCGAGCGCGCCACGGCCGAGAAGGCCCCCCGCAGCGCCTGGTTCGACCATGCACTGGGCACCATCATGGGACGCCCTTATGACCTGGCCACCCACCAGGAGCTGGACCGCCGCTCCCCTGCCTCCGGCGAGCCACCCACCTGGTTCTACTACGAGCTCGGCCGTCACGGCGACACATACGGTCCCGAACAGATGAGCCTGGGGGAGCTCGCCTCCTGTGTCATCCTGCGCGCCCTGCGCGGGGTCGGGCGGGGCAGCATCGTGCTGCTCGACGAGCCCGAGAACTTTCTCTCACCCCGCGCTCGCGAACGACTGCTCGACATCATCGTCGCCCGTGCGGTCAAAATGGAACTGTCGGTCGTCCTTGCCTCGCACTCCCCGGAGTTCGCCTACCGCCTGCCCAGCACTTCTCTTCGCACACTCGAGCGCGGCGTGGGCGCCGCGGCTCAGGCGACCATCTCGGCCGGCGCCATTCCTGCTCAGGTCAGCCGGAAGCTGGGCATGGCTCCGCGGACCGAGGCAGTGCTGCTGGTCGAGGACCGTTTCGCCCGGCTGATGCTGGAGGAACTGCTCCGCTGTCACCTGCCGGAGCTGGCCCCGCATCTGTGCGTGCAGGACGTGCGCGGCGCCGACACCGTCGCAACCGTGGCTCGTGTCCTCGGACCGACCAGACCGGCCGTGGCATTTCTCGGCGTGCTGGACGGAGACACACGCTCTGAACCGGGTCGTCAGGGAGAGTGGCTGGAGTACCTGCCGGGCCATCACGATCCCGAGGCAGTCGTCATGCAGCTGCTCCAGACACGCACGGGGGCGGCGGCGAAAGAACTGGGCGTGACGGAGGACATCCTGAAGCACGCCCTGGAAGAAGCACACGTCTCCAACATCCACGACCAACCTGCCGTCGTGAGCGAACACACAGGTGTGGACGAGGTACGGCTGATCTCCTTCGCGGTGCGCAGAATCCGCTCTGCGCCGAGCTTCCGCAAGGACACTGACCGGCTCATGGAACGCATTCGCACACTCGTGGCGCCTTCGCCGTGACCTTGGCCAACTGGGAGGTGGTGAGGGCTGAGGAGCGAATCATCCTCAGACCAGGATGTGCTGCGGGGGTGACGTGAAGGCATCCTTCGTCGCATGAGGCGGGACGAAGCGCGTTTCACCTTGCTTGACTTCGTACGAGTCGAGCAGGAACGACGTGTTGGGTCGTGATCTCCTCGATTCACCCCAGGGGGGCGATCTGGCGCTTGATGGCCTTGACCTCCTCCGGGTTGTTCACCGTGGCAATCCCCTGAACGGCGACGGCTCAGGGATCGGAGACGCGGGCCGCCCTCCGCTCGCGGTCCGAGCACTTCGACGGCGACGGCTTGGAACGAGCCGATCCACTGATAGCGGGTGTCGAGGTCGGTCTGTCTCTACGCCTGCCCTTGTTGATCAGATCGAGAGCCTCCTCGGGCGGCATGGTCTCGCAGTACTCGCAGATCTCGGCCAGGATCTTCGCCAGCTCGGGGTCGATCTCCGCCGCGAACGAGAGTTCTTCGTCGTCGCTGGCCATGGTGATCACTATTTCGCGCCGACGCTCAGTCCCGGAGGTAGGGCCGGTGCCAGTGGCGTTCGCTGAGGACCTTGGTCCACTCGGCGGCGAGCCGCTCCCGCTTGTCGTCGGGAAGCTCGTCCAGGGTGGGGCGGAGTCCCTCGATGATCTTTGCGACCTCATACGGGTCACGCCGGACGGGCAGACCGAGGTGATGGGCGATGGTACGGAGAGTCATCGTGATCAGCTTCTTCAGGTTTTTGATTCCAGTGTGCGCCCCACGCTCCCGGCATCCAGCCGAGGGCACATCCGATGTGGCGGAGGCGATCCGGGAGGCCCTGGCCGGGCTCGGCCGGCGACAAGCCGTACGTGCACCTGGGCATGGGCCGCGCGGCTGTGGCCGAGCGGAGCGCACCTGGGCGCCCCGCCGTTTAGGGAACCAGGGCTATCCATCAGCTTGAGCTGGTTGGATGCGGTGGGCTCGACAAGAACGCTGACACCGTGTCCTTCTGACGTGAGCTGGTTCTCGGTTGGTGGATAGAGACACAGTGGCTTTGCAGAGACAAGGAAGGGCCGAAGAGTAGGCCCGCGTCGAACAACGAGAACATTTGCGTGCGCGTCAGCGCGGGTGTCTCGACCCAAACCGAAGGGTTTGGATCGAGGCTGCCTGTGCACCCGATCCGACCCATGACAGGGAAGGTAAGGATCGGTGGACGGCGCAGCCATCCTCTTCGTTCTGGCCGTCGCTGGCGTGGCTTCGATCTCCCTCTTCGCGCTGAAGGGGCTGCTCGACCAACTTCCAGACGTGTTCGACTCCGCTGGGCGGGCCCGCGATGCTTGGCATCGATTCCGGAAGCCCGAGGCCCCGCCTCCGACGGACGAGCCTGGGACGTCGGCAGCAGCAGATGAGGACGAACAGCCGCCTGCCGCCGCGTAGGCCGGGCTCGGGGTATCGCCCATCCCGGCGGAGCTCATGCTGCGCGGCCCTTCGCTAGGTCAGATGGCGCCAGCCAGGCCAGCTGTGTCACCGATGGCTTTGAGGTCATCCGTCCAGGGCGAGCCGACCATCAGGTCGTTGAACGCGATCATGCCAAAGAACAGGAAATAGAAGGCCAGATAGGGCGACGCTTCCATCGGGTCACCCTCGATGCCGTACGTCGGCGTGAGAGTCAGCTCAATGGTGTCGTCCGACTCCCGGTAGAAGCACCCGGCGGCAGTGAGAGTGGCGTGCGAGAGCTGGGTTTCCCCGATGTACGACTCGAAGAGCCCGCCGCCAAGCCTCTTGGTGAGAGCGTTCATCTGCGAGTACTGATTGGCTGGGCTGCCCGGGATCACCGCGTCCCGCACAGCGTTGGCAGTGTCAGCGTCGTACTGATACCCGCGATCGTCGGCGGCCTGGCGGAGGCCGGTGTGCTTGAACTGGTGCGCCTTGTTCATCGAGTCCACGGTGTCCTCGCCGTCCCTGACGAGCCACTGAAGGTGGGCGACGTACTCCACCATGAGACGTCGGTTGGGCGCGGCTTCGTGAGCAAGCCCGTTCCTGTGCAGAGAGACCACGGCGGCGGCCTGCCGGTGCAGGGCGGCCACCAAACCCCAGCCGACCTGAAACGGTCGGCGGTTCTCGGGGGCTGGAGCGTGGTCGGCAGCGCCGCCGACCAACAGCTCGGTCAGGGCCTCTAGGCCGCGAATCGCCAGCCTGTTGGCCTCTTCAAATTCCATGCGGTAGATCGTCCCGCATCCCGCGCAGAGCCTGCATTAGGTTTTCATAGTCGGCGCTGGACACAATCAGGACACCAGACAGCGAGAGACGACCGGAACTGACCGGAACTGACCGGAACCAATGATGATGCATCTTCCCAGGTCGGTCGCCTTTCGAGGCATCGCCCCAGGTAGGCCAGGACACGGGATAAGTATTGGTCGTACTGTTGCTCCACGCGTCTCTGGCCAGGGCGGGGAGCACGGTCAAGTCGCCGATGCCTACCCACGCCACCTACCGGCTCAGCCGAAGGCGGCGATCGTGACGGTTTTTCTCAATCTAGGATATTTCACCCCCAGCGCTCGCTCCCGACCTGCATCTATGCAGGTCAAGCACAGCGTTCACACGTCCATACTGCGCGACTACCTCGACTAGGTCGCGATCGTACGACGCCGAAGGCCCGGCCCCCTCCAGGGGAGCCGGGCCTTCGCGCTGAGCGGGTGCGGGGGCCGGAGTTGTGAATCACCCTGGGTTTTCCATGACCACCCCAGAGTGAGGAACGTGTATGCGTTTTCCTTTTTCCCGGGCGCTGACCCCGCCGCTGGTTCTCGCGGTCGCCGCCACTGCCGTAACGGTCGTGTCCGCCGTCCCGGTGTCCGCGGACAACGTCGTCGTCGGTGGTTTCCCGGTCGAGATATCCGAGAGCCCGTGGACCGTGGCGCTGTCCAGCCGTGACCGGTTCGGGGGTACGCGCGCGGGGCAGTTCTGCGACGGCGTGGTGGTAGGCCCCACCACCGTGCTCACCGCGGCTCACTGTCTGGGCGAGGACGTCCTGAGCGTGCCCCCGGACCAGGTGCGCGACCTCAAGGTCATCACAGGCCGTACGGACCTGCTCTCCGACCAGGGGCGGGAGATCGCCGTACGCGACACCTGGGTGAACCCTGACTACGACAGCGTCAGCAACGCCGGCGACTTCGCAGTGGTCACCCTTGCGCAGGCCCTCCCGAAAGGCTCGGTCGTCCCGATGGCGGCCGCCGGTGACCAGGCGTACGAACCGGGCACGGCCGCCACTGTCTACGGCTGGGGTGATGTCACAGGCTCCGGCGACTATGCACGCAGCCTACGGGGGGCACGCGTGCATGTGCTTCGTGATGCCCTCTGCGAGCAGGCGTATCCGGGCAGCGCCGAAGGCACCTATGGCGCCGACACCATGGTGTGTGCCGGGGAGGAGAAAGGTGGCCACGACGCCTGCCAGGGGGACAGTGGAGGGCCGCTCGTCGCACAGGGGAAGCTGATCGGGCTTGTGTCCTGGGGGAGCGGCTGTGGGCGCGCTGAGAGCCCCGGCGTCTATACGCGGGTGTCCGAGGTCATGCGCACGCTGGGCTGGGGCGGCAGTCCAGGGGCGAGGCGCACGGGGGCGCCTGGCCGGGTCTGAGGAGGGTCTCCGAGTACGAGCGCGCGCGGCGCCCCTGTCGGGGTGCCGCCCGCGGGCCGGCCTGTGCCGGTGCTGGCTCGTCGTGGACGCGAGGTGTCAGCGCTCTTCTTCGGAGGCGGATGCCGGAGCGGCCGTCAGTCGCTCCGTCTCGTCCTGTATCTCAGCGGCGATCTTCTTGAGTTCCGGCTCGAACTTGCGACCGTGGTGGGCGCAGAAGAGCAGTTCTCCGCCGCTCAGCAGGACGACGCGCAGGTATGCCTGGGCGCCGCAGCGGTCGCAGCGATCGGCGGCCGTCAGCGGGCTCGCGGGGGTCAGAACAGTAGTCACGTCGCCTCTTCTCTAGCTCGACGAGCTGTCGTACCAGGGTCAACATCCAACCAGCCCGAAAACGTTCCCGCTCGTGGCTTTCCCTCGAAAAAAATCTTCGCGGGCGGCTGACTGCTGCCGGTTGGCGGCGAATGTGCCGTATTGCGTGTCTATGTGTCTTACGGTTTCGCGCTGTCGGTCAATGTCGGTCCTCCCGGCTGGGTTGCCGGTTGTTCATGAGGACGTGCCCGGAGCCTAAATGGTTCATGCCTGGAAGGGAACGTGATGTGTGCTTCACTCCATCGAGGGATCGAACACCTATGCGACCCTGGGCTAGTGTGAGTTCATGACGAGGGTGGCGTTACAACGGCTCTACCAGGCCTCGGTACCCTCTGAGCGGCAACCGAAGCCGCGCCCTTACCCAGAAGGGCCCCACCTGAAATTCAGCGAGGAGCGAACCGCGTGACCGCCGAGACGTCCGTGCCGTCCACAGCGCTGCTGGCAGGAGCAGACCGGGACGGTTCCAATTACACCGCGCGGCACCTGCTCGTCCTCGAGGGGCTCGAGGCCGTGCGGAAGCGCCCGGGTATGTACATCGGGTCGACCGACAGCCGTGGACTGATGCACTGCCTGTGGGAGATCATCGACAACTCCGTGGACGAGGCCCTCGGGGGCCACTGCGACCACATCGAGGTGATCCTCCACGACGACGGATCCGTCGAGGTCCGGGACAACGGCCGAGGTATCCCGGTCGACGTCGAGCCCAAGACCGGCCTCTCCGGTATCGAGGTCGTCATGACCAAGCTGCACGCCGGCGGCAAGTTCGGCGGCGGCTCGTACGCCGCCTCCGGCGGTCTGCACGGCGTCGGCGCCTCCGTGGTGAATGCCCTGTCCGCCCGGCTCGACGTCGAGGTGGACCGCAGTGGCCACACGCACGCCATCAGCTTCCGGCGCGGTGCCCCCGGAGCCTTCGCCGCGGACGGCCCCGACGCCAAGTTCGAGGCCAAGAGCGGCCTGCGCAAGGCCAAGAAGATCCCCAAGACCCGGACCGGCACTCGCGTGCGGTACTGGGCCGACCGCCAGATCTTCCTCAAGGACGCCAAGCTCTCCCTGGAGAACCTGCACCAGCGGGCACGCCAGACGGCTTTCCTGGTGCCCGGCCTGACCATCGTCGTCCGCGACGAGTTCGGCCTCGGTGAAGACGGCAGCAAGGGCGAGGAGTCCTTCCGCTTCGACGGGGGCATCAGCGAGTTCTGCGAGTACCTCGCCACCGACAAGCCGGTCTGCGACGTCCTTCGCTTGTCCGGGCAGGGCACCTTCAAGGAGACGGTTCCGGTCCTGGACGACCACGGCCAGATGACCCCCACCGAGGTCACCCGCGAGCTCGGCGTCGACGTTGCGATGCGTTGGGGCACCGGTTACGACACGACCCTGAAGTCGTTCGTCAACATCATCGCCACGCCCAAGGGCGGCACCCACGTCGCGGGCTACGAGCAGGCGGTCACCAAGACGCTGAACGAGGTGCTGCGCGGCAAGAAGCTGCTGCGCGTCGCCGAGGACGACATCGTCAAGGACGACGCCCTGGAGGGCCTCACCGCAGTCGTCACCGTGCGGCTGGCCGAGCCGCAGTTCGAGGGGCAGACCAAGGAAGTCCTCGGCACCTCGGCGGCCCGGCGGATCGTGAACACTGTGATCACCAAGGAGCTCAAGGCGTTCCTCACCTCCACGAAGAGGGACGACGCGGCACAGGCGCGTGTGGTCCTGGAGAAGGCCGTCGCCGCCGCCCGTACCCGGATCGCCGCCCGCCAGCACAAGGACGCGCAGCGCCGGAAGACAGCCCTGGAGTCCTCGTCGCTGCCTGCCAAGCTCGCCGACTGCCGCAGTGACGACGTCGACCGCAGCGAGCTGTTCATCGTCGAGGGAGACTCCGCGCTCGGCACCGCCAAGCTCGCCCGGAACTCCGAGTTCCAGGCGCTGCTGCCGATCCGCGGCAAGATCCTCAACGTTCAGAAGTCGTCCGTGACCGACATGCTCAAGAACGCCGAGTGCGGCGCGATCATCCAGGTCATAGGAGCGGGGTCGGGCCGGACCTTCGACATCGACGCGGCCCGCTACGGGAAGATCATCATGATGACCGACGCCGATGTGGACGGCTCCCACATCCGGACGCTGCTGCTGACCCTGTTCCACCGCTACATGCGGCCCATGGTCGAGGCCGGCCGGGTCTTCGCGGCCGTCCCTCCGCTGCACCGTGTCGAGCTCATCCAGCCCAAGAAGGGCCAGGACAAGTACGTCTACACGTACTCGGACCGCGAACTGCGCGACAAGCTCATGGAGTTCGAGAGCAAGGGCGTCCGGTACAAGGACTCCATCCAGCGGTACAAGGGTCTCGGCGAGATGGACGCCGACCAGCTGGCCGAGACGACCATGGACCCGCGTCACCGCACACTGCGCCGGATCAACCTCGGCGATCTGGAGTCCGCCGAGCAGGTTTTCGATCTGCTGATGGGTAACGACGTCGCACCGCGCAAGGAGTTCATCTCCAGCTCGGCGGCGACGCTGGACCGGTCCCGCATCGACGCGTAGCCGCTGCGCTCGGCCGGGCCGGAAACGATGGCGGTCCGGTGCCGGAAACGGTGCCGGTGGCGGGCCGTCGGGTGAGAGTCGCGGCACTGTCGGGTGGAGGCAGGGGCCGTGGCTGTCGGCATGGCCGTTGTGCGTGCCGGTCACCGGCCGCGCTGCCGTGCGGATGACCGGCCGCCGAGCCGCTGTCGGGCAGAGGCGCTCTGCGAGCAGTTCTGTGGGGTCGCGGTCGGGCATGGCTTCGCCCTGCCCACAGTTCTGTCGGCCCGCTGCCGAGCAACGCGTCGCCCCGCCCACAACACCGGCGACCGGAGTCGGAGTCGGCCGTCTCCACCCGTGGGTGGACGCGGCAGCGGTGCCGGATCCACCCATGATCCACCCTGGCTCCGATCTCCTGACCAGCGAATTTCCGTAGCGTCGAAGGCGTCGGCAGCGCTCGCTGTCGGCACCGTCCTTCTTCGCTCACGGAGGCTTTGATGACCGGGCTCGTCGACGCGTTGTTGATCGCGGCCGTGGCCGCTCTGGTGATAGTGCGCCAGTTCCGCGCAAGCCGGATCGGCACGGGAAAGCGCTGGTGGCTCGCCCCCGCAGTCCTGACCGTCCTCGCGTTGCGCGAGCCCGCCATCATCGACGCCCATCACCGCACCGAGTCAGTGTTCTTGCTCGGCGCCGAACTCCTCGTCGGCCTCGCCACGGGAGCCGCGTGGGCGTGGACCACCCGCATATGGGCGGAGCCGGACGGCACGGTATGGAGCAGAGGCACCAGAGCGAGCGTGGTCGTCTGGGTCGCCGGTATAGCCCTGCGCCTCGCGCTCTTCGCCCTCGGTTCGGGGTTGGGCGTGAAGCAGGACACGTCCGCCCTTCTCCTCGCTCTGGCGATCACGTTGCTCGTCCGTGGAGGGATCCTCACCTGGCGCGCTCGATTCCTGTGCCCGACCCCCGAGCAGAGCCCGGCGTACGGTGACACCATGTCCCGGCCCGCGTGGAAGGAACATGTGTGACGGAGAACGCCTGGACACGCTGGCCTTCCCGGGAAGCGCTCAGCCGCAAGGAACTCACCCGGCCCCGTCGACTGTTCGCCTCGGCCGTCCGGCTGGTCGTGCTCGCCATTCTGCTCTGGGGTGTCGCCACCGGCAGTGTGGTCCACGGCTGGGGTGCCGTCGGGGCCGCGGTGGGGGTGCTGGTGGCTGCGGCCGTTGCCTGGGCCTTCTACCGAACCACCTTCGAGCACCAGCTCTGGTCGTCCCTGGCACTCGTCACGGTGCTCCTGGGACTTGCACTCGCCGCCCAAGCCGTGGGGTTCAGAATCCCGGCCCTCGTCCTCTGGTGCGGCTGCGCCGTCACCGCGCTGGAGCGGCTGCCTCTCGCGGCCGCGCTACCGGTGGCCTCGGCCGGCCTTGCGTCGTATGCCGTTTTCAACGACGACGCCTGGCTTACCACCGCGGCCACGGCGGCGGGGCTCGCCCTGGGCGGGTACGTGCTGCGACTGGACGCCGAGGCCCGTAGCAGCGCCCAGCGGCTGCTGGCCCAGGAGCGGGCGGCGCTGGCGGCCGAAGCCGAGTCGGCGGCGCTCGTGGAGCGGGCCCGTATCGCCCGGGAGATCCACGACGTACTGGCACACAGCCTCTCGGCGCAGCTTGTGCACCTGGAGGCGGCACGCCTGCTGATCGAGCGGGACGCCGACCGGGACCAGATCCTGGAACGCGTGGTGGCAGCCCGCGGGATGGCCCGTGAGGGACTGGAGGAGACTCGGCAGGCCCTCTCTGCACTGCGCGGCGAACTGACCCCGCTGGAGGACTTCTTGACTCAGCTCGTGGATACGGCCACGGGGACCGAGGTCACCGTTACGGGTGAGCGCAGACCGCTGGCTGCCGAGGCGTCACAGGCCGTACGGAGGGTTGCGCAGGAAGCTCTGACGAACGTGCGCAAGCACGCACCGGGCGCCAAAGTGCAGGTACGGCTGGAGTACGGCGAACACCAAGTCACGCTGGGTGTAAGGGATTCGGGCGGGTCGGGGGGCTCGGGCGGCGAACTCGCCGGTTCCGGTGCCGGGTACGGTCTGCTCGGCATGCGCGAGCGTGCCGAACTGCTGGGTGGCTCGTTGGAGGCCGGGCCGGACAAGGAGGGGTTCGTGGTGACGCTGAAGGTGCCCGCATGACGGAGGAGGCGGAGGTCGAGCCCGCCCGGGTGGTGGTCGCGGACGACCAGACCGTCGTCCGTGAGGGCATCGTGATGTTGCTGGGGCTGCTCCCCGGGATCGAGGTCGTCGGTGCCGCGGGAGACGGGGACGAGGCGGTGAAGCTCGTCGCCGAACTCGCCCCGGACGTGGTCCTGATGGACCTGCGCATGCCCCGCTGCGACGGAGTGGAGGCAACCAGACGGATCCGGAGCGAGCATCCCGGGACACAGGTCGTGGTGCTCACCACCTACGCGGACGACGAGTCCCTGTTTCCGGCGCTGAGAGCGGGAGCACGCGGGTATCTCACCAAGGATGCGGGAGGTGACGAGATCGTCCGGGCGGTGCGCAGCGTGCTGTCCGGGGACGCGGGACTGTCGCCGAGCATCCAACGGCGGTTGCTGGAGCGGCTGTCGGAACCTGCACCGCCAGCGGCGCCGGCGGTGCCCCCCGACGGGCTCACCGCGCGGGAGACCGAGGTACTGGAGCTGATCGCCGAAGGGCTCAGCAACCCTGAGATCGCCAAGAAGCTGCATGTCTCCACGGCCACGATCAAGACCCACGTCAACAACATCTTCACCAAGGCGAGGATCAAGGACCGCGCTCAGGCGGTGCGTTACGCGTTCGCGAAAGGGCTGGCGCGGCCGCCGACGGGGTGAGTCACCTGATGGAGTGAAGAGCGCGGGGAGAAGAGTCGGGGATCTTCCCGTTCTGTCCATCCTTGGGCATGCACTCAAGCAACGGTCGCTCCGGCGTAGGCGGGGGTGGACCCGAGAGTATGGCCGGGCAGAGCGGCGGCTATTGCCCACCTCCCGCCGAGAAGTCCGGAAGCGTGCGGTACGACGATCCCTGGTACGACGCGCTCGCTTCGGGCTGGGGGGAGTCGGGAGATGCCGGAGGGCCGGTTCCGGTCGTTCCGCCCGCGCGTGAGGAGCATGAGCAAAGGGCTGCGGCCGATGTGTACCTCGAGGTGCAACGCAGCGCGGCGTTCCGGGAAGTGCGCAGTCGCTACCGGCGGTTCGTGGTGCCGGCGGTCGCAGGATTCTTCGCCTGGTACGTGGGATTCGTTGTGATGGCAACGACTGCTCCAGGGCTGATGGGTCGGCCTGTGGCGGGTGCCGTGAATGTGGCGATGCTCGCGGGGCTGGGGCAGTTCCTCACCACGTTTCTGCTGACCTGGGCCTATGCCCGGCATGCTCGGCTGCGCAGGGACCGGGCCGCGCTCGAACTGCGGTGGGACACCCAGGAACTGACGCGTGAGGTCCGAGGCGGTGCTTCGTGACGGACAACCATCAGACGCTGGCGCTGCTCCTGTTCAGCGTCTTCGTGGCCGTCACCCTGGGCATCACGACCTGGGTCAGCCGCAACCGGCAGGGTTCGGTGGAGGAGTTCTACGCGGGCGGGCGGCTCTTCACTCCGGTGGAGAATGGTTTTGCCATTGCTGGCGACTACATGTCGGCGGCCTCATTCCTCGGCATCTCCGGGCTCATCGCCCTTTACGGCTACGACGGGATGCTGTACTCGGTGGGCTTCCTCGTGGCCTGGCTCGTGGTGCTGTTCCTGGTCGCGGAACTGGTGTGCAACTGCGGGAGGTTCACGCTCGCCGATGTGGTCGCGGCGCGGATGCGTGAGCGGCCGGTGCGGATCGCGGCGGGGACGTCCTCGGTCACCGTGTCCGTTCTGTATCTGGTGGCGCAGATGGTCGGTGCGGGCAGCCTGGTCGCGCTGCTGCTGGGGGGTAAGGGCGAGGCGGCACAGGCCTGGACGGTCGTCGGTGTCGGTGCTCTGATGGTGATCTATGTGTCGCTGGGAGGGATGCGGGCCACCACATGGATTCAGATCGTCAAGGCGGTTCTGCTGCTCAGCGGCACGGCGGCGCTGACCGTGCTCGTGCTGGTGCGCTTCCACGGTGACCTCGACCAACTGCTGCTGACGGCGGCGGAGCGCAGCGGCCATGGCGAATCGTTCCTGGCGCCCGGGTTGACGTACGGCGGCGACTGGACCGCCCGCTTCGACTTCATGAGCCTCGGACTCGCCCTGGTGCTGGGCACAGCCGGGCTGCCGCACATCCTGTCCCGCTTCTACACCGTGCCGACCGCACGGGCCGCGCGGCGTTCGGTGGTCTGGGCGATCGGGCTCATCGGCGGCTTCTACCTGATGACCATCGTGCTGGGCTTCGGCGCGGCAGCGATCGTCGGCCCGGATGCCGTACGGGGATCGAACGCGGCCGGAAACACGGCGGTTCCCCTGCTCGCGCTCGATCTCGGAGGCGGCGCCGATTCCACTGGCGGAACGGTTCTGTTCGCGATCGTCGCCGCGGTCGCGTTCGCCACGATCCTCGCGGTGGTCGCCGGCATCACACTCGCGTCCTCGGCGTCCGTGGCCCATGACCTCTACGCGTCCCTACGACGCCGGCACGCCAAGCCGCGCAGCGAGGTGGCCGTCGCCCGCGCGGCCGCGGTCGGCATCGGCGTGGTCGCCATCGCCCTCGGTCTGCTGGCCCGTGACCTCAACGTCGCCTTCCTGGTGGGCCTGGCCTTCGCCGTCGCCGCCTCGGCCAACCTGCCTGTGCTGCTCTACTCGCTGTTCTGGCGCGGCTTCACCACACGCGGCGCGGTGTGGGCCGTATACGGCGGGCTCATCCCAGCCGTGGTCCTCGTGGTGCTGTCGCCGGTGGTGTCGGGCAGCCCCGAATCACTGTTCCCCGGCGTGGACTTCCAGTACTTCCCGCTGCAGAACCCCGGACTGGTCTCCATCCCGCTGGGCTTCGTCGCCGGCTGGCTCGGCACGGTCACTTCGGCGGAGGAACCCGACGAGGCCAAACACGCGGAGACCGAAGTGCGGTCGCTGACCGGGGCGGGGGCGGTGTAGGCGGGGCGGCGGAGAAGAGGGCGCCCGGCATCCGTATGAAGAGGGGGCACGGTCCCTTCTCCCGCCCCCACCCGGGCCGTGTCCTCAGGCGCGGGTCGCCCACACGTAACGGTGTTCCGGGCGGCCCGCGTCGCCGTACTTGAGGGTGAGACGGGCCCGTCCGGTGCGTTCCAGGAGCTTCAGATAGCGCTGGGCGGTCTGGCGGCTGACCCCGGTCCGCTCGGCGATCTCCTGCGCCGACAGCGGTCCGTCGGCGCTCATCAGGCACTGACGGACCAGCTCCACGGTGGTGGGGGAGTGCCCTTTGGGCAGGTCGGGCTCCGACGGTGCCGAGAGCGCGCCGAAGATACGGTCCACCTCGGCCTGCTCCGCCTCGCCGCCGCCGTCGAGGGTGCGGCGCAGCTCCGCATACGCCTCCAGCTTGGCCCGCAGCCCCGCGAAGGCGAACGGCTTGACCAGGTACTGCAGCGCGCCCTGTCGCATCGCCGCCTGCACGGTCGTGATGTCCCGGGCCGCCGTCACCATGATCACGTCGGTCTGGTGGCCGCGGCGGCGCATCTCCTGGACGACCGCAAGTCCCGTCTCGTCGGGCAGATAGTGGTCCATGAGGACGAGGTCCAGTCGCGGCAGCGACTCCACCTGGCGCAGCGCCTCCTCCGCGCTGTGCGCCTCGCCGGCCACATGGAAGCCCGGCACCTTCTCGACGTAGGCGGCGTTCACCCGGGCGACCCGGGTGTCGTCGTCCACGACCAGGACCTCGATCATCGCGACTCCTCCTCGGCGGCGCTCGCCGGTGCCGACGGGACCGTGAGGGCCGGTTCCAGGTCCGGCTCGGTCAGTGCCTCGGGCAGGACGACGGTGAACTCCGCGCCCCCGCCGTGCGCCTCGCCCACAGCCGCGCTGCCCCCCTGCCGCTCGGCGAGCCTGCGCACCAGGGAGAGCCCGATGCCGCGCTTGCCGTGCGCGGGCGGCTGCTTGGTGGACCACCCCTCGGTGAAGACCAACTCCCGCTGCTCCGCCGGGATCCCGGGCCCCGTGTCGCGCACCCTGAGGACGACGGTCCGTCCCTCGGCGCGCAATTCGACCTCCACGCGCGTGTGCATCGTGCCCGCGACGGCGTCGAGAGCGTTGTCGACGAGGTTGCCGACGACCGTGACCAGCCCGCGGGGATCGACCAGCCGGTCCGGCAGCCGCGTCCCGTCCGAGACGCGCAGGGCGACTCCGCGCTCCGCGGCGACGGTCGCCTTGCCGACCAGCAGGGCGGCGAGCAGGGGGTCCTCGATCTTCTCCGTGACCTGCTCCGCCGTCGCCCGGTGGTCGCCGACCACCTCTCCCACGAAGTCCACGGCGTCGTCGTACATCTCCAGCTCGAGCAGGCCCAGGAGCGTGTGCATGCGGTTGGCGTGTTCGTGGTCCTGGGCGCGCAGGGCGTCGATCAGGCCGCGCGTCGAGTCGAGTTCCCGGCCCAGCTGCTCCAGCTCGGTGCGGTCGCGCAGGGTGGCGACGGCGCCGCCGTCGTCGGTGGGCATCCGGTTGGCGATCAGGACACGCTGGCCGCGCACTGTGAGCAGATCGGTGCCCGTTACCCGCCCGGACAGGACATCGGCGGTACGTCCCTCGCCGAGCGCCTCGTCGGGGGAGCGGCCCACCGCCTCGTCGCCGATGCTCAGCAGGCGCTGTGCCTCGTCGTTGAGGAGGCGGACCCGGCCCGCGCGGTCCAGGGCGACGACTCCCTCCCGGATGCCGTGGAGCATGGCCTCACGCTCCGCGAGCAGTCCCGAGATGTCGGAGAAGGCCAGGTCCCGGGTCTGCCGCTGGACCCGCCGGGAGATGAGCCAGGCGGCCAGCGCGCCGACGGCCAGGGCTCCACCCGCGTACGCCAGCAGCTCCGGGATCGCGTGGATCAGCAGGGCCCGGACACTGTCGTACGCGATGCCCACCGAGACCGCCCCGACGATCTCCCCGTCGCTGTCCCGCAGCGGCACCTTGCCACGGGCGGAGCGGCCCAGCGTGCCCTCGTCGATCTCCATGACCTCCTGGCCGGCGAGCGCCTCGCTGGGGTCGGTGGAGACGTGCTTGCCGATCTGCGCTGGCTCGGTGTGCGACCAGCGCACCCCGCGTGTGTCCATGATCACGACGTACTCGGCCTTGGTGGCCTTGCGGATCTTCTCTGCCTCCCGCTGAACCGGCCCGCCGGCCGTCGGCGGAGTGTTCTCGACCTGCTCCGCGAGCTGGGGCTGGGCCGCTGCGGTCTGTGCGATCGAGAGAGCTCGGCGCATCGCCTGGTCGTCCAGCTGGTCGCTGAGCGGCGCGAGGAACAGCCCGGTCGCGAGTACCGCGACGCCCGCGGCGATCGCCACCTGCATCAGCAGCACCTGCGAGAACACCCGGCGCGGCAGACCGAGCCGCAGACGGCGTGCGGGGGGAGTGGGGCTCATACCCAAGACGTTACGCGGACGTGCCGGAGCAGCCGTAGGGGTGTGGCATGGATCTCTTGATCAATGCATGGACAGGCGCTGCCTGCGGACATGCTGTGCTGCGGTGCCCTGATGTCGGTCGTGCGGTCGGCTCGCGAGCGCCGCCGGTGTGAGCTCGCGCACCGCCACCACGTCCATCCGCGCGGGTGAGCCGAGCACGGACGCGCCGCAGCTCTCCGGGCGGGGCGGAAGCGACGCACCCTGGGCGACGACCACGCGCCAGTGACGCCCGTCCGCGTGGGCGACGGTCACCTCCCAGCGCGGTGCCGCGCCGTCCGTCCGTACGACCGTCAGCGCGTCCGCGGTGGATTCGCGGGCCGCCGTGCGGACCGCGAGTTCGGCCGCCTGAGCGGGCCGTTCCCAGGCTGAGCTACCCCGGCACCCCTCCAGGACGATCCGTCCCTCCTGCACGCCGTGCAGGATCTCCTTGACGGCGGGCGCCTCGACCCTGCCGTAGGCGTAGCCGTACGGCAGGACGAGCAGCGTCGGCGAGAAGCGGTGACCGCCCAGATGGGTGACTTCCCAGACCCCCTCGACCCCGGAGGCGGCGAGTGCGGCCGCCAAGGGACGGCCGAGGAGCGCGCAGCAGCGGTCCCGCTTGCCGTTGGTGCACACGAGCGCGAGCGGATCACCGGCGTGGGGCCGCCCGCCGAGCGCCGTGCCGACACTGCGGTGGTCGCCTCTGCCGAGCGCGGCGAAGTCGAGGTCGAGCAGGCGCCACGGGTCGCGGACGGTGGCCCCGTGCAGCCACACGTTGCCGGGCACGGTGTGGGCCACGTACACCTGACGCGCGGTGGGGGTGCCGAGGTCGGCATGGCGTCCGGGGCGCCGGATGAGTGCGATGCGTACGCCGGTGCCCTCGGCGGCGGCCTCCAGGGCGCGTCCCAGCGCGGGATCCAGATGGCTCGAAGTGAGCGCCTTGACACCCCAGGGACCTGGCTGCTCCAGCAGCAGCCAGGTCGTCGCGGTCGCCGCGGTTCCCGAAATGGGCTCGTCGAGGTCTCGAGAGACGCTTGCACACGTACTCACAGAGGTGAGCCTAACCTGACTTGATCCAGGGCGACTTCCGGGCCCGCTCGACGTCCTACTCCGGCAGCGGTTGGGGCGGCCTCGGGCCCTCGTAGAGTCCGCTCGGGCGCATGCGCAGCGGGAGCTCGCCGTACTCCTCCAGGGCGTGGGCGATCCAGCCCGCCGTACGGGCCACGGCGAAGATCGTCTCGCCGGCCGTGGCCGGCATGCCGCTGGATGCGGTGAGCACGGCGAGTGCCAGGTCGACGTTGGCGTGCAACGGGGTGTGCCGGGCGGTGGTGGCCACGATGTCGCGGGCCGCGGCGAGGGCGGGTGCGGCCCGGGGGATCTCCTCCAGAAGGGCGAACAGCGCACGCGCGCGTGGGTCCTCGCCGGCGTAGAGCCGGTGGCCGAGCCCCGGGATACGGCGCCCTGAGCGCAGCTCGTCCGCGATCACGGGTCCGGCGTCGCCCTGGTCGAGGACGTCCAGCAGCAGGCGGTGGACGAGTCCGCTCGCGGCGCCGTGCAAGGGGCCCTCGATGACGCCGAGGCCCGCGGAGACGGCCGCGTAGGCGTGTGCGCGGGCCGATGCGGCGACGCGTACCGCGAGTGTGGAGGCGGCCAGGTCGTGGTCGACGAGGAGTCCGAGTGCGGTGTCCAGGACGTGCAGCGAGGCCTCGTCGGCCTCCCGTCCGCTGAGCCGCGCCCACAGCCGGCGGGCCAGCGGGCCCTCGTCGCCGTGGCCGGGTCGCATCGGCGGCAGAGCGGCGACGAGCGTGGGGATGAGGATGCGGGCCGTGCCGAGAACAGCTTCCTCGGACAGGTCGAAGCGCAGCGGATCCGCCGTCGCGGCGGCGATCGCGGCAACCCGCAACCGGTCGGTCGGGTCGGTGTGCTCGGGCAGCGCGGCGACGGCGCGGCGGGCGACGGCGACGGATGCCTCGGGGGCGGTGAAGTCGGTGCCGGGGCGCAGCTGCCCGGTCCACAGCCACTCGGCGACCTCTTCGTAGGTGTGGCGTGCGGCCAGCTCGGCCGCGTCGACGCCGCGGTAGTAGTACCGGTCCGTGTCGATGAGCGTGATGCGGGTGCGCACGGACAGCTCGCCGCCCGAGGCCGGACTCCCGCCGCCGACCCGCCTGTTGCGCCGTGCCAGCGCCTCGACCTCCTTCGCGTCGAAGGTGCTGCTCCGGCCGCCCGGCACTCGGCGGCTGCTGAGCTGACCGCGGCTCACGTACGCGTACACGGTCTCGGCCTTCACACCCAGAAGCTCGGCGGCCTCCTTGGTGCTCAGCCGCCGTTCCGAGCGACTGGGGGCGGGTTCTTGATCGGGCATGGAGGTCACCGTATCCGTCTTGCAGGTTCATTGATCTCAGATTGATTGAATCAATATTGACAGAGATTGAGTCAAGAGTGGACAGTCAAATCAAGTTCAGGGAGGAAAACATGTCCGTCAACAGGTCCGCAACCACTCTTGTCGACGTACCGCGAGGGCTCGCGGGTGTCGTCGTGACCGACACCGAGATCGGCGACGTGCGAGGGCTGGAGGGCTTCTACCACTACCGGCAGTACTCGGCCGTCGAGCTGGCGCAGGCCCGCAGTTTCGAGGACGTCTGGCATCTTCTGGTCCTCGGCGAGCTGCCGGACGCCGAGCGCGGTGCCGCGTTCTCCGCCAAGACCGCAGCCTTGCGCCGACTGCCCGACGAGGTGCGCGTGGCACTGCCTGTCATCGCGGCGGCGAGCGCCCGGTCCGGCCCGCTCGCCAGTATGCGTACGGCGCTGTCGTTGCTGGGTGCGGCCAAGGGCTTCCGGCCGGTGTACGACATCGACGCGGACGGGCGCCGCCGGGACGCCCTCGTCGCGGCCGCCGCCGTGCCGACGCTGCTGACCGCACTGCACCGGCTGGGGATCGGGCTCGAGCCGGTGGAGCCGCGGGAGGACCTCTCGTACGCGGCGAACTACCTGTACATGTTGACGGGTTCGGAGCCGGACCCGCAGCGGACCCGGGCGATCGAGCAATACTTGATCTCAACCATTGACCATGGCTTCAATGCATCAACCTTTACGGCGCGCGTCATCACATCAACCGGAGCGGATGTGGCCGCGTGCCTGGTGGGGGCCGTGGGTGCGCTGTCCGGCCCGCTGCACGGCGGGGCTCCCAGCCGGGCACTCGACACCCTGGACGCCATCGGCACGCCCGAACGCATCGACTCCTGGATCCGCGAGCGCGTCCTGGCCGGCGAGCGCATCATGGGCTTCGGGCACCCTGTCTACCGCACGGAGGACCCCCGCTCCCGGATGCTCCGCGAGATCGCCCAGAGCTTCGGCGGCCCACGCGTCGACTTCGCCGTCGAGGTCGAGCGGCGGGTCGAGGCGATCCTCGCCGAGCTGAAGCCGGGCCGCGAACTCCACACGAACGTCGAGTTCTACGCGGGCGTGGTCATGGAACTCTGCGGTCTGCCGCGCGAGATGTTCACCCCGACGTTCGCGGCGGCGCGGGCGGTGGGCTGGAGCGCCAACATCCTGGAACAGGCTGAGGACTCGAAGATCATCCGTCCGGTGGCGCGATATGTGGGGCCGGGAGCGCCGGTTGGCGTACCGGCAGCCTGAAACTGGATATATGTTCCTTTACGGGGAAGTGCAGGCTTCGCCTTCGTCCGTCACTCTTGGGGATGTTCTGGCGGTGTGCGATTGAATTCACCCCGACGAGTGATAACGAACTTGTAAAGAGGTGTATCTGCGCGAAGGCCTGAGGGGTTGGATAACTCGGGTGCTTGCCGTCCGGCGATCGCGGTTCGGACGCGCCGCTGGTCAAGGCTCGACGTATCCTGCCGTCGCCGCGCAGCAGCGTTGGCAGACGCTTGTGCCTTGAGACAGAGGAAATTGACAGTGAGTCAGATCATTCGCCGCCTCGGTGTATCTCCGCGCCTCCGGGGCAGCACGAACGGCGCGACGTGCCCCGACATCTTTGAATTGGCCGACGGCAATTTTGCCATTATCGGCACGGATGTCACCGACTCGCTGGACTCGCAGTTGCCCGCCGACGCGGCTCGCGCCGACTATGAGCGCATCGTCGTGATCACCCGCGAGACCCTCGTCAAGGCGAAGGCCGATATCCCGGACGCCTGAGCCGTCATCGGTATCGCCGAAGGCGTCTGCCCGGTACGAGATCGCTTCGTGCCAGGTGGGCGCCTTCGTCATGGGGCGCCGGGCGGGTCTCCCACGACCCACCACTCCTCGGGGTCGGCCTCTTCGAGTTGGTGGAGCAGTTCGTCGACGATCAGGCCCAGACCGGCCTCTTCGGTGTCGGCCAGGCTGGCGCGCTGCTGCTGGCTGGCGTACCAGTACTCCCTCATGACCGGGTTCTGGAGCATCCCCCGAACGTGTTGGAAGAACTCGTCCTTGCTCAGGTTGCCGATGCGGTAGGAGGTGAGCAGGTTGGTGTACATGGCGTTGGCGAAGAGGTACTGGCGCCGCTGCTTCGGGGTGAGGTTTCCCTCGTAGTGGTCGAGTACCTCGGCGAGTTCGGGGTCGTCGATGGCCTTGCTCAGCAGCTCCCAGTGCTGACGCTGTTGCCAGGCCAGGTTGGCGCGGGTGTTCTGTGCGGTCCTGGCTTCGTCCTCCAGGCGTTCCACGCGTGCGCACAGCGCATTGAGACGGCCTCGTTCGGCCGCCTTGCAGGCGAGGGCACCCGCGACGACGCCGAGCCCGGCCGCGGCGACCGAGCCGAGTCCGCGTACCCCATACTTCCGTGTGGCCATGTCAACCCCCGAATCAGGCGGCCGTCCGCCGGTCGTCGGGTGCGGGTCGACTGAGGGGGACCGGCGAGCGATGGGCGGCGCTTGCCGCCTCCAGGGTGCCGAGCGGCTCTGATCGGCGGGGAGGCGGAGAGGAGGCGCACAGAGGGATGCGAGGGTCGCACGCTCCGGCGCCATGCCCAACGTCTGCCCCGCGCGGGCTGCTAACAATCGTTCACTTCGCGGGGATTCTTTCCGCTCGTATCCTGGGGCGGCATTCACAGTTCGTACGCACGCCGAGCCGCGAGCCGGGGTGCGCGTTGGCGTGAGAGAGGTCGCACATTGGTTCCGAGTCCGGGCCGGCCGCAGATCCCGGTCGTCGTGCTCGCCGGGTTCCTGGGCTCCGGCAAGACGACGCTGCTCAACCATCTGCTCCACCGCAGTGGCGGCAGCCGTATCGGGGCCATCGTCAATGATTTCGGTGCCATCGAGATCGACGCGATGGCCGTGGCGGGCGCGCTCGGCGACTCCACCGTGTTGCTCGGGAACGGCTGCCTGTGCTGTGCCGTCGACGTCAGTGAACTCGATCTCTACCTCGATCGGCTCGCCCGGCCCTCGGCCGGGATCGACGTCGTCGTCATCGAGGCCAGCGGCCTGGCCGAGCCGCAGGAGCTGGTGCGGATGGTGCTCGCCAGTGAACATCCGGGGATCGTGTACGGCGGTCTGATCGAGGTCGTCGACGCCGCCGAGTTCGACGGCACGCGCGCGAAGCACCCCGAGATCGACCGGCATCTCGCCCTCGCCGAACTCGTCGTCGTGAACAAGGTCGACCGGGCGCCCGACGGTGAGCGGGTCCTGGACGTCGTCCGGTCCCTCGTCGACCGCGCCGCCGTCGTGCCCGCCACCTACGGCCGCATCGATCCCGAGTTCCTCTTCGACTGCCGCCCCGCGGGCGAGCGGATCGGGCAGCTCACCTTCGACGACATCCACGATCACGGGGAAGACGGCCACGACCACGCAGGTCATCTGCACGCGGCCTACGACAGCCTGTCCTTCACCTCCGAAGTGCCCCTGAACCCACGCCGGTTGATGGAGTTCCTCGACAGCAGGCCCGAGGGGCTGTACCGGATCAAGGGGTACGTCGACTTCGGCCCCCATGACGCGAACAACCGGTACGGCGTCCATGCCGTCGGACGGTTCCTCCGGTTCCGTCCCGAGCCCTGGGGCTCCGGCGACGCGCGCGTGACCCAGCTCGTGCTCATCGGCGCCGGCATCGATGCCCCGTCCCTCGGCAAGGAGCTGGAGGCGTGCAAGGACGACGCCCCACACGCCGACGAGCACGGCATGTGGGGCGTCCTGCGCTACGTACAGGATCCCGAAGGGGATCTTGAGGAGCCCGGTCTCTAGACCGGCCCCGCCACCACCGACACCGTCTTGCCCAGGGACACGCCCGAGCCGTCGCGGCGCGGGTCGATCTCCGGGAGGTCGGCCGGTGTGCCGTTCTTCTGCGCGGCCCGCGCCGGGACCGGGCCCGCCCAGGCCAGGGAGAGACAGTCCTCGCCCTTGAGGAAGCGCTGGCAGCGCACGCCGCCGGTGGCGCGGCCCTTGCGCGGGTACTGGTCGAACGGAGTCAGCTTGGCCGTCGTCTGCACGGAGTCGTCCAGCGTGCCGCGCGAGCCGGCGACGGTGAAGACCACCGCGTCGGCCGCCGGGTCGACCGCGGTGAACGAGATGACCTTGGCGCCCTCGGTGAGCTTGATGCCCGCCATGCCGCCCGCGGCGCGGCCCTGCGGGCGGACCTGCGAGGCCTGGTAGCGCAGCAGCTGGGCGTCGTCCGTGATGAAGACCAGGTCCTCCTCGCCGGTGCGCAGCTCGACCGCGCCGACGATCCGGTCACCCTCCTTGAGGGTGATGACCTCCAACTCCTCCTTGTTGGACGGGTAGTCGGGGACCACACGCTTGACCACGCCCTGCGCGGTGCCGAGCGCCAGACCCGGGGACGACTCGTCCAGCGTGGTCAGGCAGACCACCGTCTCGTCGTCCTCCAGGGACACGAACTCGGCCAGCGGGGCGCCGCCCGCGAGGTTCGGCGTCGCCGCCGTGTCCGGGAGCTGCGGCAGGTCGACGACGTCGATCCGGAGCAGACGGCCGGACGAGGTGACCGCGCCGATCTCACCGCGGGCCGTGGCCGGTACCGCCGAGACGATCACGTCGTGCTTGGTCCGGCGCGCGTCGGCGTCCTCCGCGAACGGGTCGCCGTTGGCCGTACGGGCCAGCAGACCCGTGGAGGACAGCAGCACCCGGCACGGGTCGTCCGCCACCTGGAGCGGAACGGCGGCGACCTGGGCGCCCGCGGACTCCAGCAGGACCGTACGCCGGTCGGTGCCGAACTTCTTGGACACCGCGGCCAGTTCGGCGGAGACCAGCTTGCGCAGCTCCGCGTCCGACTCCAGGATCCGGGTCAGCTCCTCGATCTCCGCCTTCAGGCGGTCCTTCTCGGACTCCAGCTCGATCCGGTCGTACTTGGTGAGGCGGCGCAGCGGCGTGTCCAGGATGTACTGCGTCTGGATCTCGCTCAGCGAGAAGCGCTCCATCAGGCGCTGCTTGGCCTGCGCGGAGTTGTCGCTGGAGCGGATGAGGCGGATGACCTCGTCGATGTCCACCAGGGCGGTGAGCAGGCCCTCCACCAGGTGCAGCCGGTCGCGGCGCTTGCCCCGGCGGAACTCGCTGCGGCGCCGCACGACGTTGAAGCGGTGGTCGAGATAGACCTCCAGCAGCTCCTTGAGGCCCAGCGTGAGCGGCTGGCCGTCGACCAGTGCCACGTTGTTGATGCCGAAGGACTCCTCCATCGGCGTCAGCTTGTAGAGCTGCTCCAGGACGGCTTCCGGCACGAAGCCGTTCTTGATCTCGATGACCAGGCGCAGGCCGTGCGCACGGTCGGTGAGGTCCTTGACGTCGGCGATGCCCTGCAGCTTCTTCGAGCCGACCAGATCCTTGATCTTGGCGATCACCTTTTCCGGGCCGACCGTGAAGGGCAGCTCGGTGATGACGATGCCCTTGCGGCGCGCGGTCACGGCCTCGACGGAGACCGTCGCGCGGATCTTGAAGGTGCCGCGGCCCGTCTCATAAGCGTCCCGGATGCCGGACAGGCCGACGATCCGGCCGCCGGTGGGCAGGTCGGGGCCGGGGACGTGCTTCATCAGGGCGTCGAGATCGGCGCCGGGGTGCCTAATCAGGTGGCGGGCGGCCGCGATCACCTCGCGCAGGTTGTGCGGCGGCATGTTCGTGGCCATGCCGACCGCGATGCCCGAGGCGCCGTTGACCAGGAGGTTCGGGAAGGCGGCGGGCAGGGCCACCGGCTCCTGCTCCTGACCGTCGTAGTTCGGGGTGAAGTCGACGGTGTCCTCGTCGATCGACTCCGTCATCAGGCCCGTGGCCTCGGCCATCCGGCACTCGGTGTACCGCATGGCGGCGGGCGGGTCGTCATTGCCCAGCGAGCCGAAGTTGCCGTGGCCGTCGACCAGGGGGACACGCATCGAGAAGGGCTGGGCCATGCGCACCAGGGCGTCGTAGATCGACGCGTCGCCGTGCGGGTGCAACTTACCCATGACCTCGCCGACGACGCGGGCGCACTTCACATAGCCGCGGTCGGGGCGCACGCCCATCTCGTTCATCTGGTAAACGATGCGGCGGTGCACCGGCTTGAGGCCGTCGCGGGCGTCCGGCAGGGCTCGGGAGTAGATGACCGAGTACGCGTACTCGAGGAAGGAGCCCTGCATTTCGTCCACGACGTCGATGTCGAGGATCCGCTCCTCGTACGAGTCGTCGGGCGGCGGGGTCTTCGTGCTGCGGCGGGCCATCGCTGCCTGGCTCCTCTGTCTACTGGTCGCTCGCCCACGGGCGCGCTCTTGCTGAAGCGTTGAATGAATCTGACGCGGACCATTGTGGACCGCTGCACTGACAACGCGGACCAGGACCCGGCGTCGGCCGTCCCGCCCGGCGTTCACAGGTGCCGCCCGCCTCAGGCGGGACAGCACGCCCGCAGGCTACGCGATCTCGCTCTGGGCGTACGTCGGGCGGGAACTTCGCCGACGCTCCGCACGCTTGCATACAGTGGCAGGACCGGCGGGATATCCGCAGTTACGACGAGTGTTTCCGCGATCGAAGGGACGTACATGCCCATGGGTCACACGGCCACAGACCAGGCAGGCACCGGGGGCCTGACAGCGACCGAGCACCGCCTGGCCAACGGCCTGCGCGTGGTGCTCTCCGAGGACCACCTGACCCCGGTTGCGGCGGTGTGCCTCTGGTACGACGTCGGCTCGCGCCACGAAGTCAAGGGCCGTACCGGCCTGGCTCACCTTTTCGAGCATCTGATGTTCCAGGGCTCGGGCCAGGTGAAGGGCAACGGCCACTTCGAGAAGGTGCAGGGCGCCGGCGGCTCGCTGAACGGCACCACCAGCTTCGAGCGCACCAACTACTTCGAGACCATGCCCACCCACCAGCTGGAACTCGCCCTCTGGCTGGAGGCCGACCGCATGGGCTCCCTGCTCGCCGCCCTCGACGACGAGTCCATGGAGAACCAGCGCGACGTCGTGAAGAACGAGCGCCGGCAGCGCTACGACAACGTCCCCTACGGCACGGCTTTCGAGAAGCTGACGGCCCTCGCCTACCCGGAGGGCCACCCCTACCACCACACCCCGATCGGCTCGATGGCCGACCTGGACGCGGCGACCCTGGACGACGCCCGCGCGTTCTTCCGGACGTACTACGCGCCCAACAACGCGGTGCTCTCCGTGGTCGGCGACATCGACTCCGAGCAGACGCTCGCCTGGATCGAGAAGTACTTCGGCTCCATCCCCGCGCACGACGGCAAGCCCGCCCCGCGCGACGGCCAACTGCCGGAGATCATCGGCGAGCAGCTGCGCGAGATCGTCGAGGAAGAGGTCCCCGCGCGCGCGTTGATGGCCGCCTACCGCCTGCCGCACGACGGCACGCGCGCGTGCGACGCGGCCGACCTCGCGCTCACCGTCCTCGGCGGCGGTGAGTCCTCCCGCCTCTACAACCGGCTCGTACGACGCGACCGTACGGCCGTCGCCGCCGGATTCGGCCTGCTGCGGCTGGCCGGCGCGCCCTCCCTGGGGTGGCTGGACGTGAAGACGTCCGGTGACGTCGAGGTGCCGGTCATCGAGGCCGCCATCGACGAGGAGCTCGCCCGGTTCGCCGCGGAGGGCCCCACGGCCGAGGAAATGGAGCGTGCCCAGGCCCAGTTGGAGCGCGAGTGGCTGGACCGGCTCGGCACGGTCGCGGGCCGCGCCGACGAACTGTGCCGGTACGCCGTCCTGTTCGGCGACCCGCAGCTCGCCCTCACCGCCGTCGGGCGGGTGCTCGAGGTGACCGCCGAAGAGGTCCAGGAGGTTGCCAAGGCGCGCCTGCGGCCCGACAACCGCGCGGTGCTCGTGTACGAGCCGACCGTCCCCACGGAGACCGTCGAGGAACCCACCGAAGACCTGGAGTCCGCGGCGACCGTGGAAGCCACCGACGAGAACGAGGAGGCGGCCAAGTGACCGAGCTCGCCGCTATGGAATTCCACCCCGAGCCCCGGGCCGGCGAGGCCAGGCCGTGGGCGTTTCCGGCCCCCACGCGCGGGACCCTCGACAACGGCGTCACGGTCCTGCGCTGCCACCGCCCCGGCCAGCAGGTCGTCGCCGTGGAGGTGCTCCTGGACGCACCGCTGGAGGCCGAACCGGCCGGCCTCGACGGTGTCGCCACGATCATGGCGCGGGCCTTCTCCGAGGGCACCGACAAGTACTCCGCAGAGGAGTTCGCCGCCGAGCTGGAGCGCTGCGGAGCCACCCTCGACTCGCACGCCGACCACCCCGGCGTCCGGCTCAGCCTGGAGGTCCCGGCCTCGCGGCTGTCCAAGGCGCTCGGCCTGCTCGCCGACGCCCTCAGGGCGCCCGCCTTCGCGGACAGCGAGGTCGAACGGCTCGTCCGCAACCGCCTCGACGAGATCCCGCACGAGCTGGCCAACCCCTCCCGCCGGGCCGCCAAGGAGCTGTCCAAGGAGCTGTTCCCGGCGGACTCGCGCATGTCGCGTCCGCGCCAGGGCACCGAGGACACGGTCGAGAACATCGACTCCGCGGCCGTCCGTGCCTTCTACGAGAAGCACGTGCGTCCCGCCACGGCCACCGCCGTGGTCGTCGGCGACCTCACCGGCATCGACCTGGACGCGCTGCTCGGCGAGACGATCGGCGCCTGGACCGGCTCACCCGCGCAGCCGCGCCCGGTGCCGCCGGTGAGCGCCGACGACACCGGCCGCGTCGTCATCGTGGACCGCCCCGGTGCCGTCCAGACGCAGCTGCTCATCGGCCGCGTCGGTGTCGACCGGCACGACCGCGTGTGGCCCGCCCAGGTGCTCGGCACGTACTGCCTCGGCGGCACCCTCACCTCGCGGCTGGACCGCGTCCTGCGCGAGGAGAAGGGCTACACCTACGGAGTGCGGGCGTTCGGGCAGGTCCTCAGGTCCGCCCCGGACGGCTCGGGCGCCGGGATGCTCGCCATCAGCGGCTCCGTCGACACCCCGAACACCGGTCCCGCCCTGCAGGACCTGTGGACGGTGCTGCGGACACTCGCCGCCGACGGGCTCACCGACGCCGAGCGCGATGTCGCCGTGCAGAACCTGGTCGGTGTGGCGCCGCTGAAGTACGAGACCGCCGCGGCCGTCGCCAGCACGCTGGCCGACCAGGTGGAGCAGTACCTGCCGGACGACTACCAGGCCACGCTGTACCAGGAGCTCGCCGCGACCGGCACCGTCGAGGCCACCGCGGCTGCCGTACGCGCCTTCCCGGTGGACCGTCTGGTGACGGTGCTCGTGGGCGACGCGGCGCAGATCAAGGAGCCGGTGGAGGCCCTCGGCATCGGTCAAGTCACCGTCGTGTCCGCCGAGTAGGGCCGCGGAGAGGCGAACCCTCGGGTTACGCGCGCGGGGAGCCCCGGTGACGGAAGCGTCACCGGGGCTCCCTTATGTCCGAATTACGGGAGAGGTTGCCTGTCTGGCCTGTGGCATGCGCTACAAAAGCCGTGATCCGTTTGGGGATTGAAAGATGTCCCGTTTAGCGTCTTCCGGGCTGTCCGTCAGGCACTGCGCCGCACCCGCGGCACCGGACAGTCATCGCCGAGTCCCCAGACGGCGCGAGCCAGGGGAGCCGGGGACCCACATGTGCAGTCCCTGGGGTGAATCGGACGCCCGCGCGTGCCGCGAGGGGGTCCGTAGGAGACCTTCCTGCTCCGAACCCGTCAGCTAACCCGGTAGGCGAGAAGGAAGGAAAGGACCAGCCACTACATGGCGTTCACCCGCGCCACCGGGAAGCACCGCCGTCCCAGCCGTATCCAGCGCACCACCGCTCGCGCGGCGGGCGTCGCGGCCCTCACCACCACCGGCGTCATCGGCACCCTGGCCGCCCCCGCACTCGCCGCCGAGCCGGCGGCCGAGACGACCGGCCTGATCCCGGTCCTCAGCAGCGCCGCCGCCGACCAGATCGCAGAGCAGGCCGCCGCCCAGCAGCAGGCCGCCGAAGAAGCCGCCGCCGCGAAGAAGGCCGCCGAGGCCAAGAAGAAGGCCGCGGCGGAGCGGGCGCAGAAGGCCCGCGAGGCCAAGGAGCGCGCCGCTCGCGAGGCCGAGCGCAAGCGCCTCAACAGCTACGTCCTGCCGATCACCGGCTCGTACGTCTCCACCGGCTATGGCGCCGGCGGCTCCCTGTGGTCCTCCGGCAGCCACACCGGCGTCGACTTCCACGCCGCCAGCGGCACCTCCGTCCACGCGGTCGGCCGCGGCACCGTCGTCGAGGCGGGCTGGGAGGGCTCGTACGGCAACCAGGTCGTGATCAAGATGAACGACGGCACGTACACCCAGTACGGCCACCTGTCGTCCATCGGCGTCTCGGTGGGCCAGAGCGTCACCCCGGGCCAGCAGATAGGCCTCTCCGGCGCGACCGGCAACGTCACCGGGGCGCATCTGCACTTCGAGGCCCGTACGACCGCGGAGTACGGCTCCGACATCGACCCCGTCGCCTACCTGCGCTCGCACGGCGTGAACGTCTGACGACAGACGTCTGAGCCCCCAGGCTCCGCCTCCCCAGGCCCCGGCTCCCCGAGCCGGGGCTTTCGGCCTTTCATACCCCCGGCTGTCCAAAAAATATCCATGGATTCCGGTCCGCCATCGGAAATTCCGGCTCATTGCCATAGAGTCACTGAACACGCGTCAATCGTCGACGTTTCACGGGGATTAAAGCGGAGGTCGGTCATGCGTATTCCGGCGCACTCGGTATGCACGGCGATCCGGGACGACATCGTCGCCGGTGTCTACGAGCGCGGCAGCCGGCTCACCGAGGAACTCCTGGCGCGCCGCTACGGCGTCTCGCGCGTCCCCGTCCGTGAGGCCCTGCGCACGCTGGAGGCCGAGGGATTCGTGGTGACCCGGCGGCACGCGGGCGCGTGCGTCGCGGAACCGACCGAGCAGGAGGCCGCGGACCTGCTGGAGATGCGCATGCTCCTGGAGCCGCTCGGCGCCTCCCGGGCCGCCCAGCGGCGCACCGAGGCGCATCTGAAGGTGCTGCGCGGCCTGGTCAGGCTGGGTCAGGAGCGGGCCAGGAGGGGCAACAGCGAGGATCTGCGCTCCCTGGGCGGCTGGTTCCACGAGACGCTCGCCCAGGCCTCCGGCAGCCCCGCGCTGACCTCGATGCTGACCCAGCTGCGGCACAAGATCGCCTGGATGTACGCCGTGGAGGCGCCGGCCAACCCCGTGGAGTCCTGGGCGGAGCACGGCGCGATCGTCGACGCGGTGGCGCGCGGTGACGGCGAGCGCGCGCGGGCGGTCACGGCGCAGCACACGGAGCGCTCGACGGTCGTGCACCGGCTGCGATTCGCCGTCCCGGGAGAGCGCACGGAGCGTGTGAGGAACTCGCAACATGCCGTAAACATGACGAGCCTGCGGCATTAACACAAGAGCCGTATACAAAGAGGGCCTAATTCGCGGGGGATTATTTCTGCTGCCCGCGATCGGAAAATGCGAAGGGCTCGCCCGGAAATTCGGACGAGCCCTTCAATTCTGCTACTCAGACGGTCTCGGGAAGCTCCTCGAGCCCCTCGGCGACCAGCTTCGCCAGCCGGTCGAGGGCGATGTCCGCGCCCTCGGCGTCGGAGGCGAGCACGATCTCCTCGCCGCCCTGGGCGCCGAGCCCGAGGACAGCCAGCATGGAGGCCGCGTTGACGGGGTTGCCGTCGGCCTTGGCGATCGTCACGGGGACCCCTGCGGCCGTGGCGGCCCGGACGAAGATGGAGGCGGGGCGGGCGTGGAGACCCTCGGCCCAGCCGACGTTGACGCGGCGCTCAGCCATGTGATGCTGCCCTTCAGGTGTTCAGGGTTGTCTAGACCAGTTTCCCATATCGTGAAGCAAGCCCGGAACTGTCCTGCGTCCCGTCCTTGAAGTGCCGTCGGACCGCGGCCTCGGCCCGACTCCCGTCCTCCACAGACTGCCTCGCGCCGTTGTCGTACGCGAGCCGTACTCTGGGCCCCATGCAGAGCGCGCCGGACCGGCACGAGTACCCCGCCCACTGGGAAGCCGACGTGGTGCTGCGCGACGGCGGCACCGCGCGCATCCGCCCCATCACCGTTGATGACGCCGAGCGCCTGGTCAGCTTCTACGAGCAGGTCTCGGACGAGTCGAAGTACTACCGCTTCTTCGCGCCCTACCCGCGTCTGTCCGCCAAGGACGTCCACCGCTTCACGCACCACGACTTTGTGGACCGGGTGGGACTCGCGGCCACCATCGGCGGCGAGTTCATCGCCACCGTACGCTATGACCGCATCGGCGCCGAGGGGCTGCCCGCGTCGGCGCCGGCCGACGAGGCCGAGGTCGCCTTCCTGGTGCAGGACGCCCATCAGGGGCGCGGTGTCGCCTCCGCCCTCCTCGAGCACATCGCCGCCGTCGCCCGTGAGCGCGGCATCCGTCGCTTCGCCGCGGAGGTGCTGCCCGCCAACTCCAAGATGATCAAGGTGTTCACGGACGCCGGGTACACCCAGAAGCGCAGCTTCGAGGACGGCGTCGTACGCCTGGAGTTTGACCTCGAACCCACCGACCGATCGCTCGCCGTGCAGTACGCGCGCGAGCAGCGCGCCGAGGGGCGGTCCGTGCAGCGGCTGCTGATGCCCGGCTCCGTCGCCGTCATCGGCGCCGGCCGCACCCCCGGCGGCGTGGGCCGCAGCATCCTCGGCAACATCCGGGACGCCGGGTTCACGGGCGGTCTGTACGCCGTGAACAGGGCCCTCCCCGAGGAGCTCAAGGACCTCGACGGGGTGCCGGCCTACCGCTCCGTGCGGGACATCGAGGGGCCCGTCGATCTCGCGGTCGTCGCCGTGCCCGCGGACCATGTCCCCGAGGTCGTCACCGAGTGCGGCGAGCACGGCGTGCAGGGGCTCGTCGTGATCTCCGCCGGGTACGCCGAGAGCGGTCCGCAGGGGCGCGAGCGGCAGCGGGAACTCGTACGGCACGCGCGCGCGTACGGCATGCGGATCATCGGCCCCAACGCGTTCGGGATCATCAACACGTCCGACGGCGTACGGCTGAACGCGTCCCTCGCTCCCGAGATGCCCCGCCCCGGCCGCATCGGGCTCTTCGCCCAGTCCGGCGCCATCGGGATCGCGCTGCTGTCCCGGCTGCACCGGCGCGGGGGCGGCTTCACCGGGGTCACGGGCGTGTCCACCTTCGTGTCGTCCGGCAACCGGGCGGACGTGTCCGGGAACGACGTGCTCCAGTACTGGTACGACGACCCGGACACCGACGTCGTCCTCATGTACCTGGAGTCCATCGGCAATCCCCGCAAGTTCACCCGGCTCGCCCGGCGTACGGCGGCGGCGAAGCCGTTGGTCGTCGTGCAGGGTGCGCGGCACGGAGGTGCGGCGCCGCAGGGGCATGCGGTGCGGGCGACGCGGTTGCCGCATGCCACGGTGTCCGCGCTGCTGCGGCAGGCGGGGGTGATCCGGGTGGACACGATCACCGAGCTGGTCGATGCGGGGCTGTTGCTCGCGCGTCAGCCGCTGCCTGCGGGGCCTCGGGTGGCGATCCTGGGGAACTCGGAGTCGTTGGGGTTGCTGACGTACGACGCGTGTCTCTCCGAGGGGTTGCGACCGCACGCTCCGCTGGATCTGACGACGGGAGCTTCGGCGGACGACTTTCATGCAGCGCTGGCGAGGGCGTTGGCCGACGACACGTGCGATGCGGTGGTGGTGACCGCGATACCGACAGTGGGGGAGGGGCAGGCGGGGGATGCGGCGCTGGCGGAGGCTTTGAGGTCGGCTGCGGCGGAGGTTCCCGGGAAGCCGGTGTTGGTGGTGCATGTGGAGCTCGGGGGGCTTGCTGAGGCGTTGTCGGCTGCGGCCAGTACTGCACCACAGGCGGGTTCAGCCGAACCCGGTGCTGCAGGCGGGGCCCACCCTCCCCCACTCTCGGCTTCGCTCGAGCGGGGGGACCCCCATCTCCCTGCGGAACGACTGCCCACCGCGGGGGCGGCAGCTGAGGAAGCTGGGCTCATCCCCGCCTACCCCGCCGCCGAGCGTGCCGTCCGTGCCCTCGGCGAAGCCGTGAAGTACGCGCAGTGGCGGCGTGATGCCGCCGAACCCGGCAAGGTGCCGGAGTACGAGGACATCGATGAGAAGGGTGCTGCCCAGCTGATCGACGGGCTGTTGGCGCGGGGGCAGGGGCTGACCCTGGGGACCGAGGAGACGTGTGAGCTGCTCGGGAAGTACGGGATCGGGGTCCAACGGGCTCTCCCCGCGCTGTCACCCGATGACGCCGCCGTGGCCGCCGACGCCCTCGGCTACCCCGTCGCCCTCAAGGCCACGGCCCCGCACCTGCGGCACCGGGCCGATCTGGGCGGCGTACGGCTGGATCTGGCGGACGAGGAGCAACTGCGCAGGGCGTACGCCGAGTTGACGGAGCTGTTCGGTAGGGCGGAGGAGCTGCGGCCGGTGGTGCAGGGGATGGCGCCGCGCGGGGTGGACACCGTCGTACGGGCGGTGATCGATCCGGCGGCCGGGGCGGTGCTGTCGTTCGGGCTCGCCGGGGCCGCCTCCCAGCTGCTCGGCGACACGGCGCACCGGATCGTCCCGGTCACCGACCGGGAGGCGGCCTCGCTGGTGCGGTCGATCCGGACGGCACCGCTCCTGTTCGGCTGGCGCGGCTCGACGCCGGTCGACACCCCGGCCCTGGAGGAGCTGCTGCTGCGGGTGTCGCGGCTGGTGGACGACCACCCGGAGGTCGTCGCGGTGACCCTGGAGCCGGTCGTCGTGGCCCAGCGCGGAGTCAGCGTGCTCGGGGCGTCCGTGCGGCTGGCACCCCCGCCCGCCCGCGACGACCTCGGCCCGCGAACGCTTCCGGTGTATTAGAGAGCGGCCTGTACGGGAGGCGGGCATGCATGAGAGACCGGCGTGACCGGTGCCTCGCAGTCGGTGGGCCCCCGTAGGATGGCGTCATGGCCAAGACCAGTACGACGACCCAGGGGCTGCGAGCGGCGATCGAGCGCAGCGGCTACTACCCGGCCCTCGTGGCCGAGGCGGTGGAGGCCGCTGTGGGCGGCGAGCCCATGCGGTCGTTCCTGGTCCACCAGGAGACGACGTTCGACCAGAACGAGGTGCGGCGGCATGTGACGGTGCTCGTCCTCACCGGCAACCGCTTCATCGTCAGCCACACCGATGAGCAGGCGGCCGACAGCACCTCGCCGACGCCGTACGCCACGACCTCCACCGAGTCGGTCAAGCTCAGCCGGATCTCGTCCGTCGTGGTCAGCCGGGTCGTCGCCAACCCGGAGTCGTACACGCCGGGCAAGCTGCCCCGCGAGGTCGTGCTGACCATCGGCTGGGGCGCCGTCTCCCGGCTCGACCTGGAGCCCGCCGCCTGCGGTGACCCCAACTGCGAGGCCGACCATGGCTACACGGGCAGTTCGACGGCCGACGACCTCAGCCTGCGGGTCAGCGAGGCCGGCGACGGCCCGGAGACGGTCCGCCAGGCTCTCGCCTTCGCCCAGTCGCTCTCCGAGGCGATCGCGGATCTCGACAGCTGATGGTTCAGCCAGCCTGGGACACCCACCCGGAACCCCTCACCGTCGACTCCGCCCCCCGGCCCGAGTACGGCAGCGGCTCACTCGCCGACCTGCTCCCCACGCTGGCCGCCGGCATGGACGTACCCGGAATGACCGCGGCCATTGAGGAGCTGACCGCGGCCGACCGCAACTGCGTGTTCCTGATCGACGGCCTCGGCTGGGAGCAGCTGAAGGCGCACCCGCAGGACGCGCCCTTCATGACCTCCCTCATCAGCAGCTCGCGCGGGGGCACGGGCCGTCCGCTCACCGCCGGATACCCGGCGACCACCGCGACCTCCCTCGCCTCCGTCGGCACCGGCCTGCCGCCGGGCGCCCACGGCCTGCCCGGATACACCGTCCGCAATCCGGCCACCGGCGAGCTGATGAACCAGCTGCGCTGGCATCCGTGGACCGCGCCGCGCCCCTGGCAGCCGTACCCCACGGTCTTCCAACTGGCCCAGGACGCGGGCGTGCACGCGGCTCAGGTGACCTCTCCCGCCTTCCAGAACACCCCGCTGACGAAGGTGGCGCTCAGCGGCGGAACGTTCCACGGGCGGCTGACCGGCGAGGACCGCATGGATCTCGCGGCCGAGCAACTGGCCGCCGGCGACCGCGCGCTCGTCTACACGTACTACGCCGAACTCGACGGCGCCGGCCACCGCTTCGGCGTCGACTCCGACACCTGGCGCGGCCAGCTGATGTACGTCGACCGGCTGGTCCAGCGCCTCGCCGAGCAACTGCCGCCGCGCACCGCGCTGTACGTCACCGCGGACCACGGCATGATCGACATCCCCTTCGACGAGCAGCACCGCATCGACTTCGACGAGGACTGGGAACTGCGCGCCGGCGTCGCCCTGCTGGGCGGCGAGGGCCGCGCCCGCCACGTCTACGCGGTGCCGGGCGCCGAGAACGACGTACTGACCTGCTGGCGCGAGGTGCTCGGCGAGCAGTTCTGGGTGGCGTCGCGGGACGAGGCGCTCGCGGCGGGCTGGTTCGGGCAGCCCGGGGAATGCGACGAGCGGGTGTACGACCGGATCGGCGACGTCGTCGCGGCGGCACGGGACGACGTACTGATCATCGCCTCGGAGCGGGAGCCGAAGGAGTCGGCGATGGTCGGCAACCACGGCTCGATGACCCCTGCCGAGCAGCTGGTCCCGCTGCTCGAAGTACGCTCCTGACGCCCACTCTCGTAGATCCTTGCCGAAAGGTGCTCAACTCCCCATGCCCGAGCTGGTGTTCTTCTCAGGGACGATGGACTGCGGGAAGTCAACTTTGGCGCTACAAATCGAACATAATCGATCGGCGCGTGGTCTGCAGGGGCTGATCTTCACGCGTGACGACCGTGCGGGTGAGGGCAAGCTGTCGTCGCGTCTGGGGCTGGTGACCGACGCGGTGGAGGCCGGGCCGGGGCTGGATCTGTACGGGTATGTGGTGGAGCAGTTGTCTCGGGGTGGCCGGGTCGACTACGTGATCGTGGACGAGGCCCAGTTCCTGCTGTCCGGGCAGATCGACCAACTGGCCCGGATCGTGGACGACTTGGAGCTGGACGTCTTCGCGTTCGGCATCACCACTGACTTCCGGACGAGGCTTTTCCCTGGCTCCCAGCGTCTGATCGAACTTGCCGATCGTCTGGAGACTTTGCAGGTCGAGGCGATGTGCTGGTGCGGTGCGCGGGCCACGCACAATGCACGCACCGTGGGTGGAGAGATGGTCGTCGAGGGGGAGCAGGTCGTCGTGGGCGACGTGGCTCAGTCGGCGGCGGAGGTCGGGTACGAGGTGCTCTGCCGACGTCATCACCGCAGGCGGATGACGAGCGCCACGGCGCGGGCGGCGGCGCTGTCGCCGGACGTGCTGCCGATCACCGCCACTTGACCTCCGGCCGGCGAGAAGCGCGTCGACTTGCCTGTCGGCCGCTGGCCATGGGGGAGCGAGTGTTGGGGAGCGGGAGGCTCTGGGCCGTGGGTTCAGGAGGGGCGGCCTTGGCCGCAGGTTTGAATCCTGGGCGGAAGTCGCAAACATGGGAAGCCGGATCGACGCCGGGCAGGGGCGGATCATTGGTGGTGACGATCCCTGTCGCACTCCGAATGTGGTGCCGCCGGGGGAGTCGTGCCTCTGCGCAGGTTCGATGCCGACACGGGTGGTCATGTGTCTCCCTGGGGCTGCCCGGAGTGGGAGGCGGAGTCACGGGTGAGGGCGATGTCGTGTGGACCGGCGGACGGGACGGCGTCCGCGGTGCCGGGGGCGATATCGCCGTCGAACCGGTCGGTGAGGCAGTGCGCCAGCAGGCCGAGCGCGTCCCGTACGGCGGGATCGCCGATCCTGGTGCATAGGTCCCGCGCCTCAAGCAGGTGCTCGGGGCGGCAGTGCAGAAGCGGGCGCTCCAGGAGGGCGCGGGCGGCGGGCAGGTGAGGGCTGTGCACCTCGAAGCTCTTGCTGCCAGACGCCGCGATCGTGACGAACATGTCCTGGCCCGGAGACAGGGTGAGCAGCTGCCTGTACGCCGGCCACAGCGAACGGGGCGGAAGCCAGGGCAGGTCGTCGGTCACCCCGGGGTTGTACGCGCGGGCGGCGAAGGCGTCGTCGAGGACCGGCACCCGCCACCTGGAGAGGGGCCAGCCGTCACGGAGCTTGCCCAGGCGCCGTTCGACGAGGCTTGGGGCACCGTCGGGCGGGAACTCCCAGATCTCGGTGACCTCGTTCTCGGGCGGGGAGGCCAGACAGTGCAGCACCAGCACGTCCGGGGCAAGGAAGGAGAGCGCGGGGTGGTGGCGCGCGGTGCCGTCGGAGGTTTCGTACGCCGTCGTCTTGGCCAGGATGTCCCCGTCCTCGCTCGCCATGTACACCTGTCCTCTGCTGACGAACGCGAGGAGACGGGCCCCGGGCAGCGTCGCCAGGGCGGAGTACACGGAGTACGTCGACAGCCTGTCGCTCCCGGTGAATTGCGGCAGCGGCCGGTGTCGCAACCCGTCCGCGCCGGGGTCGAGGAAAGCCGGTCCCTCGGGACACAGCACCACCGCGCCGCGGCTCGTGCGCCGCAGGCGCGCCATACTCGCGGGCCCGCCGACGCGCTCGTTTGCGGGAAGGATCCGGAGAATCCGGTCGCGCCTCTTCGCCGCGACCGTGATCAGCACCTCGTCGCCGAGGTGCAGGACCGAGTCGCCGGTCTCCGTTCCCCACAGGTCGCTTCCGCTGAAGCGGGGCGTGACCTCGCCCTCGCCTGTGCCGATCCGGAGTGTCTCCACATGGAGTTCGGTGGTCCCTCCAAACCTCCATCGGAGGTACCTCAGGGCGAGTTCGGAGGTGTCCGGCGAGAAGGAGGCGCCGTGGAGGCTGCTGTTGACCGGAAGGTCATGGGAGATCCTTCGGTATTGCGGCAACCGGTCGGTCAGGGCCCGCAGCGGGCCGGGTGAGGCCCTCGCGAGCAGTTCCACGGCCTCCGCGGTGCGCTCCCGCGCGGGCAGCAGCCGGGCCGCCGTGACCGCCTTGGGCAGGGGCAGGTCGCGGGTGAGGCGGCGTAGCTCCGCCCACTCCTGACGCTCCGCCAACTGGTGGCCGAGATAGTCGAGTTCGTCGTACGACAGCTCCGCGACGCGGTCGCGCCGGTCGCCGGAGACCACCACCCGGACGACGTCGGCGTTCCCGTCGGCGGCCATAACCGTACGCAGCCGCTCGCGCACCTCCCCGGCCGCCGCCCGGTATCCCAGGGCCAGCAGGGAACCGTCCGGATCCAGCGCCTGCCGCTGGGCGTGTTGTCCGATCAGGGTCAGGTAGGCGGCCCGGTCGGCGGGTTGCTCGGGGGCGGCTGCCAGCAGGTCGAGGACGTCGGGTTCGGGCAGTTCGGCGGTGCGTACGGCGTCTTGCGCGGCAGGGTCGCCCTCCGCGCACGCCCGTACCAGGCGGCGCCAGGCGAACCGGGCGAGCGGGCCTCGGGAGCCGTCGCGGCGGCGACGCAGGGCGCGGTCACTCCAGGGGGCGGTGCGCATCGGTGGCGTATCCCCTCTCTCCCCGTGTCTCTCCCAGCGCAATCGCGTCGCCGGGTGGCGCGTCCGGCGGGACGCCGATTCCGATGTCGTGGCGGAAGCGGTGTTCCAGGCAGGCCCGCAGCAGGGTCAGCACCGCGCGGGACTCCTGGTCGAGGGCGGGGTTCTGCTCGACCGCGATCACGTCCGCCAGGTTGTGCCGCGTCATCAGGCCCAGGGGCCGGGCGACGAACGGGGGCAGGGTGAGGACGCCGAGGGCGTACAGGTTGATCGCGTTGTGCTTGTCGTCCACGGCGAGTACGTCGCCTCGCGGTGACAGCCGTGCCTCGGTCGCCGCGTCCTGGCTTCCGACGAGGGCGATGCTCGCGGAGACGGGATGGTGCTCGTCCCGGGTCGGCGGGACGTCGAGGAGCTGCAGATGTGCCCGGGTGACCGCCAGGAAGCGGTTCAGCGCGGGCGACCAGAAGACGGCGCTGGGGCGCTCCCGTAGCAGCCCTCCCTTGCCATAGCGCAGCCGGGGGCCGGTCGTCGCCGGTGGACCCACTGCGGTGAGCGGGTCGTGCCACACGTGCAGACGGCCCTCGAAATCGCAGCTGATCAGGGTCGCAGGCGACAGGGCGGCCTGCCATGTGGCATTGCTCCGGGGCGAGCCGTCCGCGCCCTTGGGCAGTCTGTTCGCCTCGGCACCGCCGAGCCGGACGAGCACGCCCTCGTTGTCGTCGAACACGGCGATCAGCCGGCCTTCCGGATCCACCGCGGTGGCTCTCGGATGGATGCCGTCGACACCACCGAGTCCGGCCGGCGGCACGTCGGAGTCGGCGGTGAGCACCGTGCACCCCGCGGGGCGGTCCGTGGACACGATGAAGGACCGGTCTCCGGCGACGCGCTCCAGGGCGAGGATCTCGCCCGCTCCGAAGCCGGGCTCTGTTCGCACACCGTTGTGGTCGGCGAGGTGGATGCGCATCGTGTGGTCGACATCCGCGGTGGCGAGGAAGGACTCCGGGTCGTACTCCGCGACCGCGACCGTGTCGGAGCCGAGATGAGCGACGTACCCCAGCGGATAGGTGAAGCCCGTGTGGAGCTGCGAGAGTGTTCTGCCGGTGAGGTCCACGATTCCGGCGACGTCGTCCGTGGCGCCGGGCGGGAGGCCTTCGACGGAACCCGAGCCGATGAAGGCGAGTTGGGTGCCGTCCGGCGCGAAGTCGAAGGTGCGGAAGACGTCGATCCGCTCGTCGAGCTCTTCGGGCCTGATCCGGGTGTGCGGGGTGTCCCAGGACGACGGTACGGCGGACCAGGCGTCCACGCGGTCCCGTACGGCGGCCGGGTCCACGGCACGCAGCGCCTCGAACAGCCGGCGGTCGTCCTCACCGGCCGGCCGCCAGGCGCCGAACGCGCGGACCGTGCCGACGGCTTCGGCCAGCGGCAGCAGCGGGGTGATCCGCTAGAGCCCGGCCCAGTCGCGTCGGTCAGTCAACTGCCGTACCGCGTACGCCCGTTCCTGCTCGTCCAAGGCGGTGGCGGTGGGCTGCGTGGCGTCGCCCGCCAGCACCCGTAGAACGTCGAGGCCGCCGAGCCCGGTCATCGCTTCCCGCAGCGCCGAGCGCTCCTCGGACGGTGCGCCGCGGTAGCCGAGCGCCAGCAGCACGCCGTCGGGATCCAACGCCCGGTAATGGCTGTGCTGTCCGGTGCGGACGAAGAAGACGACGCGCTCCACCTCGCCGGCGGGAGCCAGCCCCCGCGCCACGCAGAAGGCGATCGCCTCCGGTACATCCCGGTCCACCGCCGCCGCACAGAACAGGTCTACGGCTTCGGGGTCACCCGACGTGAGGAGGCGGGCGCGGGCGCGTTCCCCGAGGGGGTGAGTGAAGCGGAGGGCGGCGTCGGCGAGGACGTCCGAGGGGAGCGGGATGGTGTCCTGGGGCTGGGGCTCGCTGGGTGTCTCGACGGGTGCCTTGCCGGGTTTCTCCTCGGGCATCGCGCCGCTCCCGCCCTCCGGTTGCCGTGCGCGGGTAGGCGTGGGCGAGAGTGCCAGTCGGCTGTGGGCCCACGTCCGGGGATCCGTGGGCGTCGCGGCACGCGCCCAGCCCTCCAGCAGCGACCACAGTGCCGGATCGTGGGCGTTCAGCCAGTCATGCCAGGCCGCGTCAACGACCGCGTCGGGCACCGGCGTCGCGGTCTCCAGGAGCAGGGGCACGGCCGGGGTGCTCCAGCGGGCCGGGGCCGGTCCGGACACCGCGGGGTCCAGCCAGGCCCGCCACACTGCCTCGGCACCCTGGGATCTGACGGCCCGGGCGAGCGGGCGCGTGACCCCCGGTGCGCCGGAAGCGGCCGCGCGCAGCACGCGCCGCGTGGCCCACCGGATCGGGAGGGAGCCCTTCGGGAGCGCCGACCGCAGCACGAGCGCGGCGGTGCGCAGGTCCATGTGCCGCGGATCCGTGTGTCTTGGTCCCGTGCGCCGCGACTCCACACGCCTCATTCCCACGCCCCTCACCCCTCACCTCTCCTGTCCCTCGCCGAGCCCTCGCTCCCCGCCGAGTGCGATGTCCGTGGCCCCGCCTGCCACCACGGGCCGCGCCGACCCCAGTCCGATGTCGTGTCCGAAGCGTTCCTCCAGGCCGTACTGGAGACGGCGGAGGGCGTCTCGCACCGCCGGGTCGCCGATCCTCGGCAGCAACTCCTGAACCTTCCGGAGCTGTTGCGGATCACCGTGTGCCGGCGGCCGTCGCAGCAGCTCGCGTGCGACAGGGAGGATCTCGTCACGGATGCCCACGCTGCCCACTCAGAACTCTCCTTCCGCGCCGACCGGCTAGGCCATGCCGGTGAACGTCACCGTCGCGTCGCCGGCGACGGTGACGTCCAACTACGGTACGGCGGTCAGGTCACCGGCGTGCAGCGGCCGGTGCGCAGCCAGTACTCCTTGTTCGACGAGCCCCGCAGCCCCCGGGCCAGCTGGAGCCGCGGGTTGTAGCGTCCGGCGATCACCAGATCGGCGTCGGCGACGGCCGCCGACCGGGCCGCGTCCACCTCGATGCCGGCGCGGGAGAACCCGCTCAGCACGATTACCGACAGGCTGCCCCAGCGGCTCGCCGCCGGTCAGGGTGACGCCGTCGATGTGCGCGGCGTCGGCCAGCGCCTCCTCGGCCACCCCGTCGGCCGTAGGCACGAGAGCGGAGCCGGCTGCCGAGTGGGTCTCGGGATTGAAGCACCCCGGGCAGCCCAGGGCGCACCCCTGGCTCCAGACGACGAACCGGACCCTCGAGCCCTTGGCGGCACTTCGGGGCACGACGGCATGCACCGCCACGGCGTGCGCGGGCCGCTCACCCCTGCCACAGGCGGTCCTGCTCCTCGGCCGCGCCCTGCTGGTAGGCCTCCTCGGTGAGCACCTGGTGCTCCACCGTTCCACCGAGCAGCCGGACCAACTCGTCGGTGTCCTGCAGACACCGTGTGCCGGAGACCCCTTGGACGTGCACCTCCACGGTGCCGTCCGCCGCGATGACGACCTCGATACTCTCCTCCGCCATCAACTCACCCTTCACCCGGGGGAAATGACTCCACTCACTATGCGGGGCGGGACTCGGGAGGGGTCCCAGGGGAAGCGGGCGTCATCGGACGGCTTGGTGTCGGTGCCGGAGGCGATGAGGGCGAGGATGGCCCGGACCGTGTACTCCGGCTGGAACACGCCACCGGCGTCTCGCAATCCCCAGATCATGCGCGGGCCCAGATAGAGGAGGAGCAGCGCGGCCGTCACCGTCGCCGTGATGCGGGCGCGACGGCATGCACCCGCCACGGCGTTTGACGTGTGCGGGGCGCTCGGGGGTCATGCCCGGGACCGTACGTCCGAAGCTCCGGGACCCCTCCCAGACGCAGAGTCGCACCATTCGGTGAGCCAGACGTCCTGCGATCGAGGGAGATCAGCATGGGCAACCCGACGTACGCCGCCGGGCCCGTGGTGCCGGAGCCGGCCGAGGGCAGGGCGTACGACCCGCTGGCCGTCGCCCTGGGCAACGCCTCCCTGCTCGGCGTCGGCTGTCTGTTGATGCGGCGGTGGAAGCTCGCCGTCGCCGCCGCAGCCGGCACCGTCATACTCGTCTCCCGGCTCGTGTCGACCGAAGAGGCGTCGTACGAGATCACAGTGCTCGTGTGGTGGGCAGCCGTCATCATCCACGGGTGGTATCTGGCAGGCAGGGGCGCCGACCGGGTCGCCGTACCCCGTCAGCGCCTGGTCACGCTGCCGGTGCTGCTGACCGCGCGGCTTGCGCGGTTCGACGCCTCCCAGATCGGGCAGAGCGTCACCGATGCCCGCGAACGCGGCGATCGCGCAGGGGTGTTGAGCGCCCAGGACGAGGTGTGGTTCGGGCACCGCATCGCCGATGCGCCACTCGCCGCCCGCGGCGACGAAGCCGTATGAGCCTGCGAGCGGCTGCAGACGGCCCGGACCGAGCTGACCACCGGGCTCACCGGGGACACCGAGGCTCTGGAGGACGGCTTCGGCACGCTCGCCTCGGTGCTCGCGGAGCCCGGCAACGACAAGACGGTCGAGACAACCCTGAACGGATTCCTCCGCGGCCTGCCCGCCAAAGACCCCTGCGACACGGTCACCGTCACCGACTGGCTCCGCGACCGGAAGCGGAGCAACGACGTTCTGGACCAGACCTCCGACACGGTCGAACGGATCGAGCCCGCCGCGCTCGTCGGGTGCGCCGACGGCCTCATGGCGGACGACAGCTGGGAGTCGGCCCGCGCACACTACGAGCAGCTGCTCGACCAGTACCCCGACGACGACCTTGCGGACCAGGCCCGGACGGGAGCCAGGAAAGCCACGCTGAACATACATCGAGCTGGCCAACGTCCGCAGCCTGCTCGCGGGCGGCACCGGCGCACAGCCCAAGTACTGCTCCAGCCCGGCGAAGTACAGCGGAGCCAAGCCCATGGGCACCAACCCCGCGCTGTTCTACCCCGACAGCGAGTATGCCATCGACCACTCGGAGAAACTCCCCGGCTCCTGGAAGGCCGACGGCCCCACCGACGCTGTCCTGGTGGTCTGCATGGGCGAGACGACGTTCGGAAGCCCCGTCGAGACCTGCTCGTATTACCAGAGCGGGTCTTCCGGCGCTGTCTCGAACGTGTCCTTCTACAAGATCGCGATCCCGGTAAAGGTGTACGAGTTGCGCACGGGGAAGATCGTCGTCAACCGCACGATCCGGATCAACGGCACGAGTTGCCCGGAGACCATCTACACATCCAAGGACTCGACAAGCGAGTACGTCGTGGAGACCACGTCCGACGTGAAGGCTGCCTTCCGGCCGCTGGTCGTCCGGTGAGCGGTGGCGCGGACCGTGGCTTCGGAGGATGGACGTCCTGGGACGGCTCGCGGGCAAGGCCAGTGAGCATGAGGCCGACGGCCGCAAGGAGCTGTGCTGGTCCAGAAAGGTCTGGAAGGCAGTCGGCGGCGATACCGACCGGAGCGGCTGGTCGTGGTTCTGGTCCTGGAGCCCGTTGATCGGGCTCATCGGGCTGTTCGGGTTCCTCTGTGAACGCGGCGGCCCGAAGACCAACGAGTACGGTCGCATGGACATGCCTGCACGAGTGAAGCGCGTCGCGGCGGTGGTGGTCGCGGGCGTACTGGCCGTCGGCGGTTGTTCGTCGGACAAGGACACGGACACATCCGAGGCCAAGCCGTCACCCGGCGCCTCCAAGCCCGCTGAACCCGCGTCCCCGAGCCCGTCTCCGACCGGCCCACTGCCCAAGGCCAAGGACGGCAAGGACACCGGAGCCTGCAAGGACGGGAACTGCGAAATCCTCGTCACCGAGCCGGTGGCCGTCGTGATCGGCGACGGGTATCTGCACGCGCTTCGAGTCCTCGGAATTCCTGGGCTATGTGAGCTTCGGCAACGGCGGGGAAGCCGCGTTCTCCACAGCGGGCGGCAAGAAGACCACCGTCGACGCCACCGCGGTCAACAAGGATGGCGCCATACTTGAAGTTCAGTACGAAGTAGCTCCGCAGGGGGAGAAAGAGGCTGAAGCTTCCCTTGGACTGGACACCGAACCCGATTGCTCGCGGTCTTCTCGCGGTCGTCGTCCTGCCCTTCGGCGACCTACAGGGTAAACAGGGCACGCCGGTCGCAGCATTTGGCCGTTGTCCAGCTCACCCGGCCGCCATGGCGGAGTGGGCTAGGAACAGCGTCCCTGCGCTGCTGGCCATCTACGCTCGCCGCATTTCGGGATCCCGGTCGTCTGCGACCGCAACGGGCATCAGGAACAAGGCCACTCACACATGGCAGATCGGCCCATCCGCACCCGCCACCATCCCGGGCCAGCGGGCCTCATTCTGAAAGATCAGTAGATGGTGGATGGTCAAGCAAAAGGACGCTGGCTCTCCAGATAGAGCACAACCGTTCGGCGCGCGGACTGCAGGGCGTGATCTTCACGCGCGACGACCGTGCGGGCGAGGGCAAGCTGTCGTCCCGGCTCGGGCTGGTCACGGACGCGGTGGAGGTCGAGGACGGGCAGGACCTGTACGCCTACCTCGTCGACCACCTCTCCCACGGTGGCCGCGCGGACTACGTCATCGCGGACGAGGCGCAGTTCCTCGCGCCGGAGCAGATCGACCAACTCGCGCGCGTGGTCGACGATCTGGGCCTCGACGTCTACGCCTTCGGCATCACGACCGACTTCCGCTCCAAGCTGTTCCCGGGGTCCCAGCGCCTCGTCGAACTCGCCGACCGGGTCGAGGTCCTCCAGGTCGAGGCCCTGTGCTGGTGCGGTGCCCGCGCCACGCACAACGCCCGCACGATAGGCGGCGCGATGGTCGTCGAGGGTGCCCAGGTCGTCGTCGGCGACGTCAACCAGGCCGACGACATCGGCTACGAGGTCCTGTGCCGCCGCCACCATCGCCGCCGTATGACCGCGGCGACGGCACACGCGGCGGCGCTGTCACCGGATGTCCTGCCGGTTTCGTCGGCCTGAGCGAAGCCGTACCGAGCCGCACCGCCGGTCTCACCGACCTGAGCTCAGGCCGGGCTCTGGACCAGGCAGAACCTGGCGCCCTCGGGGTCCGCGACCGTGGCCACGCGGCCGTGTTCGGTGTCGTGGGCCGGCTTGAGGACATGCCCGCCGAGGTCGGCGACCTGGGCGAGGCTCTCGTCCGTGTCGGCGACTTCGAAGTACGTCACCCAGTGCGGACCCCGGTCACGGGGCAGGGAGTTGCCGACGCCGTGGATACCGGCGACCGGGCGGCCGTCGATGAGCAGGGTCACGTGGTCGAAGTCGGCGGAGACCACCGGCTCCTCGTCGTAGGCGAACACGGTCTCGTAGAACTTGGCGACGCTCGCCGACTCGAAGGTCAGCAGGTCATGCCAGGCCGGAGTGCCGGGCACCCCGGCGATGGCCGTGCCGCGATGCGCCGCCGCCTGCCACACGCCGAAGACCGCGCCCGACGGATCCGAACCGATCACCAGCCGCCCGGCCTCCTCCGCGTCCAGCGGGCCCACCCCGACGGTGCCGCCGCACAGCCGTACCGTCTCGGCGGTCAGATCGACGTCGTCCGAGGCCAGGTAGGGCGTCCAGGCGATGGGGAGATGCCGGTCCGGCGGGAGCTGGCCGATGCCGGCCACTTCACAGCCGTCGAGCAGCGCCCGCACATAGGGGCCGAGCTGCCGGGGGCCGGGCCGGAACTCCCAGCCGAACAGAGCCCCGTAGAACTCCTGGGTCGTGGCCAGTCCGTGCGCCATCAGACTCACCCAGCAGGGCGTGCCGGGCGCGTGCGTTTCGCCGTTCGGGCCGGCCGACCCCCGTGCCTCGGTCATCGTCACTCTCTCCTCGACCCCTTGCGGCAGCCGTGTCGCCGCCGCTCTGCGGACCCCCGTGCCGATGCTCGCACCCCCGTGGGACCGCGCGCTCCGGGCGCGCCGCCGTCTTTGCGGCCCATGCCCGGAGAATGACCGGTGTGCGGTTCCTCGCCCATTTCGGTGCGATTGCCGACGGATGTCGATCTGCTGTACAGCATGTGCCCGATCCCGTACGCCTCGTGATCGGGGCTGTACGGCCGAGCAGAGTAGCCGGACATGGACGACGCGGCCACCCCATACGCAAGGATGGTGGCCATGAACGCCATCATCTTCGCAACCGAACTCGCGAGCGAGCTGGCGGGAGTGACCCCGCCCGTCCTGCTCGATGTCCGCTGGCAGCTGAGCGTGGCCAAGGCGGCCGGCGAACCGCCCTTCGACGGACGGGCCGAGTACGAGGCCGGGCACCTCCCCGGCGCGGTCTACGTCGATCTGGACCGGGAACTCGCGTCGGCACCGGGCGAACGCGGCCGGCATCCGCTGCCCGACATGGCGGAATTCGGTACGGCCATGCGCCGGGCCGGTGTCTCGTCATCGGTCCCCGTGGTCGTGTACGACGGCGGCCAGGGCTGGGCCGCGGCACGCGCCTGGTGGCTGCTGCGCTGGACGGGGCATCCGGAGGTGCGGGTCCTCGACGGCGGGCTGCCCGCTTGGCAGGGCCCGCTGGAGACGACCGTGCCCGTGCCGGCCGAGGGCGATTTCCAGCCGGTGCCGGGGGCGGTGGACATGCTGGATGCCGATGGGGCCGCGGCGTTGGCACGGAGCGGCGTGCTGCTCGACGCGCGGGCGGGGGAGCGGTACCGGGGAGAAGTGGAGCCGATCGATCCGGTAGGTGGGCACATTCCGGGCGCCGTGTCCGCGCCCACGAACGAGAACGTGGCGCAGGACGGCCGCTTCCTCGCCGCGGACGAGCTCCGGGCCCGGTTCAAGACTCTGGGTGTGTCCGAGGACGGCCCGGAGGTCGGCGTGTACTGCGGTTCGGGAGTCTCCGGCGCCCATGAGGTACTCGCCCTGGCGGTCGCGGGGATTCCGGCGGCGTTGTACGTGGGGTCCTGGTCGGAGTGGTCCGCGGATCCGTCCCGGCCGGTTGCCGTGGGGCCGGATCCTCAATAGCCGTTCAGCCGTACGACAGTGGGGCCCGCGCCTTGGCTCGGCGCGGGCCCCACTCTCGTACGACCGGCTACTCCTGCTTCTTGCGCCGTGTCCCGAACACGATCTCGTCCCAGCTCGGCACCGCTGCCCGGCGGCCGGGGCGGACACCGTCGGCTTCGGCCTGGCGGTCGGTGGAGCCGATCAGGCGGTCGCGGTGGCTGCCGACGGACCGGGGCATGAGGACGTCGGCGTAGGCGGAACCGGCCCCGGCCGAGGCGGCGGGCGCCGGGGGTTCCTCCTCGGCGGGTTCGGGAGCGGCGGGAGGTTCCTCCACCGGCTCCGGCGCCGGGCGTTCCGGGACGACCATGTCGCCGCGGAAGCTCGGCACCGCCTCCAGGAGGCTGGTCAGCGAGTCGCGTTCGCCGGTGCTCTCCACCTCGGGTTCGGGGGAGGGTGACGGCAGCACCGGACGCTCCGGGCGGTCCATCGGGCGATCGCGCGGCAGCCGGGCGATGCGGGGCACGAACGGGAAGCTGGGCTCCGCCGTGGCGAGGTCCTCGGACTCGCCGATCAGCGAGCGCGCCTCCTCGTCGACGGCCTGCACGAGCCGCCGCGGCGGGTCGTACGTCCAGCTCGCCGAGTGCGGTTCGCCCGCGACGAGGTAGACCAGCAGGACTTCCCAGGTGCCGTCGTCACGGCGCCACGAGTCCCACTGGACGCTGTCCTTCTCGGCGCCGCGCAGCAGCAGCCGCTCCTGGACGGTCTCGCCGAGCTGCGGTCCGGCGGCGTTCTCGCCGGGCCTGCGGACGGGTGTCTTGCGGGCCCGCTCGGCCATGAAGGCGCGCTCGGCCAGCACCGGGCCCTCGAAGCGGCGTACGCGGTCGACCGGAATTCCGGCCATCTGTGCGACCTCTTCCGCGGTCGCACCCGCACGTATGCGCGCCTGGATGTCACGGGGGCGGAGATGGCTCTCCACCTCGATCTCGATCTGGCCGAGGCGCGGCCGGTCGCCGCGCACGGCGGCGCGCAGCCGTTCATCAATCGGGAGGGTGTACTCCGTCGAGTCGGCAGCCTTGAGCACCAGCCGTGTGCCGTCATTGGAGACGGCCACGACACGCAGTTCGGGCATGGGGACCTCCCGGGTGGTGCCTGCCGACGTCACGTGCGTCGCTGCTTCCGCTAGTCGAGTGTGGCCTGCCCGGGTGCAGCCTGCCACAACCTTGCCGAGTTGCCCGGCGTGTCGGGCCAGGGCCCTGGATCGCCGTTATGGCACGGTTACCTATTCGCAACGCTAAGTGACATACTCCGTCACCCTGTGCAACTAGCCCCCTCACGGCGGTCCTTGAAGGCCACGGACGCCCTGGCGGGAGACCGGACCCAGGGCTCGCAACAGTACTCCATTCGGGCCACGTGCGTGGATTGGCTCGCCGCCCAACTTCTGGCAAGGGGTCGGACTTGGTCGTCCGGGCGCGGGTTTTCGGGATCTCGAACGTGGCGCACTTCACGCAATCGGCGGAAACGGAACCAATGGCTTCGCGCCTGCGTCACGAGTCGGCTACGACCCCAGCACCCTCCGCAAGTAGTCGTTCTGGAACCGCCGTTCGGGATCGAGCCGATCCCGCAACGCCGTGAACTCACCGAACCGGGGGTAGACCGCGGCGAAGTACTCGGCGTCCCGGGTGTGCACCTTGCCCCAGTGCGGCCGGCCCTCGTGGGCGGTGAAGATGCGTTCGGCGGCGGTGAAGTACGCCTGATAGGGCGTCCCCTTGAACATGTGGACGGCGATGTAGGCGGTGTCGCGGCCGGACGCCGTGGAGAGCGTGATGTCGTCGGCGGGGGCCGTGCGCACCTCGACCGGGAAACTGATCCTCAGGCCGGATCGGTCGACCGTCGTCTTCAGTTCGCGCAGCGTCTCGACGACGGCCTCGCGCGGAACGGCGTACTCCATCTCCACGAAGCGCACCCGGCGCGGAGAAGTGAAGACTTTGTAGGGAATGTCGGTGTAAGTCCGCGCGGACAGCGCCTTGCTGGAGATCTGGGCGATCGCCGGGACGGTGGCGGGCACCGCGCGGCCGGCCCACTGGGCCACCTGGAAGACGCCGTTGGAGAGGAACTCGTCCTCGAACCAGCCCGCGAGCTGCCCCACCGGCTGTTCCGGGCCCGCGCTGCGGTTGTTGCGCTTGGTGTTGGTGTTGCCGGTGTGCGGGAACCAGTAGAACTCGAAGTGCTCGTTCTCCGCCCAGAGTTCGTCGAACCGGCTGGTGACCTGGTCCAGACTCATCGGCTCCTCACGGGCCGTGAGCAGGAAGATCGGCTCCACGGCGAAGGTGATCGCGGTGATGATGCCGAGGGCGCCCAGGCCTGTGCGCGCGGCCGCGAAGACCTCCGGATGCTCTTTCTCCGAGCAGGTGAGCAGTGAGCTGTCGGCCGTGACCAGCTCAAGGCCCTTGATCTGGGCGGCTATCGAGGCCGAGTCGCGGCCGGTGCCGTGGGTGCCGGTGCTGGTGGCTCCGGAGACCGTCTGCTCCATGATGTTGCCCATGTTCGTGAGCGACAGGCCCTCACGGGCGAGAGCCATGTTGAGTCTCTTGAGCGGGGTGCCGGCCTCCACCGTGACGGTCCCCGCTTCGCGATCAATATTGCGGATGCCGGTCAACAGTTGAGGGCGGATCAACACACCGTCTGTGGCGGCAACGGACGTGAACGAATGCCCGGAACCGACGGCCTTCACCGTCAGCCCGTCCTCCGCCGCTTTCCGTACGGCCGCGGCCAGTTCGTCCACGGAGGCGGGTTCGACCTGCCGCGCCGGCCGGGCGGCGACGGTGCCGCCCCAGTTACGCCACGTGCCGTTCCTGCCGCTCACTGTGGTGCTCAACGGTGCCTCCCCGCCGTGGAGCCGGCCTGCTGAGCCGGCGGTACCCGAGGAAACCGACCGCGACCGCGACGGCCCCGGACACCGCCGGAACCCCGTACCCGGCACGCGCTCCGGCCGCGTCGATCACCCAGCCGGCCACGGAGGAGCCGAGTGCGACCCCGACCGCGAGCCCTGTGCTCACCCAGGTCATGCCTTCGGTGAGCTGCGCGCGTGGTACGTGCTCTTCGATGAGGGACATGGTCGTGATCATCGTGGGAGCGATGGACAGACCCGCAACGAACAGCGCCACGGCCAGAAACGGCAAGTTTCCGACCAGTAGGAGGGGGATCATACTCACGGCCATCATGAATACGCCCAGCAGCCAGCGACGTTCGGGCGCCCCATGGAACCGCAGCAGCCCGAACACGGCTCCTGCTGCGCAGGAGCCCGCAGCGTAGATCGCCAGCACGAGGCTGGCTGCGCCCTTGTGCCCCTGCTCCTCGGCGAAGGCCACGGTGACCACGTCGACGGCCCCGAAGATCGCTCCGGTCGCCACGAAGGTGGCCACCAGGACCTGCAGACCGGGTGCGCGCAGCGCGCTGCCGCCGCTGTGGTGCTCGCGCGGATGCGGCTTCGGCTCGGTCGCGCGCTGTGCGGTGAGCCAGAAGACCCCGGCCGCCAGGAAGCAGGCGGCGAGCAGCGGTCCGGCCTCCGGGAACCACGCCGTGGACAGGCCGATGGAGATGATCGGCCCGAAGATGAAGCAGATCTCGTCCACCACGGACTCGAAGGAGTACGCGGTGTGCAACTGCGGGGTGCCCCGGTACAGCGCCGCCCAGCGGGCACGGATCATGGCCCCGATGCTCGGCACGCAGCCGATCCCGACGCAGGCCACGAACAGCACCCAGTCCGGCCACCCGTAGTGCGCGGCGAACAGCAGCAGGGCCGCCGCGACGAGCGACACCAGCGTCGCCGGGCGCAGCACCCGCCGCTGCCCGTACCGGTCCACCAGCCGCGACACCTGCGGGCCCGCGATCGCGGCCGCCAGCGCGATGGTGGCCGACAGGGCGCCCGCCAGCCCGTACCGCCCGGTGATCTGGGAGATCATCGTGACGACGCCGATGCCCATCATCGACAGCGGCATCCGCCCGAGGAAGCCGGCGGCGGAGAAGCCCTTGGAGCCGGGGGCGGCGAACAGGGCGAGATAGGGGCTGGGCACGGGGTCTCCGGTACGGCGGGTGCGGGTGTCCCTCGGCCGGGCACTGGCCCGGCGCGGGCTGGGGTAAGGCGTAAACAGGGCTGATACAGATTACGAGCCATGTCACCCACGTGCACCACCGGGACCGCACTGGTCACCCCGCCGTTTCCCGGCTGTCAGTACCGGGTGGCAGGATCGGGTCATGCCAGACGCGCTCGATGCCACCCCCTATGACGCCCTGCTCCTGCTCTCGTTCGGCGGCCCGGAGGGCCCGGACGACGTGGTCCCGTTCCTGGAGAACGTGACGCGGGGGCGCGGCATCCCCAAGGAACGCCTCAAGGAAGTCGGCCGGCACTACTTCCTGTTCGGCGGGGTCAGCCCGATCAACGACCAGAACCGCGCCCTTCTCGACACCCTCCGCAAGGACTTCGCCGATCACGGCGTTGACCTGCCGATCTACTGGGGCAACCGCAACTGGGCGCCGTACCTGACGGACACCCTGCGCGAGATGGTCGCCGACGGCCGCCGCCGCATCCTGGTCCTCGCCACCAGCGCCTACGCCTCGTACTCGGGCTGCCGCCAGTACCGCGAGAACCTCGCCGACTCGCTCGCCGCGCTTCAGGCCGAGGGTCTGGAGCTGCCGAAGATCGACAAGCTGCGGCACTACTTCAACCACCCCGGCTTCCTGGAGCCCATGATCGACGGCGTGCTCCAGTCACTGGCCGACCTCCCCGAGGACGTCCGGGACGGCGCGCACATCGCCTTCACCACCCACTCGATCCCGACGGCCGCCGCGGACACCTCCGGCACGGTCGAGGACCACGGCGACGGCGGTGCCTACGTCGAGCAGCACCTGGACGTCGCGGAGTTGATCGCTGACGCCGTGCGCGAGCGCACCGGCATCGACCACCCCTGGCAGCTGGTGTACCAGTCGCGCTCCGGAGCCCCCCACATCCCGTGGCTGGAGCCCGACATCTGCGACCACCTCGAGGAACGGCACGCGGCCGGGGCGCCGGCGGTCGTCATGGCGCCCATCGGTTTCGTCTCCGACCACATGGAGGTCCTGTACGACCTCGACACGGAGGCCAAGGCGAAGGGCGAGGAGCTGGGGCTGCCGTTGCGCCGCTCCGCCACCGTCGGCGCCGACCCGCGGTTCGCCGCCGCGATCCGCGACCTCGTCCTGGAGCGGGCCGCCGTCGAGCGCGGCCAGGAGGCCACACCGTGCGCCCTGGGCGCCCTCGGCCCGAGCCACCACCTCTGCCCGGTGGGCTGCTGCCCGGCCCGTGCCCCCCGTCCCGCCGCCGCGGGCGCCGACAGCACGTACGCGTGAGGAGCGCCGTGACCGACCCCCTGCACTCGGACCTGCTCGCCCTGGCGCAGGAGGCCGCCCGACAGGCGGGCGAGCTGCTGCGTGACGGCCGCCCGGCCGACCTCGCGGTCGCCGCCACCAAGTCCAGCCCGATCGACGTGGTGACCGAGATGGACATCGCGGCCGAGAAGCTGATCACCGGGCTGATCGCCGACCGCCGCCCCGACGACGGTTTCCTCGGCGAGGAGGGCGCCTCCGTCGAGGGCGCGAGCGGCATCCGCTGGGTGATCGACCCGCTCGACGGCACAGTCAACTACCTGTACGGGCTGCCCACTTGGGCCGTCTCCATCGCGGCCGAGCAGGACGGCGAGCGAGTCGTCGGTGTCGTCGCGGCGCCGATGCGCGGTGAGACGTACCACGCGATACGCGGCGGCGGCGCGTGGGCCACGGGCGCGTGGGACGGTGAACGGAAGCTGACCTGCCGCCCGGCGCCACCCCTCGACCAGGCCCTGGTCTCGACCGGCTTCAACTACGTCTCCGAGGTCCGCGCCCACCAGGCCGACGTCGCCCAGAAACTCATCCCGCTCCTGCGTGACATCCGGCGCGGCGGCTCGGCCGCGGTCGACCTGTGCGACGTCGCCGCGGGCCGCCTGGACGGCTACTACGAGCGGGGCCTGCACCCTTGGGACCTGGCCGCCGGTGACCTGATCGCCCGCGAAGCAGGCGCGCTGACCGGCGGACGCCCCGCACAGCCCCCGTCGAACGCCCTGACGGTCGCGGCCACACCGGGCGTCTTCGAGCCCCTTCAGCGACTTCTGGAGGACTTCGGCGCCTGGCACGACTGAGCAGGAAACCACGACTGAGCAAGAACCACGTCCCCAAACAACAGTCCCCGGCGCTGGATTCGCCGGGGACTGTCGTCGTGCGCGTGCTGTGGATCAGACGCTGGACGCGCCGACCTCCACACCGTGCTCGGCCGCCAGGCGGCGCAGGTCGTCGAGTTCGCCCTGCTCCACCTCGACGAGGAAGTCGTCGCCCTCGTCACGAGCCCGCGTCAGGTCGGACTCGGTCGCCCTTATGCGCTGCAGAAGTCCTGCGGTGAATGCGTCCATGCTGCGCCCCCTCGTCCTGGGTCGTGGGTCGGTGGCACGGGGGTGTGCCGTTCGGAAGGGGCGATCACGTCTCCTGTGGATGCCCAGCGCTGCCCGGGCTGGGCGGCGACGGTGCCGGACACCCACGTCCGCTCTGCGGAAAGCGGATTGCGGCGCACCGCATGGTGCTGCGGTACATGCAGAGCGTGATCGCGGGGTGTAATCGGTCCTCCCCCCGCTCCCTTCCGCGGAAACCTCAACCGGAGGAGAAAATCTCGTATTCCCGGTCGCCGCACCCTCCTCCAGGGCCCCGGGTCCCCGCCTTACCGCCGACTTATGGCCGAAAAGGGCAGGATGGAGGTCAACAATCCCACGTAGACCCTGCCCGCGTGCGCCCTGGAGGCGCTACGCGGGTGGACACAGGAAGGACAAGCGACGTGCGCGTACTCGTCGTCGAGGACGAGCAACTGCTCGCCGATGCGGTGGCCACCGGACTGCGCCGGGAGGCCATGGCCGTCGACGTCGTGTACGACGGTGCGGCCGCCCTGGAGCGCATCGGCGTCAACGACTACGACGTGGTCGTCCTCGACCGTGACCTCCCGCTGGTGCACGGCGACGACGTCTGCCGCAAGATCGTCGAACTCGGCATGCCCACACGCGTGCTGATGCTCACGGCGTCCGGCGACGTCAGCGACCGGGTCGAGGGCCTGGAGATCGGCGCCGACGACTATCTCCCCAAGCCCTTCGCGTTCAGCGAGCTGACGGCACGCGTGCGTGCCCTGGGCCGGCGCACCAGCGTGCCGCTGCCGCCCGTCCTGGAGCGCGCCGGCATCAAGCTCGACCCGAACCGCCGCGAGGTCTTCCGCGACGGCAAGGAGGTCCAGCTCGCGCCGAAGGAGTTCGCCGTCCTGGAGGTGCTGATGCGCAGCGAGGGCGCGGTCGTCTCCGCGGAACAGCTGCTGGAGAAGGCCTGGGACGAGAACACGGACCCGTTCACCAACGTCGTGCGCGTGACCGTGATGACCCTGCGCCGCAAGCTGGGCGAGCCACCCGTCATCGTCACCGTCCCCGGCTCCGGTTACCGGATCTGATCCAGTGGCTGCCACACCGGCGCCTCCCCAGGCGCCCCCGAAGCCCACCTGGGACCCCCGCAGGCCGGAGGCCCCGTTCCCCTGGCTGCGCCCGACCATCCGGATACGGCTCACGCTGCTGTACGGCGGCATGTTCCTGATCGCGGGCATCCTGCTGCTGTCGATCATCTATCTGCTGGCGGCGCAGGCGCTGAACGTCGGAAGTGACCTCCCCTTCAAGATCGTCGAGGGCAAGGTCACCAGCGACATCTGCAACCTGCCCGACAGCGCCTCGCCGAGCACGTTCAACAGCGCCATGAACGACTGCGTCAACGAGCAGCGCCAGCACGCCCTGGACAACCTCCTCAGCCGCTCCCTCCTGGCCCTGCTCGGCCTCGCCGTGATCGCCTTCGCCTTCGGCTACGCCATGGCGGGCCGCGTCCTGTCGCCGCTGGGCCGGATTCTGCGCACGGCACGCGCGGTGGCGGGCTCGGACCTGTCCCGCCGGATCGAGCTGGACGGCCCGGACGACGAGATCAAGGAACTGGCGGACACCTTCGACGACATGCTGGAGCGGCTGCAGAGAGCCTTCACCGCCCAGCAGCGCTTCGTCGGAAACGCGTCGCACGAGCTGCGCACCCCGCTCGCGATCAACCGCACGCTCCTCGAAGTGCACCTGTCCGACCCGAACGCGCCGATGGAGCTCCAGCAACTGGGCAAGACGCTGCTGGCCACCAACGAGCGCAGCGAGCAGCTCGTGGAGGGCCTCCTGCTGCTCGCGCGGAGCGACAACCAGATCGTCGAGCGCAAACCGGTGGACCTCGCCGAGGTCGCCGCGCAGGCCGTCGACCAGGTGCACGCCGAGGCGCAGGCCAAGGGCGTGCGGATCGAGGGCGAGCAGAAACCGGCGGTGGTCCAGGGCAACGGCGTACTGCTGGAGCGGATCGCGCTGAACCTCGTGCAGAACGCCGTGCGGTACAACGTCCCGGAGGGCGGCTGGGTCGAGGTCAGCACCGAGGTCCAGCACGGTCAGGCGGTCCTGGTCGTCACGAACACGGGCCCGGTCGTCCCGGCGTACGAGATCGACAATCTCTTCGAGCCGTTCAGACGGCTGCGCACCGAGCGCACGGGCAGCGACAAGGGCGTCGGACTCGGGCTGTCCATCGCCCGGTCCGTGGCCCGGGCACACGGCGGGCACATCACGGCGCAACCGCGTGAGGGGGGAGGGCTCGTGATGCGGGTCACCCTGCCCGTCTGAGATCATGCCGCGACACACACGGGGATGTTCGCTTTGCGCGGAATTTTCGCGGGCCGCTCTTGGCGTCTCCGTGTGTGATCGATCACAAAGGCAACTTTCCGGCCATCTACTCTCAGTGATCATGCACGCTGTCGGAAAGCCGGGAAAATCCCGGTTTTCGGGGGGCTTGATCACGGGAAGTACACGGTGAGACGCCTTTGAAGTGCGGCATCAGGACCGTGTACGGTCCGCATCGCCATCCAAGCCGATCACTCTTGAGGAGTCCGGTTGGGTGTCGATTGAGTAACAGACCTTGATGTGAGGCAAAATCTCCGCCTCGGGTCGGGCACAAGTCCGGCCTCTCACGCGTTACGTGCGCTGGAGACACCGCAGACACCCAGAGGGGGAGAGCGACATGGCAACGGATTACGACACCCCACGCAAGACCGACGACGACGTCGACTCGGACAGCCTTGAAGAGCTCAAGGCCCGTAGGAACGACAAGTCGACCTCCGCAGTGGACGTCGACGAGTTCGAGGCCGCGGAAGGCCTTGAGCTGCCCGGCGCGGACCTCTCGAACGAGGAGCTGGCCGTCCGGGTGCTGCCCAAGCAGCAGGACGAGTTCACTTGCATGAGCTGCTTCCTGGTGCACCACCGCAGCCAGCTGGCCCGGGAGAAGAACGGTCAGCCGATCTGCCGCGACTGCGACTGAGGACGGGTCGGCCGTGACTGGCTCGACCCCTCCCTGGAAGCGCCGCTTCCCGTGGGGAGCGGACGAAGGGCCGCTCGACGGTCCTCATGGCGCGCGTGACGACGAGCGGGGCTCATCCGATTCAGGATCGGCCTCGCTCGAACCGGCCGACCCGGCTGACCTCCCGGTGCCGGTTCCGACGGAGGCTCCGGCACCCGTCGCACGGCGACGTGCGGCGGTCATCCGGGACAGGGCAAGGGAAGGCGTCCGCAAGGGCGGCAGCCGGGCCCGGGCGGGCCTGGCGTACCTCGCCGACCGGATGATCGAGATCGCCCCGCGGATCCCCGTACGCGACCTCGAGACGCTGCGCCGGCAGTTCCCGGGCCTCGGGCCCGAGGAACTCGCGGACAAGCTCGTGACGGGCGCGGCGAACGCGACGTCCACGGTCGGCGCCGGCATCGGAGCGGTGGCCATGCTGCCGGTACCGCCCGCGATGCCGACCGAACTGGCCGCCGAGATCACCGGCGTCGCGGCCATAGAGCTGAAACTGATCGCCGAGCTGCACGAGGTCTACGGCGTACGCCCGCCCGGCAATCTCAAGCAGCGCAGCACCGCGTATCTGAACTCCTGGTCGGGAGAGCGCGGGGTCGACGTGACGAAGCCGTCGACCTTCAGCGCGGCGATGAACGGGCAGATGAAGCGCCAGCTGCGCCAGCAGATCATGAAGCGCATGGTGCGCAACCTGCCGAACCTGATGCCGTTCATGGTCGGGGCCGCGGTCGGGGCGGTCATGAACCGCAGAGACACCCGCAAGCTCGCCGAGCACATCCGCAAGGACCTGCGCAAGGCACAGGTGCCGTGGGAGACGCTGACCGAGCTGCCACCGCTGGAGACCCCGGCGGATCCGCTGCGCATCGGCGAGATCCCCAAGGAACTCGGGAACTGAACCGAAACTTTGCCCGGCAGGCAGAAGCTTTACCTAGGAGGCCGCCCCGCGCGCCGCCTCCAGCGCCTCCGCCAGCCGCTCGGGCTCCCGCGTCGACAGGTACAGATACGGCGTCGGGTCGTCCGGGTCGGTGACCTCGACCTTCAGCGCGGTCGGGATGTAGGCGCGCAGCAGCAGGAACGCGCGCGTGTCCGCCTTGTACGTGCGCCAGGCGCGCGCCTCCTCCGGGTCCAGGATCTCCGCCTCGCCCAGGGCGGTCACCGGGATCTTCGCCTCGCCCGCGATCAGCGAGCCGCCGACGACGCGGATGCGCGGCGAGCCGTACGAACTGGCGACGACGGCCGCGGCCGCGGTGCCGCCGGCCAGGCCGCCGAGCATCGGCAGCGTGCCGAACGGCAGCAGGATCAGCGCCATGGAGACCCCGACCAGGAAGCTGATCAGCCACCAGGAGCGGGGTGCGGTGAGGCGTTCTTCGTAGGGGGCGGCGGAGAGCTGCATGGGCCAAGCTTGGCACGGTGTCGGTATATCTCCGAGATCGGGGGCAGCCAGCGCGAAGCGCTGTCAGGCAGGGTGGCGGTGGGTGACGGGCGGGCGGGTAAGGTCTGCGGCTGTGAGTGGTTCGTCCGCAGTTCTCAAGCCTCCCGCCGACGCCAGGAAGCCGGTGCGTCATCCCGACGCTCCCGCGCCCGGTGAACTGCTCGGCGCGCACTACGGCCAGTGCTTCGGCTGCGGCGGCGAGCAGGCTCACGGACTGCATCTGGAGGCGCGGGCGGGCGACGGTGTCTCCCTCACCGCCGAGTTCACCGTGCGGACCGCACACCAGGGCGCCCCGGGGCTCGCGCACGGCGGCGTGCTGGCGACCGCCCTCGACGAGGCCCTCGGCTCGCTGAACTGGCTGCTGCGGACGATCGCCGTGACCGGCCGCCTGGAGACTGACTTCGTCGCGCCGGTGGCGGTGGGCACCACGCTGCATCTGACCGCCGAGGTCGTGGCGGTGGCCGGACGGAAGATCTACTCGAGGGCCGTCGGACGCATCGACGGTCCCGACGGACCCGTGGCCGTCCGCGCCAACGCGCTCTTCATCGAGGTGAAGGTCGATCACTTCGTCGACAACGGCCGCCCGGAGGAGATCCGGGCCGCCATGGACGACCCGGACCAGATCAGGCGCGCCCGCGCCTTCGAGGTGAATCCGTGAGCCGTGACCCCGTGAACGTGCTGATCCGGCGCGTCGACCCGGACGTACCGCTTCCGTCGTACGCGCACCCCGGTGACGCGGGAGCCGATCTGCGCACCACCGAGGTGTGCGAACTGGAGCCCGGTGAACGGGCCGTGCTGCCCACGGGGGTGTCTGTCGCGCTCCCGGAGGGGTACGCGGCCTTCGTGCATCCGCGATCCGGTCTCGCCGCCCGCTGCGGTGTCGCCCTCGTCAATGCCCCGGGGACGGTTGATGCCGGGTACCGTGGAGAGATCAAGGTGATCGTGGTGAATCTCGACCCGCGCGAGGCCGTGCGGTTCGAGCGCTTCGACCGGATTGCCCAACTGGTCGTCCAGCAGGTCGAGAGGGTCCGCTTCCAGGAGGTTGCGGAGCTTCCCGGGTCGGCGCGGGCCGAAGGGGGCTTCGGATCCACCGGCGGCCATGCCGCGGTGACCGGAACGAGCAGCACAAGCGGTCAGGCCGCCGTGGGCGGCGCGACGGGTGGGAATCGATACGCTTCGGTCGTATCCGACCGGGAAGGACAGTGACGTGTTCGGACGTCGCAAGAAGAAGGGTGCCGCCGACGACGCGGCCGGCGAGGCCGAGCAGGTCGTCGACAGTGTCGACACTGAGGCGGACGTTGAGGTAGAGGGCGGGCGCGTGCGGCTCGAGCCGGAGCCGCGGCCCGACGGGCCCTGGGACAGCTCAGAGGTGAGCGATCCGGCCGAGGGCCGGGTCGACCTGGGCGGCATCTTCGTGCCGGGTGTCGACGGCATGGAGCTGCGGGTCGAGGTCGCGGGCGACGCGATCGTCGCGGCGACCGTCGTGCTGCGCGACAGCGCCGTCCAGTTGCAGGCCTTCGCCGCTCCCAAGCGCGAGGGCATCTGGGGCGAAGTACGTGAGGAGATCGCCGGCGGCATCACTCAGCAGGGTGGCATCGTCGACGAGGTCGAGGGCCCGCTGGGCTGGGAGCTGCGCGCCCAGGTGCCGGTGCAACTGCCGGACGGCACGGGCGGCTTCCAGGTCGTGCGGTTCGTCGGTGTGGACGGGCCCCGCTGGTTCCTGCGCGGGGTGATCTCCGGGCAGGGTGCGGTGCAGCCGCAGGCCGCGGGGCTGCTCGAGCAGATCTTCCGGGACACGGTCGTGGTCCGCGGCGAGGGCCCGATGGCGCCCCGCGACCCGATCGTCCTGAAGCTGCCGAACGACGCGCAGATGGTCCCCGAGAGTGTCCAGCAGGAGGAGGCGGGCTCGCGCTTCTCCGGTGGCATGGGGCAGTTGCAGCGCGGGCCGGAGATCACCGAGGTCCGCTAGTCAGACACGGGAAGGGCCGCACCCCGGGTTCGGGGTGCGGCCCTTTTTCGTGCGCGGACCCTTGACGGCGCATTGGTCTGTACCTACGGTCTCCGGCCGGCAGCAAGGTCAACGCCGGCGCCCAGCCCTGGAAGGGCGCCTTCGGCAAGATGATGGCGAGCAGGTACGCCGACCTGAACCGCACGCCCAAGCCCCGCGCGACCGTCGAGTGCGGCTCGTACTCGAACCCGAACCACGGCTGCACCGACGAGCGCGAGGACGCCCTCGCCGCGTACACCGACGTCCTCGCCGCCGTCGGCATCTCGGTCTTCCTCGAGGACAAGACGTCGTACGACAAGGCCATGGCGAAGTTCCGCACCCGCACCGCCGCCTACGTCCCAGGAAACCTGCCGCGACCTCACCCACACCGGCTACGGCATCTCCGTGATCTCGCACGTCGCCGAGACCAGCCGGATCCAGGGGCGGGACCTGTACGGCACCGATGTAGGCGAGCGGCTGCGGCATGCGCTCGGGTTCCAGGCGAAGTACGAGCTGGGGACGGCCGCGCCGAGCTGGCTGTGCGGCGGATCGCTGCACCTGGGGCTCGGCCCGGTCGCCGAGGTCGGCCACAACGCCCTGCACAACCGTCTCGGCCACGCCATGACCAACACCCAGACCGTCACCGAGCGAGGCCGGCCGGCGGGCAGCAACAACCTCTTCGTCGCCTGGGAGACGCTCACCCATGGGGACAACCCGAGCTGAGCCGTCAGGGTTCCGTCAAAGACGTCCCCTGGCGCCTACCTCGTCCCGTTTGTCCACATCGTTGGCCGTAAGGTCGACGCTGCGTACGCAGCAGTGAACGGGAAGACAATAGGGCCATGGGACGCGGCAAGCTTCGGATCTACCTCGGTGCGGCACCGGGGGTGGGCAAGACGTACGCGATGCTGTCCGAGGCGCATCGGCGGGTCGAGCGGGGCACGGACTGTGTGGTGGCGTTCGTGGAGCATCATGGCCGGCCGCGGACCGAGGTGATGCTGCACGGTCTGGAGCAGATCCCGCGCCGGGAGCTGGAGTATCGCGGCGGTCTCTTCACGGAGATGGACGTCGATGCCGTCCTCGCGCGCCGACCCCGGGTGGCCCTGGTCGACGAGCTGGCGCACACCAACATTCCCGGGTCGCGGAATGCCAAGCGGTGGCAGGACGTGGAGGAGTTGCTGGCGGCCGGGATCGATGTGGTCTCGACGGTGAACATCCAGCATCTGGAGTCGCTGGGCGATGTCGTCGAGTCGATCACGGGGGTGCGGCAGCGGGAGACGGTGCCGGACGAGGTGGTGCGGCGGGCGGATCAGATAGAGCTGGTCGACATGTCGCCGCAGGCGCTGCGGCGGCGGATGGCGCACGGCAACATCTACAAGTCCGACAAGGTCGACGCGGCGCTGTCGAACTACTTCCGGCCCGGGAATCTGACGGCGTTGCGGGAGCTGGCGCTGCTGTGGGTGGCGGACCGGGTCGACGAGTATCTGCAGCAGTACCGCAGCGATCACCGGGTGTCGGCGATCTGGGGTTCGCGGGAGCGGATCGTGGTGGGGCTGACGGGGGGTCCGGAGGGGCGGACGCTGATTCGGCGGGCGGCGCGGCTGGCGGAGAAGGGGGCCGGGGGTGAGGTGCTGGCGGTGTATATCGCCCGCAGCGACGGGTTGACGTCGGCCTCGCCGAAGGAGCTGGCGGTGCAGCGGGCGCTGGTGGAGGACCTGGGTGGGACGTCTCATCATGTGGTGGGGGATGACGTTCCTGCCGCCCTGCTGGAGTTCGCGCGGGGGGTGAATGCCACGCAGATAGTGCTGGGGGTGTCGCGGCGTAAGAGCTGGCAGTACGTGTTCGGGCCGGGTGTGGGGGCTTCGGTGGCCCGGGATTCAGGGCCCGATCTCGACGTCCATCTGATCACCCATGGCGAGGCGGGCAAGGGGCGAGGCCTGCCCGTCGCCCGGGGTGCGCGCCTGGGTCGGTCCAGGATCATCTGGGGCTGGGCGGTCGGGCTGGCCGGCCCGGCGCTCCTGGCGGTGCTGCTGAACGCCGTCGATCTCGGCCTGGCCAACAACATGCTGCTGTTCCTGACGGTGGTCGTGGCGGCGGCGCTGCTCGGCGGGCTCTTCCCGGCGCTGGCCTCGGCGGCCTTCGGGTCGCTGCTGCTGAACTACTTCTTCACCCGGCCCCTGCACCGGCTGACGATCGCGGACCCGAAGAACATCGTCGCCCTCGTGATCTTCGTCGGGGTGGCGGTGTCGGTGGCGTCGGTGGTGGATCTGGCGGCCCGGCGTACTCAGCAGGCGGCGCGGCTGCGGGCCGAGTCGGAGATCCTGTCGTTCCTGGCGGGCAATGTGCTGCGCGGTGAGACCGGGCTGGAGGAGTTGCTGGAGCGGGTGCGGGAGACGTTCGGGATGGAGTCGGCGGCGCTGCTGGAGCGGCAGAGCGATGTGGAGCCGTGGACCTGTGCCGGGAGTGTGGGGCCGCGGCCGTGCGCGGGTCCGGAGGACGCGGATGTGGATGTGCCGGTGGGGGATCACATGGCGCTGGCGCTGACCGGGCGGGTGCTGCCGGCGGAGGACCGGCGGGTGCTGGCCGCGTTCGCCGCGCAGGCGGCGGTGGTGCTGGACCGGCGGCGGCTGCGGGCGGAGGCCGACCGGGCGCGGGCGCTGGCGGAGGGCAACCGGATCCGTACCGCGCTGCTGGCCGCCGTCAGCCATGACCTGCGTACCCCGCTGGCGGGCATCAAGGCGGCGGTGACCAGCCTGCGCTCGGACGATGTGGCGTGGTCTCAGGAGGATCAGGCGGAGCTGCTGGAGGGGATCGAGGACGGTACCGACCGTCTCGACCATCTGGTGGGCAATCTGCTGGACATGTCGCGGCTGCAGACCGGCACGGTCACCCCGATCATCCGGGAGATCGATCTGGACGAGGTGGTGCCGATGGCGCTGGGCGGGGTGCCCGAGGACAGCGTGGAACTCGACATCCCCGAGACCTTGCCGATGGTGTCCGTCGACGCCGGGCTGCTGGAGCGGTCGGTGGCCAACCTGGTCGAGAACGCGGTCAAGTACAGTCCGGACGGCAAGCTCGTCCTGGTGTCCGCCAGCGCCATCGCCGACCGGGTGGAGGTGCGGGTGGTGGATCGCGGGCCCGGTGTCCCGGACGAGGCCAAGGTACGTATCTTCGAGCCGTTCCAGCGTTACGGCGATGCCCCGCGCGGCGCCGGAGTCGGCCTCGGTCTCGCCGTCGCCCGCGGTTTCGCCGAGGCGATGGACGGCACCCTGCACGCCGAGGACACCCCCGGCGGCGGCCTCACCATGGTCCTCTCCCTCCACGGGACCGGCTCCCGCCCGCCGGACGCGGCCGGACCGCACGCGCAGGAACCCCTTCACCCCGCTCGACCGGAAAGGCAGTCCCTATGACCCGGGTGCTCGTGATCGAGGACGAGCCGCAGATCGTGCGCGCCCTAGTGATCAACCTCAAGGCCCGCAAGTACGAGGTCGACGCGGCCCACGACGGCGCCACCGCCCTCCAGCTCGCCGCCGCCCGCCACCCCGACGTCGTGGTGCTCGACCTGGGACTGCCCGACCTCGACGGCGTCGAGGTGATCAAGGGGCTGCGTGGCTGGACCCGGGTGCCGATCATCGTGCTCTCCGCCCGGCACACCTCCGACGAGAAGGTCGAGGCGCTGGACGCGGGCGCCGACGACTACGTCACCAAGCCCTTCGGCATGGACGAGCTGCTGGCCCGGCTGCGGGCCGCCGTCCGCCGCGCCGAGCCCACCGGGGGCGGCGAGGACGACGTGACGGTGGAGACCGACGAGTTCACCGTCGACCTGGCCGCCAAGAAGGTCAACCGCGCCGGCAAGGACGTACGGCTGACCCCCACGGAGTGGCACCTCCTGGAGGTCCTCGTCCGCAACAGCGGCCGCCTGGTCAGCCAGAAGCAGCTGCTGCAAGAGGTGTGGGGGCCGTCGTACGGGACGGAGACGAACTACCTGCGGGTGTACATGGCCCAGCTCAGGAGGAAGCTGGAGGCCGACCCGTCGCACCCGAAACACTTCATGACGGAGCCGGGGATGGGGTACCGGTTCGAGCGCTAGGACGGGGGGTACGTAGCTGTCGGCGCCCCGGTACGCTTCAGATATGGGTGGTGTTCCTCGTTCCGAAAAGCCGGTGGGCCGGTTCCGGCGCATGCTCGACCGGCTCTCCTCGTCGCAGGAGGACCTGGAGTCGGAGGAGCTGCGCGAGGACGCCGACACCGCAGGCTGTATCCGCATAGGTGACTGCCACGACCGTCAGATAGTGACCGTTACTGGTACCTTGCGCACGGTCACCCTGCGGCCGCGTGCGGGAGTCCCGGCTCTGGAGGCCGAGTTGTTCGACGGCTCCGCCGCGCTGGACGTGGTGTGGCTCGGCCGGCGCTCCATCGTGGGGATAGAGCCCGGACGCAAACTGATCGCATCGGGCCGGATCTCGATGAGCCGCGGACGCCGTGTGCTGTTCAACCCGAAATACGAACTGAGACCCCTCGGACGGGAGTAGCCGGTGACGTCGCTCGACAAGCCGACCACAGACACCGAAGACACCGAAGACACCGCAGCCGCCGGGCACGACGCCCGGGCGGTGACCGAGGCAGCGCTGTTCGAGGCGTTCGGCGGCCTGCGGGGCATGATCGAGACGGTGCTGCCCGGTCTTCTCTTCGTCACCATCTACACGATCAACAAGGACCTGCACCTGTCGGCGATCGCCGCCCTCGGTGTGTCCCTGCTGCTGGTCGTGGTCCGCCTGGCGATGAGGGACACCGTCAAGCACGCCTTCAGCGGAGTCTTCGGCGTCGCGTTCGGTGTCGTGTTCGCGATGATGACGGGCAACGCCAAGGACTTCTACCTGCCCGGCATGCTCTACACGCTGGGCCTGGCGCTCGCGTACATCATCACGACCCTGGCCGGCGTCCCGCTGCTCGGCCTGATCCTCGGCCCGGTCTTCAAGGAGAACCTCTCCTGGCGCACCCGCAACCCGGGCCGAAAGAAGGCGTACGCCAAGGCCAGTTACGCCTGGGGACTGATCCTGCTCGCCAAGTGCGCGATCCTTTTCCCGCTGTACTGGTGGGCCGACACCACCCAGCTCGGCTGGGTCCTGGTCGCCCTGAAGATCCCGCCGTTCCTGCTGGCCGTCTGGCTGACCTGGGTGTTCCTGGCGAAGGCTCCGGCACCCATCGACGTGTTCGCCGAGATGGAGGCGGAGGAGAAGGCCGAGCAGGAACGCAAGGCAGCTCTCACGCCGGAGCACGGCGAGGCCACGGCGGGCCGGCACCGCCGGGACGCCTAGGCGCTCCGCTGGAGGTGCCGCGATATGCCGTCGATCGTCTGCGGCGCCGTCGTAGCTCGTCGCGCCCACGCGGCGGAGCCGCATATAGATACAGCCCCGCGCCCCTTCAGGGCGCTGCCGAACCGCAGCAGACATCGCCGGACCGCCTAGCAAGCGGTTCTACGACGACGGAGGGCGCCCCGCGAGTCGCGGGGCGCCCTCCGTCGTCGTAACCCTGGAACGGCTCAGCTCACCGTGTCCTCGCGCCGCACCGACAGCAGATCCTCCAGCTGCTCCTCGCGGGCCTGGGCCGCCACGAACAGCAGCTCGTCGCCCGCTTCCAGGGAGTCCTCCTGGGACGGGGTGAGGACGCGGTTGCCGCGGATGATGGTGACCAGGGAGGTGTCCTGCGGCCACTCGACATCGCCGACCTGCGTGCCGGCCAGAGCCGACTCCTCCGGCAGGGTCAGCTCGACGAGGTTGGCGTCGCCGTGGCTGAAGCGCAGCAGCCGGACCAGGTCGCCGACGCTGACCGCCTCCTCGACGAGGGCGGACATGAGACGGGGGGTGGAGACGGCGACGTCGACGCCCCAGGACTCGTTGAACAGCCACTCGTTCTTCGGGTTGTTCACCCGGGCGACGACGCGCGGGACGCCGTATTCCGTCTTCGCCAGCAGGGAGACGACCAGGTTCACCTTGTCGTCGCCGGTCGCGGCGATCACGACGTTGCAGCGCTGGAGCGCGGCCTCGTCCAGGGACGTGATCTCGCAGGCGTCGGCGAGCAGCCACTCCGCCTGCGGCACGCGCTCGACCGAGATGGCGGTCGGCGCTTTGTCGATGAGCAGGACCTCGTGGCCGTTCTCCAGCAGTTCGCCCGCGATCGAGCGGCCCACCGCACCGGCACCGGCAATGGCGACCCTCATCAGTGACCGCCCTCCTCTTCGGGACCCTTGGCGAACGCCGCCTCGACCTTGTCGACCTCGTCGGCACGCATCATCACGTGCACCAGGTCGCCCTCCTGCAGCACCGTCTGCGAGGAGGGCAGCACCGCCTCACCGAGGCGGGTCAGGAACGCCACGCGGACGCCCGTCTCCTCCTGCAGCTTGCTGATCTTGTGACCGACCCAGGCGGTCGAGGCGTGCACCTCGGCCAGCTGGACACCGCCGGTGGGGTCGCGCCACAGCGGCTCGGCACCCGAGGGGAGCAGACGGCGCAGCATCTGGTCGGCGGTCCAGCGCACGGTCGCGACGGTGGGGATGCCGAGGCGCTGGTAGACCTCGGCGCGGCGGGGGTCGTAGATACGGGCCGCGACGTTCTCGATGCCGAACATCTCGCGCGCGACGCGGGCGGCGATGATGTTCGAGTTGTCGCCGCTGGAGACGGCGGCGAAGGCGCCGGCCTCCTCGATGCCGGCCTCGCGCAGGGTGTCCTGGTCGAAGCCGACGCCGGTGACCCGGCGGCCACCGAACGAGGAGCCGAGCCGTCGGAAGGCGGTGGGGTCCTGGTCGATCACGGCGACCGTGTGCCCCTGTTGCTCCAAGGTCTGGGCGAGAGCGGAGCCCACTCTGCCGCAGCCCATGATGACGATGTGCACGACCGTCCTTCCGCTGTCAAAGAGTCGTTGACTAGGTCTGAACAGGGTCTCAGACCGCCGCCCAAGCTACACACGCGCGGTCGGCGGAGGGGACCCCCGTGCACGGGTCACTGCGGGTCAGCGGCGGCTGATGCTGCGGACGCTGACCAGGGTCAGGATGCCGAGGCCGACGAGGGCGGCCGCGGCGCCGATCAGCTGGGCGGTGCTGTGCATGGATCCTCCAGAGGTCGGCAACGGCCGGGAGACGGACGGGAATCGGGCGGGAGTCCACCGGGAATCGATCGGGAATCAGTCGGGCTTTGTCATATAGGCATAGGTGCCAGGCGGCCCGCGGAAACCGCCCCCGCACCGGTCCCTGTTTTCACCCGGTGAGCAGATGTGGGGTGGCAGGTGGGCGGCCCCCCGTTCGAACGCCTACGATCCTCTGTTGTGTCCAAACTGACCGACGTGCCCAAACGGATTCTGATCGGGCGCGCACTGCGCAGTGATCGGCTGGGGGAAACACTCCTGCCGAAGCGCATCGCCCTCCCCGTCTTCGCCTCCGACCCGCTGTCCTCCGTGGCGTACGCGCCCGGAGAGGTGCTGCTGGTCCTCTCGATCGCGGGCGTGTCGGCGTACCACTTCAGCCCCTGGATCGCGGTCGCGGTCGTCGTGCTGATGTTCACGGTGGTCGCCTCCTACCGGCAGAACGTGCGCGCCTACCCGAGCGGCGGCGGCGACTACGAGGTGGCCACCACCAACCTCGGCAACAAGGCGGGCCTGACCGTCGCGAGCGCGCTGCTCGTCGACTACGTCCTCACCGTTGCCGTGTCGATCTCGTCCGGCATCGAGAACCTCGGCTCCGCGATCCCCTTCGTGGTCGAGAACAAGGTGGTCTGCGCGATCGCCGTGATCCTGCTGCTGACACTGATGAACCTGCGCGGCGTCAAGGAGTCCGGCAAGCTCTTCGCGATCCCGACGTACGTGTTCGTCGCGGGCGTGTTCATCATGATCGCGTGGGGCGCGTTCCGCGGGCTGGTGCTGGACGACCCCATGCGGGCGCCGACGGCGTCGTACGAGATCAAGGCGGAGCATCAGGGACTGGCGGGCTTCGCTCTGGTCTTCCTGCTCCTGCGCGCCTTCTCCTCCGGCTGTGCCGCGCTCACCGGTGTCGAGGCGATCTCCAACGGTGTCCCGGCCTTCCGCAAGCCCAAGTCGAAGAACGCGGCGACCACGCTGGCGATGATGGGTCTGCTCGCGGTCACCATGTTCTGCGGGATCATCGGGCTGGCCATGGCGACCAAGGTCCGCATGGCCGAGAACCCGGCCGTCGACCTGCTCAGCAACGGTGTCGCGCTCGGCTCCGACTACGTCCAGAACCCGGTGATCACCCAGGTCGCCGAGGCCGTCTTCGGCAAGGGCAGCTTCTTCTTCATCGTGCTCGCCGCGGCCACCGCCCTGGTGCTGTTCCTCGCGGCCAACACCGCGTACAACGGCTTCCCGGTGCTCGGCTCGATCCTCGCCCAGGACCGCTATCTGCCCCGCCAGCTGCACACCCGCGGCGACCGGCTCGCCTTCTCGAACGGCATCGTGCTGCTGGCCGGCGCGGCCATGTTGCTGGTGTGGGTGTACGGCGCCGACTCGACCCGGCTGATCCAGCTGTACATCGTCGGCGTGTTCGTCTCCTTCACGCTCAGCCAGACCGGCATGGTCCGCCACTGGAACCGCCACCTGGCCACCGAGAAGGACCCCGCCAAGCGCCGCCACATGGTCCGCTCCCGCGCGATCAACACCTTCGGCGCCTTCTTCACCGGCCTGGTGCTGGTGGTCGTCCTGGTCACCAAGTTCACCCACGGCGCCTGGGTCGCGCTGCTCGGCATGGTGATCTTCTATGTCACGATGACGGCCATCCGCCGCCACTACGACCACGTCTCCGAGGAACTCGCCGCCCCCGAGGGCCCGAGCGACGACAGCGTACGGCCGTCCCGCGTGCACTCCGTCGTGCTGATCTCCAAGATCCACCGCCCCACCCTGCGGGCTCTGGCCTACGCCAAGCTGATGCGCTCGGACACCCTTGAGGCGCTCAGCGTCAACGTCGACCCGGCCGAGACCAAGGCGCTGCGCGCGGAGTGGGAGCGGCGCGGGATCGACGTACCGCTGAAGGTGCTGGACTCGCCGTACCGGGAGATCACCCGGCCGATCATCGAGTACGTCAAGAACGTGCGCCGTCAGTCGCCGCGCGACGTCGTGTCGGTGATCATCCCCGAGTACGTCGTCGGCCACTGGTACGAGCAGCTGCTGCACAACCAGAGCGCGCTGCGGCTGAAGGGCCGGCTGCTGTTCACGCCGGGTGTCATGGTGACCTCGGTGCCCTACCAGCTGGAGTCGTCCGAGCTCGCGAGGAAGCGGGCGCGGAAGCGGCAGGAGTGGAACGCGCCGGGGTCGGTGCGGCGTGGTCCGGCGGAGCAGCGGGCGAAGGAGCCGAGCGGGAAGGAGTGACGTGCGGCTGAGCACGTAGACTGGTGGGCTGTTGTCCAGCTGATCCCCTTGAGCGCCCGTTTTCCTCTTTCCTTTGACGTTGTGGAGTCACCCCGCCATGCAGGCAGAACCGAAGAAGTCACTGGTCGGGGAGGAGTACGAGGTCGAGATCGGGCCCGTCGCGCACGGCGGGCACTGCATCGCCCGTACGGAGTCGGGGCAGGTGCTGTTCGTCCGGCACACGCTGCCCGGTGAGCGGGTCGTGGCGCGGGTGACGGAGGGCGAGGAAGGCTCCCGTTTCCTGCGCGCGGACGCGGTGGAGGTGCTGTCCGCCTCCAAGGACCGGGTCGAGGCGCCCTGCCCGTACGCCGGTCCGGGGCGCTGCGGCGGCTGCGACTGGCAGCACGCCAAGCCCGGCGCCCAGCGGCGGATGAAGGGCGAGGTCATCGCCGAGCAGTTGCAGCGGCTGGCGGGGCTGACGCCCGAGGAGGCCGGCTGGGACGGCACGGTGATGCCGGCCGAGGGCGACAAGCTGCCTGCCGGTCAGGTCCCGGCGTGGCGGACGCGGGTGCAGTACGCCGTGGACGCCGAGACGGGACGGGCGGGTCTGCGCCGGCACCGCTCGCACGAGGTGGAGCCGATCGACCACTGCATGATCGCGGCCGAGGGTGTCAGCGAGCTGGGGATCGAGAAGCGTGACTGGACGGGCATGGAGTCCGTCGAGGCGATCGCGGCGACGGGATCGCAGGACCGCCAGGTGATCCTGACGCCGAGGCCGGGCGCGCGGCTGCCGCTCGTCGAGCTGGACAAGCCGGTGTCCGTGCTGCGGGTGGAGGAGAAGGACGGCGGCGTCCACCGCGTCCACGGCCGCCCCTTCGTCCGCGAACGCGCCGACGGCCGCACCTACCGCGTCGGCAACGGCGGCTTCTGGCAGGTCCACCCGAAGGCCGCGGACACGCTTGTGACGGCGGTCATGCAGGGGCTGCTCCCACGCAAGGGCGAGATGGCGCTCGACCTCTACTGCGGCGTCGGCCTCTTCGCCGGCGCCCTCGCCGACCGGCTCGGCGAGAAGGGCGCGGTGCTCGGCATCGAGTCCGGCAAGCGCGCCGTCGAAGACGCCCGGCACAACCTCGCCGACTTCCCCCGCGTCCGCATCGAGCAGGGCAAGGTCGAGTCGGTCCTGCCGCGCACGGGTATCACCGAGGTCGACCTGATCGTCCTCGACCCGCCTCGGGCGGGAGCGGGACGGAAGACGGTCGAGCACCTGTCGTCGCTCGGCGCGCGTCGTATCGCATACGTGGCGTGCGATCCGGCGGCGCTGGCGCGGGATTTGGGGTACTTCCGGGATGGGGGGTATCGGGTGCGGATGTTGCGGGCGTTCGATCTGTTTCCGATGACGCATCATGTGGAGTGCGTGGCGATCCTCGAACCGGTGGCGAAGGGTTCCTGACCTGCGGTTTTGTGCGTGCGCATTATGTGCGGTGTGGGCGTTACGGGCGATATCTTGACGCTGAAATGACGCTCGTGACGCTCATTTGACGCTCGTTCTGATGGGGTGTCAGGTGCGTTGCTGGGCTGGTCAGGCCACCTGAAAGGGCGGAGTGACAGGGGCTTGCTTCGGACCCAGGAGCTCATGACTGTGTCACCGGGTCGTATGTCTCTGTGCTGCTGCCTGGTCAGGGCGACGGGGTGTTGCCCATCTCCGCGGTGAAGGCCACGGGGTCGCTGTCGAACCCTCGGACCATCTCGTGAAACTCCCACGCTCCGGAGGTGTCCCGGGTGAACTCTGCGACGGTCGCGGCGGTGGATCCGGAGACCTGCGCGAAGTCGTCCTTGAGTAGTTCCTTGTACCCCTCGACGACCAGCACTCCGGCGTTGGATATGTCACCGAAGGTTTTTGGGCCGGTGTTCTGGTGGATCGCCACGCCCACGACCACCCGTGCGAAGGAGGAGGCGAGGCGATGGAGCTCCAGAGTCATCGTTTCGACATAGCCGAAGCCCTGACCGGTCTGGCTGTGCCGGCTCATGTTGATGGTGCCGTCCGGTGAGCGGCTCTCGAAGTGGACGACGTAGACAGGCCGCCCGTAGGGGGCATCCGCCGAGTAGGTCGTGGCGACGATGTCGAGATGGTGAGGTGGCTGATTCCAGGGACTCGGGTCCCACTTGAGCCGTACCTCAACCTTCCCCACTTCCTGGCTGTCGCTGCTCACCGGATTGCTTCCTCTCCATGCCAAGCCACCACGGGATGATCCCCGCATGGTCAAGTATGGCTCTTGGCCAACCTGTTGAAGCCTTGTGCAGCTGGCTCCTTGGACGGGCCGGTGCGTTCGCGCGTGCCCCGGCATCGGTCGAGGCGGTTGGGTGGGCAGTGACGTCCATGATGAAAGCCCGGAACGCCGGGGCACCGTGCATCGGCGGACCGTTACGGACCGGGGTGTTTCATCCCTGGGCGCGGACCTTGGTCCCGATCACGTCCTCCTCCGCGAGGACGGGCCATACGGGCTCTGGGCGACAGGTCGCCGGGTCGGTCACGGTGAAGCGGGCGGACAGCGGGGAGGTTTCCAGCGCGTGCACCTTCCAGCCGCGGGCTTCCAGGCCGGCGCGAAGCGTGGCGGCGATGTCGGCCATGGGCGCCGGGTTCTCGGTGGCGACGTCGAGGTCCTGGCTGGGGCGGTTCACGAGGCGGTGTGCCCGCACGGCGTATCCGCCGGTGAGGACCAGTGGATAGGGGGAGCCGAGGGCGATCACGTCCGCCAGGAGCCGGGTGTGCAGCTCCGGCATGTCCGTCACGCGGCTGCCCGGGTGCGGGAGGCGAGTTGGGGGAAGGCGTCTTCCCATACGGCGCGCACGGTGCGGCCGACGAGGGTGCGCAGCACCGGCCACAGCTGGAGGAGCAGGTCCTGGTTGAGGTGGCGGGGCAGGTCGTCGTGCAGGACGGTGCGGTACAGGCCCATACGCTGGCGCGGCTTGCCCAGGTCGTACGAGGTCATCCCCGACCAGGCCATGTGCAGCGGTAGCTCCACGACCCCCTGAGCGGGGCCCTGCAACTCGTCCAGCGACTTCGGCAGGCGCCGCCGGAACTTCTCCCGGTACAGCGCGAGGTCCTCGGCGTCCGCGCCCGAGACGTCCCTCGGGGTGGGTGCGGGGTGCCGTGGGCTGGAGGGCATGACTCCATTATGGCGGCCGGAGAAGTGGTGCGGATCATGATGCGCGAGCCGGCGTCCGGCGTGAGCGTCGGTGGGCTCGTGCAGGGGGAGCTGGTCGTGCAGCCTGTTCCGCTCCGAAGAGGAGGGGCGGACTGCTCGTCATGACGCTCGCGACGGCCGTTTGACGCTGCGCCGTGACGGTGGCTTTTACCACCCCACGCTGACCAGCGAAGCAAGGTTTACGCAAGGTTCCTGCCCACATGCACGTCACACCGTAGGGGCCTCAAAAGGCTTCATCCACGTCGTACACCAGCAAGGTCTGCTGGGCCGGTAGCCGCCAGTCGTGAGTTCGCACCGCCGAACTCACGCAACTTGTCATTCATCCAGTCCACGGAGGAGAGCAGATGCGTTTGCGCAAGCGTTCAGTTGCCACCGTATTCCTGGTCACAGCAGCGTGCAGCGTCCTCGGCCCGGGTGCCTTGGCCGCTCCCATGCCTTGGGACTCGCACAGGACCCCCGCGGTTTCACAGGGCGGTGTGTCTGACCGTGGTGGCCCGGACGGCTTCCATGACAGCGGCTACCACGACAACGGGCACCATGAGAACGGGCACCACGACAGTTGATCGGGCCTGCGGGGTGCAGCCTGCCGTTCCCCGGCGGTCTGTCTTGATCGGAGCAGACCGCCGGGCTTGTGACCTGGGCTGTCGCGCCGTGCGGCCGAGGAGCTTTCCCGGGTCCGGTCGGACGGGTGGATCAGCGCAGTCCGGCGAAGAGATCGTTCTCGGGTGTGGCCGCGCCGGTGGCGTCCTTGACGCGTACGAAGGTCTCCATGCCCATCAACTCGCCGAACCTCTCCTTGCCCATCTTGAGGAAGAAGATGTTCTCGCCCTGACTGGCGTGCGCGGCCAGCGCATCGAACTTCTGATCGCTGAACGCGGTGGTGTCCACCCATGTGGTGATCTCATCGTCGGGGAGGCCGATCTCGGCCAGCGCGGCGGCCTCGGCAGGGTCCGGCTCCGGCATGTCCGGATGGAACTCGCGCATGGTCTCCCCGAATCGCTGCATCATCGAGCGGGGCGCCGTCGTCCAGTACACCTTCGGCGTCAGCTCGGTCAGCTCCAGCGCCGCCATCGTGATGCGGTGTGCCTGGATGTGGTCGGGGTGGCCGTAGAAGCCGTTCTCGTCGTAGGTGACGACCACATCGGGTCGGTAGTGCCGCATGAGTTCCGCAAGTCGGGCGGCGCCTTCCTCCACGGGGGTCTGCCAGAACGCCCCGGGGGCGTCGTTGCTCGGCCAGCCCATCATCCCGGAGTCGGCATAGTCCAGCATCTCCAGATCGCTGACCTTCAGGACGTCACAGCTCGCCTTGAGTTCTTGACGGCGCATCAAGGCGACGGACGCCGGATCATGCCCGGGATCGCCCGGCTTGACACCCCCCGGTCCGTCACCGCAACCGCCGTCGGTACACGTCACGAGAACCGTGCGTATGCCTTCCGCCGCATACCGCGCGAGGACCCCTCCGGTTCCGGTGGCCTCGTCGTCGGGGTGGGCGTGTACTGCCATGAGCGTCAAGGGCCGGTCAGACATGAAACAGTCCTCCTGCAGAAATACGTCGTCTTGGTATGAGTGCGCGGCGGGCATACCGCGATCCTGGGGCCCGGATCCTGGTAGGCCGGACGACCTTGCGGTCTCCGGGTCCTTCGGTCGAGGCAACCTGCCGGCCGGCCCGGCTGTTCCCGGCGCGGCCGCTCGGCCTTCCAGGCTTCGGCGTTTCGACGCGAACGAGGTACAGGCGTGACCTGTACGTCTCGGCGCTACGTCGGATCCGACTTCGGTCCGACATCGACGATGGCTTTGAGCCAGTCCTCGACGGTGAGGACATCTGCCCACTGCGGGAACAGCTTTTCGGTGAGCATCGTGTGCACCTCGGGGTCGGTGTCGAGGCAGGCATCTGCCAGGACGGTGAGGCCGAAGTCCAGGTCGATGGCGTGCCACAGGGTGGACAGCACTACCGCGCTGGTGGCGATGCCGGTGAGAACAAGGCTGTCGATATCGCGAGCCCGGAGTACCAAGTCGAGGTTGCTGCCCGAGAACGCGCTCCCCCGCCTCTTGGTCACCACGACATCGCCCTGCTGGGGCACGACGTCCTGATGGATCTCGGTGCCAGGGGCACCCTCGGTGAACAGGCCGGCCCGTACGGCGTTGGTCATCACCCTGTTGCGAGGGCTGACTTCTGGATCGCCCGGCCGTAACCCGATCACCACGTAGATCACGGGGATGCCGGCAGCCCGGGCACCGTCGATCGCCCTGCGCAAGCGCGGCAGATATCCGGAACCGTCGTCGGCGATGGCCACGACGTCCCGTTGGACGTCCATCACCAGAAGCGCGCTGTTCGCCATGCTTGCCGTCCCTTCTCCGTTGGGAAACAAGAGCAAGTCTGGTATCAAGTCGCCCCCCGACGGCCGTCGGGTTCGGGTTCACGAACAGCAGCCCGAACTGCCCGTACGCGTGCTGGGCTGTCCGCTGTGGAGGTCGTCGTCGTGGCCTGTGGTCCAGTACGTCTCGTAGACGCGGTCCCCATCGCGGAGGTAGCACGCCTTCACCCACGCTGGTGCAGATAGGACAGTTCGTTGCTTCCGACGAGCGGGGCTGAGGGGTCCGCCTCGGTCATGGGCAGCCGTCGCCGGGCGGCGGCGATCGCGGCCGGCCATTCCTGGCGGGAGACGACCGGCGGCTTGTTCACATCAGTCATGGCTCTACTGACTCCGCAGCTCACAAGAAATCATCGGTGGAGCCCGGCGGGTTCTCTGACCGCGACCTCGCGAGGTGGCACGGACGGAGAAACGGCTTGATTTCCCCATCGGGAAGCCACTGAGCGGTTCAGATGTCCGAGGCACGCCGCCCGCGTGGGCGCATTCCGGCGCGCCTGGGGACCATTGGCGGCGGCCATGCTGCGGATGCAGCCTCACTCCCGTCCTGGCCTCGTGCCCCGCTCATGGACCGTGAGCCTGCCGTCGTCGATCTGCCACAGGGCGTCCGCGCGTGCGGCGAGCCTGGGTTCGTCGGTGACGTAGACGACGGTGCCCGGGTATCGGTCGAGCAGACGTTCCAGTAGGTCGGAACCCGGCGCCCTTTCCGGCCTGGCTTCGTCCAGCAGCAGGACCCGGGGGCCGCTGCGCAGTGCTCGTACCATCGCCACCTGGTAGCGCACGGTCGTGGAAAGGCCGTGCCCGCCTTCACCCACGCGGGTGCGCAGGCCGTCGGGAAGCAACTCGGCCAGGGCCTCGATGTGTTCCTCGTCCGCAGCCGTGGCCGTGTGGGGTGGTTCGCCGTGTCGCAGGTTCTTGCCCACGCTGCCGCGGAGCAACGGCAGTTCGGGGCTGGTCAGCCTGATCATCCGCCGTACGGATTCGGGGTCGTGCCGGGCGAGGTCCTGGCCGTCGAGGAGTACGGTGCCGGCGTCCGGTTCCTGGAGTCGGGCGATGAGGCGAAGCAGCAGCGACTTTCCCGCGCCCGGAGGGCCCTGCAGTACGATCCGCTGCCCGGGCCGTGCGACGGCCGACGCGTCCAGGACGCCGTACACGCGCAGCCCCGCGAGTTCCAGGCGCCCGGGCCCTTCCGCGAGCGGCTCGGCCCGGCGCCGCCTGCGCAGCGGCGCCGGTGCCGCGAGGACCTCGGCTATGCGACGGCGCGCGACGCGCGACTGCTGCCAGTGCTCCTGCACACGGACCAGCGAGGCCAGGGGCCCGCCGAGGAAGTTCGCCACCGTCAGCAGCGAAGCGAGGACCTCCCAGCTGGTGCCCGCCACCAGGCCCGCGGTGACCACGATCAGCAGGATCCCGATGCCGCACGCCTCGGCCGTCGCCGACATCACTCCGGTGAGCCGGGCCTGGCGCACCATGGCGCGACCGTACTCACGGCTGCGCCGCCGCATCACCCGGCGCTCCTGCTCGATGCGTCCGAGGGACTGAATGACGGCCGTGTGCGTGACCCGTTCGTTGACGAAGGCGGCGAGCCGGCCGTTGTGCCGTCTGGTCTCGCGTACGCGTTCGCGCAACCGCCGCCCGAACAGCGCGACGGTGGCCGCGGCGAGGAGGATCATCGCCGCCGAAAGCGTGCCGATCCTCGGCGCCATGACGGCCAGTGCGACGAGCGCGCACGCCACGAACACCCCGTCCACCAGCAGTGGTGCCACGCCCTTGCTGATCCACAGTCGGAGGGCGGATGCGTCGCCGGTGAACCGGAGCACGGTGACGCCGACCGTACGCCGGTCCGGGCCCCATGCCTCGCTTCCGGCGACGTGGTCGAAAAGACGCATTCTGACGCTGTGTACGTAGCTCTGGGCCAGCCGTTCCGCGAGCGGTTCGCCTGCCGCCCTGAGAAGTACGGTCGCGCACGCCGACGTGAGGAGTCCGGCGGCCAGTGTGCCGGGCGCGTAACCGGCGACGTGGGTGTAGATGGCGCTGCGGTCGTGGCCGGACGCCATCTCCCCGCCGTGCGTGATGCGGTAGGCCGCGCCATGCACCAGGAGGGCGAAGCCGACCACGCAGACCGCCTGCCCGAACCCCGCGAGGACCAGGAGGAGCATGAGCCGGCGCCGTACACCGCCGAGGGTGTGCGGCATCCGGACGCGCTGCCGTCCCGCCGCGGTCAAGCCACTGATTCGGCCGTCAGAGGGCCGCTGCAGTCCGTCAGTCGACTGTGGTCCTCCGGCAGGCCGCTCTCGTCCCTCACGAGGCTCCCGCCCGCCATGGCACCCGTGAGGATCCGGCCGGCGACGGAGGGGTCGGACAACTCGGCCGCTTCGAACACGGGGATGTCCACACTGGCCACCGCTTCGGCCATGGCCAGCGGAGAGGCCGTCAGCACCCCGCTCAGGGCCATGACGGGAAGCCCCTCCTCACGCAGCAGCCGTACTCCCGCCACCGCGCTGACCGAGTCACCGGCCGCGAACACGATGCCGTCCACATCGGCACGGAATTCCGGTGTCCGCATCAGCGCCGCCGTCTCCCGTTGCAGGATCCCGTCCGCGATTTCCAGCACTATGGCATCTGCCTGGTGGCTCGTCAGATCCGTGACCGCGCTGCGCAGAATGCGGATCACCTGCGCCATCGGCAGCTGGTAGGTGGTGGGGAAGCCCAGGTCGGTGAAGTCGATGACCCGTGACGCGCCCGCGTCGGCCATCAGCGTCGGATCCCCGGGCGCACCGGTGCCGGTCACCTTTGCCGCGCCGACCCGGCGGCCGGCCAGGCTGAGGCCGCGTATGAGGGCGGCGGCCACGGTCGTCTTGCCCGCGTTCATCGATGTGCCGAGTACGGCGATGGTGCGCGGGCGCGGTGCGAGGGCCGGCACGACGGGCCGGGCCAGGCGGGCGAGGTTGATGACCGCGCCGTGCTCGTCGGTGACCAGACCAAGGGGCTGCAGCCGGGTGGGAGGGTTCATTCTGGAGTGCGAGGAGACGACCCGGCCGGCTATGCCGCCTCCGGCGGCCAGGTCACACGGGCCGAGGTCGCCGGGCACCTCTGCCTCGAATTGGTCGGGGGCGTAGCGTGCGCCATATGCGACCACTATCGTGTCGCCGACGAACAGCCGATTGCGCTTTCCGTGTGCTTGCCCGAGGGATTTGTGATGGCCGATTTCGGTCACCCGGCACAGCACCAGGTCGCCTGCCCGCGGACGGGCATCCTGCCTGCTCAGCCCCAGTGTGCCGGTGCTTCCGTGGCCCAGCTCGACAAGGCGGCGGGCCGTATAGGAAACTTTCGCCGCCGCATTGCCGGAAGCGTTGAACCGCGCGCTCTGCATGGATTTCTCCTTATTCGCACGAGCTGAAAATCGCCCCGTGGAGCACCTTAGGGATTCTTCATCACTCAAATCCGCGGCGACCAAAAGAGAAACTTGAGGGGAGATCACCCGGGAGGGCGGGGTCTCAATATGCCCAGCGGCGATCGTCGTCGGCAACATGCCGACAGCCATTCGTGGCCGCACGTCGAAGAGGGGAGCCGCGGAGATGAGGCCCCTCATTCCGGCGACCGCACAATGGTCCCGTGGCCCATGTTCCGATCGCTCGTCATCTGCTCCGCGCCAGGGATCTCGTGGACGCCCACTACTCCGAGGCACTCACCGTGGCCGACATGGCTGCGGCCGCCGCGCTGTCCCCGGCCCACTTCAGCCGCTGCTTCAAGGCCGCGTTCGGCGAGTCGCCGCACCAGTACCTGCTGACCCGCCGCCTGGAGCGCGCCGCCGCCCTGCTGCTGGCAACCGACTGGACGGTGGCCGCGATCGGCGTCGCTGTGGGGGTGCGGAGCATCGGTTCGTTCACGACGAGTTTCCGCAGGATGTACGGGATGACCCCGCAGGCCTACCGTGCGGCCCATCCGCCCGCCGCACGGCATGTGCGTATCCCGCGCTGTGTGGCGATGGCGTACGGACGGCCGCAGAACCGCACATTTCGAGAAGACACGGCCTTGCCCGCTGCCTAGCGTCGGTTCCAGGCAACCGACCGAGGAGCGACCATGACGACGATCAAAATTGCCAACGCGCAGTTCTGGGTGCACGACCAGGACGAGGCGCTGGACTTCTACACCGGCAAACTCGGCTGGGAGGTCCGGGCGGACGTGCGGATGGAGGCATGGAGTTTCCGGTGGCTGTGCGTCGGTCCGCCCGGCGGGGACGGTCCGGCGCTGGTGCTGATGCCGATACCGGGGCAACCGATGCTGGACGAGGCGAGCAGTGCCCAGCTGTCGGATCTGGTGGCCAAGGGCGCGGGCGGCACGCTGTTCCTGGAGACCGACGACTGCAAGGCCGCGTATGACGAACTGTCCGCCCGTGGCGTCGAGTTCAACGACCCGCCGACGGTCCAGCCGTACGGGATCGACACATCGTTCCGGGACCAGTCGGGCAACAACATCCGGCTGACGCAGGTGCTGGAGTTCGATCCGGAGCAGCACTGACCCGTGCCGCTGATCGGGCCGCCGTCAGTCGTCCTCGTCCCCCTCCTCGTCCCCCTCCTCATCCTGACGTCCGTCGTGTCGCTTCTCCCGCTCCGGCTTCTCGGCGTCACGCTGTTCCCGGCTGTCACTCGGCTCTGCCGTCGGGCTCGGGGCGGCGGTGGAAGCCGGGCTCGATGCCGGGGGAGAGGCGGAGGCGGGAGCGCTCGTACGGGGCGACGGCTCGGATTCCGTGCCCGTCGCCGCGGTGTTGTCGGGGGCGAACCACAGCACGCCGAGGACCATCGCGGCCACGAAGAGCACGGCTGCGGCTGCCGTGGCCGCCACACGCGGCCGACGTGCGAGGCGGGTGAGAAGCGCCGGTCGTTCCGGACGGCGTGCCCGGGACCGGCCGGCGGTGGCGCTGCCTTGGACGGAGGGCAGTGCGTACGTGGTCGGGGCGCTGGTCTCGCCCAGTTGCTGTGCCCCCGGCCGGGGGGCCGGTGTCGCGTCGGGGAGCGGTTCTGGGCGCCCGAGCCAGGCGCCGTCGGCGAACCATTCGGCGGCCTGCTGGGCGGTGGGCCGGTGCTCCGGGTCCTTGGCGAGCAGGCCGAGGAGGTAGTTCTCGAAGGCGGGCGGGAGACCGGGGATGCCCAGTTCGCGGGGTGGTACGGGGGCGGCGTCGAGGTGCTGGTGCAGGATGGCGACGGCGGTGTCGGCCTGGAACGGCGGGCGGCCGGTGAGGAGTTGGTAGAGCACGCAGCCCAGCGCGTACACATCGGAGGCCGGGCCCGCCGGCTGTCCGAGGGCGCGCTCGGGGGCGAGATAGAGACTCGTGCCGACGATCTGCCCGGTGGCCGTCAGCGCGGCGCCGGGGTCGTCGAGGAAGCGGGCGATGCCGAAGTCGCCGATCTTGAGGGTGCCGTCGGCGTCCAGGAGCAGGTTGGCGGGCTTGATGTCCCGGTGGACGATGCCCTGCCGGTGCGCGGCGGCGAGCCCGGCGGCGGCTTGCGCGGCGATCGAGGCCACGCGGTCGGCGGGCAGCGCGCCCGACTGGGCCAGCGCGCGGGCGAGGCTGTCGCCCTCGACGAGTTCCATCACCAGGAAGAGCCGGTCGTCGTACTCGCCGAAGTCCAGGACGCCGACCACGTTCGGGTGGTCGATCCGGGCCGCGGTCTGCGCCTCCAGCCGGAAACGGGAGGTGGCGGTGGGGTCGGTCTCCTGGGGCAGCAGGAGCTTGACGGCCACCGGCCGGGCGAGAGTCTCGTCGTATGCCCGCCAGACCTCCCCCATCCCACCGCGTCCGATCGACTCGTCCAGCCGGTAGCGGCCCGCCATCAGCACCTGTTGTCATCCTCTTGCCGTGAGACGTCGCGGTCGCCGCAGGCCGTAACTCACCGCGTGGGAACGGGTGATGGTGGGGGGTGCCGCAGCCGCCTCAGCATACCGGCGGCTCAGCACGGGCTGTCCTTCGTGCCGCCGGTCCTGTCCGGTCCTGTCCGGTCCTGTCCCGTCCTGGGGGCGACGGCTCGGAGCCGGGCGCCGAGGCCGAATCGATCTCGGGTGCTGAGGGGGAACCGATCTCTGTGTTCGCGGATTGAACCATCACGGCGATTCGACCGTGGAGAACACACGGGGCGGCGGCACTGTGCGGTTGCTCCGGAGCCCCCGCGTGACGTGGGACATATGCGTTTTCGGTCCGATTGTGGCTACCTTGGGACGCTTGCCCTGTGCGCAGTGTCGCGTCCTCCGGTGCACCGTCCCATTCATCGTCCAGGAGACCCATGCGCCCCCGAATACCCTCCGTTCCGCCTCTCGCCCTGGCCGGCGGCGCTCTGACCGTCGGTGTGGGTGGCCTGTATCTCGCCGGGCTGCTGCTCGCGGGCGGGGACATCGACACCGGTACGACGGTGCGCGGTGTGGACATCGGGGGCCTGACCCGCGCGGAGGCCACCCAGAAGCTGGAGGAGCGCCTGGGGGAGGCCGCGTCGCAGGACCTGGCCGTGACGGTCGGTGACCGCAGGGGCACGGTCGATCCGCAGCGGGCCGGGATCGCCTTCGACATCGAGGAAACGGTCGACCGGGCAGCGCGCACCGGCGACGCCGATCCGTTCAGCGTGATCGGCGGTCTCTTCCGCTCCGGCGGCGCCGTCGAGCCGGTCGTACGCGTCGACGAGGACAAGGCCCACTCCGCCCTCGGAAAGCTCGCGAGGTCCCTCGACCAAAAGGTCCGCAACGGTGGCGTCACCTTCGCGGACGGCCAGGTCCGGCAGGTCGCTCCGCGCAACGGCCACGCGCTGGACGTGGACGCCGCGGTCGACCCCCTGCGCACCGCCTTCCTGCGCGGCGAGGCCGGCTCCACCACCGCGCTGCCCACCCGCGAGACGAAGCCGAAGGTCACGGCGGAGGAGGTGCGGCGGGCGGTGCGCGAGTTCGCGCAGCCGGCCATGTCGGCCCCTGTCACGCTCACCGCGGGCGGCAAGCGGTTCACGATCGACCAGGCCGTCCTGGGCGCATACCTGACGATGCGGCCTGACAGCACCGGCAGCCTGACCCCGAAGCTGGACGGCAAGGGCCTGCGCGCCGCCCCCGCGGTGGCCCAGTCCCTCGCCGACCTGCCCGCCAGGGCCGAGAACGCCGTGCTGCGCCTCGACGGCGACAAGGTCGCGGTGGCCGAGGACGGCCGCCCCGGCCAGGAGGTCACCGACAAGGCGCTGAGCAAGGCCGTACTGCCGCTGCTCACCAAGTCGGGCACCGCACGGACCGGCGAGGTGGCCACGCGGCTGACCCAGCCGCAGGTGACCCGCGAGAACGCCGCGCGGCTGGGGCTGAAGGAGAAGATGTCGTCCTTCACCGTCAACTTCGAACCGGCCCCGTACCGCACGAAGAACATCGGCCGGGCCGTGGAACTGATCAACGGCTCCGTCGTCATGCCGGACGAGACCTGGAGCTTCAACCGGACCGTGGGCGAGCGCACCGAGGCCAACGGCTTCGTCGAGGGCATCATGATCCTCGACGACCAGTTCACCAAAGCGCCCGGTGGCGGTGTCTCCGCCGTGGCCACGACCATGTTCAACGCGGTGTTCTTCGCCGGGGTAAAGCCCGTGGAGTACGGCGCCCACTCCTTCTACATAGAGCGCTACCCGGAGGGCCGCGAGGCCACGGTCGCCTGGGGCAGCCTGGACCTGAGGTTCACCAACGACTCCGGCAACGCCATCTACATCCAGGCCGAGTCCACCGACACCTCGGTGACCATCACGTTCCTCGGCACCAAGAAGTACGACGAGATCGAGTCGGTGACGGGACCGCGTACGAACGTGAAGCAGCCGGAGGAGAAGGTCAGCACCGACAAGGAGTGCGTGCCGCAGACTCCGCTGGAGGGCTTCGACGTCACCGTGGAGCGGGTCTTCCGCGATGGTGGCCAAGAGGTGAAGCGGGAGCCGTTCCGCACCCACTACACGCCGCGCAACGAGATCACCTGCGAATAGGGCAGCGGGTCGGACCTGGCGCGCGGTGGCTACCGGCCCGCTCCGTCCCTGAGTTCCGCCAGGGCGTTCTCGATCCGCCGCAGTCGCGTTTCGGGTTTCTTCGCGCTGTCGATGGCGAGGACATGCTGCCGCTTGCGGCCCTGAGGCAGGCGGTCGTAGGCGTCGCGGGCGGCCGGGTCTGCGTCCAGGGCGCGGGCGAAGTCCTCGGGCTCGACCAAGAGGGCCGCCGGTGCCGGTGCCGACGCGGTGGGCGGTACCTCCAGCCCCTTCATGGGCTCCGGGGGCTCCACATGGGTTCGGAACTTCAAGCCGCGGGCTCCCACACGAACCCGTCCGGGTCGGCGAAGGTCCCGGCGTCGCCGCCGATCGCGAGCCGGTGGGACCCGCTGCCCTCCGGCGGGACTCCGGCGACCTTGGCCAGGCCGCGATGTCCGTACAGCGAAAGTCTGACGGGACTCGACGAAGCGTCGAACTCGACGTACTTGCTGCCGAAGCTCTTCGCGACTTTGAGGCCGCGGTCGACGTAGAAAGCCTTGGTCGCGGCCATGTCCGAGACACCAAGGAGGAGAACGATCTCATCGATCTGCCGGCTGTCCGGGCCGGTGTCCTTCTTCGACGAGCTTGCGAGCTGCCAGATCGTCCCGTCGGGGGCCTGTACGACACCGCCGTAACCCCACAACGACTTCTTGGCGGGCTTCAGCTCGGTGGCGCCGGCGGCCAGGGCGGCGCCGAACAGGCCATTGACTATCGACGGCTGGGAGACCACGAGCGACACCGTGAAGCCGCGGAAGCCGGACGTCGGCTCCTCCGAGGCCCGCAGACGTACCTGTTTGCCCAGGCCGAAGGCATCGGTGTAGAAGCGCTCGGCGGCCGTGGGGTCGGCCACCTCGAGGGTGACGCAATCGATGGAGGTCATGGCATTCACGCTAAGCGCGGCTCGGTGACCGGCGCTTCTTGAATCCTGACCGGTCCTCGACGCGCTCACCCCGGCAGCGGTCGGACCGTCGGGATCTGCTGGGCGTGGCCGACCGGGCCGTCGATGTCGTGCAGGACCGTGCTGGTCAGGCCCTGCCTCGTGAGACCGAAGGCGACCGTGGTGTCCAGGCCGGTCCAGGCGCCGCACGGCCGGCGGTGCGAGATACGACGCGAGCGGGCTGGCTGACCGGAACGTCGGCGACCAGGTCCAGGGGCGTGGAGACCTGGGCGGTCGTACGGCCCGGACGGGGCGGGGTGAGCGGGCGGGGTGAGGCGGTCGTCGGGGCCTCTCGCGACCGGGCAGCTTACGGCTGGTCCTCGAAGGTGACGACGACCTTCTCGGCCGCTCCGGGGGTCAGTGTGAGCTAGGATGTGCCGTTTTACGGTGTATTGATGCGACTTGTGCCATGGTGGGCCTTGCTGTCATCGGCGTGTGCGCCTCTCGTGCTGATCGGCGGCTGGTCGGCCGCGGCGCTGCTCGAGGGGCCTGCCTATGACCCCGCCACCCAGACGATCAGTGTGCTGGGGGCCTACGGGGCGTCGGGGTACTGGGTGATGACCGCGGCCCTGTTCGCGCTGGGGGTCTGCCATCTGCTCACCGCTTGCGGCCTGCGGCCGGCCGCGTTCGCCGGGCGTGTGGCGCTCGGCGGGGGCGGACTGGCGGCGTTGGTGGTGGCGCTGGTGCCGCCGCCGAGCAGCGGGGGTTCGCTGCGGCACGGTTCGGTCGCTGTGGTCGGCTTCACGTTCCTGGCGGTGTGGCCGGTGCTGGCCGCCGTGCGCGATGCGGCCGCACCCTGGGGCCTGCGGCCGGGGCCCTCCCTCGCGGCGACCGCGCTGATGGGTCTCGCCGCACTCTGGTTTCTGATCGAGATGCAGCAGGACGACGGTGCCATCGGAGCCGCCGAGCGTCTGGTGACGGCGATGCAGGCCCTGTGGCCCTTCGTGGTCGTCGCGTCCTGCGCACGGCGCCCCTACGGCGATCGGCCGATGAACTGACGTTCCGGTTTTGAAAAGTTTCAATGCCCGTTCAATTTTCGCTGTGCTCGCCGTGAGCGTGAGTACGGCGGTCGCGGCGGCGGTGACGACGGGGAGAGGTACGGCGTATGCCGCGCCGCCCGCTTCGGCTGGCACCTGCGCTCGCCTGCCCGGGGCCGACGCCAGACGTCTCCCCCTACGGCGAGATCGTCAGCGAGTGGAGCGCGTCACGGGGGCGACGTTCACCCACCGGTCCGTGGTCCCGCCCAGCACGACGGCCACCTGGCGCGTCCCGACGGCCGATCCGGAATCGGTGCGGGAAGGACGGACACCGCTTGCTCGTGTGCCCGGGGTGAAGTATCTGGGTTACGCGGACGGGACAGCCAACTGCCGGATTCCGTCCGGCAGTTACCGGGTGACCTGCGCGTTGCGGTGACGACAGGCTGTGAGCGCGTACGCCGTCGAAGCCCGGGACGTCACCACGTGGGACCCAGCGCCAGCAACCGCTCCCGTACCCGTACGACGTCCGGATTCTCCGGTGTCCCCGGGCGCTGGACGAGATAGCCGGTGTTGATCGGCGGATCGTCCGTCTCGTGCAGCAGGACCAGTGCGCCGTCGGCGAGTTCGGCAGCGCAGAGATAGCGGGGCAGGACCGTGAAGCCCGCGCCCGCCGTGACCGTTGCCAGGACGCCGCGCAGGTCGGGCATGGTGACGGCGGCGCGGCAGTTGAGGCGTTGCTCGAAGACATGGCGCCAGTAGCGGCGGACGATGGGCAGGTCCTCGGCGTACGTGATCAGCGGGACGGTGTGCAGGACGCCGGGGCCCTCCGTGGTGAGGCGGCCGGCGAGGTGCTCGGCCCACTTCGGCGCGGCGACGAGGACGAACTCCTCGTCCAGCAGCGGCATCGCGGCCAGCGTCCGGCCGCGCGGGCGCGTGGTCGCGATGACCAGGTCGTGGCGGCCGGACCGCAGTTCGTCGAGGAGCGGGTCGGTCAGGCCCGGCGTGATCCGCATCTGCACACCGTCCGCGACGAGCGGTGCCAGCGCGGGCAGCACCCGGACGCAGAGGAGTTCGGCGGGACCGGCCAGATGGACCGGAGCGGTGGCCGGCGCCTCCGCCGGGTCGTGGCCGGCGGCGGCCAGCAGGGCGTCGAGCGGGCCCGCGATCCGGGTCGCCAGGTCATGGGCGTACGGCGTCGGCGTGACGCCGCGCGGCAGCCGGGCGAACAGCTCGCGCCGCGACTGCCGTTCCAGGGCCCTGACCTGCGTGGTCACCGTCGGCTGCGAGATACCGAGCAGCTGGGCGGCGGCGGTGAAGGAGCCGGAGCGGTAGACGGCGAGGAACGTACGGACGAGGTTCAGGTCCAGCGGCGGGGGCGGGGAGTGCGGCGCCCCGTCCGGGTCCCGGGGTTCGCGGGACCCGTGGGGGCCATTGGAATCCTTATGCCTCATAGCGATGAGCCTAGCTCTCGGCTATGGCTTGCGGCCCTGCCCGGTCAGGCCAGCTTCTTCAGCAGCTCGGTGGCGACCGGGGCGGCGGAGGCCGGGTTCTGTCCGGTGACCAGGTTGCGGTCGACGACCACATGCGGCGCCCAGGGCTCGCTGACCCGGACGTCCACGCCGGCCTCGACGAGACGGGTCTCCAGCAGCCACTTCGCCTTGTCGGCGAAACCGGACTGCGTCTCTTCGGCGTTGGTGAAGGCCGCGACCCGGTAACCCGCGAAGGCGTTCTCGCCGCCGGCCCGGACGGCGGCCAGCAGTGCGGCAGGACCGTGGCAGACGACGCCGAGCGGCTTGCCGGAGTCCAGGGTGTCGATGAGCAGCCTGCCGGAGGTGGCGTCGACGGAGAGGTCCTCCATCGGGCCGTGACCGCCCGGGTAGAAGACGGCGTCGTAATCGTCGAGCCGGACGTCCTCCAGCTTGACCGGCTGCTGAAGCTCGGTGATCGAGGCGAGTGCGGTCGCGACCCGGTCGGCGCCCTCCTGGCCGCCGTTGAACTCCGGCGCCAGGCTGGCCCGGTCCACGGTCGGTACGACGCCGCCGGGCGTGGCGACCACGATCTCGTGACCGGCAGCCTTGAACGCCTCGTACGGGGCGACGGCCTCCTCGGCCCAGAAGCCGGTCGGGTGCCGGGAGTCGTCGGCGAGCGTCCAGTGGTCGACACCGGTTACTACGAAGAGGATTTTTGACATGCGTCCACCGTAGGCGGGCCTGCCATAGCGATCCAATGAGGAAACCAATGCGTGCCATAGGTAATCCGATGCCGACGGGACCTCACCCGATACGCTTATTCAACTTGTTGAGTAATCTACTGTGAGGTGATCTCGTGCACCCCTTCCGCAAGGCCGTCGAGGACCGTGACATCGCAGCCGTGGAGGCGCTGCTGGCCGACGACGTCGTGTTCACCAGCCCCGTCGTCTTCAAGCCCTACGCGGGCAAGGCGATCACCGCCGCGATCCTGCGCGGTGTCCTGCGCGTCTTCGAGGACTTCACCTACGTCCTGGAGATCGCCAACCCCGACGGCCGCGACCACGCGTTCGTCTTCACCGCCACCGTGGCCGGAAAGCAGCTCCAGGGCTGCGACTTCCTGCACTTCGACGAGGAGGGCCGCATCGACGAGCTCACCGTCATGGTCCGTCCGCTGTCCGCCGCCAACGCGCTGGCCGAGGCGATGGGCGCGCAGTTCGAGCAGATCGAGCGGGAGGCGGCCGGCGCGCAGTGACGCGCGCCGCATATATGAGCCACATGGATCACATGGGACATACGGCTTCGCACTCCATGCCTTCCCTGTGCGGCTGGAGCCGTTGCCGCGAGGTTTCGCCGCCGGCCCCTCACATACGAGGCAACCCCGACGCCAGCAACTCCGCCAAGTGCACCCCCTCATGCCCCCCACTGTCCAACTCATGGATCTGCGTACGGCAACTGAACCCATCCGCCAGAACAGCCACACCCGCATCCGTCTCCCGCAACCGCGGCAACAACACCCGCTCTGCGCAAGCCTTGCTCACCTCCAAGTGCCCCCGCTCGAACCCGAAGTTGCCGGCCAGTCCGCAGCATCCGGACTCCAGCCGCTCGGCTTCGACTCCCGCCCGGCCGAGCAACTCCCGGTCGGCGTCCCACCCCAGCACCGCATGCTGATGGCAGTGCACCTGGACCAGCGCCTTTCGGCCGGGCAGCCGCGGGGGCTCGTAGCCGGGGGAGTGCTCGGTGAGCAGTTCGGCCAGCGTCACGGTCTGCTCGCGCAGCCTGCGCACATCCCGGTCACCGGGGAACAGCTCTGCCGCGTCCGACCGGAACACGGCCGTACAGCTCGGTTCGAGACCGATGACCAGGCCGCCGTCGCGGACATGCCCGGCGAGGCGGCGGACGGTCCGCCCGAGCACCCGTTCGGCGACGCTGAGCTGCCCGGTGGAGATCCATGTCAGCCCGCAGCACAGTGGCTCGCCGGGCAGCTCGACCCGCCAGCCCGCGTGCTCCAGCAGCCGGACGGCGGCCTGACCGACGTGCGGGTGGAAGAAGTTGGTGAAGGTGTCCGGCCACAGCAGGACCGTCCCGCGCGCCCCGTCGCCGTACGGCCTGTGCCGGGTGAGCCGCTGTTGCAGGGTGCGACCGGTGAACCGCGGCAGCTCCCGCTCCTCGACCCCCGCGAGTGCCACGGCCGCCTTCGACAGCGGTGGCAGGTGTGTGAAGGCGTTGACCATCGGCCCCAGCCGCGTGCGGCCCACCGCCTGGGCGACGACCGGCAGCCAGCCCATGGTCAGGTCGGAGCGTGGCCTGCGCCATGGCCGGCGCGCGTAGTGGTGGGCCAGGAACTCGGCCTTGTACGTGGCCATGTCGACGTCGGCGGGACAGTCGCTCTTGCACCCCTTGCACGCCAGACACAGATCGAGGGCGTCCTTCACCGCCTCCGACCGCCAGCCCTCCCGGATCGCGCCGTCGCCGTGCCCGTCGAGCATCTCGAACAGCAGGCGGGCCCGTCCGCGCGTGGAGTGCTCCTCCTCCAGGGTGACTTGGTAGGAGGGGCACATCACCGCGCCGCCGTTGTTGGTGAGTTGGCGGCACTTGCCGACGCCCACGCACCGGTTCGCGGCCTCGGCGAACGACCCGCCGTCGTCCGGGAAACGGAAGTGCAGATCGCGCGGGTCGTACGGGGCCCAGTCGCCGCCCAGCCGCAGATGCTCGTCGAGCCCGTACGGCGCCACGACCTTGCCGGGGTTCATCCGGTCCCGCGGATCGAACACGGCCTTGAGCCGGCCGAACGCCTCGACCAGTTCCTCCCCGAACATCCGCGCCAGCAGCTCGCCCCGGCTCTGCCCGTCCCCGTGCTCGCCGGAGAAGGACCCGCCGAACTCGGCGACCAGATCGGCCGCCCGTTCCATGAAGCGCCGGTAGGCGGCCACACCGTCGGCGGAGTACAGGTCGAAGGGGATCCGGGTGTGCACACAGCCCTGCCCGAAGTGGCCGTAGAGGCTGGGGCCGGTGTCGCTGCGGTAGCCGAACTCCTCGATCAGGTCCTGCAGCCGGCGCAGATAGTCACCGAGGCGTTCGGGCGGAACGGCGGAGTCCTCCCAGCCCTCGAAGGTGTCGGGCCGGTGCGGGACGTGCGCGGTGGCGCCGAGCCCGGCCTCGCGGACCTGCCACAGCTCCTCCTCGCGGTCAGGGTCGTCCACGAACGCGACCTCGGGATCGTGCTCGCTCTCGTCCAGCGCGGCCAGCATGCGATGCGCCCGCTGGTCCGACTCCTCGAGCGTGTCGCCCCCGAACTCGACCATCAAGTAGGCCTTGCCTTGGGGCAGTTCGGAAATCGCCTGCGGATTGAGGTTCTTGAGCTGCTCGTCGCGGATCAGTTTGGAGTCGACGCCCTCCAGTGCCATCGGCTCGTACGGCAGGATCTCCGGCACCGAGTCGGCGGCGCGCTCGACGCTCGTGAACCCGAGCACGACCAGCGTCCGTTCCTTCACCACGGGCACCAGCTTCAACTCCGCACGCACCACGGTGACGAGCGTGGACTCGCTGCCGACCAGCAGTCCGGCGACGTCGAAACCGTGTTCCGGCAGCAGTGAGTCGAGGTTGTAGCCGGAGACGCGGCGCGGGATGTCGGGGAAACGGTTGCGTATCTCGTCGGCGTAGGTGTCGCGCAGGGCGCGCAACCGCCGGTAGACCGCCGAGCGGAGGTCGCCGTGCCGCTCGATCTCGGCGTACTCCTCGTCGTCGGTCGGGCCGCACCAGAAGCGGGTGCCGTCGTAGAGGAGCACTTCCAGGCGGGCGACGTTGTCGACCACCTTGCCGGTGGCCTGGGCGGTGGCGCCGCAGGAGTTGTTGCCGATCATGCCGCCGATCGTGCAGTTCATGTGGGTGGCGGGTTCGGGTCCGAAGCGCAGACCGGTGCCCGCGAGTCGCCGGTTGAGGTCGTCGAGCACGATGCCGGGCTGGACGACGCAGGTGCGGGCGTCGGTGTCCACGGACTCCAGGCGGTTGCAGTACTTCGACCAGTCGATCACCACGGCCGTGTTGGTGCACTGCCCGGCCAGGCTCGTCCCGCCGCCCCGGGACAGCACGGGTGCGTCGTACTCGCGCGCGACGGCAACCGCTTCCACGGCCGCTTCGGGGGCATGGGGGACGACCACGCCGATCGGGGTCTGCCGGAAGTTGGAGGCGTCGGTCGAGTACGCGGCCCGGCTCCCGGCGTCGAACCGCACCTCCCCGTCGACGCGTGCGCGCAGCGCCTCCTGAAGGCCACCGCCGTCGACCGGCGGCGCGGTCCCCCGGCGGGTGACGGGTGCGGGCAGGTCGGACACGGCCATGGGGCGCTCCTTCGGCTGCGGTGGGCAGCCGGGTACCCCGGGCTCCTCGGGACAACCGGGGCGTCAGTGGCCTTCAGGCTCCTGGACGAGGTCTGGCACCAGACCGCACATGGCTTCCCGCTGGTCGGCCCCCATGAACTGGGCGAGGGCCTCCTTGACCGTGTCGGCGAGGCCGCCGGAGGCCTCCGACAGCAGGCGGCGGGCCTTGTCCGTGAGGGTCACCTCGATGCCGCGCTTGTCGCCGCAGACCGATCTGCGGGAGACCAGGCCGGCGTGCTGGAGGCAGGCGATCTGGTAGGTGAGCCGGGTCTTGGGGCGGCCCAGGAGTTCGGCGATCCGGGTCATGCGCAGACCTGTCTCGGGCTGCTCGGCCAGCAGGCACAGGACCAGGAACTCGTCGTGCGAGACGTCCAGGCGCTCCTTGACCACGGCCCGCAGTCGCTGCTCCACGGCTCCTGTCGCGGCCAGCAGGACCATCCAGGCGCGCAGCTCCGCGGGCAGCAGTCCGCCACCCTGCGCGGAGGGGCATTCGGGCAGGTCGGCGGGGTGTGCGTCGGAGTCGGCCATGGATTCGAGTGTACCTGTTGTCCATTTTTGGACCGAGGGGTTGTTCAGATTTGGATAGTCGGCTAGCGTGAGGTCATCCAAATTTGAATCATCAGGTAGTCATCAGGAAAGCAGGGAACGATCATGACCGTCGCCGTGGAAACCGGACTGTGGCAGCTCGACACCACCGCCTCCACCGTCGCCCTCCGGCACAAGACGATGTGGGGCCTGGTCACGGTGAAGGGCACCTTCGGCGCCGTCACCGGCCAGGGCGAGGTGCGGCCCGACGGGTCCGCCGTCGGCACCGTGACCCTGGACGCCACCACCCTGGACACCGGCAACGCCAAGCGCGACACGCACCTGCGGTCCGCCGACTTCTTCGACGCCGACCACCACCCCGAGATCACCTTCGCGGTCCGCGGCGCCGAACTCCGCGACGGCGACAAGGTCCACGTCGTCGGTCAGCTGACCGTACGCGGCATCAGCCGCCCCCAGTCCTTCACCGCCCGCCTGATCGGCTCGGACGCCGACTCGCTCACCCTGGACACGGAGTTCTCCGTGAACCGCGACCAGTTCGGCATGGGCTGGAACCAACTGGGCATGATCCGCGGCCTCACGACGGTCGCCGCCACCCTCCGCTTCGTCCGCACCGCCGCCTGACGGGACGTCAACCCTCCAACCCGCAGGCGCACATCCGCACTCGACAGCGTCTGCGGTACGGCGGTACGGGCAGGGTCGCCGGGCCTCGCCCGATCGACCCTGCGGGTGCGTGCCCTGGCCCGTGGTGAGCATGAAGTGCGGCGACAGGGCGCTGCCGCCCGCGTTGGTGACGCGGAGGTTCAGCAGGGAGAGCCTGTCGGCCGACGTCCGCCGCACCGAGGTCACCTGCATCCGCAGCGGCGGCGTCCCCGTCGCCGCCCGGACCGCGCTCGCGAGCGCCGGGGCGAGCAGCAGCACCGTCGCCGCGATCCGCGCCGGACGGCGCCCGGCACCGGACAGCGCACGCGGCTGCGACGCCTCTGCGTCAACGGCAGCGCGATGCCCCGGACCCAGTCAGCCGGCTCGCTCACCACGAAGTACGTGTTGATCAGCAGCCATACGGTGGCGGCGACCCCGACGATCTTGAGCAGCACCAGCGTCGCCGCCCGCGATCTCGGCTCCCCGCGCCGTAGGGCGTAGATCCCGGCCCGCAGGAACGGCGCCAGGAACCACGGCAGTTGCTGCGCCGCGCACGCCGCCCCCAGACACGCGGCCCGCGCCACCCCCGGCTGCCCCGAGCCGCCCGCCCCGCCCGCTCCGCGGCCAGCGCACCACTACCGGCACCAGCAGGGCCAGTGCCACGATCGCCGGGTAGCCGAGTCGGCCGTACGACGGCAGCAGCCCGAAACCGAGGCACACCATGGTCGCCACCGACCGGCGCGCCCGTGCTCACGAGGGTGGCCGAGGGCGCCGTGCCCCACCCGCGGCAGGGGCGGGGCCAGCGGGGGACAGCCGTGAGTCACCTTCTCGGCCGTGAACGGACGAACAACCGCCTTGACGGGCGCGGGACCGGTGACAAGGCCCCACACCCGGAGGACCCCGGTGACGCCAGCCCTTCCAAGGGCTCGCAGACCGGCTGAACCAGCCCAGCGGACGCTGCGCCGCGCCGGACGCGGTGCCCTGTAAGAGGAGGCGAGCCAGCAGGGTCCGGACAAGAGTGACGCTTGTCATGTGCCGGGCGCGGGACCGTGTCGCGGTTGGGCCGAACGGGTGGCGTGGCGTAAGAATTGGCTGGTGCAGGCATTGAAGGCGAGTCAGTTCGGGGGGAACCGGTGAACGGTCATGACGTCACCGATGAACAGTGGGAAGGGCTCGCCCAGGTCGTACCGCTGCGTGGTCGCGATGCCTGGCCGTCCGCGGTGGACCACCGTGCGCTTCCGGACGCGGTCACCGAACAGCGGCGCCGGTTCGTCGTCCTGAGGGTGAGTGTCTTCGGCGACGCCCGCGAGGTCGCCGAGACGCTGATGGCGGGCGTCCCGGTGCTGCTCGACCTGACCGGAGCGGAGACCGAAGTCGCCAAGCGCGTCCTGGACTTCAGCACCGGCGTTGTCTTCGGCCTGGCGAGCGGGATGCACCGCGTCGACCGCAATGTGTTCCTGCTGACGCCGCCGGGCACCGAGGTGAGCGGCCTGATGGAAGGCGTGGCCGGCCCGTGAGGCCGCGCCGGTCCCCCGATCGTAGGAAGCCGGACGGGGCGGAACGGTTCGGCTGACGGACGGAGCCCTACGGTCCGGATATGCCCGCGTCATCCGTGTCGCCGGGGACTCCCAGGTCTTCGGCGTCCTCTTCGTCCTCGCCTTCTTGCGCCCCCGCAACCGGCGGGAACCGACCCGACCGGCCCTGTGTCACCGAGTTGCGGCTGTCGGCGTTCGCCGGGCACCGACGGGCCGGGTTTCCGCTCGGGCCGCTCACCCTGTTCGCCGGCCGGAGCGGCTGCGGGAAGACGAGTGCGCTCAGGGCGTACGAGGCGCTGGCGCGGCTCGGTGGAGGGGCGGAGCTCGGTGAGGTGTTCCCGGATCCGGTCGCCTGCGTTCCCGAGCGGGCCCGGCCCGACGCGCAGCGCCGCCGCGGCTTCCGCATCGGCTGCACGGCCGACGGTCCCGAGGGTCCGGTCCGGCTGGATGTCGCCGTCCAGGCCGAGCCCGAACTGCGCATCGTGGGCGAGCGGTTGAGCGCCGGGGGGCTCGTCCTCCTGGAGACCGCCCTGCGCGACCCCGGGCGCCGTGCCGTACAGGCCGCCTGGCATACGGCTGGATCGGCGCCCGTCACCCGCGCCCCGCTGCCGGACGACCGGCTCGGTACCGCGCTGCTGCCGCTGCGGGTGGCCGGCAAGACGGACGGGCAGCGCCGCGTCCTCGCCGCCGCCGAGCAGATGGTCGTCGCCCTGCGCTCCGTCTTCGCCTGCGACCCACGGCCCGACCGCATGCGCAGGCCCGTGCCGCTCGGCTCCGGCCGGCTCCTCGGCGGCTGCGACAACCTCGCCGACGTCCTGTGGCGCACCCGCACCGAGTGCGGCCGGCGGCACGCGCAACTCGTCGCGGCGGTGCGCGCCGGATGCGCGGGACCCGTCGCGGACGTCCTCGCCGAACCGCTCGGCGACGGCACGGTCCGCGCCGTACTCGACCGGGGCCACGGCCCGCGCACCGCCCTCGAACGGCTCGGCGACGGCGAGTTGAGGCACCTCGCGCTGACGCTGGTCCTGCTCACCGGGCCCGGCGTCCTCGAAGTCGACCCGGCCGGAGAGGTGCCCGCCGCCATGCAGACGCTCACCGTCCTCGCCGACGGTCTCGACCGCTCCCTGGACCCACGGCAGCGCGACGGGCTGCTGCGGCTGGCGACGCGGATGTGCGAGCGCGGGCACATCCGCCTCCTCGGCGCGGTGAGCGACGCGTCCTGGGCCGCGGGGACGGACGGCGTCACGGTGGTACACCTTGACGCGTGACTGACGACCTGGACCTGGCGAAACTGCAGCGCAGGCTGGCCGAGTTCGCCGCCGCGCGGAACTGGCAGCCGTACCACACCCCCAAGAACCTCGTCGCCGCGCTCAGCGTGGAGGCCTCCGAACTCGTCGAGATCTTCCAGTGGTTGACGCCGGAGGAATCGGCCGGGGTCATGGACGAGCCCGACACCGCGCACCGGGTCACCGACGAGGTCGCCGATGTGCTCGCCTATCTGCTGCAGCTCTGCGAGGTCCTCGGCATCGACCCACTGGCCGCGCTGGACGCGAAGATCGACCGGAACGAGCGGAGGTTCCCGGCGGCGGGGGAGCGGGACGAGTAGGACACCCGGGGGAGTTGACGGCTCCATTTTCACTCTCCGCAGTCAAGAACCCGCCAGAATCCGATTTGTTGTCCGAGATTTCCGTCTTCCTCTGGCTTTTTGTCTCATCGGACCTCACTCTGGGTAGTGGACAGTGGAGTTCGGGCGAACGCGCGACGAGCGCGTCGGGACAGACTGGGGCAGCGCATGGACGCGGTGCGGCTCATCGTGACGAGCAGGCGCGCGCTCGCGGGGAGCGGCGAGGCGCCACAGACCATGGCGGAAGCGTGGCAGGCACAGGCCCTCGCGCAGGCGATAGGCAGCCGCCTCGCGGTCTTGGGCCCACCCGAACTGCGGGGTGAGGCACTGGGGTTGACCGAACTCGCGGGCAGAGGCTGCGGTGTCCTGGACCGCCCGGACGTCCCCGACACCGACCTGCGCGCCGCCCAGCTCACCGAACTGGGCGACGCCCGGCAGGCGCTGATGTACCTCGGCGGTCTGCTCGGCGAGGTGGGTATCGCCCTGGTCGGCATCGCCTCGTCCGCGGACGACGAAGCGACGTACTGGCAGTGCATGGAGGCGATCGACGCGGCGGACGAATCCCGTGACCGGGTTCGGGAGATGCTGCGGCGGCTGACGGACCGGGATACGGGGGAGGCCTTACCGGAGCGGGAGGCGGGCTGAGCGCTCCGCGGAACGTGTCACTAAGGCCGTCGATCGTCTACGGGTCCGTTGTGGCTGGTCGCGCCCACGCGGCGGAGCCGCATATAGATGCAGCCCCGCGCCCCTTCGGGGCGCTGCAGGGGTCGGAGCGTGCAGGATGGGTGTATGGATCTGCGTATCTTCACCGAGCCCCAGCAGGGCGCCGGCTATGACACCCTCCTCGCGGTTGCCAAGGCCACGGAGGATCTTGGATTCGATGCCTTTTTCCGCTCCGACCATTACCTCAAGATGGGCTCCGGCGACGGACTTCCGGGCCCCACGGACGCCTGGATCACCCTCGCCGGTCTGGCCCGGGAGACGCGGCGCATCCGGCTCGGCACGCTGATGACCGCCGGTACCTTCCGGCTGCCCGGTGTCCTCGCCATCCAGGTCGCGCAGGTCGACCAGATGTCGGGTGGCCGTGTCGAACTGGGCCTGGGCGCGGGCTGGTTCGAGGAGGAGCACAAGGCGTACGGCATCCCGTTCCCGAAGGAGAAGTTCGGCCGCCTCGAAGAGCAGCTGGAGATCGTCACCGGGCTGTGGGCCACGGAGGTCGGCCGCACCTTCGACTTCCACGGGAAGTACTACGACCTCACCGACTCGCCCGCCCTGCCCAAGCCCGCGCAGCCGAAGATCCCGGTGCTCATCGGCGGCCACGGCGCCACCCGCACGCCCCGCCTCGCCGCGCAGTACGCCGACGAGTTCAACATGCCCTTCGCCTCCGTCGAGGACAGCGAGCGCCAGTTCGGCCGGGTCCGTGCCGCCGCCGAGCAGGCCGGGCGCAAGGCCGACGACATCGTCTACTCCAACGCCCTCGTCGCCTGTGTCGGCAAGGACGACCAGGAGGTCGCCCGCCGTGCCGCCGCGATCGGCCGCGAGGTCGACGAGCTGAAGACGAACGGCCTGGCCGGTTCCCCCGCCGAGGTCGTCGACAAGATCGGCCGCTACGCCGAGACCGGCTCCCGGCGCTTCTACCTCCAGATCCTCGACCTCGGCGACCTGGACCACCTGGACCTGATCTCCTCCGAGGTCCAGTCGCAGCTGGCGTAGCACATTCCGGGCGAGGGACGGGCGCCCCGGAACCCTTCCGGGGCGCCTCGGCGCAGGTCGTGCCATCAGGCGCGCGCTGCCCCCAGGTACAGGGAGGACAGGTCGCGGGTCGGGTTGATCTTCAGGCTGCCGTCCTTGTTCTGGCCGCGGATCGCGAGGCCCGCGAGGCGGCCGAGAGGGGTGAAGCCGGCGGCGCCGAGGTAGGCGATCATCTCGGTGGGCGTGATGAAGTCGTTCCAGTCGTGGGCGCCCTTGGGGACGATGTCGAGTATCCGCTCAGGGAGCCAGATCATCATCACGCGCGAGCGGAACGTGCGGTTGATGGTGTCGTACAGGAACACACCGCCGGGCGCCAGCACCCGGTGGATCTCGCTGATCGCGAGCCCGGGGCTCTCCACGTGCTCCAGTACGTCCACGCAGGTCACGATGTCGAAGGAGCTGTTGGCGTAGGGCAGGGCCTCGGACTTGCCGACCGAGTACTCGATGTCCTTGCCGGTGTCCTTGGCGTGCCGCGTGGCCGCCTCGACGAGCCGCGGGGACGGGTCGATGCCCGACACGCGCGAGCCCCGCTGGTGCAGGAACTCGCAGGTGTAGCCGCCGCCGCAGCCGACGTCCAGGACCCGCTTGTCCGCCCAGGAGCCCTCCACGAACTGGTCGAAGTACTCGAAGCGGTACGGGTTGAAGGACTTGAGGGGGTTCATCTTGGAGCTGTCGTTCCACCACTCGTCGGCGTAGGACGAGAAGAAGTAGTCGTCCTGCGCGGGGGGAAGCTGCTGCTGAGCCATGGTCATGAGTCCTCTCGGGATCTGGGGAGGGTCAGATGTGCTGCGGAGTGCGGGTCCACCGTGTTCCGTACGCGACCTGCTCCTTCTCGGCGGCGGAGAAGGCGCGCGTGTTCCAGTTCCGGCGCATGAAGGCCTCGCGGGCCCGGATCGCCAGGGGGTGCTCGACGGCGCCCATGCGCCCGATCCAGTACGCGATGCGCTGCATCGGGGCGGTGCGGGCCCGGCGTTCGGCCTCGTACCTGCGCAGCGCGGCGGCGGGGTTGCCGCGGTCGCGCTCCAGGTGCTCGGCGAGGACCAGGGCGTCCTCCAGGGCCTGGCAGGCGCCCTGGCCGATGTTGAAGGTGATGGGATGCGCGGCGTCCCCGAGCAGCGTGACGAGGCCCTCGCCCCACCGCTTGTCCGGCTTGCGGTCCTGTACGTTGCCGCGGATGATCCAGTCCTCCGGGGTCGCGGCGAGAATGTCGGCGACCGGGCCCGCCCAGCCCTCGTGGCGGCGCAGGAGCATGTCGCGCACACCGGGCTCGTCCTGCCCCCCGGCCGCCGCGTTGGCCACGCTCATCCAGTGGACCAGGCCGGGCGCCACGTCGTAGTAGGTGAAGCGGGTGCCGGGTCCGAACATCGCGTTGAACGTGCCCGGCGGGATCTCCGGGTGCTCGATGGGGGCGCGGCCGCGCCAGGCGACGTAGCCGTTGTAGCGCGGGGCCGCCGGGCCGAGCAGGCCGCGGCGCACGGACCCGTGGATGCCGTCGGCGCCGACCAGCACATCGCCGGAGGCCGAAGTGCCGTCCGCGAAGCGGATGCTGACGGACCGTGAGGTCTGCTCGAAGCCGGTGACATGAGCGCCTGTGCGGACCGGTTCGGCGCCGGTCTCCTCAAGGGCCTCGCGCAGCACGCCGTGCAGGACCGAGCGCTCGACGGCGATGGTCGGGCGGCCGTACCGCTGGACGAAGTCGCCTATCGGCCAGTTGCCGAGGGTCTCGCCGCGCCAGGTGCTGAAGCGCGCGGTCTGCTGGGCCGGGGCGATCTCCAGCACCTTGTCGGCGAGGCCCAGATGGTCCAGGGCGAGGACACCGTTGGTCCATACGTGCAGACCGGCGCCGCCGTCGCGGAGTTCCTCGGCGCGTTCGAAGACCAGCGGGTCGAAGCCCTTGCGCTGCAGCGCCAGCGCGGCCGCCAGACCGCCGATGCCCCCGCCCGCTATCAGCACACGGCGGGCGCCTCCTGTCGTCATCTCTCTCTCCTCTCGGACGAGTTGGGGTATGGGCCGGTCCGTCAGCCGTTGAGGAAGACCATCTGCTCGGCCGGGTAGCGATCGCCGGCGGTGATGCCGTGCGGGGCGATCGCGTCCAGGGCCGCCAGGTCCCGGGCGGTCAGTGCGACGGCGGACGCCGCCACGTTCTCCTCCAGGTAGGTACGGCGCTTGGTGCCGGGAAGCGCCACCACGTCCTCGCCCTGCGCGAGCACCCAGGCGAGCGCGAGCTGGGACGGCGTGATCTGCTTCTCGGCGGCCAACTCCTTGACCTTTCGCACGACTTGGAGGTTCCGGTCGAAGTTCTCGCCCTGGAAGCGTGGGGCGATACGGCGGAAGTCGACCTCCGGCAGGTCGTCGACGCTGTTGATGCGCCCGGACAGGAAGCCCCGGCCGAGGGGGCTGTAGGCGACGAAGCCGATGCCCAGCTCCCGGACTGCCTTGAGCACGCCGTCGTTCTCCACGTCGCGGGTGAACAGCGAGTACTCGGTCTGCACGGCCGATACGGGGTGCACGGCGTGGGCCCGCCGGATGGTCTCCGCGGAGGCCTCGGACAGGCCCAGGTGTCGCACCTTGCCGGCGGCGACCAGCTCGGCGAGGGCGCCCGTCGTCTCCTCGACCGGGGTGTCCGGGTCCACCCGGTGCAGGTAGTAGAGGTCGAGGTGGTCCACGCCCAGCCGGTCCAGCGTGCCGTCGATGCTCTTGCGGAGGTACTCGGGGCGGCCGTTGACCCTGCCGGTGAAGCCGCCATTGTCGTCGATCTCGTTGCCGACCTTGGAGGAGACGACGACCTCGTCGCGGCGTCCCTTCAGCGCCCGGCCGAGGAGCCGCTCGTTCTCGTACGGGCCGTACATGTCCGCCGTGTCGAACAGGGTCACCCCGAGTTCGATGGCGCGGTGCACGGTGCGGATCGATTCGGTGTCGTCGACGGGGCCGTACGCGAATGTCATTCCCATGCAGCCGAGTCCCTGTGCGGAGACGGTCAGGCCCTGGCTGCCCAGCTTGCGAAGATTCATCGTGGTGGGTTCCTTCTGCCTCGAGGCTGATGTTATCAACGCTAGCAGTGCGAGTGGCGCTAGCGCTAGCGTTGACAATTCTCCTGTCCTTGCTATCGTCAGGTCATGTCCGTACACGAACGTCGACAACGTGAACAGGCGCAGCGCCGAAAACTGATCATCTCGGCGGCGCGCGAACTCGCCGAGTCCGTGGGCTGGAACGCGGTCACGACGAGGCGGCTCTCGGACCACATCGAGTACAGCCAGCCGGTGCTCTACAAGCACTTCAAGGGGAAGGAGGACATCGTTCGCGCCGTGGCCCTGGAAGGCTTCGGGGAAATGGCCGACGCGCTGCAGAAGGCGCGTGCGGCGGCCGGCTCGCCCAGGGCGAGGTTCGAGGCGGCGGCGCGGTGCTACACCCGGTTCGCGTCCACCAATCGCACCCTCTATGAGGCGATGTTCATGCTGAACACCGATCTGGCCTTCGGTGGACCCGACTCCCCGGAGGATCTGGTCCGCTGCTTCGACGAACTGAAGTCGTCCCTCATCGAGGTGGCGGGGAACCGGGATCCCGAGACCTTCACCGAAGTCGTCTGGGCCTCGCTCCACGGGCTCGTGACGCTGGAGGGCGCGGGCCGGCTGCGGGCCGGCCTGCAGGAGGAACGGCTCGCGATGCTCGTACAACAGCATTTCGAACCGCAGGTTCTCGACGATCAGCCGCAGGACGACGAGGCGTCGCACGCCAAGGGCGCCGGATCCTCCCTCGCGGGGAGTTTCAACGGCTCCAGGGACTGACGCCTGGAGGCGGGCCGGCCCCGGGATCGCGAGGGAGGGGCCGGCAGTCGCATCGGGGTTGCGTGGAAGCGCCGCTTCCTGCCCCAGAAAATTAGTGACTACTCACTACTCAAGCTCGCTACTCAGGCTCACTGCTCAAGGAGGAAGGAAGTCATGGCTGTCGATCACGCCGCCCAGAGCGGTCGCAAGAACGGATCGTTGGTGTGGGTTCTCGTCGTGACCGGCCTGGCCGGATTCATGGCGATGCTCGACAACCTCGTCATCATCATGGCCCTGCCGGCCATCTCGGAAGACCTCGGCGGCGGCATCGAGTCGCTGGAGTGGACGGTCAGCGCGTACACGCTCACCTTCGCCGTGCTGCTCCTGCTCGGCGCCTCGCTCGGCGACCGCTACGGCCGGCGGCGGATGTTCATCCTGGGCCTCAGCCTGTTCACCGCCTCCTCGGCGGCGGCGGCGCTGGCCCCCGGCATCAACGAGCTGATCATCGCCCGTGCCGTGCAGGGCGTCGGCGCGGCGATCGTCATGCCGCTCACCCTGACGCTGCTGATCACGGCCGTGCCGGCCAAGCTCCGCGGAGTGGTGCTGGGTGTGTGGGGCGCGGTCAACGGCCTGGCGATCGCGGCCGGTCCGCTGATCGGCGGCTCCATCGTCGAGCATGTCTCCTGGAGCTGGATCTTCTGGCTGAACGTGCCGATCGGCGTCCTGCTCGTGCCGCTCGCCCGCTGGAAGCTGGCCGAGAGCCACGGCCCCAACTCCCGTCTGGACGTGGTCGGTACGGCCCTCATCAGCGTCGGTCTGGTCGGCATCGTCTACGCCGTCATCCGTGGCAACGCCGACGGCTGGACCGACCCGGTGATCCTGGCCGGCCTCGTCGGCGGCGGTGCGCTGACCGTCGCGTTCGTGGTCTGGGAGATGTGGACGCGGCAACCGATGCTCCCCATGAGGCTGTTCCGCAACCGCACCTTCAGCGGTGTCAACGCGGCCAGCCTGCTGATGGCCCTCGGCAACTTCGGGGCGATCTTCCTGCTCACCCAGTATCTGCAACTCCAGGGGTACAGCCCGCTGGAGGCCGGGGTGCGGATGCTGCCGTGGACCGGTGCGCCGATCATTGTCGCGCCGATCGCGGGCATGCTCTCCGACAAGATCGGCGGCCGTCCGATCGTGGTGGCCGGCCTGCTCATCCAGGGCATCGGCCTCGGCTGGTGGGCCGCGGTCGCGACCACGGACGTGTCGTACGGCGCTCAGCTCGGGCCGATGATCCTCAACGGCGTCGGCATGGCGATGTTCTACGCCCCCGTCGCCAACGTGCTGATGGGTTCGGTCCGTCCGCAGGAGCAGGGTGTCGCCTCCGGCGCCAACAACGCCCTGCGCGAGATCGGCGGTGCGCTCGGAGTCGCCGTCCTGACGGCGGTGTTCGTCGCCAACGGCGAGCTGGGCGCGCCCGCCCCGTTCGTCGACGGGTTGGTGCCGGCGATCTGGGTCGGCGCCGTGGTGTGCGTCGTGGGCGCGGTCGCCATGCTCTTCACGGAGGGCGGCAGGCCGTCGGCCGGCGACTCCCTGGTGGTCGAGAAGGGCGGCGCCGACGCCGAGGTCCCCGTCGAGGCCGTGTACTCCTCGGCAGCGGACCGTCACTGACGCCTGCGGCGCATTGGCCCGGAGGTGGGCGGCGTTGGCGCCGCCCACCTCCGGAGGTCTGGCCTGTGTTGCTGTGCTGACTCCCAAATGCCCCTCGGATGTGCTCAGTTCGCTGTTTGAACCATCAAGTAGCCCGTCAGGAAAGGGAGTTGGCAGTGGAAGCTAGCCATGCTAGCGTTGCTAACCCCAAGAATTTGACCAGGTAGGGACAATTCCGATGGAAACCCTCATTCAAACGCTCATCGTCGTGTCGATTCTTGCCAACGCCGTGGTCTACGGCACCGACGTCTTCTGCGCCATCGTCCAGCGCCCCGCCCTCGCCCACGTCGACGACGCGGCACTCACCCAGTCCATGGGCCAGGTGCACCGCTTCGGTGACCGGCGCATGCCGATCCCCGGAGTCACCGGCCTCGTCGCCGCGCTCGTGGTCGCCGCGGCCGCCGGCTTCGACGGCAGCGCCACCGTCTCCGTCTCCGCCGGGATCGCCGTCGCGGCCCTCGTCATCTGGCTCGTGGTGTACGGCACGGTCAGCGCACCCGTCAACAAGCGGCTCACGGCCGCCGCGCTGGACGGCCGCACCGCCCCCGACGCCCGCTCCCTGCAAGGTACTTGGGACGGAGTCATCAACGCCCGCGTCCTGCTCCAGACCGTTGCACTGGGCGCCCTCTGCATCGCACTCGCCGCTTCCTGAGCCCGGCTCAGGCCGTCGGCCCGGCGTTCGTCAACCGCCCCAGGGGGAGAAGTGATCGAATTCCGCTTGATCGGACCCGTGGAACTGTGGGTCGGGCAGAGAAAGGTCGACCTGGGTCCCGCCCGGCAGCGCGGCGTCCTCGCGGCGCTCCTCGTGGAGCCCGACCGGTCCACCTCGATCCAGCTGCTGATCGACCGGGTCTGGGGCGATTCCCCGCCGAGCGGCGTGCGCAGCGTGATCTACACGTACATCACCCGCCTGCGCAAGCTGCTCGCCGACGCGACCGAGCACTCCGAGACCCCGGTCTCGGTGTGCAAGGACGCGGCCGGCTACCGGCTCGACATCGGCCCCGACATGGTGGACCTGGCCCGGTTCCACCGCCTGCTCGACCGCGCGCGGGCCGTGCCGGCGGGCGATCCACGACGCCGCGACTGGCTCGGCCAGGCGCTGCGCCTGTGGCGCGGCGAGGCCCTCGCCGGACTCAACAGCGACTGGGCGGAACGCTTCCGCGAAACGCTCCTGCCGCAGAAGTACGAGGCACTCACCGAGTGGGCGGACGCCGAACTCGGCCTCGGCAACACCGACACCGTGATCGGCGCCCTGCGCCACGCCCTCCTCGAAGCCCCCTTCTCCGAGCCCCTGCACGAACGGCTCCTGTACGCCCTGTACTCGGGCGGACGACGGGCCGAGGCGCTCAGCCAGTACGAGTACATGCGCCGTCTGCTCGCCGAAGAGCTGGGCGCCGACCCCGGGCCCAGCCTGCAGGCCATGCAGCATCTGATGCTCCAGGGCGAGCCGCTGACCTCGCTGTACTGCCCCGTCGCCGAACCGGCCGCACCCGTCCTGCGGGTGGCTGAGACGCCCGAGCCGCCCGCCGACCCCCAACCCCGGGGACCCGATCTGCTGCCCATGGGGTACGCCGACTTCAGCGGGCGCGACCAGGAGACGGAGTGGGTGCTCTCGGCGCTCACCGCCGACGCCTCGGACATGGCCCCGGTGGTGACGATCACCGGCGGTCCCGGCGTCGGCAAGTCCGCCCTCGCCATCACCGCCGGGCACCGACTGCGCCACGCCTTCCCCGACGGCCGGCTCTATGTCGACCTGCGGGGCAGCGGCCCCGATCCAGCGGACTCCCGCGCCGTCCTGGCCCGGCTGCTGCGGGCGCTCGGCATGGACTCCGCGCAGATCCCGGACGGCCTCGACGAACGCGCCGAGCTCTACCGCAACCGGCTCACCGGGCGACGCGTCCTCGTGGTCCTCGACGACGCCGCCGACGAGGACCAGGTGCATCCGCTGCTGCCCGGCGGACCCGGCTGTGCCGTCATGGTGACCAGCCGGACGCTGCTCAGCGGACTGTCGGGCGCCCGCTTCACGCTGCTGCGGGAGTTGCTGACCGCCCAAGGGGTCGAGATGCTCGCCCGGGTGGTCGGCCGCGAGCGTGTCCTGCGGGAACAGCAGGCGGCCGTACGTCTCGTCCGATACTGCTGCGGTCTGCCGCTCGCGCTGCGGGCCGTCGCCAACCGGCTGATCAGCCATCCGCACTGGACCCTGCAGCGCATGCTGGACCGAATCGCCGACGAGGATCACCGGCTCGACGAACTCGCCTACGGAACCCTGGACTTGAGGGCGAGCCTGGAGTTCTCGTATCAACGGCTGGACCCGTCGGCCGCGCAGCTGCTGCACCGGCTCGTGGCGCAGCACGGCGACAGCGGGTACTCCCTCGTCCCCGGGCCCGGTCCGGAGGCCACGCACGCCGCGTACGCGGACGCCTTCGACCAGCTCGTGGACTTCCACTTCCTCCAGGTTGCCGGCCAGGACTCGGCCGGGCGCATCCTCTACCGGCTCCACGACCTGCACCGCATCTACGCCCGCGGGGTCGCTCGTGCGGCGGGTGCGGGCGCGCATACGGGGTGCGAGAGCCTGAGCGCGTAGCCGGGATGGGGCGAGCTGGACTGAGATCGGCCGGGCCGTCGTGCCCGGCCGTCTCGCGACGTAGGGGTCGTTTCGGCCACCGCAAGCCGTGCGCTAGCGGCGCGAGCATTGCTTGACCAGGCAATACAGGTTCGGCTCAGAGTAGTTAAGGTCGGTTCAAGAAATTCGAACAGGCCCTCCTGGGAGCGTTGTACTCGTGAACGAGACGACTCTCTCGATGTTCCCCGGACAGGGATCGCAGCGGGCGAAGATGGCCGCGCACCTGATCCAGGACCATCCGTGGACAGCAGGCCGGGTTCTGGCCGAGGCGACCGAGGCACTCGGTCTGCCCCTCACCGAACTCTGCACCACCGCGGACGCCTCAGCACTGGAGCCCACTGAGATCGCGCAGCCCGCGATTCTCGCCACGAGCCTGGCTGTCCTCGCCGTACTGCGCGAGGAAGCCGGATACCGCCCCTCGGTCGTCGCCGGGCACAGCCTCGGCGAATACACCGCACTCGTCGCCGCCGGCGTCCTCTCCCCCTGGGACGCGGTACGACTCGTGCGGCGCCGAGGGGAGCTGATGGCCGCCGTCTCGCGCCAAGTGGCGGGCGCGATGACGGCGGTCATGGGCCTCGCACCGCAGCGGATCGAGGAGATCTGCGCCCAGGCAGGAGATGTGGGCCTGGTGGAGGTCGCCAACTACAACGAGACCGGCCAGACGGTGATCTCCGGTCAGCGTGCCGCCGTCGCCGAGGCCGCCCGCCTCGCCGCGGCGGCGGGTGCCGAGCGGACCGTGCCACTGAAGGTGTCGGCACCGTTCCACTGCTCGCTGATGTCGGAGATCGAGGACGAGTTCGCGGCCGAGCTGACGCGGTGCGCGTTCGCCGATCCGGCGGGGCTCGTCATCAGCTCGGTCACCGGTTTGCCGGTGCGTGACGGTGCGGATGCACGTGCGCTGCTCCGGCGTCAACTCGCCGGGGCCGTGCGGTGGGTGGACGTCCTCGACACCGCGCGGCGGCACGGCGTCACGACCTACCTCGAGATCGGGCCCGGGCGTGTGCTGAGTGGCTTCGCCAACAGGACCGTGCCGGGGGCGGTGGTGCGCAGCACCAATGATGCGCGGCGGGTTTCTGCGCTCGTACGTGAGTTGCGGTTGGCGCCGGTGGTCTAGCTCCGCAGGTGCGTGGTTTTGGCCGCGGGCCCGTCGTGGCTGGTCGCGCAGTTCCCCGCGCCCCTGTCGGGGCGCTGGTGTGCACGTCCGCACAAAGATGTGCGGGCGCGAATCTCATCCGGTGTTTCTCATCCGAAAGGCAATCAAAGGTGACTAATACACTTACCCTTCCCGACTCTCTCACCGCTGTTCAGGCCGCTGTCGCCGATGCTCTCGGTATCGATGAGGCCGAGGTCGTTCCCGAGGCGACGTTGCTCGGGGATCTGGGGGCGGAATCGATCGACCTGCTCGACATCCTGTTCCGGGTCGAGCGGGCCACGCAGGTGAAGATCGCGGTGGCCGACATCGCGGCTCTGCTCCAGGGCGGCATCCCGGACGAGGAGTTCGGTGACGAGAACGAGGTCGTCAACGACACCGGTCTCACCCACCTGGAGAAGGTGCTCCCGCAGTTCGACCGGAGCCAGCTGACCGAGCCGCTGACCGCCGACGGTGTCCTCGGCCTGTTCACCGTCCAGAACCTGACGGACCTGCTCACCGAGCGCGCCGCGGCGACGGCCGCCGATGCCGCCTGACCTCCCCGACTCCGGTCGGCGCCCGGGGCCCGTCGAGCCCCGGGTGCTGATCGGCACGGACCTGGTGGCCGTCGAGCGCGTCGAGCGGCTTCTCGAGGGCCAACCCGGCCTCGCGGAGCGGGTGTTCACCGCTCGGGAGCTGGCCTACTGCACTGGACGCAGCAGCCGCGCGGCAGATCATCTGGCTGCCCGGTTCGCCGCCAAGGAGGCCGTGATGAAGGCGCTCGGCACCGGGGCGTCGGCCGGCGTCGAGTGGACCGACGTGGAGATCGTCAACCGACTCGACGGCCGGCCCGTGCTCAAGCTCCATGGCCGGGCCCGGCAGATCGCCGACCGCAAGCGCGTCACGCAGACCGAGATCTCGCTGACCCACACGGCGGGGCTCGCGCTCGCCCACACGGTGCTCGTGTGCTCCGCCGGGCTTGTCGGCCTGCGGACCACGGCCGGCACCCCTGACCCCTCGTAGCAGAACGGGAAGAGACTCATGAAGCTCAAGGACCGTGCCGCCCTGGTCACCGGCGGCTCCCGGGGCATCGGCCGGGCCATCGCACTCGCGCTCGCCGCGCAGGGGGCGGCCGTCGCCGTCAACTACCGCTCGCGCGCGGACGACGCCCAGGCCGTGGTGAAGGAGATCGAGGCCGCGGGCGGGCGGGCCGTGGCCGTCGGCGCCGATGTCTCCGATCCGGCCGCCGCCAAGGAACTGGTCGAGGAGACCACTCGCCTGCTCGGCGGGCTCGGCATCCTCGTCAACAACGCGGGCGTCAGCGACGACGGCCTCATCTACGACGTGGCGCCCGACGCCTGGTGGGACGTCATGAAGGTCAACTTCGGCGGCGCGTACCACTGCACGCACGCCGTACTGGGCCAGTTCATGGCACAGGGCGACTCGACCATCGTCAACATCTCCTCCGCGATGGGCGAGCGCGGCTGGATCGGACAGTCCAACTACTCCGCCTCCAAAGGCGCGTTGAACGCCTTCACCAGGAGCTCCGCCATCGAGCTCGCCCGCTTCGGGGTCCGCGTCAACGCCGTACTCGCCGGATTCACTCCGACCGAACTGGTCGGCGAGGTGCTCCGCAAGGACGGCGGCAAGGGCATCAAGCGGCAGATCCCGCTGCGCCGCTTCGCCACCGTGGAGCAGGTCGCGAACGCCGCCGTGTTCCTGGCCGGCCCCGACTCCGGCTACACGACCGGCGAACTCCTGTACGTCGACGGCGGCTTCTCCGCGCAACTCGGCGTCGGCCGCCCGTGACCTGAGCAGGCCAACGGCAACCGTCCGCTCCCAAGCCCCGAAGGCCCCCGAAGGAAGAGACGATGCGATTCCATCTGATCGACAGGATCGAGTCCTGGACACCGCGCGAGCGCATCACGGCCCGCAAGGTCACCTCCGTCGACGAGGAACTCTGGCAGCCGGTCGGCTCCGGCCCGGTGCTGCCCTTCGGGCTGGCGCTCGAAGCGCTCTGCCAGTCGGCGACCTGGCTGATCATGCTCTCCACCGACCACCGCCTGCGCGCGGCCCTGCTCGCCGTGAACGAGGCCACCGCCCACCGCGCGGTGGTCCCCGGCGACGTACTGCGCATGGAAGCGTCCATCGAGTCGATGAACGACGAAGCGGCGATCCTCGACGGCACGGTCAGCGTCGACGGCGAGACCGTCCTGGAGGCCAGGGGCATCCTGTGCGCGCTCATCGCGGGCGAACTCCTCGACGACCCGGCGGACACCGCGCGCATGGCGCACCAGCTGGTGGGCGGAGGGCCGGTCCGATGAAGCGCGTGGTCATCACCGGGGCGGGCGCGGTCACCCCGCTCGGCAACGACGCCGCCACCACCTGGGAGGGCCTGGCCTCCGGCCGCAGCGGCATCGGCCCGCTCACCACCTTCGACGCCACCGGCTTCCCGGTGCGCATCGCCGGCCAGGTCAAGGACTTCGACCCGGCCACCGCGGTCCCGGCCGCCGCCGGGCGCGCTCACCTGTCCCGGGTGGGGCAGTTCGGCGTCGCCGCCGCCTACGAGGCCCAACTCGACGCCGGTGTCGACGAGTCGACGTACCCGCCTCAGGAGCGCGGCGTCGCCATGGGCGCCAGCGTCGGCCGCCCGGAACTCCGGGCGCTGCTCGACGTCGGCCGGTTGCGCGCGAGCACCGGCCGGGCGGACGCCTTCCTGCGGCACCCGCCGCGCACCGCGCTCACCGACAACCAGAACGTGCCGCTCGCCTCGATGGCCCGGCTGCTCGGCGCCACCGGCCCGATGATCGGCATCAGCACGGCCTGCTCCGGCTCCGGACACGCGCTCGGCGAGGCCTACCGCGCCATCCAGGAGGGCGACGCCCAGCTGATGATCGCGGGCGGCTACGACTCCCTCACCACCTGGCTCGACCTGCTCGGCTTCAGCCTGCTGGGTGCGCTCACCGACCGCTACAACGACGACCCGACGCACGCCTCACGGCCCTTCGACGCGGACCGCTCCGGGTTTGTCATCGGCGAGGGCGCCGTGGCCTTCGTACTGGAGGAACGGGAGTCGGCGCGGGCGCGTGGAGCGAGGATCCTCGCCGAAGTCCTCGGCTACGGGAGCACGTTGAACGCCTGGCGGATCACCGACTCGCCGCCGGACGGCTCCGGGGCCATCCAGGCCATGGAGGGTGCCATCGCGGAGTCCGGCCTCGGCACCGGCGGCATCGACTACGTCGTCGCACACGGCACCAGCACGCACGGCAACGACCAGTCGGAGACCACCGCGATCAAGAAGGTGTTCGGCGACGACGCCGGGCGGCTGGTCGTCAGCAGCCCCAAGTCCATGGCGGGGCACCTCACCTCGGCGAGCCTGGCGCTCAACGTGCTCGCCGCGATCGGCGCGCTGCGGCACTCCCTGGTCCCGCCCACCGTCAACCTCGACACCCCGGACCGCAAGCTCGACCTCGACTACGTGCCGCACACCGCGCGCCGGATGCCGGTCTCGGCGGTCCTCGTCAACGCCTTCGCCTTCGGCGGCTCCAACACCAGCCTCGTCGTCGGCGCCCACCAGGAGGAGTCATGACCACCTCCATCCTGCTCCCCGCCTTCGACCGGCTGGTGGAGCTGATCCCCGGCGAAAAGGCCGTCGCGGTCTGCAACATCGCCGGCACCCTGCCCGTCTTCGCCACGCACTTCCCACGCCACCCGATCCTGCCGGGCGTACTGCTCCTGGAGAGCATGACCGCCCTCGCCAAGGCAGCCGCCGGCAACGGCGGCGACTGGCGGCTCACGGCGGTGCGCGGAGTGCGGTTCAAGCACTTCGTCGGACCCGGCGACCGGGTCGAGATCACGGTCGACGTGACCGGCCGCGGCGAGCGGCTGATGGAACTCAGGGCCGTCGCCCGGGTCGACGAACGGGTGGTCGCCACCGCCCGCACCCTCGCCCTGGAGCCGGCCGACGACTCTTGGGAGGGGACCTCATGAGCACCGACACCCGCCGCGTCGTGGTCACCGGCATCGGCCTGCTGACCGCGCTGGGCGAGGGCCGCGAGGCCAACTGGACCGCGCTGCTGAACGGCAGGTCCGGAGTCGGGCCGCTGCGTTCGTACGATCCGGGCCCGTTGCGCACCCGGATCGGCGCCGAGATCCACGACTTCGACCCGACACGCTGGGCCTCCCGGCGCACCCTGCGCATGCTCTGCCGCACCGACCAACTCGCCCTGGCAGGCGCCACGCTGGCGATCCAGGACGCCGGACTCGACAGCGAACTGGGCCATCGCACAGGCCTGTTCCTCGGCAGCAACAAGGAAATGCCCCGCATGGACGAGCTGATCGCCCAGCTCCAGGCGGTGCGCGCCGAGGACGGCAGCCCTGATCTGCGCAAGCTCGGCGAAGAGGCCCGCTCGGTCGTCGCGCCCCTCTTCTTCGTCGAGGGACTCCAGCCCGCGGCCGGCTTCCACATCTCCGAGAAGTACGGCATCCGCGGCGCCAACAACTACTTCGCCGGCACCGCCGACTCGGGCGCCATGGCGATCGGCCGCGGGATGCGGGCCGTACGGCGCGGCGAGGCCGACGTGGTCGTCGCCGGCGGATACGACGACGCGACCGGCTGGTGGGCGATGTCCAAGATGGACGGCCTCGGTGTCCTGACCACCCGCAACGAGCTGGGCCAGGAGGCCTTCCGGCCGTACGACCGCGACCGCAGCGGCTCCGTCTTCGGCGAGGGTGCCGCGCTGCTCGTCCTGGAGGAGCGCGAGCACGCCCTGGCCCGCGGGGCGCAGGTGTACGCGGAGGTCACCGGCTTCGGCGCCGGCAACGACTGCGTACGGCCGCCGAGCCCCGAGCCGCGCGCCCGCGGGCTCGCCCGCGCGATCGGCAACGCGCTGCGGGACGCGGGCGGTTCACCCGACATCGACTACATCGCCGCGCACGGCTGTGCCACCCCGCTCGGCGACGCCAGCGAGACCGCGGCCCTGCACGACGTACTCGGCCCGGCCGCGAAGGCCGCACAGATCAGCAGCGTCAAACCGCAGACCGGCCATCTCGTCGGCGGCGCAGGCGCGTTGAACGTGGCGGTCGCCGCACTGGCCCTGCACTCCGGGGTCGTCCCGGCCACCCGCAACCTCGAGAACCCCGACCCGGCCTGCGACTTGGACTACGTGCCCGGCACGCCCCGCGAGTCCCGCCCGACCTCGGCGCTCGCACTCGCCCGGGGTCTGGAAGGACAGGCGGTCGCCGTGGCACTGGGGCGGGCGGCATGACCCACGAGACGGACGAGACGTACGAACGGACCGAGAGGGCAGCGGACATGGACGACGACGACATGAGCGGAATACACGGCGTGATCTCCGGCCACGCCACCCCCGACGAGCACCGGCCACCCACCGCCCGGCGCGTGGTCGTCGTCGCCGTCGGCGCGGTGACCGCGCAGGGCGACGGTGCCGACGAGCTGTGGGCCGGCGTACGGTCCGGGCGCACGGCGATCGGGCCGGTGCGTGGACTGCCGATGGACGGCTATCTCACCGGCATCGGCGGCGAGGTCAGCGAGTCCCGCCGACCCGCGTACGACTATCTGGCGGCGATCGGCGGCACCGACCGCGAGCCCGCCCTCGACTTCGCCCTCGCCGCCGCGGAGGAGGCCCTCGCCGCGGCCGGGCCGCTGGACGCGGTACCCGCCGACCGGTGGGGCGTCGCGTACGGCACCTGCAACGGCGGGTTGCGCAGCGCCGAGAAGCTGCTGCGGCGCACCCGCGACGGGGCGAGCGGCGCGGACGACGCACGGCACTTCCTGCTCGTCCCGCCGCACGCCGCGGCGGAGGCGCTGAGCAGCGCATTCGGGTTCAAGGGCCCCGCCCTGTCCGTGAACACGGCCTGCGCGTCCGGTGCGCACGCCCTCGCGCACGCCGTGGAGACCATCCGCGCCGGACGTGCCGACGCGATGCTCGTCGGCGGCAGCGATGCCTTCACCGAGACCGCGTTCGCCGGGTTCACCAGCCTGGAGTCCCTGTCCGTCAGGCCCGCCGCCCCCTACTCCAAGGACCGCGACGGCCTGTCCCTCGGCGAGGGCAGCGGCATGCTCGTCCTCGTCGAGGAGTCCCTGGCGCGCGCCGCCGGAGCCCCGATCCTCGCCGAGATACTCGGCTACGGGCTGTCCGCCGACGGCTACCACGCCACCGCCCCGCACCCCGAGGGCGAGGGCGCCGCCCGCGCCATCCGGGGCGCCCTGCGGACGGCCGGCCTCGCCGCCGAGGACGTCGGCTACATCAACGGTCACGGCACCGGCACCCCGAAGAACGACTCCGCCGAGTCCAACGCGGTCCGCGCCGCCCTCGGTGAGGCCGCCGAGAAGACCACGCTCAGCAGTACGAAGTCCATGATCGGCCACCTCCTCGGCGCCGCCGGGGCGGTCGAGGCCATCGTCACCGTCCTCGCGCTGCGCGAGCAGACCGCGCCGCCCACCGCCAACTTCACCGAGCTCGACCCCAAGTGCGGTCTGGACGCGGTACCGGTCACCGGTCGGCCGCTCGCCATGGACGCCGCCCTGTCGAACAACTTCGCCTTCGCCGGGGCCAACGCCTGCGTCGCCTTCGCCAGGCCGGGCAACCCCTTCGACGAGCCGCCCGCCCCCCTCGACGAGAAAGTCGTCGTCACCGGCTTCGGAGTGATCTCCGCGGCCGGGTCGAGCGCCGGCGAACTGTGGGAGACCTGGACATCGGGGCGCGCACTCGGCGCCGAGGAGGCCGGACTGCGCGTCGCCCGCGCCGACTTCGACCCGGCCGGCCACATCACGCCGCGCGAGCGCCGCCGGATGGACCGGCTCGGGCAGCTCGCCGTCGCCGCGACCCGCTCCGCCCTGGCGCACGCCGGTCTCACCCCCGACGAGCGGGTCGGAGTCGTCCTCGGGACCGGGCTCGGCCCGATGCGCTCCACCGAGGAGTTCCTGCTACCCGTCCTGGACGGCGACCCGTCCCACGCGAGCCCGGCCGTGTTCCCCAACACCGTCTACAACGCGGCAGCCGGACAGGTCGCCATGGTCGTGGGCACCAAGGGCCCCACCTCGACGGCCACCGCCGGGCACGCGGCCGGCGCCTCCGCGCTGACCATCGCCCACGACCTGCTGCGCCGGGGCCACGCCGACGCCATCGTGGTCCCCGCCGCCGAGGACCTGTCGCCCGGCGTCCTCGCCGCCTACCGTGACCTGCCCCTGTTCAGCGGCAGGCCGGGGCGTGCCTACACCCTCGCCGAGGGCGGTATCGCCCTGGTCCTGGAGCGCGAGTCGACGGCCCGAGCACGCGGCGCGCGCATCCTCGCCGAGTTCGCCGGCCATGCCACCGCCTCCGACGCGGTCGGAGTGGGCCGCTGGGACGCCCACGGCGCCGGCGTGGACCGCGCGATGCGGGGCGCCCTGCGGCAGTCCGGAGTACGCGCCGAGGAGCTGACCGGGATCTGGGCCAACGCCGCCGGGATCACCGTCGCCGACGCCCCCGAGGCACGCGCCACGGGACGCCTCGCCGCCGAGGCGGACTGCCCGGTGCACACCCCCAAGCGCACGCTCGGCGAACCGGTCGGCGCGGGCGCCCAGTTGTCGGCCGTGCTCGCCCTGACCGGCTGGGGGAGCGGCCACCCGGCCGGGCCCGTGCTCATCAACAGCTCCTCGCTCGGCGGCACCCACATCAGCGTCGTCCTGCGGCCCGCAAGCCCTGCCACGGAGAAGTGACCATGTCTCAGTCAACGCAGTCACCCCGGCCGTCGGACTTCCCCGACCGCCATGTCTCGGTCCTCGCCACCGGCGCCCACCTGCCCGGTGACCCCATCGACAACGACACCCTCGCCCGGCTCGCCGGCCCGCTGCCCGAGGACGTCCTGGAAGGCATCCAGGTGCGGCGCCGCCACTGGATGGCCGACCCGGCCACCGGTGAGCACCGTACGAGCACCTCGAAGATGGCCACCGCGGCCGCCCGGCAGGCCCTGGAGCGGGCCGGGGTCGAGGCCGCCGAGATCGACCTGATCGTCCTGTCGACGGCCAGCCCCGACCACCTGCTGCCGGTCGCCGGTACGTACGTCCAGGAGCAACTGGGCCTGGAACAGGCCGCGGTGATCGAGGTGCGGGCCGGCTGTGTCGGCGCCGTCCAGGCCTTCGACATCGCCCGCCGGCTGCTGGCCGACGGGACCTACCGCACGGCCCTCGTCATCGGCGCCGAGTCCGTGTCCCCGCTGCTCGTCCCCTTCTACCTGGGCCAGGACCCGGACCGGGTGCGGATGCGGGACCGCCTCACCGTCTACACCTTCGGAGACGGCGCGGGCGCGGCGGTGCTGCGAGCCGGTGCGGAGGGCTCGGCCGAGGGCAGGCTCCGGCCGGTCTTCGCGACGCGCTCCATGGGTGGTGCGCGCAAGCCCGGCATGCTCATCCTCGGCGGTGGCACCGACGTACCGCTCGCCCAACAGCAGGCCCGCAAGCGGCTGATGGACATCAAGCTCGACATCCCCGGCACCGCCCAGTTCGGGCCCAAGGTCTTCGTCGAGGGCATCCACGACATGCTGCGCCGCTCCGGGCTGGCGCTCGGCGACATCGACGCATGCGTGCTGCCGGAGGGCAACGCCGAGTACTTCAGCAGCGAGTACGGCACCGCCGGGCTGTCCGCCGAGGACCAGGCGACGTTGAGCAAGACCATCGTCGAGAACCTCACGGACGTCGGGGCCACGGGCTCCGCCGCTGTGCCGCTGGCGCTGGATGCCGGGTGGAGCGGGGGCCGGATTCAGCCTGGGGACACGGTGTTGCTGCTGGCGATCGAGGCCAGTCGGTATGTGTACGCCGGCCTGACGCTCACGTGGGAAGCGGCGACACCAGCCCAGTGACATGTCACATACCACTCCTGAATCGGACGTACGGAAGGACTCTGTGCCTTGTCCACAACCGAAACCACAGAAACCCGCAACAAGGCGATCATCCGGCGGGTGTTCGACGAGTTCGTCAACCAGGGCGACTTCTCCGTCGTCGACGAGATCTACAGCGACGACATGATCGACCATCAGCCGCTGCCGGGTGCGCCCGAGGGCCTGGAAGGCGTCCGTTACACGATCGCCGGGCTGCGCGAGGGCTTTCCCGATCTGCACGTGACGATCGAGGACATGAGCGCACACGCCGACCACGTGGTCATCCACAACACCTGGCGCGGCACGCACCTCGGCGAGTTCCTCGGGATGGCGCCGACGGGCCAGTCCATCGGGTTCCGTGGCGTCGTGGTGTGGCGCCTGAAGGACGGGCTGATCTGCGAACGCTGGGGCATCGGCGTCGAGTCCAACATGCTCGCCGAGCTCGGCATGCGCCGCCTCGCCCCGGCCGCCCGCGGCAAGGCCCACGCGGCGCGCCGCACCGGCGTCTCCACGGTCACCGGGCTGCTGCCCGTACGGCAGGGCAGGGCCGAGGCCTGGAAACGGCTCCAGGCGGAGCTGTCCGGTCCGAGGCTGCGTGAGTACGAGGCCTCCCGCCGCCGCGCCGGAATCGTCAAGGAGTCCTTCTGGAAACAGGATTCGAACGGCACCGAGGTCGTCGTCCACTCCCTGGAGGCCCGCGACCCGGGCCTCGCCGGCCGTCGGCTGCGCGAGTCCAAGGACCCCTTCGACATCTGGCTACGTGAGACCGCCCTGGACGTGTACGGCATCGACCCGTGGGCGGAGCTGGCCGAGGGCCGGGCCGCCGAGGCGGGACACGGCTGGTCCTCGGTGACCGCCGAACTCGCCCCGGTGGTGGAGATATGACCGCCACCCTGCCGGAGGCGACCGTCCCCGCCGACATCCGGGGGCGCGTCGCCGAACTCGCCGCCATTCGCGCTCAGGTGGCGGCGGGCCCTTCCGAGAAGGCGACGGCGACGCAGCATGCCAAGGGCAAGCTGACCGCCCGGGAGCGCATCGAACTCCTGCTGGACGAGGGCTCGTTCACCGAAGTGGAGCCGTTACGTCGGCACCGGGCGACCGGGTTCGGCCTGGAGGCCAAGAAGCCGTACACGGACGGTGTGATCACCGGCTGGGGGACGGTGGAGGGCCGCACGGTCTTCGTGTACGCGCACGACTTCCGCATCTTCGGGGGTGCGCTGGGCGAGGCCCACGCGACGAAGATCCACAAGATCATGGACATGGCCATCGTGGCGGGCGCGCCGCTGGTGTCGTTGAACGACGGTGCGGGGGCCCGTATCCAGGAGGGTGTCAGCGCGCTCGCCGGGTACGGCGGGATCTTCCAGCGCAACACCAGGGCGTCCGGGGTGATCCCGCAGATCTCCGTGATGCTGGGCCCCTGTGCGGGCGGCGCGGCCTACAGCCCCGCGCTGACGGACTTCGTGTTCATGGTCCGCGAGACCTCCCAGATGTTCATCACGGGTCCGGACGTGGTCAAGGCGGTCACCGGCGAGGAGATCACCCAGAACGGCCTGGGCGGCGCGGACGTGCACGCCGAGCTGTCGGGCGTCGCGCACTTCGCCTACGACGACGAGGAGACCTGTATCGCCGAAGTCCGCTATCTGCTCTCGCTGTTGCCGCAGAACAACCGGGAGAACCCGCCCGCGGCCCGGAACGACGACCCGGTGGACCGGCGTTCGGACGTGCTCCTCGATCTGGTGCCGGTGGACGGCAACCGGCCGTACGACATGGCCAAGGTGATCGAGGAACTGGTCGACGACGGCGAGTACCTGGAGGTCCACGAGCGCTGGGCGCGCAACATCCTCTGTGCCCTGGCGCGGCTCGACGGCCAGGTGGTCGGCATCGTCGCCAACCAGCCGCAGAGCCTGGCGGGTGTGCTGGACATCGAGGCGTCGGAGAAGGCCGCGCGCTTTGTGCAGATGTGTGATGCCTTCAATATCCCGATCCTGACGCTGCTGGACGTTCCCGGCTTCCTGCCGGGCGTGGACCAGGAGCACGGCGGGATCATCCGGCACGGCGCGAAGCTGCTGTACGCCTACTGCAACGCGACCGTGCCGCGGATCTCGCTGATCCTCCGGAAGGCCTACGGCGGCGCGTACATCGTCATGGACTCGCAGTCGATCGGTGCGGATCTGACGTATGCCTGGCCGACGAACGAGATCGCCGTGATGGGTGCGGAGGGGGCCGCGAACGTCATCTTCCGCCGGCAGATCGCCGAGGCCGACGACCCCGAGGCGATGCGGGCGCGGATGGTCAAGGAGTACAAGGCCGAGCTGATGCACCCGTATTACGCGGCCGAGCGCGGCCTCGTCGACGACGTCATCGACCCGGCCGAGACCCGCGAGGTGCTGGTCCGCTCGCTGGCGATGCTCCGCACCAAGCACGCCGATCTGCCCGCGCGCAAGCACGGCAACCAGCCCCAGTGAGGAGGCCCGCATGACCCCGTTCCTCAAGGTGGAGAGGGGGACGGCGAGTGAGGAGGAGCTGGCCGCGGTGACCGCGATCCTGCTCGCCCGCGCCGTCGCCCACCCCGAACTCCCCGTCGACGACCCCAACTCCACGGCGAGCTGGCGGATCAACGGGTTCCAGCCGCCGCACTCGTGGCGGGGCTGACGACGCCGTCGACGTCACGTCCGTTCGACCGTCAAGTCCGCGTCAGAGCTTGGTGTTAGCAATGAAAGATTTCGTATCACCACTAGATTCCAGTGAGTTGTCATTGCTAGCATCGGTAGCCGCGATCCCAAGAACTTCGCCTCCCTGTACGGACATCGCCCAACTTCCCTTAACCGCAAGGAGATTCACCGTGACGCAGGACAACTCCTGGCTCGCGCACGAGTTCGTGACCATGGTCAACGAGCGGAACGCCAACGCCGTGGACAAGCTGCTGGTCGAGGACTACATCGACCACAACGTGCTGATCGCCCCCGGACGCGAGGGCAACCGCGCCTTCTGGGTCGACTTCTTCAACGCCTTCCCCGACATCACCGCCAAGGCGGAGGACGTGATCGTCGCCGGGGACCGTGTGGTCGGCCGCTACTCGTACCACGGCCACCACCTCGGTCCGTTCATGGGCATGCCCCCCACCGGCCGCGAGATACGTATGCACACCATCGACATCTGGCGGATCGAGGACGGCCGGTTCGCCGAGCACTGGGACGAGATCAACCTCTACGAGCTGCTCCAGCAGCTGGGTGCGCTCCCGGAGGCCGGCGCGGCCGCTCCGCACGGTGGGACGGAGGCAGCGGCATGACCACCACCTTCCAGATCCTCGCCGTGCTGGCCGTCGTCTCCAACGCGGTCGTCTTCGGCACGGACTTCTTCTCCGCCACGGTCGTCCGCCCCGCCCTGGCGCACGTGGACGACACCACGCTGGTCCAGGTGATGGGCAACGTCCACCGTTACGGCGACAAGCGCCTCGCCCTGCCCGGCACGCTCGGCCTCACCGCCGCGCTCGGCGGGACGGTGACCGCGGGCATCGCCGGGGAGACCACGGCCGCGGTCGCGGGCGGCGTCGCCTGTGCCGCGCTGGTCGGCTGGCTGGTCGTCTTCAACAAGGTGCCGGCACCCATCAACCGCCGGCTGACCGCGGCGGCGTCCGGACAGGGGGCGCTGCCCGAGGCGCGCTCGCTGCAGCGCAAGTCGGACGGTGTGCTCGGCACCCTGGTCTCGCTCCAACTGGTCGGCCTCGTCGCCCTGTGCGTGATGGTCGCCCAGCCGTAACGCGGCTGAGCGGGCCGTCTTCCGGCGGGCGGGAGGCGGCCCCGGCCACCCCTTCGACTCCACGAATTCCAAAGGTGAGTGCGAACCATGTCGAACATCACCATCGTCGGTGGTGGCCTGGCCGGGCTGACGGCGGCGATCACCGCCGCCGAACAGGGCGCGCAGGTAACCCTCTACGAGTCCCACTCCACCCTCGGCGGCCGGGCCAGGTCGACCGCAGGACCGTATGTCACCAACGACGGGACGCATGTCTTCTTCGTCAACGGCGAACCCTGGCAGTGGCTTCTGGGCCGCGGTCTCGCCGGCGAATTCGTCCGGCTGACCTCGCAGGAGGTGATGCGGATGAAGTTCCGGCGCCGGGGCAAGCTGCGCAGCTCACTGCCCGTCGGCTATATGCGGATGACGCTCCTGGGCCGGCGCAAGGTCCCGCCGCACGACCTCTCGTTCCAGGAGTGGGGGACGCGGTACTTCAGCGAACAGGCCGTCCGGGACTCGGTGGGCTTCCTCGGCCCGGTCCTCTACGACGCGGACCCGGCCCGGCTGTCCGCCTCCTTCGTCTTCGAGCGATTGCTACGCGTCGGCACCCCCAAGTACCCGCTGCCCACCCGATACGTCATCGGCGGCTGGGGCAGCGTTGTGGAGCGCATGGCGCATCAGGCGCGGGAACTCGGCGTCCGCATCGAGACCGGCGCCCGGATCACCGAACTCCCGGACAGCGGGCCGGTGATCGTCGCCACATCTCTCGACTCCGCCCGCAATCTGCTGGGTGACGACACCCTGCGTTGGGAGAGCGGGTCGGCCGCGCTGCTCGACGTGGCGATGACGCCGTCGAAGAAGGACGGCAACGTCACCTTCGACATGGACGAGGGTGGTTTCGTCGGCCACTACAGCGACCACGACCCCACCCTGGCGCCCGAGGGCGAAGACCTGTGGCAGGGCCAGATGCCTCTGCGCAAGGGCGAGTCGAAGGCGCAGGCGCTGGACCGGCTGCGCTCCCTGCTCGACCTGACCGCCCCGGGCTGGCGCTCCCGGGTCACCTGGCAGCGTGACCATGTCTCACGCGGTCGCACCGGCGCGCTCGATCTGCCCGGCTCCAGCTGGCGGGACCGGCCCGCGATCGACCGCGGCGACGGCGTCTTCCTCGCCGGTGACAGCGTCGCGGCCCCCGGCATCCTCGCCGAGGTGTCCATCAACAGCGGCCGCACCGCCGCCGCCCGTGCCGTGGAGTCGCTGCGCGGGGTGCGTGTGACGAGCGCAACAATGAAGAGCGCGGTACCCGGGTAATCCTTGAATCGTGGACTAGAAGGGCCGCTGACCTCCGGGTCCGCGGCCCTTCGCCTTTATTCCCGAAAATCCATCGTTTCACTTCGGGGAACTTCCGAGTTCCCTGCACACATTCGTGTTCCTGACTGTTTTCGGCCCGCAAGAGCAGGTTTCCGGACTACTTGGCCAAGGTGACTTGAAGTGATCGCTCCATGCGGGGTTAGCAACGCTATCAAGCCTGCTAGCAGGCCAGTTGGACGGTCGCGGAGGCGCCCGCCGATGTACGCGCACCGCTTGTGTGCTTGTGGTCTGGTCCTGGCTGGACGTGGACAGGTGGTCGGCGCGGGGCCGGCCTCTCGATTCCGCGACAAGCCCTGGTAGAGGCGGGATCGAGGGCTGATCGAGAAGCGGGAGTGCCCCGTCGAGCATGCCGGACGGGCTTATTCCGCTCCTTTGGGAGGCGGAATTTTTGTCACGATTTGCCCCGCTGATGCAATTGGAATTTAACATTCCTCTTCAGCTGTCCGGTAGCGCTCCTTTGCGTCGGTGATCTTTGACAAACAGAAGTTGCGGTTTTTAGACTCGCCGAGCGCTCGAGGCCGAACGTTCCGGTCCTTGAGCAATGCTGGACGAGTCTGGGGGAGACGATGAGTCAGCGTTCACAGGACGCTCTTGAACCTCTCATTCCGAATTCTCGTGTCGAGGCCTGGCGAGTTCTGGTGGTGGAAAACAGCGCCCACTACTCGGAATCCCTGGTGATGGGGCTGAAGCGACACGGGCACGAAGTGAACAGCGTGGAGACGGGCGGTGCCGCCCTGCAGTCCTACCTGGACGCCGATCTCGTACTGATCGACCTTGAACTGCCCGATCTGGACGGCCTGGAGGTCTGCCGCGCCATCCGCTCGGCGGCCGACACCCCGATCATCGCCCTCACTGCCCGGGGTACCGAGCTCGACCGGGTGCTCGGGCTACAGGCCGGCGCCGACGACTACATGGTCAAGCCGTACGGGTTCCGGGAACTGATGGCCCGTATGGACGCGGTGATGCGCCGCATGGGACCCCGCCCGCGTACGGCGGAGGTGATTTCGCACGGGCCGCTGCGTATCGATGCGCGATCACGCGAGGTGAGCCTGGACGGAGAACCCGTGTTCGTCACCCGGAAGGAATTCGATCTGCTATATCTCCTCGCTTCCCGGCCGGACAATGTGATTCCCCGGAAACAGCTTATGCAACAGGTGTGGGGGGATTCCTGGTCCCGGCGGACCGTGGACACACATGTGAGCAGTCTGCGCAACAAACTCGGGGACAGCGACTGGATCATCACTATTCGCGGAGTGGGATTCCGGCTCGGCGGTGTATGAATTTCTCTACCACGTGAATCGGCACTCTGTTGCGTTCCACATCCAGTCCGAGATCACCGGAGACGTCACATGAATCGCGGCACCACCTCCATTTCCGTGCGGGCCAGGTGCGAGGGAGAGGACTGTCGGCGTAAAGCCGTCGACGGCGGGAGATTGGGCGGAGCGGCGTCCGGAACACGGCTCTGCTCCGCCTGTTTCGATCGCTTCGTGGCCCGGCTGCGCGAACTCCCCAGGCTTTACGACGAATGCGAGCGCGTTCTCGGCGGCGCCGCCGCACCCTCAGTCGGCGAACGCCGGGGCGCCGGCGGTCAGGTCCTGGGCATTCCACTGAACGGCGCCGCTGCCGAGGCGCGTTCGGCGATCGTCGCGACCCTCAGCTCCTGGTGCGGACTCGTCGCCGATGAGCGAGGTTTCCCCGTGCCTCGGCGCACCCCCTTCCAGTTGGCGTCGTACCTGCTGCGCAGCGCGGACTGGCTGGCGGCGCACCCGGCGGCCGCCGACGCGACCCGGGAGGTGGCGGGCCTGGTCGCGGGCGCCCGCCGAGTCGTCCAGCCGAATCCCGTACGCCGTGTGCGCCTCGGCGCCTGTGTCGAAACCGGCTGTGGCGGTGAACTCACCGCCTCCGTCGGCGCCCGCCGTGCCGAGCCGCCCGCGACCGTCCAGTGCGACGCCGACCCGGCACACAGCTGGGCGGGACACGAATGGACCCGATTGCGCTGGTCCATGCAGCAACGGCCCGCCGCTCCCGGCATTCCCACTGAACGCTGGCTGACAGCCAGTGAAATTTCGTACATGTGGTCCGCGCCGACCGGCACCGTCTATCGCCTCGCGAGCGAACAGCGCTGGCGTCGGCGCAACCGGCACGGGCGCACGTATTACGCCGAGATCGATGTCCACGGCTCCTTCAGCCGCCGGGCCGCCCGCTCGGCATAGGAACAGGCCGCCCGCCTTGCATGGGAATTGACAGTAAACGGACAGAATTGACCAACCTCTGACACGGATTCGCTTGAAGGGCCGTGCGCCGCCGAAGAGACTCATCCGTAGATTCCGGATCGCCGCGTCGGATCCACGACACCGCGCTTCGTGGAATCCCTCGGTGCCCCGTTGGCGATCCCCCTCGCCAACGGGGCTTTCTCGTGCCGGGAAGACGGAGTTCTTGACATGACGGCTCGTCATCCAACGCATCCCCGCAGCCGCCTGCGGATCGCCGTGCTCGTGGCAGGAGGGCGCGCGCAAGCGGCCCGGTTCGCCCGCCACGCCTGGCGGCACGGCCGCGCCGACCTCGACATCGTCGACCTCACGGCCCACACCCTGCCGCCGGCGCTGGCGCGTCACACAGGACCCGAACTGGCCGCTCTGCTCGCCGGGACCGGCCTCCGGCTCGGCCGCGCCGACGCCTTCGTGGTGGTCGTCTCCGGCAGACGGCGCGGCATTCCGGAGACCCTCGGCCATCTCATCGACTGGCACCACACCCGGTGGCGGGCCAAGCCGGTCGGCCTCGTCGGCTGGGCCTGCCGCCCGGGCCGCGCCGAGCCGTTGCGCGAGGCCTTCGCGGGCCGGCGCGCGGTCACCCTGCGCGACAGCTTTCGTACCGACGCCGCGGACGCCGACGCCCTGGTGCGGCAACTCGGCTGGTGGGCCAGGGCGCTTCGGGCGCCGGCCTTCGAGAGGGCCGCGGGTCCTGCCCCGGCCGGCGGCGGGACCCGCCCGGCCCCGGCGCCCGGCGCGGACCCACCGCCGCCCGCAGCCTTCCGCGGCATGAGCCTGCCGATTCCGGCCGCGGCGAGTCTGCTCGGCTCGTCCGCCGAGGGTGTCGAGTACCTCATCGACGCCGGGCGGCTTCCGCTGGACCGCGCGACACAGCACCGTCTCGTCCCGCTCACGGACGTCCTCGCCCTGCTGCGTACGCAGCGCGTCTGACCTCGATCTGACGCAGCCCTGACCCGCGGCACACACAACGGCGCTGGATCTGTGAAACCTGACCGAGCCCTGAACCGGAGCGCGTTGATTGCCCGACCGGTTCCGAAGAGGCTTGTGGTCAAGGTCCGGTGCGCTGTCTCCACCGCGGCGGACGGGCCGTCAGCCAGCAGCCGCTGCGACCACAGGGAGCGTTGTGTCTCGTCGCCTGTTCACCTCGGAATCCGTCACCGAGGGCCACCCTGACAAGATCGCCGACCAGATCAGTGACACCGTTCTCGACGCGATTCTGCGCGAGGACCCGGCGGCCCGGGTCGCCGTGGAGACCCTGATCACCACAGGACTGGTGCACGTGGCCGGTGAGGTCACCACCACGGCGTACGCGCCGATCGCCCACCTGGTGCGCGAGAAGATCCTCGACATCGGTTACGACTCCTCCAAGAAGGGATTCGACGGGGCCTCCTGCGGCGTGTCGGTGTCCATCGGAGCGCAGTCCCCGGACATCGCGCGGGGCGTCGACGCGGCGTACGAGAACCGCGTCGAGGGTGGCGCCGCAGATGGCGAACGCGACGGACTGGACCAGCAGGGCGCCGGCGACCAGGGCCTGATGTTCGGCTACGCCTGCGACGAGACCCCGGAGCTGATGCCACTCCCCATCCACCTCGCCCACCGCCTGTCCCGGCGGCTGACCGAGGTGCGCAGGAACGGCACGGTCCCGTATCTGCGTCCGGACGGCAAGACGCAGGTCACCATCGAGTACCTCGGCAGCCGTCCGGTCCGCCTCGACACGGTCGTGGTCTCCTCGCAGCACGCCGGCGACATCGACCTGGACGGGATGCTCGCCCCCGACATCCGGGAGCACGTCGTCGAGAACGTGCTCAAGCAACTGGCCGAGGACGGCATCTCGTTGGAGACGGACAGCTTCCGCCTGCTGGTGAACCCGACCGGCCGCTTCGAGATCGGCGGCCCGATGGGCGACGCCGGCCTCACCGGCCGCAAGATCATCATCGACACGTACGGCGGCATGGCCCGCCACGGCGGCGGCGCCTTCTCCGGCAAGGACCCGTCCAAGGTGGACCGCTCGGCGGCGTACGCCATGCGCTGGGTCGCCAAGAACGTCGTGGCGGCCGGGCTGGCCTCGCGCTGCGAGGTCCAGGTCGCCTATGCGATCGGCAAGGCCGAGCCGGTCGGTCTCTTCGTCGAGACCTTCGGCACCGCGACGGTCGCCCAGCATCTGATCGAGGAGGCCATCGACGCGGTCTTCGACCTCCGCCCGGCCGCCATCATCCGCGATCTCGACCTGCTCCGCCCGATCTACGCCCAGACCGCGGCGTACGGGCACTTCGGCCGCGAACTCCCGGACTTCACCTGGGAGAAGACGGACCGGGTGGCCGCGCTGCGTGAGGCGGCCGCGCGGTGACCACTGCAGGCATCGTGGTCACCGGGTCCATCGCCACCGACCATCTCATGGTCTATCCGGGGAAGTTCACCGAGCAACTGCTCGCCGACCGGCTCGACCGGGTCTCCCTGTCCTTCCTCGCCGACTCCCTGCACATCCGCCGTGGGGGAGTGGCCGCCAACATCGCCGTCGGCCTCGCCCGGCTCGGAATCCCCGCGGTCCTCGCGGCGGCCGTGGGCAAGGACTTCGGGGAGTACGGGAGCTGGCTGCGCGACAACGGCGTCGAAACCGCTTCCCTCCACATCAGCGAGACCCTGCACACGGCCCGCTTCGTCTGCACCACCGACGCCGACCACAACCAGATCGCCACCTTCTACGCCGGGGCGATGGCCGAGGCCCGGACCATCTCGATCGCCGCGGTCGCCGAGCGCGCCGGACGGCCCAACCTGGTCTTCGTCGCCCCCAACGAACCCGAGGCGATGCTCCGGCACACCGACGAGTGCCGGCTGCTCGGCCTCCCCTTCGCCGCCGACCCCTCCCAGCAGCTGGCCATCCTCGACGCCGAGGACACCCGGCAACTCGTGGACGGAGCACGGTACTTGTTCACCAACGAGTACGAGGCCGCGCTGCTCCAGGAGCGCACCGGCTGGAACGAGAGCGAGGTGCTCAAGCGCGCCGACACCTGGATCGTCACCCGGGGCGGCGACGGCGTGGACATCCTGAGTGCCGGGCAGGAGCCGCTGCGGATCGCCGCCGTACCCACGGGCGCGGCGGCCGACCCCACCGGCGTGGGCGACGCCTTCCGCGCCGGGTTCCTCGCCGGCTCGACCCTGCACTGGCCGTATGAGCGATCCGCCCGACTCGGCTGCGCCCTCGCGACCCTGGTGCTGGAAACCGTCGGCCCCCAGGACTACACGCTCACCCCTGGCCTGCTGCTCGACAAGATCCGCGGTGCGTACGGAGATCCGACCGCCCGCGAGATCGAAAGGTCGCTGCCCCTCTGACCACCGGGCGCCCGACCCGACCGCCCCGGGCCCCTGGCCCTCGGTCCTCGCCCCCCGACCCCGCCCGAACCGCCGTCGAGCTGCCCACCCGCAGCCGGCGGCGGCCGTGTTTCCGGTGCCCCTCGCCCCTCGCACCGGCACTTCCGCAAGAACACAGCGAGAAGGGAAGCCAAAGCCATGACCATGGCCATTTCATCCACCCGGACCGTCGCCGACCTGCTGCTCCTCGCGGCCGAGTCCCACCCCGAGTCGGGTGTCCTCTACCATCTGGGCGCCGCCGAGGAGCAGGACTCCCGGCTGCAGCGCTACCCGGAGCTGGTCGAGGAGGCCCGCCGGGTCCTCACCGGCCTGCGCGGTCAGGGACTGGAGCCGCAGGACAACGTCGTCCTGCTGCTGGAGCGTCCGCAGGAATTCCTCACCGCCTTCTGGGCCTGCCTGCTCGGCGGCTTCGTGCCCGTTCCGATGGCGCCCCTGGGCGGCGACCCGGAGCGCTGGGCCGCCCAGCTCGGCCATGTGAACACGCTGCTCGACGGGCCGCTGCTGGTCACCAACGACACGCTCGCCGCCGAACTGCCGCGCGTGGAGGGCCTCGCCGTCACCCGACTGGAAACCCTGTACGCCGCCGAGCCCGCCGCCCTGCTGCACGAGGCCTGCCCGGAGGACACCGCGCTCCTGGTACTGACCTCCGGCTCCACCGGAAACTCCAAGGCCGTGCAGCTCAGCCACGACAACCTGCTCGCGTCGATGGCCGGCAAGAACGGCTACCACCGGCTCAGCGCCGAGGACGTCTCCCTGAACTGGGTCTCGTTCGACCATGTCGCCGCCCTCCTGGAGTGCCATCTGCTTCCGCTGTACGCGGGCGCGACCCAGCTCCATGTCGAGCCGGCCGTCGTACTCGGCGAGCCGCTGGAGTTTCTGCGGCTGATCTCCAAGTACGGCGTCACCATGACCTTCACCCCCAACTTCCTGCTGGGACTGCTCAACCCCGCCGCCGACCGGCTCGCCGACGAGGAACGGCCGGTCGACCTCTCCCGGCTGCGGCACATCATCAGCGGCGGCGAGGCCGTGGTCCGCACCACCGGCGAGACCTTTCTGCGGCGCTTCGCCCGCTACGGGCTGCGCCCCGACGCCCTGTGGCCCGCGTTCGGCATGACGGAGACCTGCGCAGGCAGCATCTACAACCAGGACTTCCCCGCCTCCGACCAGGGCCAGGAGTTCGCCAACCTCGGCTTCCCCGCCGAGGGCCTCAGGCTGCGCATCGCCGACGACCAGGACAACGAGGTCGGCGCGGGCGAAACAGGGGAACTCCAGCTCGCCGGGCCCATGATCACCACCGGCTACTACAACAACGGACAGGCCACCAAGGATGCCTTCACCGCCGACGGCTGGTTCCGCAGCGGCGACCTCGGCCGGCTCGTCGGCGGCCGGCTCACCCTGGTCGGCCGCAGCAAGGACAGCATCATCGTCAATGGCGTCAACTACTTCAGCCATGAACTGGAGACCGCCCTGCAGGAACTCGACGACGTGGCCGCGTCGTTCGTCGCCGCCTTCCCGACCCGAGCGCCCGGCAGCGACACCGAGCAACTGGTCGTCGCCTTTCACCCGCAGACCGAGGACGACGACGAACTCGGCCTGTACCGGGTGATGTCCGCAGTCCGCGCGAGTGTCGTCATGCAGTGGGGCTTCCGGCCCTCACTGATCCTGCCGCTGCCCAAGGCCGCCTTCCCCAAGACCAGCCTCGGCAAGATCCAGCGCTCGCTGATGCGCAAGCGACTGGAGGAGGGAGCATACGACGACGTCATCGCGTACGCCGCCGATGTGACCCTGCGCCGCCTCGGCGGCTACACCGCACCCGAGGGCGAGACCGAACGGGTGATCGCCGGGATCTACGCCGAGATGTTCGACACCGACGCCGACAAGGTCAGCGCCACCGCCAACTTCTTCGACCTGGGCGGCACTTCGCTGGACATCCTGCGGCTGCGCCACCTGGTGGCCCAGCGGCTCGGCGCCCAGGACCTGCAGGTCATCACCGTCCTGACGGCGCCCACCGTCCGCGCCCTGGCCGCCCGCCTCGGTGAGGACGCCACCGCCGAGCGCCCCTACGACCCGATCGTCCCGATGCAGGTCACCGGCGACAAGACCCCGCTCTTCTGTGTCCACCCGGGGGTCGGCGAGGTCCTCGTCTTCGTCAACCTCGCCAAGTATTTCGTCGGCGACCGTCCCTTCTACGCCCTGCGGGCACGCGGCTTCAATCCCGGCGAGAAGCCCTTCGAGAGCTTCGACGACATGGTCGCCACCTACGTCGAGGCCATCCGCGCAAAGCAGCCGCACGGCCCGTACGCGGTCGCCGGATACTCGTACGGCGGCGCGGTCGCCTTCGAGATCGCCAAGGTCCTCGAAGCCGAGGGCGAGCGGGTCGACTTCGTCGGCAGCTTCAACCTGCCGCCGCACATCAAGTACCGCATGGACGAGCTGGACTTCGTGGAGACCGCCGCCAATCTGGCGTTCTTCCTGGCGCTCATCGACAAGAAGCAGTCCCTCGACCTGCCGGGGGAGCTGCGCCACCTCTCACGCGAGGAGCAGCTCGCGCACTTCATCGCGCTCGCGCCCAAGGCACGTCTGGCCGAACTCGACCTGACCCTGGAGAAGTTCACCGCCTGGGCCGAACTCGCCGACGGCCTCACCAACCTGGGCCGCAGCTACACGCCCAGCGGGTCCGTCCGCTCGATGTCCGTCTTCTACGCGGTCCCGCTGCGCGGCACCAAGGAGGACTGGCTGAACAACGAACTGAGCCGCTGGAACGAGCACTGCGCCGACGTCCGCTACCTCGACGTCCCCGGCGAGCACTACACGCTGATGGGTCCGAACCACGTGGCGAGCTTCCAGTCGATCCTGCGCAGGGAACTGGACCGCGCGCTCGGCGACGCCCGCTGAGTGCCATGTGACAGACCATCCACACCGAGGAGTTCCCCATGAACGGCAAGAAGATCCTGGTCACCGGCGGTACCGGACAGGTCGCCGGACCGGTGGCGAAGTCACTGGCCGAGAACAACGAGGTCTGGGCGCTGGGCCGGTTCGGCACCCCGGGATCGGAGGAGGCCCTCGCCGAGCACGGCATCACCACCTTCCGCTGGGACATGAACGACACCGGCGAAGGTGCGCTCAAGGGCCTGCCCGAGGACTTCACCCACGTCATCCACTCCGCCGTACGACGTGGCGAGGACGGTGACTTCAACACCGCGATCGAAGTCAACACGGTCGCCGCGGGCCGCCTGATGACCCACTGCCGGACCGCCGAAGCCTTCCTGTACGTGTCCACCGGCGCCCTGTACGCACGCCAGACCCTGGATCACGCCTATCAGGAGGACGACCCGGTCGACGGCGTCGCCGACTGGCTGCCGGTCTACCCCGTCGTGAAGATCGCCACTGAGGGCGCTGTCCGCGCGTACGCCCGGACCCTCGGCCTGCCCACGATCATCGCCCGCCTCAACATCGCGTACGGGCCGGGCGGTTACGGCGGTGTCCCGATGCTCTACTTCAAGCGGATGCTCGCCGGTGAGCCCATCCCCGTCCCGGTCGAGGGACAGAACTGGTGCTCGCTGCTCTACACCGACGACCTGATCGAGCAGGTGCCCCGCCTGTGGGACGCGGCCTCCGTGCCCGCCGTCCTCACCAACTGGGGTGGAGACGAGGCCGTCGGCATCACCGACTGCGTCCGCTACCTGGAGGAGCTGACGGGCGTCGAGGCCAAGCTCGTGCCCAGCGAGGTCACCCGCGAGACCTACCAGTTCGACCCGACCCTGCGCAGGCGGCTGACCGGACCCTGCAAGGTCGGCTGGCGCGAGGGGATCCGCCGCACCGTCATGTCCATGTACCCCGAGTACACCGCCCGCTGAGGAGCCCCGATGCCCCGGTACGCAAGCAATATCGAGCTGATCCACGCCGCCTACCAGGCCTTCCACTCCCGTGATGTCGAAGCGCTGCTGTCCACGATGGCCGAGGACATGCAGTGGATCCACCCCGACGGCATGCACGAGTACGGGCTCGGCGGCACCAAGTACGGACACGCGGGCGTCAAGGAGTTCCTGGCGCATGTGCCCACCGTCCTCGGCGGGATGAAGCTCCACCCGATGGAGTTCGTCCAGTCCGGCGACCGGGTCGTCGTCTTCGGCGTCCGGGACGTCACCTCGCATTCCGGCCGTACGGAGACCCTGCAGTTCGTCCACTCCTGGACGCTGCGCGACGGCAAGGCCGTACGGATGGAGGACATCTTCGACACCGTGCTCTTCCACCGGCTGATCGAGAGCTGACGTGTCGTACGCCTATCTGGGGCCTCGGGGCACCTTCACCGAGGCCGCACTGCGCCAACTCCCCTTTCCAGCAGGGGAGTCGGCACACCGGCCCTTTCCCACGGTGCCCGCGGCACTGGACGCGGTGCACCGTGGGGAGGCCGGCGCCGCGGTGGTCCCCCTGGAGAACTCCGTGAAGGGCGTCGTGCCCGCCACCATGGACCGGCTCGTGGCGGCGGAACTGCACATCACGGCCGAGGTCGAAGTCCCGGTGACCTTCGCCCTGATGGCCCCGTCCAGCACCGAACTCACCGATATCACCGATGTCTTGAGCCACCCGCACGCACTCGGCCAGTGCGGGCACTGGCTGGACCGGCAGCTGCCACGGGCCCGTACCCGGCTAGCCGACTCCACGGCCGCCGCCGCCCGTGAGGTCGCCGAAACGGGCACTCCCGGACTCGCCGCGATCGCCGCCCCGCCGGCGGCGGAACTGTACGGGTTGCGCACGCTGGCCACCGGCATCGGCCGGCGCGCCGGCGCAGTCACCCGCTTCGTCGCCCTGTCCCACGCCTGGTTCCCGCCGGCCCGCACCGAGTCGGACCGCACCTCGCTCCTGGTCCACCCCGGCACACCGGCCCAACTCATCGACGTCCTGGCCGAGTTCAGGATCCGCGACATCGAGGTCAGCCGCCTCCACTCCTGGCCCACCGGCGACCGCCTCGGCAACCACCGCTACTTCATCGACATCGAGGGCCACATCGAAAACCCTCCTGTGCGCGAGGCGATGGCGGCCCTGGCGAACCTGAGGGCGGGAGCCCGGTTCCTGGGCAGCTATCCGCGATCGAGGGCATCGAGCCCGGTCGGCGTCTGAGACCGGGGCACAGGCGCCACCCCACTCCGCACTACCACCAACCCACCGACACCCAGGGGGAACCCGTCATGCCCACCCTGCTCCATCTCGACACCAGTCCACGTCTGGGCTCCACCACCCGGAGGGTCACCGCCGAGTTCGCCGCATCGTGGCGCGCCGCCCATCCCGACGGCACGCACATCTACCGCGACCTCGCCGCGAACTCCGTACCCCATGTCGACGCCCAGCAGATCGCGGTCATGCACCGCCTGGAAAGCGCCGCCGAACGCGACCTCGACCTGGCTCTGATGGCACCCAACACGCCGGAGGAGAAGGAGAGTTGGGCCATCTGCTGGGAGCTGATCGAAGAGGTGCGGGCGGCGGAGACGCTGCTTCTCGGTCTTCCGATGCACAACTTCTCCCTGCCTTCCACCTTCAAGGCCTGGTTCGACCGCATCGTGATCCCGCCGCTGGTCGTGGACCCCGAGACCGGCACGGGTCCGCTGGCCGGCAAGCAGGTCGTCGTCGTCACCGCTCGCGGTGGTGCGTACGGGCCGGGCACACCCCGGCACGCGTTCGACTTCCAGGAGCCGTACCTCAAGGCCGCGTTCGGCATGGTGGCGCTCGCCGACGATCTCACCTTCCTGCGCGCGGAGATGACGAAGTCCGGTCATGTGCCCCGGCTCGCCGGCTTCCAGCAACTGGCTGCCTCCTCGCTCAAGGAAGCCCTGGAGGGCGCCCGCAGGCACGCCCAGCGCGTCCGCGTGTGACCGCCGATGTGGGCCGGGCACCCGCCCGGTGCCCGGCCCGGACCGAACCTCCCCTCACCTTCCGTGCTCCACCCCCCTTGGCATCCCGAGAGGTCCCGAGATGGAAACCCTGAAGACCACCACGCCCAAAATCGAACTGGTGAACACATGGCGCGGGCTGCCGGCGGGCCAGCAGCCCGACTACCCGGATCCGGCGGCCCTGCATCGCGTCACCGAGGAGCTGGCATCCGTACCGCCGCTCGTCTTCTCGGACGAATGCGACCGTCTCAAGGACCGCCTCGCCGCGGTCGCCCGCGGTGAGGCGCTGCTGCTCCAGGGCGGTGACTGCGCGGAGACCTTCGACCGGGTCTCCAAGGAGACCGTGCACAGCAAGCTGAACACCCTGATGCAGATGGCGGCCGTCCTCACCTACGCCGCCTCGATGCCCGTCGTGAAGGTCGGCCGTCTCGCGGGCCAGTACGCCAAGCCACGCTCCCAGCCCACCGAGACCCGCGACGGGCTCACCCTGCCCACCTACCGCGGCGACGCCGTCAACGGACTCGCCTTCACCGCCGAGGCCCGCGTCCCCGACCCGGAGCGCCTGCTGCGGATGTACCAGGCGTCCTCCAACACCCTCAACCTGGTACGGGCGTTCACCGCCGGCGGCTATGCGAGCCTGAGCCAGGTGCACGAGTGGAACCGGGACTTCATCGCGGGCTCGCCACTGAAGGTCAAGTACGAGATCATCGCGAACGGCATCGACCGCGCCATGCACTTCATGCGCGCCACCGGGGCCCGCCCGCAGGACTTCGACGACTCGGAGTTCTTCGTCTCGCACGAGGGACTCCTCCTCGACTACGAGACCCCGCTCACCCGCCGCGAGGGCCGCACCGGCCGTGTCCACGCCACCTCCGGCCACATGCTCTGGATCGGCGAGCGCACCCGCGACATCGACGGCGCCCACGTCGAGTACTTCTCCCGCATCGACAACCCCATCGGCGTCAAACTCGGCCCGGCGACCACCCCGGACACGGCCCTGCAGCTGATCGACCGCCTCGACCCGCAACACGAGCCCGGGCGTCTCACCTTCGTCGTCCGCCTCGGCGTCGACAAGGTACGGGACGTGCTGCCCCCGCTGGTGGAGAAGGTCACCGCATCCGGCGCGCAGGTCGCCTGGGTCTGCGACCCCATGCACGGCAACACCATGGGGGCGCCCTCCGGACACAAGACGCGCCGCTTCGACGACATCCTCGGCGAGGTCCGCGGCTTCTTCGAGGTGCACCGGGCGCTCGGCACCCACGCGGGAGGCATCCATGTCGAGCTGACCGGCGACGACGTCACCGAGTGCGTCGGCGGCGGCCACGACCTCGGCTTCCCCGACCTGTCCGCCCGCTACGAGTCGGCCTGCGACCCCCGCCTCAACCGCAGCCAGTCCCTCGATCTCGCGTTCCTGGTCGCCGAGTTCCTGCACGGCGACCACCCGGCGCTCGACGGACTGTCGGGGTGAGCGCGATGCCCCGTCGACGGCTCGCGGCCCGTGTCCCCGGGGGCGAGAGGCGTGCGGCGTCCCAGCGGATGAAGGAGGCGCTGCCGTGGGCAGGTTGCGCTGGCTGACCGCGGGGGAGTCGCACGGCCCCGCACTCGTCGCGACGCTGGAGGGCCTTCCGGCCGGCGTGCCGATCACCACGGAGATGGTGGCGGATCACCTGGCGCGGCGGCGGCTCGGCTATGGACGCGGTGCCCGGATGAAGTTCGAGCGGGACGAGGTCACCTTCCTCGGCGGCGTCCGGCACGGTCTGACCCTCGGCTCCCCGGTCGCGGTCATGGTGGGCAACACCGAGTGGCCCAAGTGGGAGCAGGTCATGGCGGCCGACCCGATCGACCCGGAGATCCTGGCCGGTCTGGCGCGCAACGCGCCGCTGACCCGGCCGCGTCCCGGTCACGCCGACCTCGCGGGGATGCAGAAGTACGGATTCGACGAGGCCCGTCCGATCCTGGAGCGCGCTTCTGCCCGGGAGACCGCCGCCCGCGTGGCGCTGGGCGCGGTGGCCCGGTCGTATCTGAAGGAGACGGCCGGGATCGAGATCGTCAGCCATGTCATCGAGCTGTGTTCCGTGAAGGCGCCGCAGGGTGTGTACCCCACGCCGGCCGACGTGGAGAAGCTGGACGCCGACCCGCTGCGCTGCCTGGACGCGGATGCCTCCAAGGCGATGGTCGCCGAGGTCGATCAGGCCCACAAGGACGGTGACACGCTCGGTGGTGTGGTGGAGGTCCTGGCGTACGGGGTGCCCGTGGGCCTGGGCTCGCATGTGCACTGGGACCGCAAGCTGGATGCCCGGCTCGCGGGTGCGCTGATGGGCATTCAGGCGATCAAGGGTGTGGAGCTGGGTGACGGTTTCGAGCTGGCGCGGGTGCCGGGCTCGAAGGCGCATGACGAGATCGTGAACACGCCGGAGGGCATCCGGCGGGTCTCCGGCCGTTCCGGCGGTACGGAGGGCGGGCTGAGCACGGGTGAGCTGTTGCGGGTGCGGGCGGCGATGAAGCCGATCGCGACCGTGCCGCGCGCCCTGCAGACGGTGGACGTGGCCACCGGTGAGGCCACTCAGGCCCACCACCAGCGCTCCGACGTCTCCGCGGTCCCGGCGGCCGGCATCGTCGCCGAGGCGATGGTCGCCCTGGTGCTGGCGGACGCGGTGGCGGAGAAGTTCGGCGGCGACAACGTGGCCGAAACCCGCCGCAACGTGCGGTCCTACCTCGACAACCTGGCGATCCGGTGAGCGCGGTGCCTGCGATCGTGCTGGTCGGTCCGATGGGTGTCGGCAAGTCGACGGTCGGGCAGCTGCTCGCCGAGCGGCTCGGCGTCGGCTACCGGGACACCGACGACGACATCGTGGCCGTCGTCGGACGGCCGGTGCGGGATGTCTTCCGTGCCCAAGGAGAGGCGTACTTCCGCACGTTGGAGCGTTCAGCGGTCCGTGCCGCGCTGGCCGAGCACGACGGTGTGCTCGCCCTCGGCGGCGGCGCGATCCTCGCTGCGGACACCCGCGCCCTGCTCACCGGCCTGCCGGTCGTCTTCCTCGACGTCGGCCCCGGTGAGGCCGTGCGGCGCATGGGGCGGGACGCCTTCCGGCCGCTGCTGGCGGTGAACCCGCACGTGCGCTGGCGCGAACTGATGGATGTACGGCGTCCGTTGTACGAGTCGGTCGCCCGCGCCGTGATCGGGACGGGCGGGACCCGGCCGGAGAAAGTGGCTCAAGCAGTCATCGACGTACTGGAGTTGAGAGTGGCATGACCGTCATCGACACGCGGGAGTCCGTACAGACCGAACTGAGCGGGCTGCGCGACAGCATCGACAACATCGACGCGGCTGTGGTGCACATGCTCGCGGAGCGCTTCAAGTGCACCCAACGGGTGGGCCGTTTGAAGGCGGTCCACCGGCTGCCGCCGGCCGACCCGTCGCGGGAGGCCCGGCAGATCGCCCGGCTCCGTGAGATCGCCCACGCGGCCCGGCTCGACCCGGCGTTCGCGGAGAAGCTGTTGCAGTTCATCATCGCCGAGGTCATCCGGCACCATCGGATTCAGGCCGCGGAACCGGACCCGCCGTTTCCCGCACAGGATTGACACTCCTCTGGCACAACTCTGAACAACTGCTGCACGACCTGGGAAAACCGACAGTTCCCTGAACTCGGTCCTCCTTGAGTGGCCGGAACACCCCCGGAAGAATTGCCGCCAAGATCCGGTGAAGCGGTCCCCCCACGTGTGCGCCCTCAGCACTCCGGTGCCCACGCCCTCACCGCACGGCAGGAATTCATGGGGGATTCGTGATCACTCGCAGAACCTTTCTCGTGTCCGGAGCGGCCGTCACCGGCACCCTGGGCGCAGCCGGACTCCTCGTCCCCGCGACGAGCGGGAGTGCCTCGGCGGCCGGGCTCGACCCGGCCGCCATCCCGAAGTTCACGGCGCGGATGCCGCTGGCTCCGGTGCTCCAGCCGTATCTCGTATCGGGCACCACGAGCTATTACGCCATGACGATGAGGGAGGCCGCCAAGGAGATCGTGCCGGGGCGCTCCACAACCGTGCGCACCTTCAACGGGAGCTTCCCGGGGCCGGTCGTCAAGGCCCGGTCCGACCGGCGCGTCGTCATCCGGCAGACCAACCTCCTGACCGTGCCGACCTCGGTCCATCTGCACGGCGCCCATGTCCCCGAGGACAGCGACGGAGCGCCGATGGACCTCATCGCGCCGGGCGGCGGCGTGAAGACGTACACGTACCCCAACACTCAGCCGCACGCGAACCTCTGGTTCCACGACCACGCCCACCACATCGAGTCGGAGAACGTCTTTCGCGGGCTCACCGGCACCTATCTGCTCACCGACGACACCGAGCAGAACCTGGGCCTCCCGTCCGGAAGTTACGACGTGCCCATCTCCCTCCGGGACGCGCGCTTCGACGACAGCGGCCAACTCCATTACGAAATGGAGGACATCTTCAACCGGAACGTCATCCTCGCCAACGGCAAGGCGTGGCCGTACTTCGAGGTCGCGGCACGCAAATACCGCTTCCGCGTCTTCAACACCGCCAACATGCGGTTCTTCGACCTCCGGCTGTCCGACGGCTCCGCATTCACCCAGATAGGCTCCGACGGCGGACTGCTCGCGAGGCCGCACCGGACGGCCTCCCTTGCGCTGTCACCCGGTGAACGCGCCGACATCGTCATCGACTTCTCGAAGTACCCGGTCGGCACGGAACTCGTCCTCGCCAACGATGTGAACGCCGCTCCCGGCGGGCCCGCGGACCTGGTCGGCCAGGTGCTCCAGTTCCGGGTGAACCGCACGGCGGCCGACAGCAGCAGGGTCCCGAGCGTGCTCAGGACCCTGCCGGAACTGCCGCCCGCCACGGCCGGCCGCACCATCGACCTGCGTATGGACGAGACCGGCAGCCCGGACGACCTGGCGTACATCAACGGCAAGACGTACGACATGCATCGCGTCGACACCGAGATCGCCCACGGCACCACCGAGATCTGGACCGTCGTCAACAGCAACCGGATCGCACCGCACAACTTCCATATCCACCTGGTGCAGTTCAGGGTGCTGGAACGTAACGGGCAACCGGTGACATCCGGTCCCGAGAGCGGGCTGAAGGACACGATCAGCCTGATGCCGGGGGAGACCGTGAAGCTGCAGGCGACGTTCACCGGTTACCGGGGGACGTACCTCTACCACTGCCATGTCTTCGACCATGCCGCGATGGGCATGATGGCGACGATGAAGATCGTCTGAGGACTACCCCGCGTCGTAGCTGCGCCGCGAGACGCTGATGTACTCGCGGTGCTCGTCGGCCCACCGGATGAGGGAACTCACCTCCCGGGACAGCGTCAGTCCGACCGGCGTCAGTTCGTAGTCGACCCGCGGCGGAGTCGTGGGCGTGACGGTGCGGATGACCAGCCCGTCACGCTCCAGGCTGCGCAGGGTGAGGGTCAGCATGCGCTGGGAGATGCCGTCGATCGAGCGGCGCAGCTCCGAGTACCGCCGGGGGCCGGAGCCCAGCAGCGCCATGATCAGCACGCTCCACTTGTCGCCCACCCGGTCCAGCACCTCACGGAGCTGACAGGTCGTCACCCCCTCGTTGACCTGGTCGGGAACATCGATGTGCGTAGCGGTTTTTGAAGTGCCGTCTTCTGCCACACCTAGAGCATCGCCCAGAATTTCCCCGAGAACAAGAAGTAACCAGCGCACTAGCCGTACGCACCAACCCGCGCCCGGATGAGACCAGTTGAGGAGAATCATGGCCGTCGATCTGAGCGCTCTGAACCCGCGGAAGGGACCCCGGCCCGCGACGACCGGAATGGAGATCCCGCACGACCAGCTGGAGGCATTCTCCCCGCCGGAGATCCGCGCCGAACTGGTCGCCCGCGGCTCGGCGCTGCCGGGCGTCTACACCAGCCGCAGCCTGGTCTCCGAACCCTCCTCACTGGCCTTGCGCCTGCCCAGGGAGGACCGCGAATTCGAGGCGTTCCTGCACCCGTCCGTCGACGAGTTCGGACACATCCACCGCTCCGGATTCATGCATCTGACGGTGCCGGTGGACGCCATCCCCGCCCTGACGGAACTGGGCTGGACCGAACCGCATCCGATCACCCGGCGAGCCGAATTCCCGGACAGCATCGTGATGTTGTACGCCCCGCGCGACGAAGAAGAGCTGGACGTGGCGACGACGGTCCTGCAGGCCTCGTACGAACAGGCCGTCCGGTAGCCGCGTCGCCGTTCAGCAGCCGTACTTCCGGCACCCGCCCCATTTCTTACGTTCAAGAGAGCGAGAAACAGTCATGCGCGCAGTGACCATCGACGACTTCGGTGCCACGCCCACCGTCACCGAAACGGCCAAGCCGGAGCCCGGTCCGGGCGAGATCCTGGTCCGGGTCCGTGCCTCGTCCCTCAACGGATTCGACGGGGCCGTCATCTACGGCGTGTTCAAGGACATGCTGGAGCACAAGTTCCCCATCACCCTGGGCAAGGACTTCGCCGGCACCGTCGAGGCGGTCGGCGAGGGCGTGGCACGCGCCGCCGGGGAGCGAGTGTTCGGCGTCGTGATGAAGCCCGTCGTCTGCGAGGGCTCCTTCGCGGAGTACGTCGTCGTCGCCGACGGCTACGGCATCGCGGCCCTCCCCGAGGCCGTGGACTTCGCGCAGGCGGGGGCGCTCGGCCTGGCCGGCACGGCGGCGGTCGACGTGATCGACGCGATCGCCCCGAAGGCCGGCGAGACCGTGCTCGTCTCGGGCGCGACCGGCGGCGTCGGCGCGTACGCCGTGCAGCTCGCCCAGGCCACGGGCGCCACCGTCCTGGCCACCGCCAAGCCCGGCGAGGAGGCCGACTTCGTCCGCGGCCTCGGCGCCGCCCACGTCGTGGACTACACCGGGGACCTCACCGCCCAGGTCCGCGCGATCGCGCCCGAGGGCGTCACCACCGCCGTCCACCTGGTCGGCGACCCCCTGCAGCTGGCCGACCTGCTCGCCCCCGGCGGCCGGATCGCCTCCACCCTGGGCTTCGGCCCGGAGGCAGCCGGGGACCGCGACATCACCGTGACGTCCGTGATGGCCAACCCCGACACCGCGACGCTGGAACGGCTCGCGGGCGCCGTGGCCGACGGCACCATGAAGGTCTCCCTCGCCCAGACCTTCCCGCTCGACGCGGTGGACCGGGCGGTCGGCGCCTTCGGAGCCGGGACGGTGGGCAAGATCGGCATCAGCGTCGACTGACGGAGCGTCAACCAGCCTACGGCACAAGGGTGGACGGGCCTCGGAGGCGCGGGCCCGTCCACTTCCACCTCACCGCAGCCCGCCATGCCCGTTCGTTCGGAACCCTTCGGAGACCTCCATGGACGCACACGCGCAGCCCGACTTCCCCCGCATGTTCGAGATCGTCACCAGCTTCTGGGTCGCGCGGGCCGTCCACGCCGGCACCGTGCTCGGCCTGCCCGACCTCGTCGCCGAGCAGTCGCGGACGGTGGACGAACTCGCCGAGCTGACCGGAACCGAACCCCGGTCCCTGTACCGGCTGCTGCGCGCCCTGACCGGAGTCGGCGTCTTCCGCACGGACGAGCAGGCCCGGTACGCCTCGACGCCACTCGGCGACACCCTCCGCAGCGACCTGCCCGGCTCGCTGGCCTCCTTCGTCCAGCTGGAACTCGGCGACTCCCACCACGCCACCTGGGGCAGGCTGGTGGAGTCCGTACGCTCGGGCGAGCCGGTCTTCGAGCGGGCGGTCTCCCAGCCGATCTGGGAGTTCTTCGAGTCCACCCCGGTCATGAACGAGCATCTCGGCAAAGCGATGACCGGACTCACCGCGATGGTCGCCGACGCGGTCCTCGATGTGTACGACTTCAGCCCGTACCGCAGGATCGTCGACGTCGGCGGCGGCGAAGGCGGCTTCCTCACCGCCATCCTGCGCGCCCATCCCGAGGTGCTCGGCACCGTCTTCGACCTGCCGCACGTCGTGGCCAACGGCCGGCCCCGGATCGCCGGGGCGGGCCTCGCGGACCGCTGCGAGATGGTCGGCGGCAGCTTCTTCGAGAAGGTCCCCGAGGGCGGCGACCTCTACACGATGAAGTGGGTCCTGCACGACTGGAACGACGAATCGAGCATCGAGATCCTCAAGTCCTGCCGGCGGACCATGTCCGACGACGCCCGGCTGCTCGTCGTCGAGGCGGTCGTCCCCGACGGCGACGGCTTCGCACCCGGCAAGATCATCGACCTCAACATGATGGTGCTGAGCGGCGGCCAGGAACGTACGCCCGACGAATTCCAGCGCCTCCTCGCGGCGGCCGGATTCACCCTCACCCGGATCCTTCCCACTCGCTCGCCGAGCAGCGTGATCGAGGCGATCCCGATCCCCGCGACCTGAGCCCGCCACCGCTCGCCGGCCGCACGCCTCGCCCCCCTCACCCCACCCGACCGCTCAAGGAGCCCCCGTGTCCATCGCCTATGTCGTCCTCGCGATCGTCCTGTCCCTCGTGCTCGTCGCTTCCGGCCGGGCCAAGCTCGTCCGCGACGAGAAGATCACCGAGGGGATGCGCAAGATCGGCGTCCCGGACAGCTGGCTGCCGCGCCTCGCCGCCCTGGAGATCGCCGGGGCCCTCGGCCTGATCGGCGGCATCTTCTACCGCCCGCTCGGCATCGCCGCCGCCATCGGCGCGGTGCTCTACTTCATCGGCGCGGTCATCACGCATCTGCGCGCAGGCGACGCCAAGGGTGCGCCCGTCCCGACGGTGCTGATCCTGCTCTCCGCCGCCCCGCTGCCGCTCGGCATCGCCACGCTCTGAAGCAACCCGAAACGGACAGAAGGAGCCTTATGTCCACGACCCCGGTCGACTTCTGGTTCGACCCGCTGTGCCCCTGGACCTGGACGACGTCCCGCTGGCTGCTGGAGGTGGCGGGGCAGCGGGACCTGGAGATCCACTGGCAGGTGATGAGCCTCGCCGTCCTCAATGAGGGCCGGCTCGACCAGATCCCGGAGGAATTCCACGAGTTGCTCGGCCCGAAGGGCCTGCGCCCGGTCCGGGTGCTCGCAGCGGTCGGCCAGAAGTCCGGAACCGAGGCCGTCGGCCGTCTCTACACCGAGCTCGGCATCCGCTTCCACGAGCGGGGCCGTACCCCGGACCTGGACACCATCACCGAGGCCCTGTCCGCCGCCGGCCTCCCCGCGGACCTCGTCTCGCACGCCGACTCCGAGGCGTACGACGTCGAAGTCCGCGCCTCCCACCAGCGCGGCCAGGACCAGGTCGGCGAGGAGTCCGGCAGCCCGATCATCGGCGTGCCCGGCGCGTCGGGCGACCGGGTTGCCTTCTTCGGTCCGATCGTCACACCGATCCCGCGCGGCGAGACGGCCGTCCGCCTCTGGGACGCCACCCTCCTCGCCGCCTCCGTCCCGGGCTTCGCGGAACTCAAGCGAGCACGGGCGGGCGAAAAACCCTGAGGGTGCCCGGGAACATCCGCTGTAGGTTGTGGGGGCCCGCCGATAACGAGAATCCACAGTTCAGACGGCCCTTCGAGGTTACCCACCGTGTTCCTGACGATCACCACCACCGGCACCGAAGAACGCCCCGCCACCAACCTCGGCTTCCTGCTGCACAAGCATCCCGAGAAAGCGCAGGCGTTCTCCACGTCCTACGGCACGGCGCACGTCCTCTACCCCGAGGCGGACGCCGAGCGCTGCACGGCGGCGCTGTTGCTGGAGGTCGACGCGGTGGCGCTGGTCCGGCGCAGAAAGGGCAAGGGACGGGGCGGCGCGCCCGACGCGGCGCTCGCGCAGTATGTGAACGACCGCCCGTACGCGGCCTCCTCACTGCTCGCGGTGGCCCTGAGCGGCGTGTTCTCCAGCGCGATGAAGGGCACCTGCACCGCACGGCCCGAACTCCCGCAGCAGGTACGTCCGTTGCGCATCGAGGTGCCCGCGCTGCCCGCCCGCGGCGGCCCCGACCTCGTACGAGGTCTCTTCGAGCCGCTCGGGTGGACGGTCACCGTCGAACCCGTGGCCCTGGACGTGGAGTTCCCTGAGTGGGGCGACTCGCGGTACGTCCGTCTCGTGCTGGAGTCAGAGTCGCTCACCCTCGCCGAGGCCCTGCGCCACCTGTACGTCCTGCTGCCCGTCCTCGACGACGCCAAGCACTACTGGGTGTCCCCCGACGAGGTCGACAAGCTGCTGCGGGCGGGTGAGGGCTGGCTGCCCGCGCACCCGGAGCAGAAGCTGATCACCAGCCGGTATCTGTCGCGGCGCTGGTCGCTGACCCGGCAGGCGATGGAGCGGCTGGAGCTGGTGCGGCTGGCCGAGGCGGACGACGCCGAGGTGGAGGAGATCGACAACGCGGTGGAGGCGGAGACCGAGACGGAGGAGCGGCCGACCCCGCTCGCCGAGCAGCGCCGGGACGCCATCATCGCCGCGCTCGGCACGTCCGGCGCCGCCCGCGTGCTCGATCTCGGCTGCGGGCAGGGCCAGTTGGTGCAGGCGCTGCTCAAGGACCAGCGGTTCACCGAGATCGTGGGCGTCGACGTGTCGATGCGGGCGCTCACCATCGCCTCCCGCCGGCTCAAGCTGGACCGCATGGGCGAGCGCCAGGCCGCGCGCGTCAAGCTCTTCCAGGGCTCGCTCGCCTACACCGACAACCGCCTCAAGGGCTACGACGCCGCCGTGCTCAGCGAGGTCGTCGAGCACCTCGACCTGCCACGGCTGCCCGCCCTGGAGTACGCGGTGTTCGGCTCCGCCCGCCCCCGGACGGTCCTCGTGACCACCCCGAACGTCGAGTACAACGTCCGCTGGGAGTCCCTCCCGGCCGGCCACGTCCGGCACGGCGACCACCGCTTCGAGTGGACGCGGGAGGAGTTCCGGAACTGGGCCGGCGCCGTCGCCGAACGACACGGGTACGGCGTGGAGTTCATACCTGTGGGACCCGACGACCCCGAGGTGGGACCGCCCACGCAGATGGCCGTATTCCGTATGAAGACCACGAACGAGAAGGAGGCGAAGGCCGCATGACCGAGACCCGCACGGGACGCACCCTGCCCGTCACCGACCTCTCCCTCGTGGTGCTCATCGGCGCCTCCGGCTCGGGCAAGTCCACCTTCGCCCGCCGGAACTTCAAGCCCACCGAGGTCATCTCCTCCGACTTCTGCCGCGGCCTGGTCTCCGACGACGAGGACGACCAGTCCGCCACCCGTGACGCCTTCGACGTCCTGCACTACATCGCGGGCAAGCGCCTCGCCGCAGGCCGTCGTACGGTCGTCGACGCGACCAGCGTGCAGTCGGACGCCCGGCGCCAGCTGGTCGAGCTGGCCCGGCAGTACGACGTGCTGCCCATAGCCATCGTGCTCGACGTGCCCGAAGAGGTGTGCGCCGAGCGCAACGCCGCCCGCAGCGACCGCGCCGACATGCCGCGCCGGGTCATCCAGCGCCACACCCGCGAACTCCGCCGCTCCCTACGGCACTTGGAGCGCGAGGGCTTCCGCAAGGTGCACATCCTCCGGGGTGTCGAGGAGGTCGAGAACGCGTCGATCGTCACCGAGAAGCGGTTCAACGACCTGACCCACCTCACCGGCCCCTTCGACATCATCGGCGACATCCACGGCTGCGCCTCCGAACTGGACTCCCTGCTCGGCAAGTTGGGCTACGCCGACGGCGTCCACCCCGACGGCCGTACGGCGGTCTTCGTCGGCGACCTCGTCGACCGCGGCCCGGACAGCCCGGGCGTGCTGCGCCGCGTGATGTCGATGGTCGGCTCCGGGAACGCACTGTGCGTGCCGGGCAACCACGAGAACAAGTACGGCCGCTACCTGAAAGGCCGCAAGGTCCAGCACACGCACGGACTGGCGGAAACCATCGAGCAGATGGAGGGGCAGTCGGACGAATTCCTCGCCGAGGTAAGGGAGTTCATCGACGGCCTGGTCAGCCACTACGTCCTCGACGGCGGCCGGCTCGTCGTCTGCCACGCCGGACTGCCGGAGAAGTACCACGGCCGCACCTCCGGGCGGGTGCGCTCGCACGCGCTGTACGGCGACACCACCGGCGAGACGGACGAGTTCGGGCTGCCGGTGCGCTACCCGTGGGCCGAGGACTACCGGGGCCGGGCGGCGGTGGTCTACGGCCACACTCCCGTGCCCGAGGCCACCTGGCTCAACAACACCATCTGCCTCGACACCGGCGCCGTCTTCGGCGGCAAGCTGACCGCGCTGCGCTGGCCGGAGCGGGAACTGGTCGACGTACCGGCGGAGCGGGTCTGGTACGAGCCGACCAAGCCGCTGCGGACCGAGGCGCCCGGCGGAGCTGCATTTTATTGGTCAGGGGGCGGCCGGCCGCTCGACCTTGCCGACGTGCAGGGGCGCAGGGTGGTCGAGACCCGGCACCAGGGCCGTGTCTCGGTCCGCGAGGAGAACGCGGCCGCGGCCCTGGAGGTCATGAGCCGTTTCGCCGTCGACCCGCGGCTGCTGCCGTACCTGCCGCCGACCATGGCACCGACGGCCACCTCGCACATCGACGGCTACTTGGAGCATCCGGCCGAGGCCTTCGCGCAGTACCGGGAGGACGACGTCGAGCGGGTCGTGTGCGAGGAGAAGCACATGGGTTCGCGTGCGGTGGCGCTGGTGTGCCGGGACGCGGAGGCGGCGCGGAAGCGGTTCGGGGTGGATGGCCCCACCGGCTCCCTCTACACCCGTACCGGACGGCCGTTCTTCGACGACGGTTCGGTGACGGAGTCGGTTCTGGACTGGGTCCGGGCCGCCGTGACCCAGGCCGGCCTGTGGGACGAGCTGGAGACGGACTGGCTGCTGCTCGACGCCGAGTTGATGCCGTGGTCGCTGAAGGCGTCCGGCCTGCTGCGGTCGCAGTACGCGGCCGTGGGCGCCGCGTCCGGGGCGGTGTTCCCGGGCGCGCTCGCCGCGCTGGAGGGTGCGGCGGCGCGGGGCGTGGAGGTGGCGGACCTGCTGGCGCGGCAGCGCGAACGGGCCGCGGACGCCGCCGCGTTCACGGAGTCGTACCGCCGCTACTGCTGGACCACGGACGGCCTCGCCGGCGTCCGCCTGGCCCCGTTCCAGATCCTCGCCGTGCAGGGCCGCAGCCTCGCGGACCTGCCGCACGACCAGCAGCTCACCCTGCTCGACCGCCTTGTCGAGCACGACACGACCGGGCTGCTGCAGACCACCCGCCGGCTGTACGTCGACACCGCCGACCCGGAGTCGGTGCAGGCGGGCGTCGACTGGTGGCTGGAGATGACGGGGCGCGGCGGCGAGGGCATGGTCGTCAAGCCGGTCGGGGCAGTTGTGCGCAGTTCCCAGGGCCGCCTGGTGCAGCCCGGCATCAAGTGCCGGGGCCGTGAGTACCTGCGGATCATCTACGGTCCCGAATACACGCGCCCCGAGAACCTCGCCCGTCTCCGCTCCCGCTTCCTCAACCACAAGCGCTCCCTCGCGATCCGCGAGTACGCGCTGGGCCTGGAGGCACTGGACCGGCTGGCGGAGGGCGAGCCGCTGTGGCGGGTGCACGAGGCGGTGTTCGGGGTGCTGGCGCTGGAGTCGGAGCCGGTCGACCCGCGGCTGTGACCAGGGGCTGCACCGGTGGCACGCGGTGGTGACCGGGGCTCGCGCTAACCCGCGAGCCGCAACCGCTCCCCGCACACCCCCAACCGCACCGACTGCCCCCACGTCAGCTCCAGGGCGTCGGTCTCCATCCCGTCCCCGAAGGCGATCAGCCGCTCGGACTCGACGGTGACACGGAGGCGGCCGGGGCCTGAGAGCTCGCCCGCCACCAGGAACGTGCCGGTGGCGGGCGACGGCCAGGCCTCCCGGACGAACCAGAGCAGCCGTTCCTCGGAGGGGGTGGGCAACCGCAGCTGCCCGCCTCGCTCCTGCCACACCGAGCGGAGCCATCCGGTCGCCCCCGTGCCGGTGCCGACGATCACACCGGAGGAGGCCTGGGCCTCGACGACACCCCCGTCGTCGTCGAGGCCCAGGCGGTAGCGGGCGGTCTGGTGTCCGGCGGCGCCCAGATAGATCTCGTTCAGCGCGACGAGGCGCTGGGTGTCGTCGGCGACCGCCTCGACCATGGTGAGTTCGTCCGTGCCGGCCGTGGCCGCGGACGGCAGCAGCTTCGCCGCGTCGGCGGGGCGGTGGCGGACCAGGACACCCGGGTTGCGTCCGGGGTCCGTGTCGAATCCCAACACCGGCTGCCCGGCCAGGTATTTGGCCGCATTCGCCACCAGACCGTCCTGACCGACCACGACCACCACGTCCTCCGGTGCGAACAGGAAACGGTCCAAGTCGGCGCGCTCCACCTGCGCCTGACGCCACGTCAACGGGATCGCGGAGGTCACCTCGGCCAGGGCTCTGCGTGTGCGGCGATGGCGGTCCGCGATCTCCTCGATGTCCAGGCCGCGGGAGCGGAGGAAGAAGGCGGCCTGGCCGTGCGTGCCGTGCCGGGCCACCAACTCCTCGTACTCCGTGGTGCGATGGACGAGCACGGCCCGCGGGGCGAGACTCACGCCCGTTCCCCGTCGCCGAGCCGGGCGAGCAGGCCCGTGAGCACGTCCGGCGAGATGGTCACGCTGTCGATCTGCGGCAGGTTCTCCGCGAGGCGTGTGCCGGTCAGGGCGTGCAGGGTCGCCACGTCGACCTCCGCGTGCACCCGCAGCCAGGCCGCCTGTGCCTCGGCTCGCGCCGCACCGACCTCGCGCGCACCCTCGGCCTCCGCGCGGGCCAGCCGTACGGAACGGGCCGCCTCCGCCTCCGCCAGCTTCACCGTGCGTGCCGCCTCGGCCTGCGCCCGTACCGCGTCGGCCGCTGCCTGCTCCTCCGCCTCGCGGCGGGCGTTCGTGCCGCGCTGGTCGACCAACTGCTCCTCGCGGCGGGCGAGTTCGATGCGGCTGTCCAGCTCGTTCTCGGCGATCGCCCGCTCCCGCTCGACGGCCACGGCACGCCGTTCGTACGTCGCCCGGTCGGCGTCCTGCTGGATCTGCTCGCGGGCGGGGGTGCGCAGGGCCCGCTCCACCTCCGGCTCCGGACGCAGGGCGACCACGCGTACGGCGACCACCTCGATGCCCGTGGCCGGCAGCCGGGGTTCCGCCGCAAGGCCCGCCGCGACACGTTCGCGCACCGCCGTCACGCCGTCCACGAGCGCCGACGACAGCGACGTACGGGTGAGGACGTCCAGCGCGTGCTGCTGGGCCGTCTCCGTCAGCAGGGTGCCCAGCTGCTCCAGGGGAGCGCCGCGCCAGGCGCCGGTGTCGGGGTCGATGGAGAAGTCGAGGCGGGCGGCGGCGAGGGCGGGGTCGGCGATCCGGTAGGTGACCGTCGCCTGGACCGCGACGTCCTGGAAGTCGGACGTACGGGCATGGAAGGTCATCGCCAGTTCGCGGTCGTCGACCGGCACCTCCGAGAGCGCGGCGGTCAGGGAGCGGAACCAGAAGCTCAGTCCCGGGCCGTCGTGCACGAGCTTGCCGGAGCGGTGGTGGCGGATGTGTGCCGTCGGAGCGCCCCGCAGATGGCGCCGGCCCAGGCGCCGGGTGATGTCGGCCATGAGACCCCCTCGTTTTCGTCATGTAGACGATAAGCCTGAGGCCTGCTTGTCGTCAAGAGGACGAAAAGGGAAACGGTCAAGCAGTGGGTGAACCCGGTCGTCGATGGTCAGGATGGAGTCATGGGATTCCATGTCGACTCCGAGGCCGGGCGGCTGCGCCGCGTCATCCTGCACCGGCCGGATCTCGAGCTCAAAAGGCTCACCCCCAGCAACAAGGACGCGCTCCTCTTCGACGACTTGCTCTGGGTGCGCCGGGCGCGCGCCGAGCACGACGGGTTCGCCGATGTGCTGCGCGACCGCGGTGTCGCCGTCCATCTCTTCGGCGAGCTGCTCACCGAGGCCCTGGAGATCCCGGTGGCCCGTGCGCTCGTCCTGGACCGCGTCTTCGATGAGAAGGAGTACGGGGTACTCGCCACCGATCACCTCCGGGCCGCCTTCGAATCACTGCCCGCCGACGAACTCGCGGAACTGCTCGTCGGCGGAATGACCAAGCGCGAATTCCTCGACGTCCACCCGGAGCCGACCTCCGTCCGCTTCCATGTCATGGACCTCGACGACTTCCTCCTCGCCCCCCTGCCCAATCACCTCTTCACCCGCGACACCTCCGCCTGGATCTATGACGGCGTCTCCGTCAACGCCATGAGATGGCCCGCCCGGCAGCGCGAGACCGTGCACTTCGAGGCGATCTACCGGCACCATCCGCTGTTCCGTGACGAAACGTTCCACGTCTGGTCCGAGGGACAGGCCGACTACCCGTCCACCATCGAGGGCGGCGACGTCCTGGTGATCGGCAACGGTGCCGTCCTCATCGGGATGAGTGAGCGGACGACCCCCCAGGCCGTCGAGATGCTCGCCCACAAGCTGTTCGCCGCCGGCTCCGCCGAGACGATCGTGGCCCTCGACATGCCCAAGCGGCGGGCCTTCATGCACCTCGACACCGTGATGACGATGGTCGACGGCGACACCTTCACCCAGTACGCGGGGCTCGGCATGCTCCGCTCGTACACCATCGAACCGGGCGTCGCCGACAAGGAGCTGAAGGTCACCGACCATCCGCCGGAGCACATGCACCGCGCGATCGCCGCCGCGCTGGGCCTCAGCGAGATCCGCGTCCTGACCGCGACCCAGGACGTGCACGCGGCCGAGCGCGAGCAGTGGGACGACGGCTGCAACGTCCTCGCCGTCGAGCCGGGTGTCGTCGTCGCCTACGAGCGCAACGCCACCACCAACACGCATCTGCGCAAGCAGGGCATCGAGGTGATCGAGATCCCGGGCAGCGAGCTGGGGCGGGGGAGGGGCGGGCCGCGGTGCATGAGCTGTCCGGTCGAGCGGGCGGCCGTATAGAAATTCTGAATTTCGTATAGACTTCCATTGGTCCTGTTCTCGCACCTCTGGAGCGCTCCCATGGCGACAGTCCCGACCGCCTTCGCAGGCCGCCACTTCCTCAAGGAGCTGGACTTCGGCCAGGGGGAGTTCCTTGCCCTGATCGCGCTGTCCGCCGAGTTGAAGGCCGCCAAGAAGGCCGGGGCCGAGACGCGGTATCTGAGCGGGAAGAACATCGCGCTGATCTTCGAGAAGACCTCGACGCGCACCCGCTGCGCGTTCGAGGTCGCGGCGGCCGACCAGGGTGCCTCGACGACGTACCTCGACCCGTCGGGCTCACAGATGGGCCACAAGGAGTCGGTGAAGGACACCGCGCGGGTCCTCGGCCGGATGTTCGACGCGATCGAGTACCGGGGCGACAGCCAGGCCGCCGTCGAGGAACTCGCGGCACATGCGGGCGTGCCCGTCTACAACGGGCTCACCGACGACTGGCACCCCACGCAGATGCTGGCCGACGTGCTCACCATGACCGAGCACAGCAGCAAGCCGGTCCATGAGATCACCTACGCCTATCTCGGCGACGCCCGCTTCAACATGGGCAACTCCTACCTGGTCACCGGAGCCCTGCTCGGCATGGACGTACGGATCGTCGCGCCCCGGTCCTACTGGCCCGCCGAGGAGATCGTGGGCCACGCCCGCAAGCTGGCCGAGGCCAGCGGCGCCCGGATCACGCTCACCGAGTCCGTGGCCGAGGGCGTCCTGGGCGCCGACTTCGTCGCCACCGACGTCTGGGTGTCCATGGGGGAGCCCAAGGAGGTCTGGGACGAGCGGATCGTCGCGCTCGCGCCGTATGCCGTGACCATGGACGTGCTGCGCGCCACCGGCAACCCGGACGTCAAGTTCCTGCACTGCCTGCCCGCCTTCCACGACCTCGGCACGAAGGTCGCCCGCGAGATTCACGAGCGGCACGGGCTGGAGTCCCTGGAGGTCACGGACGAGGTGTTCGAGTCGGCGCACTCGGTCGTCTTCGATGAGGCGGAGAATCGGTTGCACACGATCAAGGCGGTCCTGGTGGCGACGTTGACTTGATTTCGGGGCAGCGCCGTGGGGGTGTGTCCCGTTTGCCGGCTGCCGGTCGTTTGTGGCTGGTCGCGCAGTTCCCCGCGCCCCTGGGGTGGGTCACACAGGGCGGCGTTGTGTCGGCACCGTCGGCAGCCTGAACCACACCGCCTTGCCGGAGTCCGTCGGGCGGTGGCCGCAGGACGAGCTGAGGGCTCGGATGAGGAGCAGGCCGCGGCCGTGTTCCTGCCAGGGGTCGGGGTCTCCCTTGACGGGACGGGTGAGGTTGCCCGGCGGTGCCGGGTCCGGGTCGTGCACCTCGACCTGGCAGCCGCTCGGCAGCAGCTCCACGACAAGCTCTATCGGACTGCTCCCTGCGGTGTGCTCGACGGCGTTGGCGACCAGCTCGGCCGTGAGCAGTTCCGCGGTGTCGCAGTCGGCCCCGTGCGCCAGCTCGGCCAGCGCCGTACGGACCAGTGCGCGGGCCACGGGCACCGCCGCGGCGGTGTGCGGCAGCGCGATGCGCCAGGAGGCGGAAGCGGAGGGGCGTTCGTACAAGGCGGTTCCGTTCTTGAGCAGGCTGTCCTGCTTTCAACCATATGAATGGTACGGCGCCCACCGGCAGAGTCGCTCGACGGGCGCCGCACGGGACCTTCGGCCCCGGTATCGAGCGGCTTTCCCCTCTCAACGGTCCGCCCACCGTGGCTGCTCCCGCCGTTACCGCGCTGTCGTCGATCCGTGCTGTCCCGTGACGGATGTGACAGAGGCCGGTTACCCGTAACAACTACAGTGCCGCCTCCTCTATCGCGCCCTCATGACGACAGTCACATATGAGTGATAACTTCGAAGGGCAGAGCCCCGTGAGGCAACGTCGCCCGAGGAGGCCCCACGTCATGAGTCCCTTCACCGGCTCGGCCGCCCGCACCTCCGACTGGCAGCACCTGCGGGTCGAGTTCACCGACGGTGTCGCCACCGTCACCCTCGCCCGACCCGAGAAACTCAACGCCCTCACCTTCGGTGCCTACGCCGACCTGCGCGACCTGCTCGCCGAGCTGTCCCGGGAGCGGGCGGTCCGCGCGCTGGTGCTGGCCGGTGAGGGACGCGGCTTCTGCTCCGGCGGCGACGTCGACGAGATCATCGGCGCCACCCTCGCCATGGACACCGCCCAGCTGCTCGACTTCAACCGGATGACCGGGCAGGTGGTCCGTGCCGTGCGCGAGTGCCCGTTCCCGGTGATCGCGGCCGTGCACGGCGTGGCCGCCGGCGCCGGCGCGGTCCTCGCCCTGGCCGCCGACTTCCGCGTCGCCGACCCCAGCGCCCGCTTCGCCTTCCTCTTCACCCGCGTCGGCCTGTCCGGCGGCGACATGGGCGCGGCCTATCTGCTGCCGAGGGTCGTCGGCCTCGGTCACGCGACCCGCCTGCTCATGCTGGGCGAGCCGGTCAGGGCCCCCGAGGCCGAGCGTATCGGCCTGATCAGCGAACTGACGGACGAGGGTCGAGCAGACGAGGCGGCCCAGGCACTGGCCCGCCGCCTGGCGGAGGGCCCCGCGCTGGCGTACGCCCAGACGAAGGCCCTCCTCACCGCCGAACTGGACATGCCACTCGCCGCCTCGATCGAGCTGGACGCCTCGACGCAGGCCCTGCTGATGAACGGCGACGACTACGCAGAGTTCCATGCGGCGTTCAAGGAAAAGCGCCCTCCCAAATGGAGGGGGCGGTGATCGTGCCAACGTCAGGGGCGCGGGGAACTGCGCGACCAGCCACGACGAACCCGCAGCCGCCAGACAAGACCAACCACCCCCTACGAGTGGCGATCGTCGGCGGAGGCCCCGGCGGCCTCTACGCAGCGGCGTTGCTCAAACGCCTCGACCCCTCCCGCGAAGTCACCGTCTGGGAACGCAACGCCCCCAACGACACCTTCGGCTTCGGAGTAGTCCTCTCCGACGAAACCCTCGGCGGCATCGAACACGCCGACCCAGTGGTCTACGAGGCCCTCCAAAAACACTTCATCCGCTGGGACGACATCGACATCGTCCACCGAGGCACCCGCCACACCTCCGGAGGACACGGTTTCGCCGCCCTCGGCAGAAAGCGGCTCCTGGAAGTCCTGCACGAACGCTGCCGCACCCTCGGCATCGACCTCCGCTTCCGCGCAGAAGCCCCCTACCCGGCCTGGCTGGCGGAGACATACGACCTCGTCATCGCCGCCGACGGTGTGCACAGCACCACCCGCGAGGCCTACTCCCATGTGTTCCGCCCACATGTGGCCACCCACCACTGCCGCTACATCTGGCTGGCAGCCGACTTCGCCTTCGACGCCTTCCGTTTCGAGATCGCCGAAACCGAACACGGCGTGATGCAACTCCACGGCTACCCGTACGCGTCCGACGCGTCCACCGTGATCATCGAGATGCATGAAGCGGTCTGGCAGGCAGCAGGCTTCGCGGACCTCGACGACCACGAGTCCGTCGAACGCTGCTCCAAGATCTTCTCGGAAGCGCTCGGCGGTCGCCCGTTGAGGTCCAACAAGTCGGCGTGGACCACGTTCCGCACGGTGGTCAATGAACGCTGGTCGCACGGGAACGTGGTGTTGCTGGGCGACGCCGCCCACACCGCCCACTTCTCCATCGGCTCCGGCACCAAGCTCGCCGTGGAGGACGCCCTGGCACTGGCGGCCTGCCTGGAGGAGCAGCCCACGCTGGAGCGCGCGTTGGAGGCCTACGAGGAGGAGCGGCGCCCCGTCGTCGCCTCCACCCAGCGTGCCGCCCGCGCCAGTCTGGAGTGGTTCGAGAACATCGCCCGCTATCTCGACCAGCCGCCCCGCCAGTTCGCCTTCAACCTGCTCACCCGCAGCCGCCGTGTCACCCATGACAACCTGCGGCTGCGCGACGCCCACTTCACCGAGTCCGTGGAGCGCGAGTTCGGCTGCCCGCCCGGTACGCCCCCGATGTTCACCCCGTTCCGGCTGCGCGGCCTGACGTTGCGCAACCGGGTCGTGGTGTCGCCGATGGACATGTACTCGGCCGTCGACGGCGTCCCCGGCGACTTCCACCTCGTCCACCTGGGCGCACGGGCCCTCGGCGGCGCCGCTCTGGTGATGACCGAGATGGTGTGCGTGAGCGCGGAGGGCAGGATCACCCCGGGCTGCACCGGCCTCTACACGGGCAAGCAGGCCGAGTCCTGGAAACGGATCACCGAGTTCGTGCACGCCCAGGCGCCCGGCACCGCGATCGGCGTCCAGCTCGGCCACTCCGGACGCAAGGGCTCGACCAAGCTGATGTGGGAGGGCATGGACGAGCCCTTGGAGGACGGCAACTGGCCGCTCGTGGCCGCGTCCCCGATGCCGTACAAACCACAGAGCCAGACTCCCCGCGAGCTGACCCGCGCCCAACTCACCGACATCCGCGAGCAGTTCACGGCCGCCGCCTGGCGTGCCGCCCGCGCAGGCTTCGACCTCCTCGAACTGCACTGCGCCCACGGCTACTTGCTCTCCGGCTTCCTCTCCCCGCTGACCAACCACCGCACCGACGTCTACGGCGGCACCCTCGCGAAACGGCTCCGCTTCCCGCTGGAAGTCTTCGACGCCGTACGGGGAGTGTGGCCCGAGGAACGGCCCATGACCGTCCGGATCTCGGCCACCGACTGGGCCGAGGGCGGCACCAGCGGCGAGCAGGCCGTGGCGATCGCCCGCGCCTTCGCCGCGCACGGCGCCGACGCGATCGACGTGTCGACCGGGCAGGTCGTCGCCGAGGAGCGGCCGGAGTTCGGGCGGTCGTACCAGACGCCGTACGCCGACCGCATCCGCCACGAGACCGGCATCCCGGTGATCGCCGTCGGCGCGATCTCCTCCTGGGACGACGTCAACTCGCTGATCCTGGCCGGGCGCACGGACCTGTGCGCGCTCGCCCGCCCCCACCTCTACGACCCGCACTGGACGCTGCACGCGGCGGCCGAGCAGGGCTACGACGGTCCCGGCGTCGTCTGGCCGGCACCGTACCGGGCGGGCAGCCGCCGTCCGCAGGCCGGACGCACGGACGCCCCCAAGCCCCGTCTGACGCTGGGCACTTGAGGGCGCGTAGGTGCCGGTCGGCTACAGCTCGACCATCCCCGCGGTCAGCGTCGCGCCGTCCGCCGGGTCGATCAGGATGAACGCGCCGGTCCGCCGCGACACCGCGTAGTCGTCGAGCGCGAGCGGCTCGGCGGTGCGCAGGTTGATGCGGCCCAGGTCGTTGGCGCTCAACTCACCTGCCCCACCGAGGTCCTTGACGATCGCCTTCACGGTCCGGGTCGTGTGCCGGACCAGGGCCCGGTCGCCAACTCGCAGCGGTCGGTCGGCCAGATGGCACACGGCCGCCCGGACGTCCTTCGTGAGCGCCGGGACATCGACCCCGGCGGTGATCATGTCGCCCCGCGAGACATCGCGCTGGTCGGCCAGGCGGATGCTGATCGACTGCGGCGCGCGGGCCGTGTCGTGAGCGACTCCGAGGACGTCGATGCCGGTGATCTCCGAGATCTCGCCGGAGGGGTGGATCGTGACTCGGTCGCCGACCCGCAGCGAGCCCGACACCAACTGCCCGGCGTAGTGGCGGACTTCGTCGTCCCGGATGACGTACTGGACGGGGAAGCGGGCCGGGGCGTCGGCGGGGTCGGTGCCGACCGGCACGTGCTCCAGGAACTCCAGCAGAGCCGGACCCCGGTACCAGTCCATGTGCGCCGAGCGGTCCACCACGTTGTCGCCGACGAGCGCCGAGACCGGGATCGGCGTGAAACCGGGCAGGCCAAGCTCGGCGGCGTGGCCCGCGAAGTCCTCGACGATGCGCTCGAACTCCTTCTCCTCGTACCCGACGAGGTCCATCTTGTTGACGGCGAGGACCACGTGCGGGACGCGCAGCAGAGCGGCCACGGCGGCATGGCGGCGGGTCTGCTCGACGACACCGTTGCGCGCGTCGATCAGGATGATCGCCAGCTCGGCGGTGGAGGCGCCGGTGACCATGTTGCGGGTGTACTGCACATGGCCAGGGGTGTCGGCGAGGATGAAGCGGCGCTTGGGCGTGGCGAAGTAGCGGTAGGCCACGTCGATGGTGATGCCCTGCTCGCGCTCGGCGCGCAGGCCGTCCGTGAGGAGGGCGAGGTCGGGGGCGTCCTGGCCGCGGTTGCGGGAGGCGTGCTCGACGGCCTCCAGCTGATCCGTGAGGATCGACTTGGAGTCGTGCAGCAGCCGTCCGACGAGCGTGGACTTGCCGTCGTCGACCGAGCCCGCCGTGGCGAAACGCAGGGTGTCGATGGTGGTGCTCATGCTCAGAAGTACCCCTCGCGCTTACGGTCTTCCATCGCGGCCTCGGAGAGCTTGTCGTCGGCGCGGGTGGCGCCGCGCTCGGTGAGCCGGGACGCGGCGATCTCGGCGATGACCTTCTCGATGGTGTCGGCGTCGGAGTCGACGGCGCCGGTGCAGGACATGTCGCCGACGGTGCGGTACCGGACCCGCCGCTTCTCGACGACCTCACTGGCGCGAGGCCCGCCCCACTCACCGGCGGTCAGCCACATGCCGGCCCGCTGGAACACCTCACGGTGATGCGCGAAGTAGATCTCCGGCAGCTCGATGCCTTCGCGGGCGATGTACTGCCACACGTCCAGCTCGGTCCAGTTGGACAGCGGGAAGACGCGCACGTGCTCGCCGGGTGCGTGGCGGCCGTTGTAGAGGTTCCACAGCTCGGGGCGCTGGCGGCGCGGGTCCCACTGCGAGAACTCGTCCCGCAGTGAGAACACCCGCTCCTTGGCGCGGGCCTTCTCCTCGTCCCGCCGCCCGCCGCCGAAGACGGCATCGAACTTCTCCGCCTGGATCTTCTCGGTCAGCGGCAGCGTCTGCAGCGGATTCCGCGTCCTGTCGGGACGTTCGCGCAGCACACCCCGGTCGATGTAGTCCTGCACGGACGCGACATGCAGCCGCAGCCCATGTGCGGCCACCACACGGTCCCGATAGTCGAGGACCTCGGGGAAGTTGTGCCCGGTGTCCACGTGCAGCAGCGAGAAGGGGATCGCCGCGGGGGCGAACGCCTTCAGCGCCAGATGCAGCATGACGATGGAGTCCTTGCCGCCGGAGAACAGGATCACCGGCCGCTCGAACTCGCCCGCCACCTCACGGAAGATGTGCACGCCCTCGGACTCCAGGGCGTCGAGGTGAGAGAGGCTGAACCCGGTCACACCAGCCCCCGCTCCGCCAGCACCGCGTACACCGCGTCCGCGGACTCCTGGGGCGTCTGGTCCTGCGTCGGCAGCACCAGCGCCGCGTCCGTGGGCGGTTCGTACGGGTCGTCGACGCCGGTCAGCCCGGTCAGCTCGCCCGCGGCCTGCCTGGCGTACAGGCCCTTCACGTCCCGCTCGCTGCACACCTCGACCGGGGTGGCGACATGCACCTCGATGTACGGGGTGTCGCTCGCGTCGTGCCGCCCCCGCACGGCCTCGCGGCTGTCGGCGTACGGCGCGATCACCGGGACGACCGAGAGCACTCCGTTGCGGGCGAGGATCTCGGAGACCAGGCCGATGCGTTGCACGTTCGTGTTGCGGTCCTCTCGGGAGAAGCCCAGGCCGGCGGAGAGGAAACGCCTTATCTCGTCGCCGTCGAGGACTTCCACGCGATGTCCCTCGGCCTTCAGTCGCTCGCCGAGATGCCGGGCGATCGTCGTCTTGCCCGCACTCGGCAGCCCGGTGAGCCAGACGGTGGCTCCCTGAGCCCTTGCCGTGGTGGTCATGCGTCAGCATCCTCTTTCCCTACCCGGCGTGCTGAGTGGACGCTAGGTAAGAACTTTGAGAAGAGCGATAGAACAGCCTAAGGGTTCCATTAGTGACGCATGATGTGGGTGGGATCACACAATTCCGTGGGTGAGGTCACACGTCCGCGAAGCCGGCTCCCGCGTCCCGCAGCCGCTCGTGCAGGCCCCGGAACACCGCCGCGGAGCGGGCGCCCGGCCACTCGGCGGGGAGCAGGTGTGCGGGCAGTCCCGGGTCGGCGTAGGGGAGATGGCGCCAGGAGTCCAGGGCGAGCAGATAGTCGCGGTAGGCCTCCTCGGGCGGGGTGTCCGCCCGTTGCTCCCAGTCGTGCAGCACGCGCGCGTGGCGGTCGAGGAACGCCTCGTGCTGCTTGGCGATCGCGGCCAGGTCCCACCAGCGGGCGACCGCCTCCGCGGTCGGCGCGTAGCCGAGGTGGTCGCCGCGGAAGAAGTCGACGTACGGGTCGAGCCACAGCCGCTGGAGGGTGTGCCGGGCCTCCTCGTACAGCCGGGCCGGGGCGATCCACACCCCCGGGGCCGCGGTGCCGAAGCCGAGACCGGCCAGCCGTGAGCGCAGCACATGCCGCTTCTGCCGCTCCGACTCAGGCACCGAGAACACGGCGAGCACCCAGCCGGTGTCCTCGGGCGCCGTGGTGGCGTAGATGCGCCGGTCGCCGTCGTCGAGCAACTGGCGGGCGTCAGGCGACAGTTCGTACCCCGCCGCGCCCTGCGTCGTACGGGCCGGTACCAGCAGCCCGCGCCGTTTCAGCCGTGACACCGACGAGCGTACGGAGGGCGCGTCCACGCCCACCGCGGCGAGCAGCCGGATCAGCTCGGCGACGGGCACCGGGCCGGGCATGAAGCGGCCGTACGCGCCGTAGAGCGTGACGATCAGGGACCGTGGAGCATGCTGGTCGGACACGTTGATCATCTTAGGTCGTCGATATCACCGCTGGTCACCTTCGGTGCGCCGCCCCAAGTCCCGGTCACCCTCGGCGCGCAGCCTAAAGCGCTGGAGTTTGCCGGTCGCCGTGCGCGGCAGCGCGTCCAGGAAGACGACCTCGCGTGGACACTTGTAGGGCGCGAGCTCCGCCTTCACGAAGTTGCGCAGCGCCTCGGCGTCCCGCCGCGCGCCCTCCCTGAGCACGGCGTACGCCACCACGACCTGTCCGCGCGCCTCGTCGGTCCGCCCCACGACGGCCGCCTCCAGCACATCCGGGTGGCGCAGCAGCGCGTCCTCCACCTCGGGTCCCGCGATGTTGTAACCGGCCGAGATGATCATGTCGTCCGCGCGGGCGACATAGCGGAGGTAGCCGTCAACCTCGCGGACGTAGGTGTCACCCGTGATGTTCCAGCCGCCCCGCACATACTCCCGCTGCCGCGGGTCGGCGAGATACCGGCAGCCGACCGGCCCGCGCACCGCGAGCAGCCCCGGCTCGCCGTCGGGCCGCTCCGCACCGTTCTCGTCGACCACGCGCGCGTGCCACCCCGGTACGGGAACTCCCGTCGTCCCGGGCCTGATGTGCTCGTCGGCCGCCGAGATGAAGATGTGCAGCAGCTCGGTGGCGCCGATGCCGTTGATGATCCGCAGCCCGGTGCGCTCGTGCCAGGCCCGCCAGGTGGCGGCGGGCAGGTTCTCGCCGGCGGAGACACAGCGGCGCAGCGAGGAGATGTCGTACGAGTCGAGCTCGTCGAGCATCGCGCGGTAGGCCGTCGGCGCGGTGAACAGCACCGAGACGCGGTGCTCGGCGATCGCGGGCAACAGTTGCTTGGGGCCCGCCTGTTCGAGCAGCAGCGCGCTCGCGCCGACCCGCATCGGGAAGATCACCAGACCGCCGAGCCCGAAGGTGAAGCCGAGTGGGGGACTGCCGGCGAAGACATCGCCCACATGTGGGCGCAGCACATGCTTCGAGAAGGTGTCCGCTATCGCGAGCACATCCCGGTGGAAGTGCATGCACCCCTTGGGGCGGCCGGTGGTGCCGGAGGTGAAGGCGATCAGCGCCACGTCGTCGGCGGCGGTGTCCACGGCGGTGTACGGCGTGTCGGGCGCCGTGCGGTGCAGCAGGTCGTCCGGGGCGTTGCCGCCGTACGTCGTGATGCGCAGCCCCGGAATCTCGGCCTTGGCGAGGTCGTCCACGGCCCGGATGTCGCACAGCGCGTGCCGCACCTCGGCGATCTCGCACATGGTCCTCAGCTCGTGCGGACGCTGCTGGGCCAGCACGGTCACCGCGACCGCGCCCGCCTTCAGCACCGCCAGCCAGCAGGCGGCCAGCCAGGGAGTGGTGGGGCCGCGCAACAGGACACGATTGCCGGGCACGACGCCCAGGTCACCGGTGAGCAGATGCGCGAGCCGGTCGACGCGGGCGCGCAGTGTGCCGTACGACCATGTGTCGCCGTTCGGCGTGTGGAACGCCGGCCGGTCGTCGTCCGGCCCGGCGAGCAGTTCGGCGGCGCAGTTCAGCCGATCGGGGTAACGCAGCTCCGGCAGATCGAAGCGGAGCTCGGGCCACTGGTCGGGCGGCGGCAGGTGCTCGCGTGCGAAGGAGTCGACGTGGGCCGAGGTCGTCGGCCGCGCGGTGACGTCGGCGTCCGGGTTGTCCATGGCGGTTCGCCCCCTTGCCGTGGTGGGCGTGGTGGTGGGCTCGCCAAACGAGCGTATCGTGTTGGTGACGGCAGTCAACGGTGCGCGATACCGTCGGTGGAGACGAACGGGAGAGGGGACCGGCGATGTCCGCATTCTCACTCGAACCGCGACAGATCGCCTGGTGTGCCGAGCTGCGCACGCTGGCCGCCGAACGGCTGCGCCCGCTCGCGGAGAAGGGCGAGCCGGGCCGGGTCAACCGTGCGCTCGTGGCGGAGCTGGGCCGACTGGGGCTGCTGGAGCGGCTGTTCACCTCCGGCGCGGTCGACCTCTGCCTGATGCGCGCGTCCCTCGCGTACGCCTGCACCGAGGCCGAGACCGCCCTCGCCCTCCAGGGCCTCGGCGCCCACCCCGTCCACGCCTACGGCACCCCGGCCCAGCGCGCCCGCTGGCTGCCCCGGGTGAGCGAGGGCACGGCGGTTGCCGCCTTCGCGTTGAGCGAGCCGGGGGCGGGGTCGGACGCGGGGGCGCTGGCGCTGCGGGCGGAGGCGGAGCCGGAGGCCGCCCGACCGGACGGCTCACCCGCCGCCGACCTCGGCGAATCACCCCTCGCCGCCCCCGACGGTCCCTCCCAATGGCGGCTCACCGGCGAGAAGTGCTGGATCTCCAACGCCCCCGAGGCCGACTGCTACACCGTCTTCGCGCGTACCACCCCCGGCACCGGCGCCCGCGGTGTCACCGCTTTCCTCGTGCCCGCAGACCGTCCCGGCCTCACCGGCGCCGCCCTGGAGATGCTGTCCCCGCACCCCATCGGCAGCCTGGTCTTCGATGCCGTGCCGGTCACCGCGGACGACGTGCTCGGTGAGGTCGACCGCGGCTTCCGCGTAGCGATGGGCACCTTGAACCTCTTCCGGCCCAGCGTCGGCGCCTTCGCGGTCGGCATGGCGCAGGCCGCCCTGGACGCCACCCTCGCCCACACCGCCGGACGGGACGCCTTCGGAGGCAAGTTGAGGGATCTGCAGACCGTCGCCCACCAGGTCGCCGAGATGGCGCTGCGCACGGAGGCGGCCCGGCTCATGGTGTACGCGGCGGCGACGGCGTACGACCAGGGCGCCCCGGACGTCCCGAAGCGCGCGGCGATGGCGAAGCTGCTGGCCACCGAGACCGCGCAGTACGTCGTCGACACGGCCGTCCAGCTGCACGGTGCCCGCGCCCTGCGCCGTGGTCACCTGCTCGAACACCTCTATCGCGAGGTGCGAGCCCCACGTATCTACGAGGGCGCGAGCGAGGTCCAACGGGGCATCATCGCCAAGGAGTTGTACGCGTCGATCGGAGAGGCCCCGTGACCGCCGAGCGAGTCAATCCGCCCGAGCTCTCCCCGCCCACCGGCTTCTCGCACGCGGTCGTCGCCACCGGCTCCCGCATCGTCTTCCTGGCGGGCCAGACCGCCCTCGACGCCGACGGCAAGGTCACCGGCTCCACCCTCCCGGTCCAGTTCGAGCAGGCTCTCACCAACCTGCTGACAGCCCTGCACGCCGCGGGCGGCACCCCGTCCGACCTGGCCCGCGTCACCGTCTACGCCACGGATGTCGCCGCGTACCGCGCCCACGCCGCCGAAGTGGGCGGCATCTGGCGCCGGTTGGCCGGGCGGGACTATCCGGCGATGGCGGTCGTGGAGGTCGTACGCCTGTGGGACGTACAGGCGCTGATCGAGCTCGACGGGTTCGCCGTACTGCCGTAGGGGCCGGTCAGGCGGCGACGGCCAGGCGCGAGGCCGGCACCCGGTGCGGGGCCACGACGCGGCCGTCGGGGAGCAGTTCACCGGTGTCGTCGAAGACGATCGCGCCGTCGCACAGCAGGTTCCAGCCCTGCTCGGGGTGGGCGGCGACGATGTGTGGGGCGTTGCTGTCGGCCGAGGGGCACGAAGTCTGGTGAGAACACATGGTGTACCTCCACATCGGTCGGGCCGTCCTTGGACGATCCCTATGGACAGACCATGCTCCGGCTGTGAAGTGAGCGGAACAGCCCGCCGCCAAGCGTGACAACACGCGGACAACACCCGGACGGTTCCACGACGGTCGGCGCGGACTCGCCACCGAAGGGGTGAGGTCACGCCTGAGGACGTACCGGTGGAATTAGATGTGGAAACCTGCATTCCGTTTCATTCGGGAGTTCCTGCCATGCCCGTACGTCCTGTTCCCGCCGTCCTCGCCTCAACAGGCGCCGCGCTGCTCCTGCTGGCCGCCGCTCCGTCCGCCCCCGCCGCCCCGCCCGCTCCCGCCGACACCAAGGAAATGGTGACGGTCGACAAGACCGCGCGGATCGCCGCCGACGGGACCGTCAAGATCTCCGGCACCTACCGCTGCCGCAACAACGTCGGCCCGGTCTTCGTCAGCTCCAACGTCGGCCAGGGGGCCAGTTCCTCCGACAGCCTCGGATCCGTGACGGTCCGTTACGCCATCGGCGGCACCCATGCCGTGTGCGACGGCGCCAAGCACCGCTGGGAGAACACCGGCAAGCCCGCGCCGCGCTCGCTCAAGGCCGGCAAGGCCAAGGTCGAGGTCACGCTGATGGAGCTGCGCCCCTGGGGCGGACTGCCCCTGATGCCACACTTCCACGCCCAGTTGCAGCAGGACGTCACCCTGGCCAAGGGCTGAAGAACCAGGGCGACGTCACGCTGTCGCGCCTCCTCCCGCACGGGAGGAGGCGCGACTGTGTTTCGGAACGATCTCATTAGTTGAGAATTCACCGACCTGAGTGAATGTTGGTAAGCCTTGCCTTATATATTGATCCACATGCGCACCACCGCCTCCCGCAGCCTTATCGCGGCACTCGCTCTCACCCCGTTGCTGGCCGGCTGTTTCGCCTCGAGCGAGGGGGGTTCGGACGCCAAGGGCGCATCGGACGCCCGGCTGCGGGTCGCCCTCGCCGTGCCGCCGGTGCAGGCGCTGTCGCCGTACAGCAATGACGCCACCGTGCTGAGCAAGCTCTCCGTGGCCGAAGGCCTCACCGCGCTGGGCAAGGACGGCACCGCCGCGCCCGCACTCGCCAGGTCCTGGAAGCAGGTCAACGACACCACCTGGACCTTCGAGCTGCGCAAGGCCACCTTCCAGGACGGCACCGACGTCACCGCCGCATCGGTCGTCAGCGCGCTCGACCACGCGAACGAGGCCGAAACCAAGCCCCGGGTCCTCAGCGATGTGACCCTGACCGCGAAGGCCGAGGACGCCGACACGGTCACCATCACCACCAAGACCGCCGACCCCGTGCTCCCGCTGCGACTCGCCAGCCCCGCGCTGGCCATCCTCTCGGCCAAGGCGTACGCGAAGGACGGCACCGTGAGCCCGGTCGGCACCGGAACCGGCCCCTTCGAGATCACCAAGCTGACCGGCAAGACCAAGGCCACGCTCGACCGTTACGACGGCTACTGGGGCGGCAAGGCCAAGGCGTCCGGCATCGACGTGAGCTGGATCGCCGACGGCACCGCCCGCGCCAACGCCCTGCGCAGCGGCGACGTCGACATCGCCGAGTGGATTCCCACCTCCCAGGCGAAGCTCCTCGACCAGAACACCCGCCACGAAGTGCCCTCCGTACGGACCGACAGTCTGGTCCTCAACACCGGCAGCGGCATGTTCACCGACCCGACGCTGCGTGCCGCCGCCCGCGAGGCCGTGGACGGCGGCGCCCTCGTCGACTCGGTCTTCAGCGGCTACGCCGACCCCGCCAAGGGCCTGTTCGGGCCCGCCGTCTCCTGGGCCGCCGACGACCGGGTGGCGGTGACCGGACGCGCCAAGGCCGCGACCACCGCCCAGATCGCGTCGAAGACCAAGGGCAAGACCCTGCGCCTGGCCACCTACACCAACCGCGCCGAACTCCCCGAGGCCGCGACCGTCCTCCAGCAGCAGCTGGAGAAGGCCGGGTTCAGGGTCAAGCAGGACGTACGCGAGTACACGCAGATGGAGGCCGACCTCCTCGCGGGCAAGTACGACGCGCTGGTCTTCTCCCGGGTGACCCTGCTCGACACCGGCGACGCGGTCGCCTACCTCGCGAGCGACTACATGAGTGACGGTGTCTACAACATCGCCGGGCTGAAGGACTCCAAGGTCGACCAGGCCATCAAGTCGGCGGCCGAGGAAGGCGACACGGACCGGCGGCGTCAGAAGATCATGCGGGCCGAGGCGGAGATCCTGCGCACCGACGCCGTCGTGCCGCTCGTCCACGAGAAGGTCGTCCAGGGCATCGCCGCCGATGTGGAGGGTGTGCTGCTCGACCCCTACGAGCGCTCGCTGGTCGACATCGACACGCGACTGAAGTAGCGGCCGATGAGCGTCACCGCGGTTCGTGCCGGGGTCGGCCGGGCCGTCGCCGGGACCGTGCTGCTGGCGGCCGTCTCCCTGCTGCCCTGGCTGTCCGGGACCGACCCCGCGCTGACCGTCCTGCGGGCGCGCTCAGCCGACCAGGATCCGACCCCGGCGCAGCTGACCGCCGTACGCGAACAACTCGGCCTGGACGAGGGGCCGCTCGCGCATCTCGTGCACTGGCTGGGCGGGCTGCCGCGCGGGGACGCGGGCGTCTCCTGGGTGTCGGGCGAACCGGTGCTGCCCGAGGTGTCGTCCGCCTTCGGGGTGTCCGTCACGCTGATGCTGGGCGCGCTCGTGGTCACCGTGGTGGTCGCCGGGCTGGTGTGCGCCCGCACCCTGTATCTCGGGTCGCGGCGACGGCTGCGGCAGGGGCGGGCGGGCACCGGGGCCGCTGTTCTCGCCGCGCTGCCCAAGTTCCTGCTGGCCTCGCTGCTCGCCACGGTGTGCGGGGTGTGGCTGGGCTGGTTCCCCTCCAGCGGCTGGGAGGGGCCGGCGTCGATGGTGCTGCCCGCGCTCGCGCTCGGCGTGCCGTCCGGGGCGATGATCGGCGGGATGCTCGCCCCGGCGCTGCCCGCCGCCTTCCACGAACCCTGGGCGCGGGCCTGGCACGCCTCCGGGTTCCCGCCCGGCCTCATCGCCCGCAATGCCCTGCGCCGCACGCTGTCCGGGGTGCTCCCGCAGCTGCTGCCGACGGTCGTCGCCCTGGTCGGCGGTGCGGTCGCGGTGGAGAAGATCTTCAACATCCCGGGGCTCGGGGGGCTCGCCCTGGATGCCGCCATGGCCCAGGATCTGCCGCCGCTGCAGACCGCGACGCTGGCCCTCGTCCTGCTCGGCGTCGCCGCAGGCCTCCTCATCCAGGCCCTGCGACGCGCCCTCCTCGGCCCCGCCCTGCGCGACGGCGCCCTGCCCGCACTGCACCCACCGGCCCTTGCGCGCCCACGCTCCCTCCGCCGGCTCACCGGACTGTGCGCCCTCGCCCTGTTCACCCTGGTGGTGGCGGGACTGCTGCGTGATCCGCTGCAGGTGGACACGGCGGCCCGGCTGCTGCCGCCCTCGGCCGCGCATCCGCTGGGCACGGACTCCCTCGGCCGCGACCTGCTGGCCCGGCTTGGCCACGGAGCGCTGCGCACGGCGGGCATCGCCCTCGCGGTCACGGCCGTCAGCATCGTCATCGGGCTGCTGCTCGGCATGGCGGCACGAGCGAGCGCGGGCCTGACCGAAGTGATGTCGACGCTGCCGGCCGTCCTCGCCGGACTGCTGACGACGGCGGTGACCGGACCGTCTGCATGGGGTGCGGCCCTTGCGGTATGCCTGGTGGGCTGGACTCCGTACGCCGCACAGACCGCCGCGTTGGCCGAGGAGGAACGCGCGAGCGGCCACTGGCTCGCCTCGGTCTCGCTCGGCGCCGCCCCCCGGTATCTGCTGCGCCGTCACCTGCTGCCCGCGGTGCTGCCCGCCGTCCTGCGCAACGCCCTGCTACGGCTGCCCACCACCGTCCTCGTCCTGGCCTCCCTCGGCTTCCTCGGCCTGGGCGAACAGCCGCCCACCCCGGAGTGGGGCCGCCTGCTGTCCGAGAACCAGCCCTACGCCGAACTGGCCCCCTGGACCGTTCTCGCCCCGGCCGGCGCGCTCGCCCTGCTCGCCGTACTCGCCGTGTCCGCCACGGAGTCGGGAGGGACGACCGGGGCCCGACGGGCCCGACGCCGTCGCACAGAGCCTGCCGGCGCGCCCTGAGCCCTTTTGGGGGACCGGCCGAGGGGCGAGTGTCAGTGGCGGATGTCACGCTGGGGTCACACAGGTCCTGCGAAAGGGAATCACCGTGATCACCACAGATTTCGTCCCCGGCTCACCCTGTTGGCTCGACCTCGGTGCCCCCGATGTCCCGGCCGCCGCGGCTTTCTACAGGGCCGTGCTCGGCTGGGACTACGAGTCCATGGGGGAAGGCGAGGACATGGAAGGCGGGATGTTCCGGAAGGACGGCAAGATCGTCGCCGGACTCGGCAAGCTCACCGAGGAGGGCGCGCGCTCGGCCTGGATGATCTATCACTGCGTCACCGACGCGGACGCCACCACCCAGGCCGTGCAGAGCGCGGGCGGCACGGTGCGGGTCGCGCCCATGGACCTCGACGAGTGGGGCCGGATGGCGCAGTACAGCGATCCGCTGGGCGGCCAGTTCGCCGTCTGGCAGCCGGGCACGAACAAGGGCGTCGAGCTGGTGGACGAGCCGGGCTCGCTGTCCTGGACCGAGCTGTACACGAGCGACGCCACGGCCGCGAAGGAGTTCTACGGCGGTGTCTTCGGCTGGCAGTTCAGTGACACGGAACTGCCCGGCGGCTCAGGCACGTACTCCCTCATCACCCCCGCGGGGGTGCCCGAGGAGCGGATGCACGGCGGCCTCATGGAACTCCCCAAGGAGAGCCTCGCCCTGGCGGACGGACGGCCGTACTGGCACCCGGTCTTCGCCGTCGCCGACTGCGACGCCGCGGTCGCCAAGGTCACCGAGAACGGCGGCAGCGTGCAGATGGGCCCGGAGGACGCGGAGGGCGTCGGCCGGCTGGCCGTCTGCCTCGACTCGGCGAACGCGGACTTCGTGGTCCTCACCCCGACCAGCCCTAGCTGAACCCCGGTTCTCCGTGCTCACGCTGCCGCGATGTGCCGTCATTCGTCTGCGGCGCCGTCGTGGCTGGTTGCGCCCGCGCGGCGGAGCCGCATGTTGTCACAGCCCCGCGCCCCTTCGGGGCGCTGCCGAACCGCCACGTACTGAGCGAGGCGGGCTGCTGCGTCGAGCATTGCGAGACCCCGGGCAGTGAGTCTGCGCCGCCAGTCGTCGAGGGCCGCGGACAGCGCCTGGGTGCCGCCGGCGGTGCGGATCTGCTGGACCACGGTGGAGATGTGGTCCAGCGGATAGCCGCCCCGTCTGAGGAGGTGGGCGAGTTCCGCGTCGCGGATGTCGGCGGCGCCGTAGGTGCGGTGCCCGGTGACCGGCTCGCGGTCGGGGGCGAGGATGCCCGCGACTTCCCAGTTGCGGAGGGTCGCCGCGGTGACGCCCAGGCGGTGCGCCAGTTCGCCGACGCTGAGGGGCTCGGTGGCTGCGGGGGTCTGCGGGGCGGTGTCCGGGCCGGCGGTCAGGTGCTCTACGGCCCGGGCGACCGCGTCCAGGGTTTCCCGGTCGCGCAGGAGTTGGGCGTGACCGCGGTCGACGGCCGTCAGCGCGGCGTCGAGTTCGTCCGCGTTGAGCGACCTCATGATCTGCCCGCTCACGGCGTAGCCGTGCGCCGGGACGAGCGCCAGGTAGGCGCGGAGGGCCGCCGCATGCGTCTCGGTGTAGGTCCGGTAGCCGGACGGGGTGCGCTCGGCCGGCGGGATGCAGCCGTCGCGCTCGTAGTTGCGGACCGCCTGGGTCGAGATGCCGTGCTCGCGGGCGAGGTCGACGGGGCGCAGACGATCCACGGTTGAGACTTTAGCGCATTCGTCCTGGGAGTCTTCGGGGAAAGTCTCAACACGTGTTGCAGATATACGATTAAGGGGCATGACCAGGGAAGTTCAGGAACTCAGCACCAAGTCATCGCACATCGCCGACAGCCACGACCTGATCCGCGTGCACGGTGCGCGCGAGAACAACCTCAAGAACGTCGACATCGAGATCCCCAAGCGGCGGCTGACGGTGTTCACCGGTGTCTCCGGCTCGGGCAAGAGCTCGCTGGTGTTCGACACGATCGCCGCGGAGTCGCAGCGGCTGATCAACGAGACGTACAGCGCTTTCGTACAGGGCTTCATGCCCACGCTGGGGCGGCCCGACGTCGACGTACTCGACGGGCTGACGACCGCGATCATCGTCGACCAGCGGCCGATGGGGGCCAGTCCCCGGTCCACGGTCGGCACCGCCACCGACGCGGGAGCGTTGCTGCGCATCCTGTTCAGTCGGCTCGCCCAGCCGTACATCGGCTCGCAGCAGGCGTTCTCCTTCAACATCGCCTCGGCCGAGGCGTCGGGCACGCTGGTGGTGAACGGGAAACGGATCGAGAAGGCCATCAGCGTGGTCGGCGGGATGTGCCCGCGCTGCGAAGGCACGGGAACCGTTTCCGACGTCGATCCCACCCGGCTCTACGACGACTCCCAGTCGCTCGCCGGCGGAGCGATCACTGTTCCGGGGTGGAAGGCGGACAGCTGGGTGGTGCAGTCGTTCACCGAATCCGGTTTCCTCGACCCGCACAAGCCGATCCGTGACTACACCGGCGAAGAACTGCACGACTTTCTGCACCGGGACCCGGTCAAGGTGAAGGTGAGGGGGCTCAACACCACATACGAGGGCCTGATCGCGCGGGTCCGGAAGGCGTTCCTGTCCAAGGACCGGGAGACGCTGCAGCCGCACATCCGTGCTTTCGTGGACCGGGCGGTGACGTTCTCCGTCTGTCCCGCGTGCCACGGCACGCGGCTCAGCGAAACCACCCGCTCCTCGAAGATCGACGGGATCAGCATCGCCGACGCCTGTGCGATGCAGATCAGCGATCTGGCCGCATGGATCCGCGGCCTCGACGAGCCGTCGGTGGCGACGCTGCTCAAGGCGCTCGGCGAGACCCTCGACTCGTTCGTCGCGATCGGTCTCGGCTATCTCTCGCTCGACCGGGCGTCGGGCACGCTCTCGGGCGGCGAGGCCCAGCGCACCAAGATGATCCGCCACCTCGGCTCCGCGCTCACCGACGTCACCTACGTCTTCGACGAGCCCACCGTCGGCCTGCACCCGCACGACATCCAGCGCATGAACGAACTGCTGCTCCAACTGCGGGACAAGGGCAACACCGTGCTGGTCGTGGAGCACAAGCCGGAGGTGATCGCGATCGCCGACCATGTCGTCGACCTCGGTCCGACGGCAGGGGCGGCCGGCGGCGAGGTGGTCTTCGAGGGCACGGTGGAAGGGCTGCGGGCTTGCGGCACGCTCACCGGACGGCACCTGGACGACCGGGCCTCGGTCAAGCGGTCGGTGCGCAGGCCGTCCGGCGTGCTGGAGGTGCGCGGCGCGACGGCCCACAACCTGTGCGACGTCGACGTGGACATCCCGCTCGGCGTGCTCACCGTGGTCACCGGGGTCGCCGGCTCCGGCAAGAGTTCGCTGATCCATGGCTCGGTGGCCGGACGGGACGGCGTGGTGACGGTGGACCAGGGGGCCATCAGGGGTTCCCGGCGCAGCAATCCGGCGACGTACACCGGACTGCTCGACCCGATCCGCAAGGCGTTCGCGAAGGCCAACGGCGTGAAACCGGCGCTGTTCAGCCCCAACTCCGAGGGCGCCTGCCCCCATTGCAAGGGCGCCGGCATGATCTACACCGACCTGGCGATCATGGCCGGTATCGCCACGACCTGCGAGGAGTGCGAGGGGAGGCGGTTCCAGGCGTCGGTCCTTCAGTACCGGCTCGGCGGGCGGGACATCAGCGAGGTGCTGGCGATGCCGGTGACCGAGGCCGAGGAGTTCTTCGGGACCGGCGAGGCACGCACCCCGGCCGCGCACACCGCCCTTCACCGGCTCACCGACGTCGGGCTCGGCTACCTCACTCTCGGCCAGCCGCTCACCACCTTGTCCGGCGGCGAACGGCAACGCCTCAAGCTGGCCGCCCACATGGCCGGAACGGGCAGCGTCTACATCCTCGACGAGCCGACCAGCGGCCTCCACCTCGCCGACGTCGAGCAGTTGCTCGGCCTGCTCGACCGGCTCGTCGACTCCGGCAAGTCGGTCATCGTCGTAGAGCACCACCAGGCGGTCATGGCGCACGCGGACTGGATCATCGACCTCGGCCCGGGCGCCGGGCACGACGGTGGCCGGATCGTCTTCGAGGGCACGCCTGCCGACCTCGTCGCCGCGCGGTCCACGCTTACCGGCGAGCACCTTGCGGAGTACGTCGGCAGCCGTCTTTTGTGTGCGGCGCCGTCGTGGCTGGTCGCGCAGTTCCCCGCGCCCCTTTAGGGCGCTGCCGAACCGTAATCGACTTCACCAGGGCCGCTCAGCGCATCGGCGAGGATCCGGACGTGTGAAACCCCCACCGGCGCCGGGCCGGTGGGGGCTTCCGTTCCAGGTCGCCGATGGTTACCAGGCGACCGGCAGCCGTTCGGGCAGGCGCTTCATGAAGTTGGTGCGCCACACGAGCTGTTCGGCCGGTACGGCGAGCCGCAGTCCCGGAAGCCGCTCCAGCAGCGTGTGCAGGGCGATTTCCGCGTGCTTCCTCCCGAGGGCCGTGGCCGGGCAGTAGTGCGCTCCGCCGCCGAAGGAGAGATGATCGGCGGCGCCTTCCCGGCCGGGGCGGAACCGGTGCGGATCGGGGAAATGCGCGGGGTCGTGGTTCGCGCCCTCGACGAGGACCAGGACCAGCTCCCCTTTCTTCACCTCCACATCGCCCAACCGGACGTCTTCCAGGGCGAGTCGGGGCAGGCCGTCGCCGATGGACAGGTTGATCCGCAGGAGTTCGTCCATCGCGTCCGCCACCGGGACGCCGCCGGTGGTGAGTGCCTGGCGGACGTCGTCGCGGGTCAGCAGCGAGACGAGGGCCATGGTGAGGAATCCCGAGGTGGAAATGACGCCCGCGCCGAAGAGGGTGACGCCGACCGTGGCGAACATCTCGTCCGTGACCTGGGCGTATTCCGCGGTGCCCCGCAGTTTCGCGAGATCGCCCATCAGGCCGGTCGTGGCCGGGTCGTCGAGGCGACCGGCCATGTAGGCGATATCGCGGTCCCAGTTGAGCTGCGCGGCCTCGATCTCCCGGGGCGAATTCATGAACGCCACGTCCAGGCTGCGCAGCAGCAACGCCGCATCCTCCTGCGGAACACCGAGGACGTGGCAGTGCATCCTGGCGGAGTACGGGTCGGCGAAACCGCCGCGCAGTTCAGCCGGCGCCCCCTCGATGAGGAGCCGGTCCACCAACCGGCCGGCCTCATGCCGCATCCACTCATCGAGGCCGGGGGCTTTGGGGTTGATGGCCTTCATCACCGCCTTGCGCAGCCCGGCGCCGGTGATGTTGCCCATGTTGTTCACCACCTCGGGCGGGATCGTCAGGGCGTACTGACGGGGAGCGCCCGGCGCGGAGGTGTCCTTGAGGGAGAACCGGTCGTCTTCCAGCACCTGCTTGCACAGCCGATACGAGGAGACCAGCCACGCCTCGGCACCGGCGATCGTGCGGACCTTCGTCACGGGCGTGGCGCGCAGGGCCTCGACGTCCTCGGGCAGGCGGGTGCCGTTCCAGTCGAAGGGGAACGCGGGGAGCGTCTCGGTCGTCGCGGTGATCAACGTGCTTCTCCTTCGGCGGGCTTGAGGATGCCGTGGCCCTGGTTGCGGGAGGCGCGCAGGCCGTATCCCCGTGCGTAGAGCAGGTCGGCGAGCGGCAGGGCCTGGTGGTAGCAGTTCAGCGACGACGGGACGCCGAGGATGGCCGGGGTGTCGATGAACAGGGGGACTTCGGCGCACACGTAGTCCCGGCACACCTGCCGCTGTTCGTCGGTGGGTTGTCCGTCGGGGCCGAGTTTCCCGGAGAGGAAAAGGCCGGCCAGGGCGTCGCATGTCTCGCGTACGGCCGGGTCGTGCTCCACTGCCTGGACGACCTCGTGGTGGAGGCGCCGATAGGCGGCGTTGCCCTGGAAGGCCGACATGGGATGCCACGTCAGGCGGCTGCCGCCGGGGTCCGCGTCCGCGCAGGCGGTGGAGACCTTGGCGCGCACGCCCCGTACGTTCTTCACGGCCTTCTGCCGGGCGTGTTCGGGTGCGTATCCGAGGGCCTGGTACATGTCGGCCACGTGGACGTCGGTATAGACGAAGTCCGCGTGGTCGAACCGGGCCGCGGCCCAACGCGCCAGGTCATTGAGGCGCCGGGCGGAGAAGTAGCTGTTGCCTGGGGAGACTCCGATGATCGCGTGCGCGCCCTCTTCGGCGATGACGCGGCACTGGTCGGTATAGGGCTGGAGCTGGAAGGTCTCGGCTGGGGCGACAGTCGCCTGAGTCAAGATCGAATCCTCATCGCGCCGCGATTCTTCAGGACCTGGCGTCCTGCGTGCGGCGGCAGCGACGACCCCACGCTACCGAGCCGACGCAGTGAGTAAACCCCTACCCGCGGGTACTGATGGAAAAAGTTTTCCGGATTGCGAAACCCCGCGATGTCATTGGCGACTCTCCGTGCTTTGGATGCGCGCTTCTCGTGCGCTTCCTCGGCCCTGTACGGGCGTAACCGGCCGTGCGACACCGTCGCATCAGCCACCCCAGCCGCACCACTCCAGAAGGGAAGAACCCCACGAGCCTTGCCCGGCAACCGCGGAGAAGACGACGGCCGCGGGAGCGGCGACGACACGCTCACCCTCCGCGAGCGCACCCCCGATTCTCCTTGGGCCGCGTTCGCGCGGCTGATGGAGGGCAACGAGCCCATGACCTCGGGGACGCCGCTGATCGTCGTCCTCGGGCACCAGCGCTGCGGTGCGGTCAAGGCGGCGTACAAGGCGCTCAAGGAGGGCAAGCCGCTGCCGGGCAACCTGCGGTCGATCGCCGAAGCCCTCCGCCCGGCGTACGCGGTGGTCTCCAAGGAGAAGCACGCCGACCCGGTGGACGCCATGGTCCGCGTCCACATCGAGCAGACCTCCGCCGATCTGCGCTCCAACGCCGATCTCGCCCCGCTGGTGAAGAAGGGCGACCTCGCCGTCGTCAGCGCCTACTGCTCGCTCGACACCGGCCGGGTGGAAGTCCTGACCGGCGCGCCGTCCGCGTGACCCAGCGGCGGCCGGCCGACGCGGATGCCCTTTCAGGCCCGCCCGACCCGCAGGACGTCGAGCGCTGTGAGTGCCACGTGCAGTTCGGTGCGCTGTTCGCCTGACTCGAGGTCGCAGTCGAGGATCCGCTCGATGGTGCGCAGACGTTGGTAGACGGTCTCGCGGGACAGGCCGCCGGAGCGGGCGGCCACCGTCTTGTTGCCTGCCGCGTCCAGGTAGTGGCGCAGGGTGGTGAGCAGGTCGGTGCCGTGGCGGGCGTCGTGGTCGGCGAGCCGGCCGAGCCGGCGTTCGGCGTAGTCCTGGATCCGGGGGTCTTCGCGGAGGGCGAAGAGGAGGCGGCGCAGGCCGATGTCGGATCGCTCGTGGTAGGAGCGTCCCGGCGGGAGCGGCCGGCCGGGCTCGGTCGCTTCGGCGACACGGGTCGCCTCACGGAAGGAGCGGGCGACGGCGGGGAGGCCGGTCGCCTCGCTGCCCACGCTCACCGTTGTCCCCGGCACCAGCTCGAGTGCGGTGCGACCGAGGTGTTCGACGACGGGTCGCCACGGCTGGTCGGGGCGCAGGGACAGCAGGACGGCGAGGCGGGTCGGTCCGAGGAGACCGACGAGGGCTTGTGTTCCCTTCTTCCTCAGCTCCTCGGAGAGGAGTTCCTCGGCCTTCGCCGTGTCGTCCTCGGGGCGGACGTCCGCGAGCACGGCGATGAAGCGGGAGTCCCTGGTGGGCAGGCCCAGCGCGGCGACCTGGGCCTCGGCGTCGGCGGGCGAGCGGTGGCGCTGTTCGACGAGGTCGCGCAGGACGCCGCGGTGCGCGGTGCGTTCCCAGGGAGTGGGGTGGGTGAGGCGGGCGATGGTGAGGGCCATCGCGGTCCTCTCCAGGACCGTGACGTCCTCGGGGCCGAACGGGCCGAAGGCCGGGGGAGCGTCCGGGCCGGGCGGGGTCGGGCCGGGCGGGGTCGGGAGCGTGGCGCGAGCCGGGGGCAAGACGTGAGTCGGGAGCGTGGCGAGGGTCGGGAGCATGGCGACCCGGCCCCAGCGTTCGCCCTGGTACTCCACGGGTGCCACGAGCCAGCCCTCGGGGCCGGAGACGGTGGTGTGGTCGGCGGGCGGAGTCGCCCGGGAGCGCTGTTCCCAGTCGGTGAGCGCCGCCTCGACCGTGTCGCCGGAGGGCTCGCAGACGAGCGCCTGGTGCACCAGGTTCTCCAGCACGACGGTGTGGCCGCTCATCTCGGCGGCGGCGCGTACGACGTCCTCGGGCCCGGCGCCGCGCAGGGTGAGGGCGGTGAACGCCTCGTGCACGCGCTGGGTCCGCCGCATCACCTCGGCCTGGTTGCCGAGGATGAACGCGTGGACGACCTGGGTGACCTCCAGGAAGTTGACGTCCTTGGCCAGGGTGACGAGGGGCAGACCGCGGGCCCGGCAGGCGTGGACCAGGGCGTCGGGCGGGCGGTGGTAGCGGCGGACCAGTTCGATGACGAGGGCCGCCGCGCCGATGTCGGCGAGTTCGTCGACGTAGCGGCGTACGCCGGCCGGCTCCTCGGGCAGGGGCATGCCGGTCGTCAGGACGAGTTCGCCGCCCTTGAGGAAGGAGGCGGGGTCGGTCAGCTCGGTGATGTGGACCCAGCGGACGGGCCGGTCGAGCCGTGCCAGGCCGGTGACGACCTGGGGCTGTCCGGCGGCCAGGACGGGAAGGGCGAGCACGTCGGCCACGGTGAGCGGGCGGCCGACGGCATCCATCTCTGGTCCCGGCACGGAGGCGTCAGGCCCTGGAGCCGCGTGGTGGTTCTCGCTCACGGTGCCTCCATGGGGGTCTCCTGCTCGCGACCCCGAGTTCGGGACGTGCCCTGTCACTCTGACAAGCACCGCTGACCTGCGCAAGAGCCCGCAGACGGCGGCGGCGAGACGGGCGGGCGGGGTACAGGGCCCGGTATGCCTGACACAACGTCCGGATACCGCGTCCCGGCCGGACAGATCGCGCGTTGGCCCCGCCCTGGTCCACGGAGATGCTCAGAAAGACCGGAGCAGACCGCCGAACCCGCCGGGAGACGAACATGACCGCACTGTCGCCGCACCTTCGCCAGGCCACACCCGTGACGGCGGTCCGGGGCGAGGGCGTCCACCTCTACGGCGAGGACGGCCGCCGCTACCTGGACTTCACCGCCGGCATCGGCGTCACCAGCACTGGACACTGCCACCCCAAGGTCGTGGCGGCGGCCCAGGAACAGGTCGGCACGCTCATCCACGGCCAGTACACGACGGTCATGCACCAGCCCCTCCGCCAACTGGTCGAGAAGCTCGGCGAGGTGCTGCCGACCGGCCTGGACAGCCTGTTCTTCACCAACTCCGGCAGCGAGGCGGTCGAGGCCGCGCTGCGGCTCGCCCGCCAGGCCACCGGCCGCCCCAACGTCGTCGTCTGCCACGGCGGCTTCCACGGCCGTACGGTCGCCGCCGCCGCCATGACCACCTCCGGCACCCGCTTCCGCTCCGGCTTCTCCCCGCTGATGAGCGGCGTGGTCGTCACCCCCTTCCCGACGGCCTACCGCTACGGCTGGGACGAGGACACCGCGACCCGCTTCGCCCTGAAGGAGCTGGACTACACCCTCCAGACGATCTCCTCGCCCGCCGACACGGCCGCGATCATCGTCGAGCCGGTGCTCGGTGAGGGCGGCTACGTCCCCGCGAACCGCGCCTTCATGGAGGGACTGCGGGAGCGCGCCGACCGCCACGGCTTCCTCCTCATCCTCGACGAGGTGCAGACCGGCGTCGGCCGCACCGGCCGCTTCTGGGGCCACGACCACTTCGGCGTCACCCCGGACATCCTCGTCACCGCCAAGGGCCTGGCCAGCGGTTTCCCGCTGTCCGGCATCGCCGCCTCCGAGGAGCTGATGACCAAGGCGTGGCCCGGCTCGCAGGGCGGCACGTATGGCGCCAACGCCGTCGCCTGCGCGGCAGCCTGCGCCACCCTCGACGTCGTACGCGACGAGAAGCTCGTCGAGAACGCCGACGCGATGGGCGCACGGCTGCGTGCCGGTCTGGAGGCGGTCGCCGACCGGACCCCGGGCATCGGCGACGTCCGGGGCCTCGGGCTGATGCTGGCCACCGAGTTCGTCACCGAGGACGGCAGCCCCGACCCCGACACCGCCGCCCGCGTGCAGCGCGCCGCCGTCGACGAGGGACTGCTCCTGCTGCTGTGCGGGGCCTGGAACCAGGTCGTACGCATGATCCCGGCGCTCGTCATCGACGAGGCGGCGGTGGACGAGGGCCTCCAGGCATGGGCGACCGCGGTGGAAGTCGGCACCTCGGGACCAGCGGCACGATGAGCGATACCCTCGCGCGGCTGACCGCCCGGCTCACCGGGACCGCTCCCGGCCTGCGGGTGGAAACCGGCCCGGGCGCCACCGGCCTCTACGCCTACGACGCCTCCAACTACCGGGTCCCGCCGCGGGCCGTGGTCTTCCCCCGCAGCGCCGACGACGTGGTCGCGGTGCTGCGGACCTGCCGGGAGACGGGCGTCCCGGTCACCGCGCGCGGCGGCGGTACGAGCATGGCGGGCAACGCGGTCGGACCGGGCGTCGTCCTGGACTTCTCCCGGTACATGAACCGGATCCTGGACATCGACCCGGTGGCGCGCACCGCACGAGTCGAGGCCGGCGTGGTCCTGGACGCGCTGGCCAGCGCGACCGCCCCGCACGGGCTCACCTTCGGCCCCGACCCCTCCTCGCACAGCCGCTGCACCCTCGGCGGCATGATCGGCAACGACGCGTGCGGCAACCGGTCGGTGCGGCACGGGCGCACCAGTACCCACATCGAGGCACTGGAGATCGTGACGGCAGACGGCGTGCGAGCCGTCGCCGACCGCACGGGGCTGCGTCCGGTGGACCCCGCGGACACAGAACGGGTCGCCCGGCTCGAAGCGGACGTACGTCACCTGATCGACGCCAACCTGGCCCCGATCCGCACCGAGCTGGGCCGCATCCCGCGCCAGGTCTCCGGCTACCAACTGCACCGCCTGCTGCCCGAGCACGGCTTCGACATGGCCCGCGCCCTGGTCGGCACCGAGGGCTCCTGTGCGGTCGTCACCGCCGCGACGGTCCGCCTGGTGGCGACCGCACCGGCTTCGGCACTGCTCACCCTCGGCTACGACGATGTCGTCGACGCCGCCGAGGACGTACCGGAGATCCTGCGCCGGCACCCCACCGCCGTGGAGGGCATGGACGAGGCGATCGTGGCCACCATGCGCGCCCGGCGCGGACCGGACTCCGTCACCGGACTGCCCGAGGGACGCGCCTGGCTGTATGTCGAGCTCGACGGTGACGACCAGGCGGCGGTCGACGCCCGCGCCGCCGAACTGCTGGACGTGCTCAAGGGGCAGGGCCGGATGACCGGGGGTCGGGTCGTGCAGACCCCGGCCGAGCGGCGCTCGCTGTGGCGGGTCCGCGAGGACGGGGCCGGGCTCGCCGCCCGGCTCGTCGACGGCGGTGAGTCCTGGCCCGGCTGGGAGGACGCGGCGGTCGCGCCCGAGAACCTGGCCGCCTACCTGCGGGACTTCCGCGAACTGCTGGCCTCCCATGACCTGACCGGCGTGCTGTACGGACACTTCGGCGCGGGCTGTGTCCACGTGCGCATCGACTTCGACCTGGCCACGGACACCGGCCGGGCAGCCACCCGCCGCTTCCTCTCCGAAGCCGCCGCCCTGGTCGTCGAGCACGGCGGCACGCTGTCCGGCGAACACGGCGACGGGCGGGCGCGCGGTGAGCTGCTGGAGATCATGTACAGCCACCGCATGATCCGGACGTTCGCCGCCTTCAAGGAGATCTTCGACCCCGAGGGGTTGCTCAACCCCGGTGTCATCGTGGCCCCGGCCCCGCTCGACGCCGACCTGGCACTGCGCCAACTCCCGCTCCTCGAAACGACGTTCACCTTCCCGCACGACGGGGAGGGCTTCGTCGGCGCCGTACGCCGCTGTGTCGGCGTCGGCCGCTGCCGCAGCGACGCGGGCGGCGTGATGTGTCCCAGCTACCGGGCCACGGGCGAGGAGAACGACTCCACCCGGGGCCGGGCCCGCCTGCTCCAGGAGATGGTGCGCGGCGGGACGGTCCAGGACGGCTGGCGCTCGACGGAGGTGCGCGACGCCCTCGACCTGTGCCTGTCCTGCAAGGCGTGCTCCAGCGACTGCCCGGTCGGCGTCGACATGGCCACATACAAGGCGGAGTTCCTGCACCAGCACTACAAGGGTCGCTTGAGGCCCCGCTCGCACTACTCGCTGGGCTGGCTGCCACTGACCTCCTCCCTCGCCGGATTCGCCGCCCGCCCGCTCAACGCGCTGCTGCGCGGACCGGTAGGCAGGCTGCTCGCCCGCCTGGGAGGGGTGACCACGAAGCGCCGGATTCCGGCCTTCGCTTCCCGGCGTGCACGCCGCAAGGTCCTGCGGGCGGCGAAGACGGACACACCGGCGAAGTCCCTGCTCTTCGTCGACAGTTTCACCCGTGCCTTCCGTCCCGAGGTGGCGGGCGCCGCGAGCCGTGTGCTCGCCGACGCCGGCATCCCCTGCACGGCTCAGGACGGCCTGTGCTGCGGCCTGACCTGGGTCAGCACCGGGCAACTGTCCACCGCCCGCCGCATCATGGCCCGCACGGTCGCCCACCTCGACGACGGCGACGACCGGCCCATCATCGTGGCCGAACCCAGCTGCGCCGCCGCCCTCAAGCGTGATGTGCCCGAGCTGCTCGGCACCGAAGCCGCCCAGCGCGTCGCGTCCCGCGTCCACACCCTCACCGGCGCCCTGACCGACCTCGCCACTCCCGACTGGACCCCACCGGAACTGCCGGACAACGTCGTCCTGCAGACCCACTGCCACGAGTACGCCACCTTCAAGGGCCGCCACCTTCGAGACCTGCTCGGCCGCCTCGGCGTACGGAAGGTCGACGAGGCCGAGGGCTGCTGCGGACTCGCCGGGAACTTCGGCTTCGAGGAACAGCACTACGACACCTCGATGGCCGTCGCCGACCTGGCCCTGAAGCCACGCCTCGACGCCATCGACGCCGGGGGACGGACCGTCGTCGTGGCCGACGGCTTCAGCTGCGCCACCCAGATCGACCACCTCGCCGGTGACCGGGGCATCCGCGCCCTGCACCTGGCGGAACTGCTCGACCCCGCCGCCGATCAAGCCGCTCGACCAGGAGGAACCCCATGACCGACACACCTACGCAGTTGTTCATCGGCGGGGCCTGGGTGGACGCCGCGGACGGTGCCACCATGGCCGTCGACGACCCGGCGACCGGTGAGATCCTCTGCCATGTCGCCGATGCGGGCGCCAAGGACGCCAGGCTCGCCGAGGACGCGGCAGCCCAGGCGCAGGAGGAGTGGGCCCGTACGGCGCCTCGGGCCCGTAGCGAGATCCTGCGTCGGGCGTACGAGATCATCCTCGACCGCACCGACGAACTCGCCCACTTGATGACGTCCGAGATGGGCAAGCCGCTGGCCGAGGCCAGGGGAGAGGTGGCGTACGCGGCCGAGTTCTTCCGCTGGTTCTCCGAGGAAGCCGTCCGTGTCGAAGGCGGCAACGGCGTCCTGCCCGACGGCCGCAACCGGATGCTGCTCTCGCGCCGCCCGGTCGGCCCCTGTCTGCTGATCACCCCCTGGAACTTCCCCCTCGCCATGGGGACGCGCAAGATCGGCCCGGCGATCGCCGCCGGCTGCACGATGATCCTCAAGCCGGCCCCGCAGACCCCGCTGTCCAGCCTGGCTCTCGCCGCGATCCTCAAGGAGGCCGGGCTGCCGGACGGCGTCCTCAACGTCGTCACCACCTCCCGTGCGGGGGAGGTGTGCGAGCCCCTGCTGCGCGGCGGCCGTATCCGCAAGCTGTCCTTCACCGGCTCGACGGCGGTCGGCCGGCTGCTGCTCGCGCAGAGCGCGGAGGCGGTCGTACGGACCTCGATGGAGCTGGGCGGGAACGCGCCGTTCATCGTCTTCGAGGACGCCGACCTGGACAAGGCCGTTGACGGTGCGATGGTCGCCAAGATGCGCAACATGGGCGAGGCGTGCACCGCGGCCAACCGCTTCTTCGTCCACACCTCCGTGGCGGAGGAGTTCGGGCGGCGCCTGGCCGAGCGCATGGGCGCGCTGGTCGTGGGCCCCGGCACCCGGGACGGTGTCGACGTCGGCCCGCTGATCGACCGGGTCGGCCGGGCCAAGGTCGAGGAACTGGTGGCCGACGCGGTGGAGCGCGGCGCCCGGGTGCTCGTCGGCGGCCGTACGCCCGAGGGGCGGGGCTGCTTCTATCCGCCGACCGTGCTCACGGACGTCGCCTCCGACAGCCGTCTGATGGACACGGAGATCTTCGGCCCGGTCGCGGCGATCCTCACCTTCGACGACGAGGACGAGGTGATCCGCCGCGCCAACGACACCCCCTGGGGCCTCGTCGGCTACGTCTTCACCGAGGGCCTGGACCGCGCCCTCAGCGTCAGCGAACGCCTGGAGGTCGGCATGGTCGGCCTCAACACAGGCCTCGTCTCCAACCCGGCCGCGCCCTTCGGCGGCGTCAAGCAGTCCGGGCTGGGCCGGGAGGGGGGCCGGGTCGGGATCGACGAGTTCCTGGAGTACCAGTACCTGGCGGTGCCCGTGCGGTGAGGGCCGTAGCCGTCGTCCTCAGCGCAGGTGGCGAGCGGTGATCTCCGCCGCGGTCTCGGTCACCAGTCGCCCCAGCTCGGCGAGGCGGCCGGGCTCGAAACGGGAGTCGGGCATGGAGACGGCCACGGCGGCCAGCGGCACGCCGTCACCGTCCAGGACGGGTGCCGCGATGGCACAGACGCCCTGGAGGTACTGGTTGTGGTTGACGGCGTATCCGCGGTCCCTGACGCGGCGCAGCTCCGCGCGCAGTTCCACCGGATCGGTGATGGTCTCCTCGCCGTACCCCTCGAACGCGCCCGTCGCGAACTCGTCGACCTCGGACTTCGGCAGATGGGCGAGGACCGTGTGCCCGGTCGCCGTTGCGTGCAGCGGCGAGGTGTCGCCGATGGCGTGGAAGGTCCGTACGGCGTGGTCGCAGTCGATGCGGTCGACGACGACCATGCTGTGCAGCGCGTCGGGCACGGAGAGATGGATGGTCTCGTTCAGCGTGTCCCGGAGCCGGAGCATGGGTTCGCGGGCGGCGGCGAAGAGGCTGGAGCCCTGGAGGGCGGCGGGGCGTACGGCCAGCACGCGGGCACCGATCTCCCAGCGGGTGGTGTCCTTGCGGTTGGCCCGGAGCCAGCCCGCCTCGTTGAGCGTGACCAGGGTGCGCTGCACGGTGGACTTCGGCAGGCCGAAGAGCTTCGTCAGCTCGCCCACGGTCACGGGCTGGTGCTGGGCTACCGCTTCCAGGATGCGCAGCGACCTCGTGACGCTCTTCATTTCCATCCGGTGCCCCGTCAGTTGTGCGGCCTCTTGGTGCTCACCTTGTGACTCCCTTCCGGAGGAGTCGAAGGCACGATCGTGCCGGATTCTAGCATGGCGTTCCACAATATGGCATGATCTGGAAGGTTGGTGGCTGCGCGCAGCAGCAAGGGCCGGCTCTCACGTCGATGCGTGCGAGCCGGCCCTCGCCGGTGTGGAGCCCACTCGGGCCTTCAGGCGCCCAGCAGGCGCCCGGAGATCTCGGCGGCCGTGTCGGTGACGAGGCTGCCCCACTCGGGCGCCCGGTCCTCGTCGTACCGGGAATCGGGCATCGAGATGGCCACGGCGGCCAGCGGTGTCCCGCTCTCGTCGAGCACGGGTGCGGCGAGGGCGCAGACGCCCGGCCGGTACTGGTTCCGGTTGATCGCGTAGCCGTCGGCGCGGATCCGGTCCAGCTCGGCGCGCAGCTCGTCGGGGTCGGCGGGGGTCGTGTCGCTGAAGCGGTCCAGTCCCTGCGTGATGAGTTCCTCGACGTCCTGTTTCGGGAGGTGGGCGAGGATGCTGCGCCCGACGGCGGTGGCGTGCAGCGGCGAGGTGTCGCCGATGGTGTGGAAGGTCCGTACGGGGTGGTCGCAGTCGACGCGGTCCACCACGACCACGCACTGGAGTGCGTCGGGAACCGACAGGTGGATGGTCTCGTTCACCGCGTCGCGCAGGCGGATCATGGGTTCGCGGGCGGCGGCGAACAGGCTGGAGCCCTGGAGGGCGGCGGGTCGTACGGCCAGTACGCGGGCGCCGATCTCCCAGCGGGTGGTGTCCTTGCGGTTCGCGCGCAGCCAGCCCGCCTCGGCCAGCGTGACCAAAGTGCGCTGCACCGTCGACTTCGGGAGTCCGAAGAGCTTTGTCAACTCCCCGACGGTGACCGGCTGGTGCTGGGCGACCGCTTCCAGGATGCGCAGCGACCTCGTGACGCTCTTCATTTCCATCCGGTTTCCCCCTGTTAATCCTCGAAATCTCTGCTGGGCACCCTCTTGACTCCCCTCTGAGCCGCTGCCATTCTCGTGCCAGATTCTAGCACAGCGTTCCACAATGTGGCACGGTCCAGCGGAAAGATCCCGACGAGGTGGGCCGGCACCGCGAGACACGGCGGCTGTGAGCCGTAGGCCCGAAGGAAGGGCCCGGCCCCCGTCCAAACCGCCTCGAATCGATCAGCCCACGTCGAGCGCTCAGCATGCGCCCCGGCGTTACGAAAGGAAAGTCCTGTGTCAGCTGCCAGGAAGCGCGTCGCCGTCGTCGGCGTCGGAACGATGGGCAGCCAGGCCGCCTGGCGGCTGGCGGCCCGCGGCGCCGAGGTCGTCGGATACGACAGGTTCGCCCCCGGCCACGACCGCGGTGCCGCCGGCGGTGAGACCCGGATCTTCCGCAGCGCCCACTTCGAGGACTCCCGCTACGTCCCGCTGCTCAAGCATGCCGACGCCCTGTGGGAGCGGCTCCAGCAGGAGACCGGCCGTGAGCTGCGCCGACTGACCGGGTGCCTGCTGATGGGGCCGACCGAGCACCACCAGATGGCCACCGTCCTGCAGTCCATCGCGGAACACGACCTCGACCACGAGGTGCTCGACGCCGAGCTGCTGGCCAAACGTTTCCCCCAGTTCCGCATCGAGAACGGCGACGCGGCCGTGCTGGACCGCCGCGCCGGTTTCATCCGCCCCGAGCTGACCATCCAGACCGCCGCCCGCCGCGCCGAGCAGCTGGGCGCCGTGCTCCACCGCTACACCACGGTCCGCGAGATCGTCCCCGTCGCGAACGGCGTGGAGATCCGCACCGACACCGGCAGTGAGCGCTTCGACACCGCCGTCGTCACCCCCGGCCCCTGGGTCAACGACCTGCTGCCCGACCTGCCCTGGGAGGTGGACGTCCGCCGCCTCGTCAGCGCCTGGTACGTGCCCACCACCCACGACGCCTGGTTCGGCGAGGAGCGCCCCGCCTTCATCCGTACGGCACCCACCCACTGCTACGGGCTCCCCTCCCCGGACGGCATCTCCGTCAAGCTCGGCCTCTCCCGCGCCCTGCACCGCCCCGCCGGCGACCCGAACCAGCTGGACCGGACGGTGCGGCCCGAGGAGCTGGAGATCTTCAGCGAGCTGATCGGCCGCTACATGCCGGACCTGCACCCGGATCCGACCCGGCTCTCCGTCTACATGGAGGGCTACACCGAGAGCAGCCGCCCCCTGGTCGGCCCCCTGCCCGCCGCCGAGAACGTGATCCTGCTCGCCGGCTTCTCCGGCCACGGCTTCAAGCTCTCGCCCGCCTTCGGCGACATCGCCGCAGACCTCGCACTGGACGGCGCCTCGCCCCAGCCCATCGACTTCCTCTCCACCGTCAGCCGCACGGAGGCATGACCATGAACGACGCCACGCTCGCCGTCGGCTCCCTGCACGCGCAGCCCGGCACCAAAGCCCGCGGCACGGTCCGGGCCGACCTCGGCACCCTCACCGTCGACATTCCGCTGACCCTGGTCAACGGCACCCGCCCCGGCCCCCGGCTCGTCATCACCGCCGGCGTCCACGGCGGTGAGTTCACGCCCATCGACGCCGTCGTACGACTGGCGGACAGGCTGGAACCCGGCGAGGTGCACGGGCAGGTGATCATCTGCCCCGTCGCCAACCCTCCCGCCGTCTACCAGGGCCGACTCAACATCTCCCCGGTCGACGGCGTGAACCTCAACCGCGTCTTCCCCGGCGACCCGGCCGGCGGCCCCACCGAGCGGCTGGCCGCCTGGCTCTTCACCCACCTGCTCGATGGCGCCGACGTCTACGTCGACCTGCACTGCGGCGGCATCGACCAGATCCTGCGGGACTTCGTCGGCTACCGCCTCACCGGTGACCCGGACCTCGACAAGGCGACGGCCGAGCTGGCCCGCTCCTTCGGTATAGAGGACGTCATCCTCGGGCTGAAGGCCGACGGCGGCAACAGCCACGCGGCCGCCGCCCGCCGGGGCATCTCGGCGGTCCTCGTCGAGGTGGGCTCACTCGGACAGCGGGACGAGCCCACGGCCCTCCGCCGCGTCGACGGTCTCCTCACGGCACTGCGCCACCTGGGCGTCCTCGACCACGACGGCTCCGCCCCGGCGCCGATCCGGGAATGGGTCTGGTCCGCCGGCGTCACCGCCGAGGCCACCGGCCTGTGGTACCCGGAGTTCTCCTTCGACGCCGACCTCATCGGCGAAGTCGCGGAGGGCGACGTACTCGGCCGCATCGTCGACCCGGCCGACGGCACGGAGCACACGGTCCACGCCCCGGCCGCCGGGCGGATCTTCTACGGCATGCACGGCCTCACCGTCGCCCCCGGAGCCGAGCTCGCCGCCCTCGCCGTCCCGTGGGACCCCGACACGGCCACGCGCCCCGACACCCTCCGTACCCCTGGCGCGGGACGCGGATCCGACGAGGCGGGCCCCCGCACGTAGCGCCCTCACCCCCCGCACGTAGCGCCCCAACCCCCCGTCCCCCTTCCCCAGCAGTCCCACCCCAGGAGGCACCCGATGACGAATCGAAATGCGGCTCCGCCGCGTGGCGCCCGGATAGACCGCCGGCTCTTCCTGCGCGGCGTCGGCGGAGTCACGGCGGGTCTCGCCACCGCGTCCGCCCTCAGTGCCTGCGGCACCGGCACCAGCCGCTCCGTCGGCGGCGGCGATGGCAAGAACTCCAAGACACTCGTCGTCCGCAACAGCGGTGGCACCTACGGCGACGCCAACCAGAAGGCGGTCTACGACGCGTTCACCAAGGAGACCGGCATCCAGATCAAGGTGGTGAACATCGCGTACGCCCAGCTGCTCGCCCAGATCCAGCAGGGCCGCCCGCAGTTCGACCTGATCGACACCTCCATGGCCGACGTGGTGCGCTTCAAGGACGAGGACGCCACCGAGGCGCTCGACTACGACCGGCTCAAGTACGCCAAGAACGCGGGCATCGCCGACTCCCTGATGATGACCCACGGTGTCGGTAAGAACTACTGGGCCAGCGTCATGGCGTACCGCACGGACTCCTTCGACGGGAAGAAGCTCGGGAGCTGGGCGGACTTCTGGGACACCAAGGCGTTCCCCGGCAGCCGCTCCCTCCAGGCCCGTGACGCCGACCTGCCCGAGCTGGAGTTCGCCCTCCTCGCCGACGGCGTGCCCCTGGACAAGCTGTACCCCCTCGACGTGGAGCGCGCCTTCAAGTCCCTCGACAACATCAAGGGATCCGTCCGCAAGTACTGGGACACCGGTGCCCTCCCCGGCCTGCTGCTGGGCCGCAAGGAGGTCGTCGCCACCAGCGTCTGGCACGGCCGGCTCGACGCCCTGATCAAGGGCGGCTCGCCGATGGCGTACCAGTGGAACGGCGCCCGCCGGCAGAGCAACGGCTTCTGCGTCCCCAAGGGCGCGGCCAACCCCGACGCCGCTTACCAGCTGATCGACTTCGCGCTGCGGCCCGACATCCAGGCCGCCTACGCCGAGCTCTACCCGATGGCGCCGGTCGTGCCCGCCGCCTACAAGAAGCTCTCCCCGGCCGCCGCCGGCAACCTGGCCAGCTCGCCCGAGCACCTGAAGTCCGGGTTCGACCTCGACGTCGAGTGGTGGATCAAGAACGAGGCCGCCGTGTCCAAGCGCTGGCAGGAGTGGGTCAATGCCTGAGCTGCACGTGAAGTCCCAGCCCCAGTCGTCACCGGCGCTGTCCACGCCGTCGGGGACCGGCACCGGAAAGCCCCTCTCCGTCACCGATCTGCGCAAGACGTACGGCGGCGTGACCGCTGTCGACACCGTCTCCATGGAGATCGCGGGCGGCGAGTTCGTCACCTTCCTGGGGGCTTCCGGCTCCGGCAAGACCACCACACTGATGATGATCGCCGGGTTCTGCGAACCGGACTCCGGCACCATTGTCGCCGGCGGCCGTGACGTGACCCGGCTGGCCCCGCAGAAGCGCGGTCTCGGCTTCGTCTTCCAGCAGTACCTGCTCTTCCCGCACATGACGGTGTGGGAGAACGTCGCCTTCCCGCTGCAACTGCGCGACGTCCCCAAGGCGGAGCTGCGCCGCCGGGTCGGCGAGACCCTGGAGATGGCCGGACTCTCCGCCATGGCCCGCCGCCGGCCGCGCGAGCTGTCCGGCGGCCAGCAGCAGCGTGTCGCGCTGTGCCGGGCCCTGGTCTACCGGCCCCCGGTGATCCTCATGGACGAGCCGCTGGGCGCCCTCGACAAGAAGCTGCGCGACCAGCTCCAGACCGAGATCAAGCGCATCCAGCAGGAACTCGGCCTGACCGTCATCTATGTGACGCACGATCAGGAGGAGGCGCTGGTCCTGTCCGACCGGATCGCGGTGATGCGGGACGGACGGATCGACCAGTTCGACACCCCGCGTGAACTCTTCGAGCGCCCCGGCACCCCGTTCGTCGCCGACTTCCTCGGCGCGGCCAACTTCCTCCCCGCCACCGTCAAGCAGCAGACCTCCGAGCAGACCCTCGTACAGCTCGACACCGGAGGCCTGCTCAAGGCCCGCCCGCAGTCGGGAGCGGAGGGAGCGCGAGTACGGGCCGCGGTCCAGCCCGGCCGGCTCGGACTGTGTACCCCCGGCGAAGGGTTCTGTACCGGGACCGTGGAGACGGTCACCTACGTCGGCACCCTCGTCCGTGTCACGGTCCGCCCGGCGGGCGACGCCGACACCGGTGTCGTACGCCTGGAACTCCCGGCCTCAAGCGCCCCGGTCCTCGGCGAGCAGGTCAGCCTGACCGCCCACCCCGACGACGTCAGCGTCTTCGCGGTGGAAGGAGGCGGATGAGCATGGCCGGATCCCTCCTCGCCCCCGCGCCCCCGGCCCCGGGCCCGGCGACCCCCACCACCCGCAAGGGACGGCTGCGCCGCACGCTGTCCGAGCGCCGCACCCGCTTCGGGCTGCTCAACGCCGCCCCCGTCGTCATCTACCTGCTGGTGCTGTTCGTCTTCCCGATCTTCAGCACCCTGCTCCTCAGCTTCAAGGGCGAGGAGGGCGGCTGGACGCTGCACTGGTACACGGACGCACTCCAGGGCTCCAACCTGGAAGTCCTCCTCACCACGCTGCGGATCTCCGCCGAAACCTCGCTGCTGAGCCTGGTCATCGGGTTCCTGCTGGCCGCCGCCGTCTCCCGGCTCAAGCCGCTGTGGGCGGGCCTGGTGATGGTCATCGTCATCGTGCCGCACTTCATCAGCGCGCTGGTGCGCACCTACGGCTGGATCATCCTGCTCGGTGAACACGGCGTCATCAACAACGCCCTGACGGACCTGGACGTCCCCGGCGCCCCGTTCCAGATGCTCTACAACGAGCTGGGCGTGGTCATCGGCACCACCTCGGTGATGCTGCCGTACACCGTGCTGCTGCTGTACGCGGTCATGAAGGGCATCGACCGCAGGCTGCCCGCCGCCGCGGCCAGCATGGGCGCCGGACGGCTGACGATCTTCCGCCGGGTCTACCTGCCCATGGTCGCCCCCGGCCTGGTCAACGCGGGAATCCTGTGCTTCATCCTCTGCCTCGGCTACTACCTGACCCCCGCCCTCATGGGCGGCCCGAAGCAGACCATGGTCGCCTCGCTCATCAGCGAGCAGGTCATGAAGCAGAGCCAGTGGAACGGCGCCGCCGCGCTCGGCATCATCCTGCTGCTCCTCACCTTCGCCGGTCTGCTCCTGCTGCGGCTCATCAAGGTCGTGACCGAGGCCGCGAAGAGTCGAGGTATCTCATGATCGCGCTGCGCTCGACCCTGACCGGGCGGATCTGCCTGACCGTCGCCTCCACGCTGATCCTGCTGTTCCTCGCCTTGCCGATCGTCCTCATCGTCGTCACCTCCTTCGGCAGCGACGCGTTCGGCTCCTTCCCGCCGGACTCCTGGACGCTCGGCTGGTACAAGTCACTGTTCGCCGACGGCAGCAAGTGGCCGGCCGCACTCTCCCTGAGCGCCCTGGTCGCCTCTCTGACCACCGTGTTCTCGCTCGTCCTGGGCATCACGGCGGCGACCGCGCTGGTCCGCAGCGACCTGCCGCTGCGCTCGGCGGTCTACGGTCTTGTCCTCGCCCCGCTGGTGATCCCCCAAGTCGTCATCGCCCTCGGCCTGTTCCTGCTCTTCGAGCCGGCCGCGATGCTCGGCAGCCCGATCGCCATCGCCCTCGGCCACACCGTGCTCGCCGCACCGATCGCCGTGATGATCCTCATGGCCACGCTGAAGGGCATCGACGAACGGCTGGAGGACGCGGCGGCCAGCATGGGCGCGAGCCGCCTCACGGTCGCCCGGCGCATCACGCTCCCGCTGGCCATGCCCGGCATGATCGCCGCCGCGATCTTCTCCTTCATCACCAGCTTCGACGAGTTCTTCATCTCCATGTTCCTGTCCTCGGTGGACACCGTGACCCTGCCCGTCCAGGTCTTCAACGTCCTCCAGTTCGACGTAGACCCGTCGGTGACGGCCATCAGCGCGGTGCTCATCGCGGTCGCCGTCCTGGCCCTCGCCCTGGTCGCCGCCGTACGCCGGCTCGGCGGCTCCGGCAAGCAGGGCGGTCTGCTGCCGACGGAGCCCGCCGTGGGCCTGTCCACCGGGAGTGACCCCGAATGACCACCAGCACCCGCGCCCCGGCCGGTGAGCTGTCCGCCACCGCGGCCAGACACCTCCTGCTCAACATGACCCCCAACGGCTCGCTCGGCCCCGAGGGCGAGAACCTCCTCGTCGTCCGGCGGGGCGAGGGCCCCTACGTCGACGACGCCGACGGCAGGCGCTACATCGACGGCCTGTCAGGGCTGTACTGCTGCCAACTCGGCTACTCCTACGGCCCCGAGTTCGCCGAGGCCGCCGAACGGCAGCTGCGCGAACTGTGCTACAGCCCGCTGTGGACCTCCTCCGCGCACCCGACGGCGATCGAACTCGCCGAACGGCTCTCCCGGATCGCCCCCGTCGACATCGAGCACACCTTCTTCTCCAGCGGCGGCGCCGAAGCCGTCGAGACCGCCTGGAAGATCGCCCGCCGCTACCACGCCCTGCGCGGGGAGCCGGGCCGGGTGAAGGCGATCGCCCGCCGCGGCGCCTACCACGGGCTGACCATCGGCACCCTGTCCCTCACCGACGACCCCGGGCTGACGGAGCCGTACGGCCCGCCCGCGATCGACACCCGGTTCGTGTCGAACACCAACCGCTTCGGCTTCGCCCCGGAGTTGACGGACGACGACCTGTACACGGCCCGGCTGCTCGCCGAGCTGGAGGCCGCGATCCTCGCCGAGGGCCCGGAGACGATCGCGATGCTGATCGCCGAGCCGGTGCAGAACCGGGGCGGCTGCATCACCCCACCGACCGGTTACTGGCAGGGACTTCGCGCACTGGCCGACCGGTACGGCTTCCTGCTCGTCGCCGACGAAGTGATCACCGCCTTCGGCCGGCTGGGGGAGTGGTTCGGCGGTGACCGCTACGGCGCCCGCCCGGACCTCGTCACCGTCGCCAAGGGCATCACGGCCGGATATGCCCCGATGGGGGCAACCCTGGTCAGCGGTCGCGTAGTTGAGGTCATCAATCAGCCGGGCGCCGTCCTCAACCACGGCTACACCTTCGCCGGGCACCCGCTCAGCGCGGCCATCGCCCTGCGCAACCTCGAGATCATGGAGCGGGACCGGATCCTGGACAACGTCCGCGGCCTCCAGGACCATCTCGCGGCGCGCATGAACACGCTCATGGACCTGCCGATCGTCGGCGACGTCCGGGGCACCGGGTTCTTCTACTCCTGCGAACTCGCCGGTGACCTCGACGGCGGCGGCTTCGGCGACACCGCCCGAGCCGACCTGATCGCCGACCTGATCCCACGCCGGATGCGCGAGGCCGGCCTCCTCGCCCGCGTCTACAACCGGTCCGCGCCGCTGGTCCAGATCGCGCCCCCGCTGATCAGCGACCGCGCCCTGCTCGACGCAATGGCCGACATCCTCGCGCAGACCCTCGCCGAGGCGTCCGCCCGCCTGTGACACCCGCTGTGGAAAGGAACCACATGTACTCCATCGGTCCACTGACCGTCGCCCCCGGCGAGCGCGCCCAGGGCCTCATCCCGGTCGGCACCAGCAGCTACGGCGTGGAGCTCGGCATCCCGCTGATCGTCGTCAACGGCGTCCAGGACGGCCCGGTCCTGTGCGTGGACGCGGGCGTGCACGGCGACGAGTACGACGGCCAGGAAGCCGTCCGCCGGGTCCTCGCCGAGCTCGACCCGGCCACCCTGCGCGGCACCGTCGTCGGCATCCCCTGCCTGAACACCCCGGCCTTCGAGGCGGCCGCCCGCACCAGCGGCCTCGACCACCTCAACCTCAACCGCATCTTCCCGGGCGACGCGGAGGGCTCGTACTCCCAGCGCCTGGCCGCCACCTTCGTCGAGCAGGTCGTCCCCGCCGTCGACGCCGTGGTCGACCTGCACACAGGCGGCGCCTACGGCGAGATCGCCCCGCTCGTCATCCTCCAGGGCGGCTACGAGGAGCTGGCGACGGACCTCGCCCTCGCCGCCGGGCACGAGCTGGTCTGGAAGGGCGGCAAGTGGGGCGGCACGGTCCGCCACCCCGCCCTCGCGGCCGGCAAGCCCGCCATCACCATCGAGGTCGGCGGCGGCACCTACCGCGAGGCCAACGTCGAGACGCACATGAACTCGATCCGCAACGTTCTGCGCCAACTCGGCCTGATCGACGGTGAGGTGGAGCTGCGCGACACCTACACCACCGTCTCCGGCACCTTCGCCCGCTCTGCCGCCGGCGGCTTCTTCGTCGCTCGCGCCGAGCCGGGGGAGACCTGCAAGGAAGGCGACCTGATCGCCACCATCACCGACCACTACGGCAACATGCTGGAAGAGGTCCTCGCCCCGCAGGAGGGCATCGTGCTCTGGGTGCGCCGCATCCGTACCGTCCGTCCGGGTGACGAGGTCGTCATCTTCGGTGAGGTCCAAGGGGAGATCCGGCCATGACCGGCGAACTGCGGCTGACCGAGCTGCTGATCGACGGCAAGCAGGTGCCCGCCGCCGACGGACGCACCTTCACCGTCCTCGACCCGTCGGACGGGACCGCCATCGCCCAGGTGGCGCTGGCGGGCAAGGCGGACGTGGACCAGGCGGTGGCGGCGGCCCGCGCGGCCTTCACGTCCCCCGAGTGGGCCCGAATGCGGGCCGCCGACCGGGGCCGCGTCCTGTACCGGATCGCCGAGGCCATCCGCTACCAGGGCGAACGGCTGGCCCGTCTGGAGAGCCAGGACGTCGGCAAACCGCTCCGCCAGGCCAAGGCCGATGTCGAGGCGGCGGCCCGCTACTTCGAGTTCTACGCGGGCGTCGCCGACAAGCTCGGCGGCACGACGATCCCTCTCGGGCCCGGTCTGATCGACTACACCGTCCGCGAGCCGATCGGCGTCTCCGGCCAGATCATCCCGTTCAACTACCCACTCCAGAACACCGCTCGCGGGTCCGCCCCGGCACTGGCCGCGGGCTGCACGGTGGTGCTCAAGCCATCGCCCGAAGCGCCGCTCACCCCGCTGGAGATCGGCAGGATCGCCCTGGAGTGCGGTCTTCCGCCAGGTGTCCTCAACGTCGTCCCCGGCGACGGCGAGACCGGCGCGGCCCTCGCCGGACACCTGGACATCAACCAGGTCACCTTCACCGGCTCGGTGCCGACCGGCATCAAGGTCGCCCAGGCCGCCGCGGCCAACGTGGTGCCGTCCGTCACCGAGTTGGGCGGCAAGTCCCCGGTCGTCGTCTTCGCCGACGCCGACTTCGACCTCGCGCTGACCGCCGTCGCGGCCTCGGCCTTCGGCAACGCCGGCCAGACCTGCTCGGCCGGCACCCGCCTGCTGCTCCAGCGCGGCGCGGAGGAGTTCCTCGACAAGCTGGTCGCGTACGCCGCCGACCTGCGCGTCGGCCCGGGGCTCACCGACCCGGACATCGGCCCGCTGGTGGCCGCCCGGCAGCGCGACCGAGTGCTCGGCTATCTGGACCTGGCCCGCGAGGAGGGCGCCGTGGCCCGGGCCGGCGGCGGTGCGCCGTCCGACCCGGCCCTGGCCGACGGCTACTACGTCGAGCCGACCGTCCTCACCGGCCTGACCAACGACGCCCGGTGCGCCCGCGAGGAGATCTTCGGCCCCGTCATCACCGTCATCGAGTTCGACGACGCCGACGAGGCCCTGGACATCGCCAACGACAGCCCGTACGGCCTGGCTTCGTACGTCTGGACCCGCGACATCGACAAGGCGATGCGGCTCGCCGAGGGCATCCGGGCCGGCCAGGTCTACGTCAACGCCACCGGCGTCGGCACCGGCGTCGAACTCCCCTTCGGCGGCTACAAGCACAGCGGCTGGGGCCGCGAGAAGGGCCTCGCGGCGCTCGACAGCTACACGCAGACCAAGAACGTCTGCATCGGCTTCGGCAACCGGTCGTGAACGCCATGAGAGGAGGCCGGTCATGAGATACCGCCCGCTCGGTGAACGCGGCCCGGCCGTCTCCGTGGTGGGCGTCGGCGGCAACAACTTCGGCTCCCGCCTCGACGAGGACGGCACCAAGGCTGTCGTCCATGCCGCCCTCGACGCCGGGATCACCCTGTTCGACACCGCCGACATGTACGGCGGGCGCGGGGAGAGCGGCACCGGGCGCGGTGACGGCGAACGGCTCCTCGGCGCCGCCCTCAAGGGGCGCCGCGACGAGGTCGTGCTGGCCACCAAGTTCGGCATGGAGATGGGCCGGGACGCGGACCTGTACGGGCCGCGCGGGGCACGTGCCTACCTGCGGCACGCAGTGGAGGCGTCACTGAGCCGGCTCGGCACCGACCGGATCGACCTGTACCAGTACCACGAGCCGGACGGCGTCACCCCGCTGGAGGAGACCGTCGCCGCGCTCCAGGAACTGGTCGGCGAGGGCAAGATCGGCCACCTCGGCTGCTCCAACCTCCCCGCCGAGGACGTCACCGACGCCTTCGTCTCCACCCAGGCCCGCTACCACCTGCTCGACCGCGGCGTGGAGCAGGACCTGATCCCGGCCTGCCTGCGCCACGGCGTCGGCCTGCTGCCGTACTACCCGCTGGCCAACGGCCTGCTCAGCGGCAAGTACCGGCGCGGCGAACAGCCCCCGCCCGGCAGCCGCCTGTCCTGGCGGCAGGGCTGGCTCACCGACGCGGCCCTGGACAAGGTCGAGGCGCTGACGGCATACGGCGCCGAACGCGGCCTGACCCTCCTCCAGGTCGCCGTCGGCGCACTGGCCGCCCTCCCCGCCGTCGGCTCCGTCATCTGCGGCGCCATGACCCCCGACCAGGTCACCGCCAACGCGGCGGCGGCCGACTGGATCCCCGACCCGGCCGACCTGGCCGCACTCGACGCGATCGTCACCCCCGGCGAACGCGTCGTCTGAAGCCCCCACCCCATCCCACCCCCTGGAAATCCGGAAACCGCGAGACTGAGGCGAACACCATGCGAGAGATCGTCACCTTCGACGCCTATGCGACCCTGATCAACTTCGAACTCGCCCCCACGACCTTGAAGGTCCTCGAGGACCGGCTGGATCTGGACAACCTGGATGTCGACGAGTTCCTCGACGACTTCCGCGTCATGCGCTTCCAGGCCGTCCTGGAGGCCTACCGTCCGTACCACGAGATCCTGCACTCCAGCCTGCGCAACGCCATGCGTCTGCACGGCCTGGAGTACCGCGAGTCCGACGGTGACGCACTCGTCGAGGCCGTCCCCACCTTCGGTCCCTGGCCGGAGGTCCCGGACGCGCTGCGCCGGCTGAAGACGAAGTATGAGATCGCCATCATCTCCAACACCGACGACAACCTGATCGCGCGTAACGTGGAGAACATCGGCGTCGAGTTCGACTACGTCATCACCGCCCAGCAGGCCGGCGCCTACAAGCCGGACCGCCAGACCTTCGAGTACGCCTTCAAGACCATGGGCGTCGAGCCGTCGCAGGTCATCCACACCGCCCAGGGCTGGGAGTACGACCACATCCCGACCCGCGACCTAGGCCTGAAGCGCCGGGTGTGGATCAACCGCTACGGCCGCCTCGGCAGCGCCGACTACCAGCCGTACGACGAACTGCGCGATCTGTCCGGTCTGCCGAAGCTCCTCGGCTGCTGAACCTTCGTACGAATGTGAGGACGCACGCCATGAAGCAGATCCCCTACTGGCTGGACACAGCTTCCGCCCTGCCCGACCGTTCCGGCAAGGACCTGCCCGACGAGGCGGACGTGGTGGTGATCGGCGGCGGTCTCACCGGGCTGTCCACCGCCTACCACGCCGCCCGCAAGGGGGCCAGGGCCGTCCTCGTCGAGAAGGACAAGGTCGGCTCGGGCGCCTCCGGGCGCAACGGCAGCATGTGCACCCAGGGCATCACCATCGCCCCCGCCGAGGCCCGCAAGCGCTACGGCCAGGAGCGCGCCCGCGAGTTGTACAACGCCTTCCGCGAGGCGGTCGACGTCGTCGAGGAGCTCACGCTCAAGGAGCGGATCGACTGCGACTTCCACCGCTCCGGGCGTCTGGGCGCGGTCTGCAAGCCCGGGCACTTCGAGGGCCTGCGGGCCAAGCAGCGCGACCTGGCCGACAACTTCGGCCACGAGACGATCGTCCTGAGCAAGAGCGAACTGCGGGCCGAGCTCGGCACGGACTACTACCACGGCGCCCTGCTCGACCCGCTCAGCGCGGGTCTGCACGTGGGTAAGTTCGTCGGCGGCCTGGCGGACGCCGCCGAGCGTGCCGGCGCCGAGATCCACGAGCGCAACGCCGCCACCGGCCTCACCCGCCTCCCCGGTGGCGGCTTCGTGGTGGAGACCATGAACGGCGCCATCCGGGCCAAGCAGGTCATGGCGGCGACGGACGCCTACACCGACAAGTCGATGCCGTGGTTCCGCAAGCGGCTGATCAACGTCGGCAGCTTCATCATCGTCACCGAGCCGCTGGGGGAGGCGCGCGCCAAGGAACTCATCCCGAACGGCCGTCTGCTGGTCGCCCACAAGAACGTCGGCCACTACGTCCGCCTCACCCCGGACAACCGCCTCGCCTTCGGCGGCCGGGCCCGCTTCGCCCCCTCCAACCCGGCCTCCGACGTCAAGAGCGGTGACATCCTCAAGCGGGAGATGACCGAGATCTTCCCGCAGCTGGCGGGGGTGCGCATCGACTACGTGTGGGGCGGCACGGTCGGCTTCTCCTGGGACCGCATCCCGCACGCGGGTGACGTCAACGGCCTGTACTACTCCATGGGTTACTGCGGCCACGGCGTCCAGATGGCCACGTACATGGGCCGCGCGGTGGCCGAGATGATGGACGGCAAGCCCGAGGCCAACCCCCTGCGCGGCCTCGGCTTTCCGAAGGTCCCCGTCCCCTTCTACAACGGCACCCCCTGGTTCCTGCCGTTCGGCGGCGCCTACTACAAGGCGAAGGACAAGCTGCTCTGATCCGACGCCGGCGTCCGTTCAGATGTCCCGGAAGATCTCGATCTGCGCCCCCACGGAGTTGAGCCGCTCGGCCAGATCCTCGTAGCCCCGGTTGATGACGTACACGTTGCGCAGCACGGACGTGCCCTCCGCCGCCATCATCGCCAGCAGGACGACGACGGCGGGGCGCAGGGCCGGCGGGCACATCATCTCGGCGGCGCGCCAGCGGGTGGGGCCCTCGACCAGGACGCGGTGCGGGTCGAGCAACTGCAGCCTGCCGCCGAGGCGGTTGAGGTCCGTCAGATAGATGGCCCGGTTGTCGTAGACCCAGTCGTGGATGAGGGTCTTGCCCTGCGCGACGGCGGCGATGGCCGCGAAGAACGGGACGTTGTCGATGTTCAGGCCCGGGAACGGCATCGGGTGGATCTTGTCGATCGGCGCCTCCAGCTTGGAGGGCCGGACGGTGAGGTCCACCAGCCGGGTACGGCCGTTGTCGGCGACGTACTCCGCCGACCGGTCGTGGTCGAGGCCCATCTCCTCCAGCACCGCGAGTTCGATCTCCAGGAACTCGATCGGCACCCGACGCACCGTCAGTTCCGACTCCGTCACCACGGCGGCGGCCAGCAGGCTCATCGCCTCGACCGGGTCCTCGGAGGGGGAGTAGTCGACGTCGACGTCGATGGTCGGCATGCCGTGCACGGTGAGCGTGGTGGTGCCGACGCCCTCGACCTTGACGCCGAGCGCCTCCAGGAAGAAACAGAGGTCCTGGACCATGTAGTTGGACGACGCGTTCCGGATGACGGTGACGCCGTCATGCCGCGCGGCGGCCAGCAGCGCGTTTTCGGTGACCGTGTCCCCGCGTTCGGTCAGCACGATCGGCCGCACGGGGGAGACGGACCGGTCCACCTGGGCGTGGTACAGCCCCTCGGTGGCGGCGATGTCGAGCCCGAAGCGCCGCAGGGCGATCATGTGCGGCTCGATGGTCCGGGTGCCCAGGTCGCAACCGCCCGCGTACGGCAGCTTGAAGCGGTCCATACGGTGCAGCAGCGGACCGAGGAACATGATGATCGAGCGGGTGCGGCGGGCCGCCTCGGCGTCGATCGCCTCAAGCTCCAGCTCGGCCGGCGGCACGATCTCCAGGTCGACCCCGTCGTTGATCCAGCGCGTGCGGACCCCGATCGAGCCCAGCACCTCCAGCAGGCGGTACACCTCCTCGATGCGCGCCACCCGACGCAGCACCGTGCGCCCGCTGTTGAGCAGCGAGGCGCACAGCAGTGCCACACACGCGTTCTTGCTGGTCTTCACGTCGATGGAGCCGGACAGCCGGCGACCGCCGACGACCCGCAGATGCATCGGACCCGCGTAACCCAGAGAGACGATTTCGCTGTCCAGCGCCTCACCGATGCGGGCAATCATCTCAAGGCTGATGTTCTGGTTGCCCCGTTCGATGCGGTTCACCGCACTCTGACTGGTGCCGAGCGCCTCGGCGAGTTGTGACTGCGTCCAGCCCCGGTGTTGCCGGGCGTCACGGATGAGCTTGCCGATGCGTACGAGGTAGTCGTCTGCCATGAGGTTGAGGTTATCTCAGATATGAGATGGCGCCTGTTGAGGGGGCCATTCGGGTGACGGCTCGTCAACGCCGTCGGGTGGCACGGGTACGACGCCACCCGAAAGGTCCGGGCAAATCCACTGATGTCGTACGACGTCCTGTGCTGCTGCGTGTGTGCCGGGGGCCGTGCCTGCCACCGGTCGTGATGGACCATGAGCGCCGGTTGATGTTCAGTCGCACTCCCGGCAGGATCCGGAAACTCTTACGGAATGTGAGCGGCATCAGCGCCTCCCTTCAGGGAAAGGCCGGGTGGTCCCGGTTCACCTCGGATACCCCGACTTCGCGCACTGATGGGCGAACTCGACCGGTTCCTCGAAGCCGGCCGCTGTCACGGGGCCGGCCCCTGCGGTGCGGTTGCGCCGCTGTCCGGTGTGTGAACTCCGGTGGGTACAGCGGCAGTTGGTGTGACTCATATCACTTCTGGCCACTCTTGGTGCGGAGTTGCCGTCCGTGTCACTCTTTTTGGACGCCTCCCCTGCCCGAAAACAGTCCCATGGCAGCGGATTGTGATCTTCTGAGCGCTCGCCGACTCCGGCCATGGCCGTGACCATGCGATGCGGGCCTGATTCCCCATTTCTCGCCGCCCGGCTTTCCGGCGGAATTGCCTCATCCAGCTTTGCCATATCCCCTTTCCCGACCTCTCGCCGTATGCGGCAGTGCCATGCGACTGCAACGCGCTGCCGGGAATTGGAGATGCCCATGAAGATATCCGTGTCCGGAACCTACTCCTCAGGCAAGACATCGACGGTGATGGCACTGTCGTACTACACCGGTGTACCCCGCTCGCTCGCCCGGACGATCAGGGAGATCATGCCGGAGGCTCTGCCGGGCGTGAAGCTCGCGGACGTGACGCCGGCGCAGTTCCTCCAGCTCACCATGCGCCGCCACACCGGCCGCGCCGTACAGGAAGCCCTGCTCGGGGACCACTTCATCTCCGACGGGTCCTCCCTCCAGGAATGGCTCTACGGCGCGGCCCGGCTCCGGTACGGCATGAACCCCAACGCCAACGCCGGGAACGAGGGCGGCCCGGCCACGGTGACGCCGGAGGAGATGGCCTTCTTCGGCAAGGTCGTCGAGCAGTACGGGCACGCCTTCAAGCAGCACGTCAAGGCCACCTACGACGCCTACGTCCACCTGCGCCACGAACTGCCGATCGCCGCGGACGGCCACCGGCCGATGAACAACGACTTCCGCGCGACCGTCGACAAGATGCTGCTCGCCACGCTGGACGAGCTGGAAATTCCCTGCCACGTGGTCAGCGGCTCCATGGCGGAACGCATCGAGGCCATTGCCCGGATCTTCGACTGGACGCCCGTCATGAGCACCGCAGAGGCCATCGAGCAGGCCCGACACGAATACGGCCGGCAGGACTTCCGAATGGAGCACGAGCGGGTTCCGGCACGCGCGTGAACTGCCCTCACGACCAAAGGAGAACACCCGATGGAAAAGCCGCCGACCATCGCCGTCGCCTACCACTCCGGCAGGGGCCATACCGATGTACTGGCGCAGTCCGTCCGAGTCGGTGCCGAGGCCGCGGGCGCCGGAGTGACCATGGTGACCGTCGACGCCATGGATGACGCCAAGTGGGAGACCCTCGACAACGCCGACGCGATCGTCTTCGGGGCGCCCACCTACATGGGATCGGCGTCGGGAAAGTTCCACACCTTCGCGGAGTCGACCAACAAGCGCTGGGCACGGCAGGCATGGAAGGACAAGCTCGGGTCGGGGTTCACCATCGGCGCCTGCAAGGCGGGCGACAAGGACTCCACCCTCGGCTACTTCGCGACCCTCGGCGCCCAGCACGGGATGATCTGGGTCAGCCTCGGCCTGCTCCCCGGCTGGCACCTCAGCCACGAGAGCGAGAGCGACCTGAACCGGCTCGGCTACTTCAACGGCGTAGCCGCCACCACCCCGGGCGACCTCCCCGCCGACGCCGTGCACAAGGCCGACATCGCCACCGCCGAGCACCTCGGCGAGCGCGTCGCCCAGTTGACGGCGATCCACCTCGCGGGGCGCGCCGCCCTGTCCGCCGAGTAGCGCCCTTCCCGCCAAGTACCCGACAGACGGAGTGAGTCGACATGACGACAGCGCAGCAGCCCGCCACCAGGGCGGTCGTGGACGCGTTCTTCGAGAGGTACGCCTCCGGCGATCTGCCCGGCCTGCTCGAGCTGTTCGCCGACCGGGTGGACTTCCGGGTGGCCGGAAGTGAGCACGTGCCCTGGACCGGCACCCGGTCCACCCGGCGGGAGGTCGCCGAATTCTTCGAGATCTTCCCCAAAGTGCTGACCGCGCCGCAGAGTTTCACGCTGCACGCCCTCATGGTCGACGGACAGCACGCGGTGGTCACGGCCGAGTCCGTCTTCGGCGTCCTGGCCACCGGAAAGACGTTCGCCAACGCCTACGCGCTGCACTTCTCCGTAGTGGACGGACAGATCACCCGATACCACATGTACGAAGACAGCTACGCCATCGCCGAAGCCTTCACCACATTCAGCGGCGAGCGCGCCGAGCGCTCCTCCCACTGAACTCGGAGGCGGTTCATCGGCGGGAACAGGAGTACCTGTGCCATCCCTGGAACTCGCGTCCATCGACGATTTCCTCGGCCCGCGAGAGAGCAGATTCCTCGGCGAGGGATTCAAACGGGTCGAACACTCGCTGACCGATCTCACGATATCGCCGGGAGCCGACGACGCTTCGGGTATCGAGGCCACGGCCCATGTCGCCATTCCGGGCCTGTGGTCCCGCAAAGGCGACCAGAACCAGAAACCTCATCTCAGCTCCATCGATGTGATGCTCCTCGCCGCCCGGCTCACCGGTCTGTACGCGGCCCACACGTTCGGCCTCGCCCCCGATACCCGGTTCGAGGTGCGGTCGGTCGACATGAAGGCCGGCTCCGGCCCGGACGAGGAGGGCTTGGCGGAGCTGCCGGTGAGCGGTCGGCTGGTCGCCGCCGAGACGCGCGGCGAGGAGTGGTCGACCACCCTGGACTGCCGTGTCGGATCGCTGTCGGCTCGCGTGCACGCCAGGCACGCCGCGGGCTCTCACCCGATCGGCACCCGCCGGACCTACTACCTGGCGGAGGAACTGCCCGGCCCCTGGAACGACGCGCCCTACGGCGTGCGGCATGGTGCGCGGCAACAGTTGCTCACCGGCGTGAACGTGACGGGCGACAACGAGGACGACCTGCGGGCGACCGCCCGGGTCGCGCTGGTCCCGGGCGGGGTGGAGGCCGCCCAGGACGACGCCCCGGCCACCATGATCGATGCCTTGGTCACCGCCATGCAGCTCGGTCAAGTCCTGCTCTACACGCTCGACGGCGTCGAGCGTGTCCACAGCAACAACCTCTGGATGCGGCGGGCCCGCATCACGGCCGGCGGCACCGCACCAGCCCGGTCCGACGGCAGGGTGACGGCCCGTCTGGAGCAGGCCCGGTTGCTGCCCGCCCCGTCCGGAACATGGCGGTCGGCCGAGGTGGTCGGAGCCCTGCACGGCGTACGGACCCGGGTCGGTGTCGCGCATCTTCTCAACTCGCCCGTGCGGAACGGCAGCCGGGGAGATGAGAGGCGGTGAGCGCGCCCGCAGCCGTCCTCGCCGGACTGGGTGGCTATGTGCCGCCGCGCACCGTGACCAACGAGGAACTCTCCCGCCGGATGGACACCAGCGACGCATGGATCGTCCAGCGCACCGGTATCCGGAAGCGGCACTGGGCCGATCCCGGCGTGGCCACCAGCGACCTCGCCGTCGAGGCGGGCCACCGGGCACTGAAGTCGGCCGGGGCCGGTGCACCCGACGACATCGGCATGGTGGTCGTGGCCACTGCCACTCCCGACCAGCAGATCCCCGCCACCGCACCGGACGTGGCCGCCCGCCTGGGCCTCGGCCCGGTCGCCGCCCTGGACGTGGCGGCCGGCTGCTCAGGGTTCGTGTACGCGCTCGCCACCGCGTCCGCCGCCCTGGTGGCCGGGTACGCCGAGCGTGTTCTCGTCATCGGTGCGGAGACGTTCCGCCCCTTCCTCAACCCCGCCGACCGCAGTACGGCGGTGATCTTCGGCGACGGTGCCGGTGCCGCGGTGCTGCGCCGCGGAACCAGCGACGAGGCCGGTGCGGTCCAGAGCGTGGACCTGGGCTCGGACGGCACCTTCAAGGAACTGGTCGCCCTTCCGGGGAACGGTTCCCGGCACCGCTCCACCGACCGTGCGCCGCACCCGGACGACCAGTACATCCGTATGAACGGCAAGGAGGTCTTCGTACACGCGGTCCGCCGGATGGCACAGTCCTCGGCGGTCGCGCTCGCCCGGGCGGGCTGGAGGGTCGATCAGGTCGACCATGTGGTGGGCCACCAGGCGAATCTGCGCATCCTGGATGCGCTGGCCCGGCAGCTGGGCGTGGACAGATCGCGCGTGGTCACCCATATCGAGCAGGTGGGCAACACCTCGGCCGCCTCCATCCCGCTGGCCCTGGCCGATGCTGCCGCCCAGGGCCGGTTCCAGCCCCGTGACCGGCTGCTGCTGACCTCGTTCGGGGCCGGTCTGACGTGGGGTTCCGCCGCGCTCACCTGGCCGGAGATCACCCTCACCTGACAGCCGTCGTATCCCGAAAGGAAACGCCATGACGAGCCGCATCTCCCTTGAGTCCGAAGCAGTGCTCGACCTTCTCAGGACGCACTTCGACGTCCCCGCCGAAACGACTGCCGACACGCAGTTCCACAGTCTCGACCTGGACTCCCTGGTCCTGATCGAGTTGAGCGTCATCCTGACGAAGCGGTACGGCGTCCAGGTGGCCGGAGACGAACTGGCCACCGCCGGGACCGCCGCCAAGGCCGCCGATCTGCTGACCCAAAAGGGCGCCGCTGTCTGACGCGCGACGGCAACTTCGAGCAGGACGGTTCCCGCCAGAAATCCCGGCGGCCGCGAGAAAGCGGTCGCCGGGATTTTCACACGCTGATTTTCGTACGCCGACGAAGCATTCACCTTCTCGCCGAGGGCGGGAACAACGACGCTTGGGAGAACGGAATGTCCGGACCGGTCAATGGGGAAGTCGATGTGGAAACGGTGTACTCGGCCATCGAGGAAGCCGCCGGCCTGCTCGACCTGCGCTGCTCGCCGGACACGGTCCGGCCGATCCTGGAAGCATTCGAGCCGTTCGAGGGCGGGATCATCTTCAGCGCCTCGGCCGGCGAAGGACACGCGGGAGATCTCGATCTCACCATCCAGGTGCCCCGAGCGATCGACGATCCCTACGCCCACGCTCTGGCGCACGGGCTCGTGCCGCCGACCGACCATCCCGTGGGCGCCCTGCTCTCGGACCTCCGCAAGCACTGCTCCGTCGACGAGTTCCTCATCGACTTCGCGGTTCTGGGCGGCTTCCACAAGATCTATGTGCACTTCCCCCGCGACGTGCAGGGAGTGTCCCAGCTCGCCGCCATCTCCTCCATGCCCCGTGCGCTGGGTGAGAACGCCGACTTCTTCGCCCAGCACGGCCTGGACGACGTAGCGATGATCGCGATCGACTACACGAACCGGACCGTAAACGCATACTTCACGTTTCCGGCCGGCCTAGAGGCGGCGACCGTCTCGTCGATCCTTCGCGACCTCGGGCTGCCGGAACCCGACGAAGAACTGGTGGAGTCCGCACGGAAGACGTTCCGGGCCTACGTCACGCTGGGCTGGGACTCCGGACGGATCGAGCGGATCAGCTTCGCCCGCAGCCTCGATCTGGCGGTCGTCCAGCCCCGGGTGGAGCCGGAGATCGTGCGGTTCGTAACCGGCACTCCGTACACGTACGAAGGCGATCGCTTCAGCATCTCGATCGTCAAGTGGTCGCCCGACGGCGAGTGGTTCAACGTCGGGTCGTACTACCGATTCGGCCCGTTGCAGTGGGACGTACTGCGGAAGATCCTGACGTGAGCAGCCCTGATTGAGCAGATTCCGGGCCGGCGAGGCACATTCGAAGGACCCACCCCACTCCCGGGCGGGAACCGCCTCCGCAGGCTCGCCCACGAGTACCTCCCCGCCGCCCTCGCCCCTGCATCGCGAGGGTGGAACACCTTACGGAGCCCTCTGACCCGGCCGCGGAATGCATCACTCCAACGAGCGACCGTGCCCTTGTCAGGTGCTTGGAGTTATGTATGAACTCACGATCGTTGGGACGGCTACCTTGCCGTCAGCGCGGTGACCAGTGCGTCCAGTCCAGTGGAATCGGAAGAGATCATCTTGCCGTCCACGGGCAGCTCAGACCTCAGGCCGTTTCGTGTCGATTGGCGCGCGCTCCAGCCATCAGGAGCAGCAGCCATGCCGACGTCGCTACAACGAAGATCGCGATGAGTGGCGACAGGCTGCCTCGCTTGAGGAAGAAGATGAACGACTCTGGTCCGTTCGTCAGCGCCACCAGGCCCAACAGTGTCAAGGCACCGATGGCGACTATTCCGAACAGCCGCTGTGCCCAGTAGCGAGCTACGGATCGGGCTACCACGCGGTCCCGATGGTTCATCTTCGTGCCTCCTCGCGCTCGACGAGCCAGATCCTGTCAGCCACGCGCTGTCGCGGCCACAGGCCCTTACCTTGCAGTCATGGCCCCGATCCCGTGGGGCAAGTTCCCCACTGTCGCAGAGCATCAACTGGCTCGCCGGTGGCTGCAGTCCACAGCCAACATCGGTCGAGCACCCAACACGATCGACGCGTACGGACGGGCGGTCGAGGACCACCTGCGGTTCTGTGCAGCGGAAGGCACGGACCCGCTGCTGGCCCGCGCGGAGACCGTCGCCGCCTGGATCAGGGACATGCTGGACCGGTCATCGCGTCCGCCGTCGAAGGCTCCGCCTCGTACCGAGACGGGTTTGGCGAACGCAACCATCCAACAGTGCCTGGTCGCTGTCCGGTCCTTCTACGAGTACTTGGTGGAGGACGGCCTGCGCGAGCAGAACCCGGTCCGCCGAGGGCAGGCAGGCCGTGGCGGCCGCAGACCCCGCCAGGGTCTCGTACGACATATCGAGCAAGCTCCCTGGATCCCCAACGAGGATGTCCGGCAGCGGATTCTGGCCGCCTCATTGAACTCCGCAAGGCCGGCGCCTCGGCGATCGCGGCACCGGTCTGCGCGGAGTGCGGCAAGGAACTGCGAACCCTCCAGCGCAAGGGCCCGGACTGGTACTGCTCGGTCTGCGGGCAGGAGACCGCCGAGTGCACCACCTGCGGAAACGTCCGACACGTCAGCTTCCGGGACCGCAAGGTCCTGCCGCGCTGTTCGATGTGTCCCGATAACGACGACCGTGATCCAGTCACGGTCGTCCACGAACTGATCACCGCGATCGCCCCGGGCGCCGACCGTGATGCGGTCGCCGAGGCCCTTTACCGGTCGGCACCCCACCGCGCTCACTACCGCCAGAGAGCGGTCCGGGCTCTGGAGGAGAACCCTCGCCTGCTGACCGGGGAGGGACACCTGGCGCCGCATCGCGCCATCCTGCGGTTCATCGACTTGCTGCACGAGGCCGGGGTCGCCGGGATCGTCCGGCCCGCCTGTCCTCGCTGCCACCGGGTCGTCCCGTCTCGAACGGCACGTGAAGGACCTCGTCGCCTCCCACGCAACGGCCGAGGGGCGGAAAATCCTGCACCGGTACGCAACGTGGCACCTCCTTCGCCGGCCTCGCCGACGCAGCCGCGGCAAGGAGATCACGCACTACCAGCTCACGGGCGCACGGCACCATCTGCGGGCGGCCGTCCATCTCCTGGACTGGCTCGAGGAACAGAACCTGACCCTTGCCACCTGCCGTCAGGCCGACCTTGAACGCTGGATGACCAGCGACGACGTCCGCCACCGCCGGGAGGCAGGCCACTTCGTGCGCTGGGCCCTTTCCCAGAAGATCGCCCGTGACCTCAGCTTCCCAGCCGTCAGATGGAACGGTCCGTCCCAGGCCATGGACGACGAGGCCCGCTGGGAAACCGCCCGCCGCCTGCTGCACGACGACACCCTCAGGCCCGAAGACCGCCTCGCCGGACTGCTGTTGCTCCTCTATGCCCAGTGGCCCGCCGCGATCTCCCGCCTCACCGTCGACCACATAGAGGAGACCGGCGGAACCGTCCGCATCCGCCTCGGCGCCGTCCCGGTCGAGCTACCCGCACCCGTCGCCGAACTGGCCCTCCACCAGGTCGCGATTCGCCGCAGCCACGCCGTCCTCGGCCGGACAGAGTCACCCTGGCTCTTCCCCGGCGGCCAGCCCGGCCGACCGATCAGCGCCTGGGCCAAGGGCGAACGCCTGCGCAAACTCGGCATCCGGCTCGCGGAAACACGCTCGACCGCACTGATCCAACTTGCCACAGAACTACCCGCCGCGGTCCTCGCCCGCACCCTCGGCATCGACATCACCGTCGCCGTCACATGGCAGCGAGCCGCCGCCGGAGACTGGGCCGCCTACGCAGCCGAGGTCAGCCGCCGGAACTCGAAAGCCTGACAAACCCTGATGTCAGACCCCGCTGACATGCTGCTTCTCATGACGCACGCAAGCATGCCAGACCTTGTCCAGATCACCGATGCCCGCGCAATCACACCCGAACTCCGACGCCAGCTGATCGACTGCTGGATCGCGGTCACCAACTCGGGTGGCGCCGCCGGATTCCCCTTCCCGCCGGTCCAAGACGATGACGTCGCGCCCGCCACCGACAAGCTCCTCAGCCGTCTCCACCCGCAACACAGCCGACTCATCACCGCCAGATTCGACGACGTTCTTGCCGGATGGGTCATCCTCAACCGCGATCCCTATCGACTCGTCGGGCACTGGGGCACGGTCCACCACCTGCAGACCCACCCCGAATTCCGCAGCCGTGGTGTCGGCTCCGCACTCATGCGCGAACTACGGAAGATCGCCCGCAACGACTTGGGGCTCGAACAGCTCCATCTCGCAGCCCGAGGAGAAGAAGGGCTGGAGGACTTCTACAGCCGACTCGGGTGGCGTGAGGTCGGTCGCTGGCCCGGGGCCCTCCGCCTCGCGCCCGACGACACCCGGGACGAGGTCCTGATGCTCCTCGATCCCCTCTGATCACGAGGGTATTCCGAGAGTTCCAACACCCGAGCACACCATTAGCGATCCTGCAGCGCACCCTCACCGCCGCCTACAAAAAGGCCGACTACTTCGCCCGCAACGTCCGCACCATCCAGGTCCTCACCGACCGCGAGTCCATCCTCACCGGAGCCGCCGCAGGCGGCGAACAGCCCTGGAAGTACTACGACCTGGGCGAGGGCTACTGCAGCTACGACTTCTTCGCCAAATGCCCCCACCGAATGGCCTGCGCGCGCTGTCCGTTCTACGTCCCCAAGCCGTCCGCGCAGGGCCAACTCCTGGCCGTCAAGGACGGCATCAACCAGATGCTCGAACGGCTCGACCTGACCGACGACGAACGCGAAGCCCTTGAAGGAGACCGCGAAGCGGTCACTGCCCTGGCCGAGCGTCTCGCCGACACCCCCACGCCAGCTGGTCCCACACCCAGGGAACTCGGCACCACGGACAGCTTCATTCCTTTGACCCAGCTGATGGACACCGTGTCCCGCCCAGCGCAAGAAGACGCCGAATGACGCCCGACGAAATTCAACCAGCCGCGCCGAACGGCCTCACCGCTGACACCAGTGCAGTCACCAACGAACGACGAGACTTACAGCCCAAGCTCCAGTGGCTGATCGGGGACTCCGTCCTTGATCAGTCGGGTTAGTGGACCCGCAAGATCACGCGGCCCAAAGAGGTCCGACCCTTGGTAGTCGGCGATCTCTGACAGCTGCCACCAGCGGAAACCCGTGATGTTTTCAGCGGCCAACTCGTCACTCGACAACGCTCCGTCCGGTCGGAAGGCAGCAGTGCGGACGAGGAAGTAGTCCTCAATCGCGCCGTCATACCCGCTCACATAGCCGGGACCGACGACTTTCCGATGCCACACGTGCGGCGGCGTCCCGTCAATCACGAGCCCGATCTCCTCACGCAGCTCGCGGCGCAGCGCCTCCTGAGGTGACTCGCCAGCCTCGATCCCTCCTCCGGGAGTTGCCCAAACCACCCTCTCCGGAAGCACGAACCTGCACAGCAGGATGCGGTCCTCCCCATCCAGAACGATCGCACGGGCCGCATGACGCAGGTTCAGCAAAGGCATCGAAGCACCCTACGGGCCGGTCCAAGATCGCCGCAACGCCCCTCGATGGACCTCTCTCAAGCGTCCCCGCCCTCACCCACCGAAAGGCCACGCTCCTGTCTCGATTCTCAATAACTTGTCCGTACACCCGATCTGGCGGGTCAGGATCCATTCCAGCCGGTCCAGCCATCCGGTACCCGAACGCGCTCGCTGAGAAGGCTCGACGGGGTGAGACGGGACAGTCCGCGAACCAGATCAGCTGAGACCACAAGCGAAACGGACCAGGTCACCTGAGACGGGGACCAGATCTTTGGAGTCGGTCGTCTGCGGCTGTGCTGACCTGCAAGGACTGGATTGCGTGAGACGGGCGGCCGCGGAGCGCGGGCAGATGTCGCGGGGCAGGCGGCCCGGGATACGACTGTCGGCCCGGGTTATCTCGTAGAGGTGGGTTCATCTGCACTGTTGGACAGGCGCTGTCAGAGCTCGCAGAACTCGGTCTCGACGGCCGCGTCCTCCAGTCGCTGCTCGCCCCAGTCGCCGTTGCGGTTCATGGTCATGACGCGCCGGCCGTCCGCCGAGGCGAGCGTTCGGGTCGCGGAGCCGGGGATCATGCCGCCGTGGCCCCAGGCCCAGCAGCCCTCCTTGAGCTTGAAGTGCCGTATGCCGAGGCCGTAGCGGTCCTGTGGACCACCGTGTCCCTTGTCCCCGTCGACGTGGACCGCGTCGAGCAGCTGCCGCTGCTGGGCGGGCGGCAGCAGCTCACCGGCCAGCAGCTTGGACAGGAAGGCGTTCACGTCTCCGACGGTCGAGATCATCTGCCCGGCGGAGAAGGCGACGGTGGGGCTGAACTCGGTGACGTCGCGCACTTTCGCCTCCGGCCCGTCCTCGAACAGCGTGGAGTAGTGCCTCGCGTGTGGTGCGGGCAGTTGGGGCGAGGTGCCCGGCACACTCGTGCCGCGCAGGCCGAGCGGCCGGATGACAAGACGCTCGACCGCCTGCGCGTAGGTGCCGCCGGTGGCCTTCTCGACAACCATGCCGGCGACGACGTAGTTGGTGTCGGAATAGTCCCACCTTCCTGGCCTGCCGGGCCTGCTGCCCTGCTCCGGCTGGAAGTTGGGCGGGTGGGCGAGCGCGATGTCCACCAACTCTTCGGGGGTCCATCTGGTGTGGCGGTTCCGGTCGAACTCGTCCCCCGCGTACAGGGAGCGGAAGCCGTCGTCCATGTTGTAGTCGAAGATGCCGCTCGTGTGGTTGAGCAGGTGCCGCACGGTGATGTTCCCGGGCCGGTAGCCCTTGCCGCGCACCACCCCGGGCAGCCACTCCTCCACGCTGTCGTCCAGCGAAATCCTGCCCTCGGCTTCGAGCCCGAGCAGCACCGTGGCGGTGAAGGTCTTGGTCACGCTGGCGATACGGAACTTCTCGCTGGTGCTCCTCGGCCGCTCGGCGACCAGGTCACCGACACCGGCCCGGCCATCCCACACACCGCGCGCGTCTCGTACCTGGGCGATGACGCCGGGGGTGCCTTGCGCGACGATCTCGTTCAGTACGGCCTGGGTCTTCGCGTGCGCGGCCTGGACGTTCGGGTGTAACCGGGGCGGAGCATGGTGGGGTGGCCCGGCCGGTGCGGCGGTGGTAGCGGTGAGCGTTGCCAGGGCGACGGCTGCGACGGCAAGGGCGATGGGGAGTCCACGAGAGGACTGTTGACGGCTCATGAGAACAGCTGACCAAGTGCCCCACCCCCACACCATCGGGAACGTCCCGGAAAGAGGTCGGGGACACGACCTAGGGGTTACCGCTCGCACAAGGGGGAGCGAGCGTCCCGGCACAGAACGCCTGAGTTCGCTGAGACAGAGACCCGAACGACTCGGTTCGTTGCGAAACGACTCGATCGAGTGAGGCGGGACAGGAGGCCTGGGCATGACCATCCCGCCCTCATGTACTAGAGTTATCTCGACATCGAGATATCTGCCGAGGCGTACCGCAGCCGCACGCCCTCATCGGTCTGGCACTAAGGGTTACCTAACTTAGCCTTACCTTAGCGGATCGGCCAAGACGTCGTGGCGGCAGGATGCGGTGGGAACGCGCACATCAAAGAAGGAGACTGTCGTGTCGGCGAACAGCTTCGACGCCCGCAGCACGCTGCAGGTGGGCGACGAGTCGTACGAGATCTTCCGGCTGGACAAGGTGGAAGGCTCGGCCCGCCTTCCGTACAGCCTGAAGGTGCTGCTGGAGAACCTCCTCCGCACCGAGGACGGCGCGAACATCACCGCCGACCACATCCGCGCCCTCGGCGGCTGGGACTCGCAGGCCCAGCCGTCGCAGGAGATCCAGTTCACGCCGGCCCGCGTGATCATGCAGGACTTCACCGGCGTGCCCTGTGTCGTGGACCTCGCCACCATGCGTGAGGCCGTCAAGGCGCTCGGCGGCGACCCGGCGAAGGTCAACCCGCTCTCCCCGGCCGAGCTGGTCATCGACCACTCCGTCATCGCCGACAAGTTCGGCACCAACGAGGCCTTCGCGCAGAACGTCGAGCTGGAGTACGGCCGCAACCGCGAGCGCTACCAGTTCCTGCGCTGGGGTCAGACCGCCTTCGACGACTTCAAGGTCGTCCCGCCGGGCACCGGCATCGTCCACCAGGTCAACATCGAGCACCTCGCTCGGACCGTCATGGTGCGTAACGGCCAGGCCTACCCCGACACCCTGGTCGGCACCGACTCGCACACCACCATGGTCAACGGCCTCGGTGTGCTGGGCTGGGGCGTCGGCGGCATCGAGGCCGAGGCCGCCATGCTCGGCCAGCCGGTCTCCATGCTCATCCCGCGCGTCGTCGGCTTCAAGCTCACCGGTGAGCTCACGCCCGGCACCACCGCCACCGACCTCGTGCTGACCATCACCGAGATGCTCCGCAAGCACGGCGTCGTCGGCAAGTTCGTCGAGTTCTACGGCGAGGGCGTGGCGGCCACGAGCCTCGCCAACCGCGCCACCATCGGCAACATGTCGCCGGAGTTCGGCTCCACCGCCGCGATCTTCCCGATCGACGACGAGACCATCAAGTACCTGAAGCTCACCGGCCGCTCCGAGCAGCAGCTCGCGCTGGTCGAGGCGTACGCCAAGGAGCAGGGCCTCTGGCTGGACCCGGCCGCCGAGCCGGACTTCTCCGAGAAGCTGGAGCTCGACCTCTCCACGGTCGTCCCCTCCATCGCCGGCCCGAAGCGTCCGCAGGACCGCATCGTCCTCGCGAACGCCGCCGAGCAGTTCAAGACGGACGTACGCAACTACGTCGACTCCGTGGACGAGGCGGGCCAGGAGTCCTTCCCGGCCTCCGACTCCCCGGCCGTCGCCCCGAACGGCGCCCCGTCCAACCCGGTCACCGTGACCGCCCCCGACGGCTCGACGTACGAGATCGACCACGGCGCGGTCACCGTCGCGGCCATCACCTCCTGCACCAACACCTCCAACCCGTACGTCATGGTCGCCGCCGCGCTGGTGGCCAAGAAGGCGGTCGAGAAGGGCCTGACCCGCAAGCCGTGGGTCAAGACCACCCTCGCGCCGGGTTCGAAGGTCGTCACCGACTACTTCGACAAGGCGGGCCTCACCCCGTACCTCGACAAGGTCGGCTTCAACCTGGTCGGTTACGGCTGCACCACCTGCATCGGCAACTCCGGCCCGCTGCCGGAGGAGGTCTCCAAGGCCGTCAACGACCACGACCTCGCGGTCACCTCGGTCCTCTCCGGCAACCGGAACTTCGAGGGCCGTATCAACCCCGACGTCAAGATGAACTACCTGGCGTCCCCGCCGCTGGTCGTCGCGTACGCCCTCGCGGGCTCCATGAAGGTGGACATCACCAAGGACGCGCTCGGCACGGACCAGGAGGGCAAGCCGGTCTACCTGTCCGACATCTGGCCGACCGAGGCCGAGGTCAACGACGTCGTGGCGAATGCCATCGGCGAGGACATGTTCAACAAGTCCTACGCCGACGTCTTCGCCGGCGACGCCCAGTGGCAGGCGCTGCCGATCCCGACCGGCAACACCTTCGAGTGGGACCCGCAGTCGACGTACGTCCGCAAGCCCCCGTACTTCGAGGGCATGACGATGGAGACCACCCCGGTCTCCGACATCACCGGCGCCCGGGTCCTGGCCAAGCTGGGCGACTCGGTCACCACCGACCACATCTCGCCCGCCGGTGCGATCAAGGCCGACACACCGGCCGGCAAGTACCTCACCGAGCACGGTGTGGAGCGCCGCGACTTCAACAGCTACGGCTCCCGCCGAGGCAACCACGAGGTCATGATCCGCGGCACGTTCGCCAACATCCGCCTGCGCAACCAGATCGCGCCGGGCACGGAAGGCGGCTACACCCGCGACTTCACCGTCGAGGGCGCGCCGGTGTCGTTCATCTACGACGCCTCGCGCAACTACATCGAGCAGGGCATCCCGCTGGTCGTCCTGGCCGGCAAGGAATACGGTTCCGGCTCGTCCCGCGACTGGGCCGCCAAGGGCACCGCGCTGCTCGGCGTCAAGGCCGTCATCGCCGAGTCGTACGAGCGCATCCACCGCTCCAACCTCATCGGCATGGGCGTCCTTCCGCTGCAGTTCCCGGAGGGTGCGTCCGCCGAGTCCCTCGGCCTGACCGGCGAGGAGACCTTCGACTTCACCGGCGTCGAGGAGCTCAACAACGGCACCACCCCGCGCACGGTCAAGGTCACCACCGACACCGGTGTCGAGTTCGACGCGGTCGTCCGCATCGACACCCCCGGTGAGGCCGACTACTACCGCAACGGCGGCATCATGCAGTACGTGCTGCGCAGCCTGATCCGCAAGTAACCGATCGGGAAACCGGTCAAGTAACGGATCTCGTACGGCAGTCGGGCCGCATCCCTGGTGACGGGGGTGCGGCCCTTCGCGCACCGGCTCAGGCCAGCTCCTCCTTGAAGCCCAGCCGCCACGACGGGTAGCGCAGCTCCCAGCCGAGCTCCCGCCTGGCCCTGGCGTTGGAGAAACCGTGGCCCTCGGTCATCAGAGCCACCGCGAACTCCCCGGCCAGCAGCCTGGCGAGCCACTTGGGCACCCGCATCGGCCGCTTCGCCCCCGCGCACGCGGCCAGGTACGGCAGCCAGTCCAGGACCTGGGCGGGCTCGTCGTCGACGATGTTGAACACGCCCCTCGCCCGCTGCTCCATGGCCAGGACGGTGGCGCTCGCCGCGTCGTCGAGATGCACCCAGGAGTTCCAGCCGCTGCCGTCCCCCACGAGCGGGAACTTCCGCTTGCGCACCATCTCGACCACGTCGTCGCTCGCGCCCGGCCCGTAGAACCCGCCGTAGCGCAGGACCGTGCCGCCGGCCTTGGGCACCACATCCTGGATGTGCAGGACACCCGCCGAGAGTCTGCGCACGGTCGGCACCGTGCCCGGGTCGATCGGGTCCTCCTCGGTCAGCAGCCCCGCACGGGGCCCGTAACTCTGCGCGAAGCTCTGCACGAGCACATGGGGCACGCCGGTCGCCTCGGCGGCGGCCAGCAGATGGTCCGTACCCTCGACGCGCAGCCGGTTGGTCGGGGCGAAGAACCGGTCCGGGTGCCGCATGTCGGGCTTGCCGGTGCCGAGCGCGGTCATCTGGTGCATGATCGCGTCCGGCCGCGCCTGGGCCACCGCTTCCCGGACCGACACCCCGTCCAGCCCGTCCATCACGACGCCCTGCGCGCCCAGCTCCGCCAGCATGCCCAGCTTGGCCGCGCTCGTCGTGGTAGCCGTCACCTGGTGGCCCCGGGCCACCAGCTGCGGCACCAGCCGCCGCCCCAGGGCTCCGCTCCCGCCCGCCACGAACACCCGCATGATCATCACCTTCCCGCGCCAAAGCCTGTCTCTCTACGTGGGACGAGCCGGCCGGAGCGTTTTGTGACATCGGCGGGAGGGCCTCCCGCGTGGACGACGCGGGAGGCCCTTTTCTGAGTTTCTGCGTTTCTGCGTTTCTGCGTTTCTACGGACGACGCGGACGGCCGCTCAGCCGACCCGGCAGGGCAAGGTCGCCGCCGTATCACCGCCGGAACCGTTGACGACGTAGCCGAACGTCGTGCTTTCGCCCGGATCCAGTGATCCGTTCCAGCCGGCGTTGTGGACCATCACGTTCTGCCCGTTGTATGTCGGGTTGCCGCTCCACAGACTGTCGACCTTCTGGCCGCCCGGCAGCGTCCAGTCGACCATCCAGCCGAGCATCGGGACATTGCCGGAGTTGGTGACGGTCACCTCGGATTGGTAGCCACCGTTCCAGCTGCCGGTCGTCTTCCGCGTGGCCGTGCAGGTGCCCGGCACCGGTTCGGTCGGGTTGCCGGGCTGCTTGATACCGGTCACCTCGCCGTTCCCGCCGTCGAAGACGACGTCGGAGCAGGAGTAGAAGGTCTCCGCGCTGTCCGAGCGCTGCCACACCATGTAGATGATGTGCCGCCCCGACTTGCCCTCCGGGAGCTGCCCGGACCAGGAGTAGTTGGCCTCGACCGTGCCCGGCGAACCGTTCAGCGGCGGGTGGTCGACGCTCAGGAACGGCCGCTCCTCCATGTCGTCCCAGGTGAGCGTCGTGGTGGGATCGAAGCCGTCCTTGGTGATGTAGACGTAGAACCAACCCGGGTGCGCGGCCCAGGCGTTGTACGAGAAGTCGACGGTCGCGCCCGAGGTCAGATGGGTCAACGGCCAGTTGGCACTGGGAGTGTTGAAACCGGTGAAGTTGGTGTTTCCGCCGCTGCACAGCTCGCCGTCCGGCACAAAGCCGTGGGTGCGGCCGGCACCGTCCGAGCGCAGCACGGAGAACCAGTTGTAGAACGGCGTGGTACCGCTTACCTGTTGTGCCGTCTTGCAGGCCGGGTTCACAGGCTTGATCTCACCGGTGTCGGTCAGCCCGTCCTGCCAGCACAGGAAGGTGCGGCTGCCGGGCTTCATGGGGGTGCCGTGGGCCTCCGCATCGCCGCCGGCCGTGACGATCAGGCCGAGGGCCGGGATCGTCGTGAGCAGGGACAGCAGGACGAGGAGAAGGGCTCCTCGGCGGGTCGGGAGCGGTAATCGGGGTCTGGGGCGGGGAGGTGAAGATGATGTTGTCAGGGCCATGACAGTTCTACGTCCCTTCGCTCGGCGGTCGTGAGGAACGTGCGCACATGGATGCGGGGGATGGGAGCAGTCCTGGGCGGGTTCCGGTCCACCGAATGTGGGAGCGCTCCCATCCGCCGCTGTGGGGCAAGTTAGCGCTGTATTGCCCACTTGTAAACGCTTGGCGCAAGTGGTCAGCTCAACAGATCCCGGAGCGACGCCAGTTGGCCCCGTACGTGAAACGCCTCGCCGCCCTCGTGGCCGTTGAACGGGTAGCTCCGCGTAACGGTTCCAGGCGGCGTACGCACCGCGCGGCGGGCGAAGGAGATGCCCTCCATGTAGGAGAGCGTGCGGTACGCGGCCTGTTCGGCGCCGCGGTGGACGGTGAGGTACGCGACGATCTCGCCGTACGGGCCCGCGTCCGTGAGGTCCAGTGCGCGCCGGATGCCGCACAGGAGTGGTGCGGTGATCAGGGCCGCCGTCAGGTCCGGGACGAGTCCGGCGACGGCCAGGGCAAGCCCGCCGCCCTGGCTGTTGCCGACGGCCGTGATCCGTGAGCCTCCCCCATCGCCGGGCAGGGCGCGGACGGCGGCGACGGCACGTACGGCGTCGGTGATGAGACGCCGGTAGTGGTAGTCGTGGGGGTCGAGCAGGCCGCGCACCGCAGGGCCGGGGCCGCCCGGTGCGGTGGCGTGCGGGTCGGGGGTGTCGCCGCCGTTGCCGTACTGGTCGCCCTGGCCCCTGGCCCGCCCTCGCCCACGACCTGATGCGCGGCCTCGAGGACGGCGCCCCCTTCTGGCTCATGGAGCAGACCCCGTCCACCACCGCCTGCCGCGACGTCAACCCGCTCCGCCGCCCCGGCGAACTGCGCCTCGCCACCTTCCAGGCCATCGCCCACGGCGCCGACGCCGCCCTGTACTTCCAGATGCGCGCCTCACGCGGAGCCTGCGAGAAGTACCACGGCGCGGTCATCGGCCACGCGGGCCGCGACGACACCCGCGTCTTCCGCGAAGTGGCCGAACTGGGAAGGGAGTTGGGACTCCTGGGCGACGCGACTCTCGGCGCCCGAACCCTCGCCCGCACCGCCCTCCTCTTCGACTGGGACAGCTGGTGGGCCCTGGAGGTCTCCGACGGCCCTTCGCGTCTGGTCCGGTACCAGGAGGTGGTCCACGCCTAGTACCGGGCCACCCGCGAGGCCGGCGCTGACGTCGACGTCGTCCCGGTCACCACTCCCGTACCCGCGCGTCCAGCGGATCGGCCGTCTCCAGACCCCCGAGCACGATCGGCGCGGCGAAGGTCACCGACAGATGCGTCCTGATCCCGTACGGCCGCAACGCGTCGGCCAGAGCGGCGACTTCACCGATCCGGTCGGTCGGCAGACGCGCCTCGGTCCTGTGCACATTGACGTTGCTCACGGCCACGGCGTTGATCCCGCAGGCCGCGAGCAGCCTGCCGTACGCCCGCACCCGCTCCAGTTCTCCGCGCGCCCGCCCGTCCTCCCAGAACAGCGACCCACCGGAGTAACCGCGTTCTACCTGGCCCATCACCGGGTGCACCGCCACGTTGTCCCAGTGGTCCAGCATGCGCAGCGCGAGGGACGGACGGTGTACCTCGCGGGCGCGGTCGCCGCTGAAGGCGGCCTCGCCGAGCCGTACGACGTGGAAGAGGCCGTACAGCAACCCGGACTGCCCGGACGCGGAAACGGTCGTGCAACCGTTCTCGCGCCCGCAGACGAACTCCTCGTCTCCGAGCCCCGGCCTCAACTCGAGGACGAGGTCGTACGACATGCCCGCGCCCGGCCCGGGATCGCGGTCCACGCGACCTCCGAACCGGGCGCAGGCGTCCGCCACTTCAGCCGTGCACCGTCTCCGCCAGGAGACCCGATCCGCGGATCAGGGTCCGCCGGGTGCCGAGCGGCCGGAAGGCGGCCGGTGGCAGCCAGGCCGGGTCGACACCCTCGGCGAGGACGGGCACGGGCAGCGGCACGAGACCTCAACTCCTCGATTCCTCGACTGCTCGGCTCAGGCGAGGAGTTCGACCTCCGAGACGGTCGCCTCGCCGTTCAGGACCAGGCGGTACCTCTCGTACGTACCCGGCCGCCCCACGGAGAACGCGCGCGTCTGCTTGTCCCAGGTGAAGGACTCACCCGACCGCTGGTCGAGCGTGCGCCACTTCGTCCCGTCCGAGGAGCCCTGGAGCGTCCAGCCGGTGGGCGCCTTCGTCCGGTCCGACGAGGTCAGCGTGTACTGGACGGCCTTCGCGCCCGCGGAGACCGGCAGGTCCACAGAGGTCACCGTCGCCTGGGTCGCCGACGTGTTGTCGAACAGGGCGCCCTCACCCTTCAGCACGTCCGCACGCGGCGTCGGCACCTCGTCGTCCTGGGTGATCGACGGGGGCGCCGCGTTCTTCCCGGAACCCCACGCCGACGGCCTCGGCCCCATGTCGAACTCCAGGACACCGCCCTTGGCGATCAGCGAATGCGGCAGCGAAGTCGACTTCCACATACGCCCGTTGACCTTCAGCCCGTGCACGTACACGTTCTTCGCGCTGTTCTTCGGCGCCTTGACGACCAGGTCCCGGCCGTTCTCCAGATGGACCGTCGCCTTGGTGAACAGCGGGGAGCCGATGGCGTATTCGCCGCTGCCCATCACCAGCGGGTAGAAGCCGAGCGCGGAGAACAGGAACCAGGCCGACTGCTCGCCGTTGTCCTCGTCGCCGTGGTAGCCCTGGCCGATCTCGCTGCCGACGTAGAGGCGGGACAGCACCTCACGGACGTTCTTCTGCGTCTTCCACGGCTGCCCGGCCGCGTCGTACATGTAGAGGGCGTGGTGGGCGACCTGGTTGGAGTGCCCGTACATGCCCATCCGGACGTCCCGCGCCTCCGTCATCTCGTGGATGACACCGGGGTACGAGCCGACGAACTCGGGCGAGGCCGTCTCGGGGGTGGCGAGGTACTCGTCGAGCTTGTCCCCGAGGCCGCCGCGGCCGCCGTAGAGGTTGACGAGACCGCGGGAGTCCTGCGGGGCCGTGAAGGCGTAACCCCAGCCGTTGGTCTCGGTGTAGTCATGGCCCCACACCCTCGGGTCGTACTTCGACGACTCGACCCGCCAGTCGCCCTTGGCGTCGCGGCCCTGGAAGAAACCGGCTTCGGAATCAAAGAGATTCACATAGTCCTGGGCGCGGTTGAGGAAGTACTCCGACTCCTCCTTGTACCGCTTTTCGCCCGTTTTCTCATAAAGCTTCCGGCCCATCCGAGCGATGCCGTAGTCGTTGAGACAGCCCTCCAGCGCCCACGACAGACCCTCGTGCGTCTCGGTGCTCGTGTAGCCGAGGAACGGCGAGGTGGTCATGCCCTTGCGGCCCACGCCCGACGAGGGCGGTACCACCGTGGCGTTCTTCACGGCCGCGTCGTACGCCGACTTCGCGTCGAAGCCGACGCCCTTGACGTACGCGTCCGCGAAGGCCACGTCCGACGAGGTGCCGGTCATCAGGTCCGCGTACCCGGGCGATGACCAGCGGGAGGTCCAGCCACCGTCCTTGTACTGCTGCACGAACCCGTCGACCATCTCACCCGCCTGTCCGGGCGTGAGGAGCGAGTAGGCCGGCCAGGTCGTCCGATACGTGTCCCAGAAACCGTTGTTGACATACACCTTGCCGTCCACGATTTTCGCGCCGGTGTGCGTCGGGGTGTCCGGGCCCGGCATCGGCGAGAACGGGGAGGCGTACCGGTACTTCGAACCGACCTTCTCGAAGCCGGAGTTGGGGTACAGGTACAGCCGGTACAGGCTGGAGTACAGCGTGGTCAGCTGGTCCGGTGTGGCGCCCTCGACCTCGACCTTGCCGAGCAGCCTGTCCCACTGCCGCTGCGCCTTCGTCTTCACGGCGTCGAAGGACGTGCCGTCCGGGATCTCCTGGCGCAGGTTGTCCTTCGCCTGGTCGACGCTGATCAGGGAGGTGGCGATCCGCAGGGTCACGGTCCGGTCCTCGCCGGGCTGGAACCGCAGATGGCCCTTGACCCCGCTCGACGTCCCCTCCGTTGCGGGAGCGTCGAACACCCCGTAGACGAACAGCCGGGTCGCGCCCGTCGACAGCCCCGACTTCACGTCGGAGTAACCGGTGAAGGTGCCGTTCTCCTTGTCGAGCGTCAGGCCCGCCTGGTCGGTGACGTTGTCGAACAGGACGCTCGCGTCGTCGCCGGGATAGGTGAAGCGCATGACCGCCGCATGGTCGGTCGGCGCCATCTCCGCCTTGAGACCGTTCTCGAAACGCACCCCGTAGTAGTACGGCCGCGCCGTCTCGTTCTCGTGCCGGAAGGCCAGCTCCCGTGCCTCACGGCCGTTGTCGGGCGTGCCGGACGCGGCGGACGGCATCACCTGGAAGGTCTGCCGGTCGCCCATCCAGGGGCTGGGCTCATGGCTCGCGCTGAACGCCTGGATCGTCGGCAGGTTGTCGGCGTTGTTCCCGCGCGCATAGTCGTAGAGCCAGCTCAGCGAACCCGCGTTGGTTACCGGCGTCCAGAAGTTGAACCCGTGCGGCACAGCCGTCGCGGGGAAGTTGTTGCCGCGTGAGAAGCCACCGCTGGAGTTGGTGCCGCGGGTCGTCACCGCATAGTCCGACAGGTGCGCCTTCGGCTTCTCCCGCGGTGCCGCTTTCAGTGCCACGTCATCGAGCCAGCCCCGGAACTTCGCCGGCCCCGTGGGGGAGTCGTACGCCACCAGGATCCGGTCCACGGTCTTCCCGGCCGCGACCGACCCGATCCGCGAGGCCACGTTGTTCCACTGGTTCACATAGAGGATCTTGGCCGCGCCCTGTCCCTGCGGCGTCAGCGCGAACCCGTGCTGGTCGGTCGCCTTGAGATCGCTCAGATACGTCCCGTCCGTGAAAGCGAGATCGACGGAAACGTTGGTGGCGTCGTAGTCCCGGTCGCCGTCCGCCATGGAGGGGAAGATCCGGTACGACAGTTGCGTATCGCGCCCGACGGCCACATTGACGTCGAAGACCTTGTTGTACGAGTACGCCTGCCCGTCGGCGGTGTGCCGCCCGGCGTAGCGCAGCGCCCGCTTGCCCGTGAAGCCCGCGCCCGCCTTCGCGGTCGGCGAGCCGCTCGGGCCGCGGTCGACCAGCGAGAGCATGTCCTGCGGGATCGGGTCGCCACCGCCGCCCTCGGAGAACTGCACGTCGGCGAGTTGCAGGGCGTCGGAGGCGCCGTTGTTCCTGGTCACGTCGAGCCGGAAGTGCCGGTACTCGGCGGCATTGGCTTCCGGGATGTCGTACGTCTTCGTCTGGAACCGCTCGGCGAAGGTCTCGCCGGTGCGGGTGTCCAGGGGCGTCCAGTTCGTGCCGTCCGTGGAGCCCTTCAGGGTCCAGTCCAGCGGGTTGCGTTCGTCGTGGTCGTTGGCCGACGTCAGCGCGTAGGTGACCACCTTGACCGGCGCGTCCAGATCGAACTCCGCCCAGCCGGTGGGCGCGAAGGTCAGCCACTTGCTGCTCGGCTCGCCGTCGACGAGGTTCTCCTTCACCTCGCCGGCGCCGGTGTTCTCCCCGCTGGCCCGGACGTCCGTGACATGGTCGGTCACATTGCCCGGAATGCCGCTGCTGTACCCGCCGTCGACACCGAAGGCACGCTTGCTGCCGTCCGGTGCGGTGTCGACGGTGTTCAGCCAGTCGGGCGCCGGGTCCTCCGCCTCGAACGACGAGGCGAACTCCCGGTCGGCGGCGGCCACCTCGCCCGGCAGCGCGACCGCCACCCCCTGCGAGCCCACCGCCAAAGCGAAGGCGGTCGCCATCACGACCGCCGAACCCCATCTGTGCCGACTTCTGCGTTGCATGAGCAAGCACCCTCCCTGCACACTGGACAACGTTGTCAACCTCGGTGCGCAAGGACCAGTAGTGGCGCAAGTGGCCAGCTCTGTCAAGGGTGTTGGTTGGGGCATTCGGGGGCAATCCCGAGAATTTATCCGGCGAGGAACGCGCAGGCCGCTCATATTTCCGCGAGGTCTCAACTCGGAAAAGACCAACAGCCAACCTTGCATTCGATCTTGCTCCGCTGGCGGGAAGTGGACTATACCTGTCGGCAATTCACTCGATCCGAACGCACAGATCCGCACGTCCGATCCGCATGATCGATCCGCATGATCGATTCGCACGTCCTGCACAACCCTGCTTGACCTGACCGCGGTGCCGGGGAGGTTCCGGTTCACCGCCTGAGTCCTGGAGAAGGCGAGGACTTGAGCATGGGATCCACTTCCGCCGAGAACACCGCGAACGCCGAGCACAGCACGCACCTGGCGAATACCGGCTCCGCAGGCGTCGGCCGCCGCCATCTGATCAAGCGGTCGGCCGCACTCGGTCTGATCTCCGTACCCACGATGAGTTTCCTGTCCGCGTGTGCCAGCGGCGGCGGGGGTGACGAGGAGAAGGCCGAAACGGGAGAGAAGACCGCGAAGAACCCGCTCGGCGTCAATGACACCGCGCAGATGGAATTCGTGCTGTTCGACGGCGGCTTCGGCAAGGAGTACGCCGAGGACGCCGTGAAGATCTACGAGACGAACTTCCCCAAGGCCAAGGTGAAGTTCTCCGCGACACAGAAGATCCAGTCCACGCTGCAGCCCCGCTTCAACCAGGGCACCCCGCCGGACCTCATCGACAACTCCGGTGCCGAGCAGATGGACATGGGCGTTCTCTCCAGCAAGAAGCAGCTCGCCGACCTCACTCCGCTGCTGGACGCCCCGTCGTACGACGACCCGAACAAGAAGGTCCGCGACACGCTGCGTCCGGGCATCGTGGAGATGGGCCAGTTGGACGGCGATCCGGTCTGGATCATGTACTACGCGTACACGGTGTACGGCGTCTGGTACTCCCAGAAGGCCCTGGACTCGCTCGACGAGCAGTACCCCGAAACCTGGGACCAGATGCTCGCGGTCTGCGAGAAAGCCAAGAAGAAGGGCATGGCGGGCTGGACGTATGCGGGCAAATACCCGTACTACCTCCCCTTCTCGCTCTACCCGATGATCGGCAAGGTGGGCGGGGTCGAGGTGCTCGACGCCATCGACAACCTGGAGCCGAACGCGTGGAAGCACCCGGCGGTCAAGGCATGCTTCGACGCCTATTACGAGCTCTACCAGAAGGGCTACGTCCTCAAGGGCACGCCGGGTCTGGACCACATCCAGTCGCAGACCGCGTGGGCTCAGGGCAAGGCGCTGTTCATCCCGAACGGCTCCTGGGTGGAGAACGAGTCGGCGAATGTCATCCCCAAGGACTTCGACCTCGCGGTCTCCGCTCCCACCGGAATCGACAGCTCCGACAAGCTGCCCTTCGGCACCATCTGGGCGTCCGGCGGTGAGCCCTTCATCGTCCCCGCCAAGGCGAAGAACGGCGCGGGCGGCATGGAGCAGCTGCGCATCATGCTGAGCGAGGCGTCCTCGAAGAACTTCACGTCCAAGGTCAAGTCGCTCACCGCCTACAACGGCGGTACCGACGGCATCACCCTCACCCCGGGCCTCAAGTCCGGTGTCGCCGCGCTGGACAAGGCCGGCGAGAACGTGGTGAATCCGCGTATGCAGGACTGGTATGTACAGCTGCAGAAGGAGCAGATTGGTGTGTCGGGCCTCGGTGAGATGATGGCCGGCCGGCTCACTCCGGCGGAGGCCATCAAGAAGATCCAGGGCTTCGCCGACGCGACCGCCAAGGACTCGTCGATCAAGCACTACAAGCATCAGTAGATCAGGTGAGGATCCGTCACCAGCGGCGGCACCCGCGCACAGAACGGGGTCGGTAGCAATGCAGCACGGCAAGTACCGGTTCATCGTGGGGTTCCTGGTGGTACCCCTGGGGCTGTACACGCTTTTCGTCGTCTGGCCGTTCATCCAGTCCATCTACTACTCGTTCACGGACTGGACGGGGCTGAGCCCCGAATTCAAGATGGTCGGCTTCGACAACTACGAAAGGATGCTGGACGACGACATCTTCTGGAAGTCGTTGCAGCACAGCCTGTTGTTCGCGTTGCTGCTGCCGCTGGTGACGATCAGCCTTGCACTGTTCTTCGCCTTCATGATCAACGTGGGCGGGCGGAAGAGGAGGGGCGGCCCGGTGATCACCGGTGTCCGCGGCTCCTCGTTCTACAAGATCGTCTATTTCTTCCCGCAGGTGCTGTCGATCGCGATCGTCGCCCTGTTGTTCGCCTTCGCGTACAACCCGGACAGCGGCGCGATCAACTCGATCCTGCGGGGGATGGGCCTGGACAGCGTCCAGCCGCTGTGGCTCGGCGACCCGAACCTCGCGCTGTGGGCCGTGATGGCGGTGCTGGTGTGGTCCACGGTCGGCTTCTTCGTGGTCCTCTTCTCCGCGGGTATGGCTTCGATCCCGGCGGATCTGTACGAGGCCGCGCTCCTCGACGGCGCCAACCGCAGCACCACGTTCTTCCGGATCACCCTGCCGCTGCTCTGGGACACCGTGCAGTCCGGCTGGGTCTACATGGGCATTCTCGCCCTGGGTGCCGAGTCGTTCGCGGTCGTACAGATCATGACGACCGGCCCCGGCGGTCCCGACTACTCGACCACCGTCATGGTCCTGTACGTGTATCAGAAGGCGTTCCGTGACGGGCAGGCCGCCTACGCCACGACCATCGGCGTCGCCCTGCTCGTCGTCACGCTGGCCTTCGCCGCCGTAGTGATGCGGCTGGGCCGGCGCGAGCGGCTGGAGTACTGATCAGATGAAGACGACCGAGACCTCCGCGCCCGGACCGACCGAGTCCGGTATGTCCGTGAGCAAGACCGGCGGCCCGGCCGCTGCGCCCCCGAAGGGGAAGAAGGAAGGCAGGGTCCTCAACGTCTTCTCCCACGGCGTCCTCGTCATCTGGGCGTTCATGGTGGTCATGCCGCTGCTGTGGGCGGTGATGACGTCCTTCAAGGACGACGCCTCCATCTTCGGCTCGCCCTGGTCGCTGCCGGACAAGCTGCACTTCGACAACTGGTCGCGGGCCTGGACCGAGGCCAACATGAGCGACTACTTCCTCAACACCATCCTGGTGGTGGGGGGTTCGCTCATCGGCACGCTGGTGCTGGGCTCGATGGCGGCCTATGTGCTGGCCCGCTTCGAGTTCCCGGGCAACCGCTTCATCTACTACCTGTTCATCGGCGGCATGAGTTTCCCGATCATGCTGGCGCTGGTCCCGCTGTTCTACGTCGTGAACAACATGGGCCTGCTGAACACGATCCACGGGCTGATCCTGGTCTACATCGCCTACTCGCTCCCGTTCACGGTCTTCTTCCTGACCGCGTTCTTCCGCACCCTGCCGAGCTCGGTGGCGGAGGCGGCCTTCGTGGACGGGGCCTCGCACTCCAGGACGTTCTTCCAGATCATGCTGCCGATGGCCAAGCCCGGCCTGGTCAGCGTGGGTATCTTCAACTTCCTGGGCCAGTGGAACCAGTACATGCTTCCCACGGTTCTCAACACCGACCCCGACAAGCGAGTCCTCACCCAGGGCCTGGTCCAACTCGCGGTCAGCCAGGGCTACAAGGGCGACTGGTCGGGTCTGTTCGCGGGCCTGGTGATGGCGATGCTGCCGGTGCTCGCGGCGTACATCGTCTTCCAGCGTCAGGTGGTGCAGGGGCTGACAGCGGGGGCGCTGAAGTAGGGGTGGGGCCCAGCGGCATCAGATGACCTCGACCGGGCAGCGTGCGGCCCCGCTGCGTTTGATCCTGGCGTCCGCTGTGACCAGGGTCGTGCCGAGCGCCTCGGCCAGGGCGGTATAGGGGGCGTCGTAGGGGGAGAGATTCGCCGACAGGATCCGTACGCGAGGCCAGAACGGGAGTGCGTCGTAACGGCGGATGGTGAGGGCCTGGTAGGTGTCCAAGGCTTCGTCCAAGGCCGGGCGTTCGAGCTTCGGGGTGCCGCTACGTGTGCCGCGCGCCATGCCGAACAGCGCCGATGCGATCTCGTAGTCGAGAAGACCGGGGGCGGCCAGGTCGTCCGTGGCGATCTTGTCGCGCACAGCTTCACCTCGGGAGCCCTTGTCGATGAGAGCGTGGACCAGGGCCGAGCAGTCGATGACGATCACGGCCGCCGCTCGCGTTCTGCCTCGACGAGGCCGGGGATGTCGGTGTCGGTGAGGTCGAGGCCGGCAGCACTGCGCATCCGTTCGGCGAGTTCCGCGTTGGTGGGGGTGGCCGCCTCGCGGGTGAGGAGTTCCAGGACGTATGCCTGGAGGCTCTGACCTGCTTGGGCGGCGCGCTCCTTGAGGGTGTTCAGGACGCTGTCGGGGACGTCGCGGGTCACGATCGAAGTCATGCGGTCATTCTATCTGCGGGTGCTAGCGTATCGCTAGCATTCATGCCCGTTACGGATACCGGGTCCGAGACTCCTCGATCCGCACGGCGGGCGCGGAGGCGGAGCGGGTTCCCCGATCCGGTTCAACCTCTTGACGGGAGGCGACCCGAACGGCTCAGCTTAGAGTTCACTAGTTGGACATAGACGGGGCCTCATCGAAGCGGTCCCGCGCGCAGGAGGTCGTCGTGGAGACTCCGGGGTCGCAGTCGTCGCTGCACCGAGCCAACCTGGAGCGGGTCGTCCGGGCCGTACGGCTGGCGGGCTCGCTCACGCAGGCGGAGATCGCGAGGACGACCGGCCTGTCCGCGGCGACGGTCTCCAACATCGTCCGGGAGCTCAAGGACGGCGGAACGGTCGAGGTCACGCCCACTTCGGCGGGCGGCCGCAGGGCCCGCAGCGTCTCCCTGAGCGGGGACGCCGGGATCGTGATCGGCGTGGACTTCGGGCATACGCATTTGCGCGTCGCGGTCGGGAATCTCGCCCATCAGGTGCTGGCCGAGGAGGCCGAGCCGCTCGATGTGGACGCCTCCGCCACGCAGAGCTTCGACCGGGCGGAAGAGCTGGTCAACCGGCTGATCGTGGCGACCGGAGTGGACCGCTCCAAGGTCGCGGGCGTGGGCCTGGGCGTGCCGGGGCCGATCGACGTCGAGTCGGGCACCCTGGGTTCCACCGCGATCCTGCCGGGCTGGACCGGCACCAAGCCCGCCGAGGAGCTGCGGGGGCGGCTCGGTGTGCCCGTCCATGTCGACAACGACGCCAACCTGGCCGCCCTCGGCGAGATGGTCTGGGGCAGCGGCCGGGGTGCGAAGGACCTGGCGTACATCAAGGTCGCCAGTGGTGTCGGCGCCGGCCTGGTCATCAACGGCAAGATCTACCGCGGCCCGGGTGGCACGGCTGGAGAAATCGGGCATATTACTCTTGATGAGTCCGGTCCTGTCTGCCGCTGCGGTAACCGGGGCTGCCTGGAGACCTTCACGGCCGCGCGCTATGTGCTCCCGCTCCTCCAGTCCAGCCACGGCACCGACCTGACCATGGAAGGCGTCGTACGACTGGCGCGGGACGGAGACCCGGGCTGCCGTCGGGTGATCGCCGACGTCGGCCGTCACATCGGCAGTGGAGTCGCCAACCTCTGCAATTTGCTCAACCCGAGCCGAGTGGTCCTCGGCGGTGATCTCGCCGAGGCCGGTGAGCTGGTGCTCGGGCCCATCAGGGAGTCGGTCGGCCGGTATGCGATCCCCAGTGCCGCACGACAACTCTCGGTGTTGCCAGGCGCACTCGGTGGTCGCGCGGAGGTCCTCGGAGCCCTTGCGCTGGCGCTCAGCGAGATGGGGGATTCAACCCTTTTGGACGGCTCGCTGACTGCCGCTGCCCCTGCCTTCACTTAGAGAACGGATGGCACCGTTGCCAACCCGTTAAGGATTTACTTCTTGACGTCGCACGGGTGGCCGAGTTGACTTCCAGCCACCTCGGCCGCAACGACGCGGCCTCGTCAGGGAGGTTTCTGAAGTGAACACGCGTATGCGTCGTGCCGCCGTTGCCATCGCCGCAAGTGCGATGGCTGTTTCCCTCGCCGCCTGTGGCAGCGCGAAGGAGGCCGACGGTGGCAGTGAGACCGCGGGTACCGCCGCCAAGGGCGACAACATCAAGGTCGGTCTCCTGCTCCCGGAGAACCAGACCGCGCGGTACGAGAAGTTCGACCGCCCCTTGATCGAGAAAAAGATCGGGGAGCTGACGAACAACAAGGCTGAGATCCAGTACAACAACGCCAAGCAGGACGCCAACCTGCAGGCGCAGCAGGTCGACACGATGATCACCAACAAGGTGGACGTGCTGATCCTGGACGCCGTGGACGCCAAGGCGATCAAGAACTCCGTGCAGAAGGCCGTCGAGGCCGGCATCAAGGTCGTCGCCTACGACCGCCTGGCCGAGGGCCCGATCAGCGCCTACACCTCCTTCGACAACGTGTCGGTCGGCAAGACCCAGGGCGAGGCCCTGCTCACGGCGCTGGGCGACAAGGCCAAGGACGGCCAGGTCGTCATGATGAACGGCTCCGTCACCGACCCGAACGCCGCCCAGTTCAAGGAGGGCGCGCACTCCGTCCTCGACGGCAAGGTGAACATCGGCAAGGAGTACGACACCAAGGAGTGGAAGCCGGAGAACGCCAACGCCAACATGGAGTCGGCGATCTCGGCGCTCGGCAAGGACAAGATCATCGGTGTCTACTCCGCCAACGACGGCATGGCGGGCGGCATCATCACCGCCCTGAAGTCGGCCGGCATCGATGTCCCGGTCACCGGCCAGGACGCCGAACTCGCCGCCGTCCAGCGCATCGTCACCGGCGACCAGTACATGAGCGTCTACAAGCCGTACGCCCCCGAGGCCGATGCCGCCGCCGAGATGGCTGTCGCGCTCGCCAAGGGCGAGTCCCTGGACTCCATCGCCAAGGACAAGGTCGACAGCGGCAGCGCCAAGGCTGTTCCGTCGGTTCTGGTCCCGGTCACCTCGTTGACCAAGGACAACATCAACGACACCGTCATCAAGGACGGCGTCTACACGATCGACGAGATCTGCACGGCCAAGTACAAGTCGGCCTGCGACAAGATCGGTCTGAAGTAAACAGCCGCAAGTCCCTGTGAACGTACGGGAATTCGGGAATCGTTGTCCGAACTCCCGTACCGGGACCGCCGCTCTCCAGGCTCCTCCGGCGCCCCGCATACACGCAGCCCCGCAAGCTCGTTGCGGGGCGCCGGACGGAACATCCCCCCAATCTTTCTTTCTGCACAACCTCCCGCCGGGTCAGGCGGCGAAGGAGATGGTTCACGTGTCCGCTACGCCCGTGCTGGCGTTGCGCGGGGTCTCCAAGCGATTCGGTGCCGTTCAGGCGCTCACCGACGTAGAGCTTGAGGTCCACGCCGGTGAGGTGGTCGCCCTCGTCGGCGACAACGGCGCCGGAAAATCCACGCTGGTCAAGACGATCGCCGGCGTGCACCCCATTGATGAGGGCGTCATCGAGTGGGACGGCAAGGCCGTATCGATCAACCGGCCGCACGACGCCCAGGCCCTGGGCATCGCGACGGTCTACCAGGACCTCGCGCTGTGCGACAACATCGACGTCGTCGGAAACCTGTTCCTCGGCCGTGAGCTGAGGAAGTGGGGCGTCCTCGACGAGGTCGAGATGGAGCGCCGCTCCCAGGAACTGCTGCAGACGCTGTCGATCCGCATCCCCAGCGTCCGTATCCCGATCGCCTCGCTCTCCGGCGGTCAGCGCCAGACCGTGGCCATCGCCCGGTCCATGCTCGGCGAGCCCAAGCTGGTCATTCTCGACGAGCCCACCGCGGCCCTCGGTGTCGAGCAGACCGCCCAGGTCCTCGACCTGGTCGAGCGGCTGCGGGAGCGCGGTCACGCGGTCATCCTCATCAGCCACAACATGGCCGATGTGAAGGCCGTGGCCGACAAGGTCGCCGTGCTGCGACTGGGCCGGAACAACGGCGTCTTCGAGGTCAAGACGACCTCGCAGGAGGAGATCATCTCCGCCATCACCGGCGCCACCGACAACGCCGTGACCCGCCGTGCGGCGCGCACGACCGGGGAGGTTCAAAAGTGAGCATCGACAAGACCTCCACGTCCCCGCAGGACGCGCACGCCGTCGAGAACCCCGAGGCCGCCGCGGCCGCGGTGACCGCGGTCGACCCGCGGCTCCTGGTGCGCGAGCGGGGCCTGGCCGGCTACCTCGGCGAGTTCAAGCGGAAGATGAAGGCGGGCGAGCTGGGCTCCCTGCCGGTCATCGTCGGCCTGGTCGTCATCTGCGTCGTCTTCCAGTCCCTCAACTCGGCGTTCCTGTCCGCACAGAACATCAGTGACATCACCGTCACGATGGTCGGCACGGGCATGATCTCCGTCGGCATCGTCTTCGTGCTGCTGCTCGGCGAGATCGACCTGTCGGTCGGCTCGGTCAGCGGCGCGGCCAGCGCCATCGCGGCCGTCCTCGCCGTCAATCAGGGCTGGCCGGAGTGGATGGCGGTGCTGTTCGCCGTCGCCGCGGGTGCGGCCATCGGCGCGGCACACGGCTTCTTCTTCGCGGTGCTCGGCGCTCCCGCCTTCGCCGTGACCCTGGCGGGTCTGCTGTTCTGGCTGGGCTTCATGCTCCAGACGCTGGGCGAGAACGGCACGATCAACCTCGACAGCGACGGCTTCATCGGCAATCTGACCACGTACTTCTTCAGCGACGTGGCCGCCGCGTACGGCCTCGCGATCGTGATGGTCGCCGTCTTCTTCATCACGTCCTTCCTGGGCAACCGGCGCCGGGAGGCGGCGGGCGTCCCGTCCCGGCCGCTCAGCGACACGCTCCTGCGGACGGTGCTGCTGGCCATCGTCTCCTTCGCCGCGGCGGCCATGTACAACCAGTACAAGGGTCTGCCGCTGGCCACGGTGATCTTCCTGGGCTTCCTGTTCCTGACCGACTTCGTGCTGCGCCGCACCTCGTACGGCCGCAAGATCTTCGCCCTCGGCGGCAGCGTGGAGGCGTCCCGCCGTGCGGGCATCAACGTCACCGCCGTACGGATCTCCGTGTTCGCGATCTCCGGTGGGTTCGCGGCCATCGGCGGTCTGTTCCTGGCCTCGAAGATCGCGTCCGCCAACCAGAGCGCGGGAACTGGTGACCTGCTGATGAACGCGATCGCCGCGGCGGTCATCGGCGGCACGAGTCTCTTCGGTGGGCGTGGACGTACGTGGAACGCGCTCCTCGGTGTGCTGGTGATCGTCTCCATCCAGTACGGGCTGCAGTTGGAGTCCATCGCCGAGCCGGTGAAGTACATGATCACCGCGGGTGTTCTGCTGACGACGGTGGTCATTGACTCGATCACCCGTCGGACGCAGAAGACGGCAGGTCGTGCCTAGACAGGTTGTTCGCGGGCTGTGGGCCGGCTGTGGCTGGTCGCGCCCACGCGGCGGAGCCGCATATTGACACAGCCCCGCGCCCCTGACGGGGCGCGACTGTTGCCCGGCATCTTCAGGTGCCGGGCAACAGTCATGTCGTAGGAACGCCACAACTTGGGTACAGCCGATCGCGTGACCTATGACGCACCGCCCGGGCATCGCCCGCCCAGGCGGAACATTAGACTCGACAGGCCCGGCAACAGCTCGATCAGCTCTACTGCAAGGAGGCACGGGTGCCGCTGCTGACCCGCATCAGGGGACCGCGCGATCTGGACCGGCTCAGCCTGGAGGAGCTGGCCCTGCTGGCAGAGGAGATCCGGACCTTCCTGGTCGAAGCCGTCTCCAAGACCGGCGGCCACCTCGGCCCGAACCTCGGCGTGGTCGAGCTCACCATCGCGCTGCACCGGGTCTTCGACTCACCCAAGGACAAGGTGCTCTGGGACACCGGCCACCAGTCCTATGTGCACAAGCTGCTCACCGGCCGCCAGGACTTCAGCAGGCTGAAGATGAAGGGCGGTCTGTCCGGCTACCCCTCGCAGGCCGAGTCCGAGCACGACGTCATCGAGAACTCGCACGCCTCCACGGTCCTCGGCTGGGCCGACGGCCTCGCGAAAGCGAACGAGATCCGCAAACGCGACGACCACGTGGTCGCCGTGATTGGTGACGGCGCCCTGACCGGCGGCATGGCCTGGGAAGCCCTCAACAACATCGCCGAGGCCAAGGACCGCCCGCTCGTCATCGTCGTCAACGACAACGAGCGGTCGTACGCGCCCACCATCGGCGGTCTCGCCAACCACCTGGCCACGCTGCGGACGACCGACGGGTACGAGCGCTTCCTCACCCGGACGAAGGAGATCCTCGACCGCACGCCCGTCGTCGGCAGGCCGCTCTACGAGACCCTCCACGGCGCCAAGAAGGGCCTGAAGGACTTCATCGCGCCCCAGGGCATGTTCGAGGACCTCGGCCTGAAGTACGTCGGCCCGATCGACGGCCATGACATCGAGGCCCTGGAGTCGGCGCTGGCCCGCGCCAAGCGCTTCGGCGGCCCGGTCATCGTGCACTGCCTCACCGAGAAGGGCCGCGGCTACCAGCCCGCCCTCCAGGACGAGGCCGACCGCTTCCACGGCATCGGCCCCATCCACCCCGACACGGGCCTGCCGATCAAGGCGTCGGGCTCCGACTGGACCTCCGTCTTCGGTGAGGAGATGGTGCGGCTCGGCACGGAGCGCGAGGACATCGTGGCGATCACCGCGGCGATGCTCCAGCCGGTCGGCCTCAAGAAGTTCGCCGACACCTTCCCGGACCGGGTCTACGACGTCGGGATCGCCGAGCAGCACGGCGCCGTCTCCGCGGCGGGCCTGGCCACGGGCGGTCTGCATCCGGTGTTCGCGGTGTACGCCACATTCCTCAATCGTGCCTTCGACCAGGTCCTGATGGATGTCGCCCTCCACAAGTGCGGTGTGACTTTCGTACTGGACCGGGCCGGCGTCACCGGCACCGACGGCGCCTCCCACAACGGCATGTGGGACATGTCGATCCTCCAGGTCGTCCCCGGGCTGCGGCTGGCCGCCCCGCGCGACGCCGACCAGGTCCGCGCCCAGCTGCGCGAGGCCGTCGACGTGACCGACGCGCCGACCGTGGTCCGCTTCTCGAAGGGCGCCGTCGGCCCCGCCGTACCCGCCGTGGGCCGTGTCGGCGGCATGGACGTACTGCGCGAGCCGGGGACGCAGACGCCGGACGTGCTCCTCGTCTCGGTGGGCGCCCTAGCGCCGATGTGCCTGGAGATCGCCTCCCTGCTCGACAAGCAGGGCATCTCCACGACCGTAGTCGACCCGCGCTGGGTCAAGCCGGTCGACGAGGCCATGGCGCCCCTCGCCGAGCGGCACCGCGTGGTCGTCACCGTCGAGGACAACTCCCGCGTCGGCGGTGTCGGTTCGACGATCGCCCAGGCACTGCGCGACGCCGGCGTCGACGTCCCGCTGCGTGACTTCGGCATCCCGCCGCGCTTCCTCGACCACGCCTCCCGCAAGGAGGTCATGGCCGAGATCGGGCTGACCGCACCCGACATCGCCCGCCAGGTCACGGGACTGGTCTCCAAGCTGGACGGCCGGTTCGACCGTCCGGAGGCCACCGTGGAGCCCGCGCGCGACTAGCGCCTCACCTCGCGTCCGGATGGGCCGGTTTCACCACCGCGAAGGGTGGTGAAACCGGCCCATCCGTGTGAAACGAACCGCGCCGGGGCATACGCACCACGCCCCCTCTCGATCATGTCGAGGACGACACAGCGTGGGAGGTACGCCCGTGAGCAGCACCCTCTTCAGGACGAAGAAGGTCGAGCAGTCCATCCTCGATACCGAGGAACCCGAGCACGCGCTCAAGAAATCCTTGTCCGCGCTCGATCTGACGGTGTTCGGCGTCGGCGTCATCATCGGCACCGGAATCTTCGTCCTCACCGGTACGGTCGCCAAGAACAACGCCGGTCCCGCCGTCGCGCTGGCCTTCGTCACGGCCGGCGTCGTCTGCGCGCTCGCCGCGCTCTGCTACGCCGAGTTCGCCTCCACGGTCCCGGTGGCGGGCTCCGCGTACACGTTCTCGTACGCCTCCCTCGGCGAGCTGCCCGCCTGGATCATCGGCTGGGACCTGGTCCTGGAGTTCGCGCTCGGCACGGCGGTGGTGGCCGTCGGCTGGTCCGGCTACATCGCCTCGCTGATGGACAACGCGGGCTGGCAGCTGCCCGAGGCGCTCGGCACCAGAGACGGCGCCGACGGCTTCGGCTTCGACATCCTCGCCGCCGCGCTCGTCCTGCTGCTCACCGCCATCCTCGTGGTCGGCACCAAGCTCTCCGCCCGGGTCACCTCGCTCGTCGTCGCCATCAAGGTGACGGTGGTGCTGACCGTGATCATCGCGGGCGCCTTCTTCATCGACGGCGACAACTACGACCCGTTCATCCCGAAGGCGCAGGCCGTGGAGGCGGGGGATAACCTGCAAGCCCCGCTCATCCAGCTGATGTTCGGCTGGGCGCCCTCCAACTTCGGCACGATGGGCATCTTCACCGCCGCCTCCGTCGTCTTCTTCGCCTTCATCGGCTTCGACGTCGTCGCCACGGCCGCCGAGGAGACCAAGAACCCACAGCGCGACATGCCCCGCGGCATCCTCGGCTCGCTCCTCATCTGCACGGCCCTGTATGTCGCCGTGTCGATCGTCGTGACCGGCATGCAGCACTACACCGAGCTGTCCATCACCGCCCCGCTCGCCGACGCCTTCAAGGCCACCGGGCATCCCTGGTACGCGGGCTTCATCAGCTTCGGCGCCGCGGTCGGCCTGACGACGGTCTGCATGATCCTGCTGCTCGGCCAGACCCGGGTCTTCTTCGCGATGAGCCGTGACGGACTGCTGCCGCGCTTCTTCTCCCACGTCCATCCGCGGTTCAAGACCCCGCACCGGCCGACCATCCTGCTCGGCGTGCTCATCGCGATCCTCGCCGGCTTCACCCCCCTCAGCGAACTGGCGGAGCTGGTGAACATCGGCACGCTGTTCGCCTTCGTGGTCGTCGCGATCGGTGTGATCATCCTGCGGCGCAGCCGCCCCGACCTGCACCGGGCCTTCCGCACCCCATGGGTGCCGTTCATCCCGATCCTGTCCGTGTGCGCCTCGCTGTGGCTGATGCTCAACCTGCCCGCCGAGACCTGGGTCCGCTTCGCCGTCTGGATGGCCGCCGGCTTCGTCGTGTACTTCGTCTACGGCCGCTCTCACAGCCGTCTCGGACGGCACGAGGAGACGGCTGTCAGCGATGTGCTGAAGCCGCCGAAGCCCGGCGACGCCCAGTAGCCGACCGAGCCACCGATCCGGCCCCGCAGGCCCGCTCCGGCGGAGACCGCGGGGTCGTAGGCTCGCCGGACACGCACCCGACCGGAACGGCGAGCCATCAGTGATCCGAGACCTGTACAACGTGCGGTACACGGGAGGCGAAGGGTCCACCCCGCTCACCGACGAGGAGGAACAGCGCACCAGATCCGCCCTGTTCCACGAACTCGGCAACCAGATCGCCGAACGCGGCTGGACCCGCTTCCCCGCCTACACCCCGCAGGAGCGCCGCCGTCTGGTCGACGTGGCCCAGCGACTCACCGCCCACTGGGGGCAGCGGGTGACGGTGGAGGCCGAGGACCAGTGCGGGATGCGGCTGTCGTTGGCCGGGTACGGGATCACCGGCGGCGGATCGACCGCGGGCCGGTGACCTCGGCTCCCAACTCCGTCACCCGGCGCCGAAGTTCACGGTCGGCCGTGACGACGAGACAGTCCCGGCCGCCCGCCCGCGCGACCAGCTCGACCGTGTGGTCGTCCCCGCTCCCGCTCGCCCCCTCGACCCGTACGCCGGGCACGGATTCGACCCCCCGAGCGGCCCCCTCGACCACGAGCACGATCTCCACGGGCCCGGGATGCCCCGGTACCCCGTCGGCAGCCAGCACATCCCGCAACCGCGCCGCGGCCCCACGCCGATCCCGCCACCACCCATCGGGAACCGACCCGACGACATTGGCGCCGTCGACGATGAGGAGCAGCGGGGATACGTCATCCATGGGTCCAGGGTCGCACGCGAGCGCCGCCACCTCCGCTGAGCTGCGGGCGTGCGGCGGGGGCGGTGCCCACCGAGCTGGCAGCAGGCCGCCGTCGAGTCAGGTTGCGGGCATGGGTGCCGCGGAGCCGGCGCCCACCCAGCTGGCGGCAGGCAGCCGTCTGGTCAGGTTGCGGGCATGCGTGCCGCGGGGGCGGTGCCACCCAGCAGGCGGCAGGCCGCCGTCCAGTCCGTCCAGTCAGGCTGCGGGCATGCGTGCCGCCTGGGGCGGCACGGGTGGGCGCAGGCGGCACCCCGTCAGCGCCGGGCTGCGCGACGCACCCCTGTCCAGCCCCCACCCCGGCGCTCAGTCCTCCGACTTCTCGTCAAAGCTGGCGAAATACGCCGCCACCATGTCCTCGCCCCCATGCCCCTGCACAACCGCCCGCTCCAACCGCTCCGCACCGGCCGCCGCGCCATCCAGCCGCACCCCCCGCCGCTCACCCGCCTCGACGATTAGCCGCGCGTCCTTCGCCGCCGTCGTCACCGCGAACTGAGGGGGCGTCAGCCGGTCCTCCAGCACGAGCCCGGCCTTCGCCCGCAGGTACCCCATGTCGAGCGGCCCACCCGCGATGAGGTCGAAGAACCCCTGGGGATCCACCTCGAGCGCCTTGGCCAGCGCCAGCACCTCACCGGTGGCGTTGGTCGCGGCGATCACCCAGCTGTTGGCCACCAGCTTCAGCCGCGTCGCGGTACCCGCCGCCCCGTCCTCCCCGGTCCACACGGTGCGCGCACCGACCGCGTCGAACACCGGCGTCACGGTCTCCCGCCCCCGCTCCGGCCCGGCAGCGAGCACGGTGAGCTGCCCGGCCTCGGCGGGCTGCCGGGTGCCCAGCACGGGCGCGTCGTAGAACACCAGGTCGTGTCCCTGGGCGAACGCGGCCAGATCGGCGATCGATTCGAGACCGGCGGTGGTGGACTGCATCCAGACGGCGCCGGGACGCAGGCCGGGCGCGGCCTCGTCCATGACGTCCAGCGCGGCGGGACTGTCGTAGAGCATGGTCAGTACGACATCGGCGCCCCGGACGGCGTCGGCGGGCGTGTCGGCGATGTACGCGCCGTCGGCGGCGAGGGGCTCCGCCTTGGCGCGGGTGCGGTTCCAGGCCCGCACGGAGAGCCCGGACTTCGCGAGGTTACGGGCCATCGCGGCCCCCATGATCCCGGTGCCCAGGACGCTCACGGTCAGCTGGTCGGTCATCTGCGTCAACTTTCTGTGTCGCGGGTGTGCGGGAGTGCCGCGTCTGTACAACTTATGGGAAGGAGCCTGCCCGGTTTCGGCGCCGGAAGACGCGGACGACGCCGTCCGGCCGCGCATGACGAGTGTCGGCTCCGCGTGGCTGTGACCAGGCGGGAGTCCGATCCCCGGTACGCGGTCCGCCCCGAATAGAGTGAGGCGGTGAACGGCGACTGGCTCATCCGCGGCCGAGACGGCCGCCTCGGCGTCTACTGGCCGTCGAACGACGCCGTCCTGTGCCGGGCGGAACGCGTCCCCGGCGGCCCGTGGGACCCCCCGCGCCGCGTGGGCGGCGAGCAGAGTGTGCAGGCGGGGTTCGCGGTCGGCCAGGGCGCCGACGGCTACGCCCATCTGGTCGCCTGGCGGCCCACTGGGCAGGGCGAGTCGGGCCTGGTGCACTCCACACACTTCCGGCCCCTGCTCGCGCCCCTGGACTGGATCCCGATCGGCCATCCCCAAAAGAACGGCGAGCGGACCGGCACCCCCGCCGTCACCGTCGACGCCGAGGGACGGGCGTACCTCTTCGTGCGCAACCGCGGCAAGGGCGTCCACACCATCAACCAGAAGGAACGCGGCGGCTGGAACGGCTGGCACAACCTCAGGGGCTCCAGGGTGCACGAGGAACTCGTCGCCGTCACCGGGGAGTCGGGCCTCGTCGAGGTGTACGCCACCAACCCCGACGGGATCCTGAGCTGGCATCAGCAGGAACCCGGCGCCCGCCCGGTCGCGGCCGATCCACTGCCCCTCCGCATCGAGCCGGGCACGCTGAGCGCGCTGCCGACCTCGAAGGAGCACACGACGCTGTTCTTCGCGGACCCCGAGGGCATGCTGTACGCGTGGCGGCCGGGCGGCGACCCGGTCGCGCTCATCGCCGCCGTGGGCCCAGGCCCGGTGGCCACCCTCCGCTGTGTCCTGGACGGCCATGACTGCACCCTGCTCGCGCAGCGCTCGGCCTCCGGCCGGGTGGCCTTCGCCGCCTACCCGACCGAACTGGAGTCGGCGGGCCTGTGGTGGACGGAGTCCGGCCCGCAGCTCCCGGCAGGCACCCGGGTCGCCCTGGCGGAGGACGCCGAGGGACGCGTCGTGGCCGCCAGCATGACCCCGGACGGTGTCCTGCGCCTCGCCCGGCAGAAGGACGAGCCCGGCCTCGCGCTCGCCGCCTGGCAGGAAGACCTCTGACCACGACAACGCCGGTGCCCCGCACACCGGTTGGCGTGCGGGGCACCGACGTACATCACCAGCGGTTTATACGGGGACGCTGGCCACGCCCGCTTCCAGGAACCGCTTCCCGTTCACGCGCTCCGACACGCCCTCACGGTCCAGGTACGGCGTGATGCCGCCCAGGTGGAAGGGCCAGCCGGCGCCGGTGATCAGGCAGAGGTCGATGTCCTGGGCCTCGGCGACGACACCCTCGTCGAGCATGAGCCCGATCTCCTGCGCCACCGCGTCCAGCACGCGCGCCCGCACCTGCTCCTCGGTCAGGACGACATCGCCCTGCTTGAGCAGCGCGGCGACCTCGGGGTCGAGTTCGGGCTTGCCGCTGTCGTAGACATAGAAGCCGCGCTTGCCCGCCTTGACGACGGCCGCGAGGTTGGGGGAGACCTTGAAGCGGTCCGGGAAGGCCCCGTTGAGGGTCTCCGAGACGTGCAGGCCGATCGCGGGGCCGACCAGCTCCAGCAGGACCAGCGGGGACATCGGCAGGCCGAGCGGCTCGACCGCCTTCTCGGCGACCTCGACCGGGGTGCCCTCGTCGATGACGTTCTGGATCTCGCCCATGAAGCGGGTGAGGATGCGGTTCACGACGAACGCCGGGGCATCCTTCACCAGAACCGCCGTCTTCTTCAGCTTCTTGGCGACCGCGAATGCCGTGGCCAGCGAGGCGTCGTCGGTCTGCTCGCCGCGGACGATCTCCAGCAGAGGCAGCACCGCGACCGGGTTGAAGAAGTGGAAGCCGACGACCCGCTCGGGGTTCTTCAGCTTCGACGCCATCTCGGTGACCGAGAGGGACGAGGTGTTGGTGGCGAGGATCGCGTGCGCCGGGGCGACCGCCTCGACCTCCGCGAACACCTGCTGCTTGACACCGATCTCCTCGAACACGGCCTCGATGATGAAGTCCGCGTCAGCGAAGCCCTCGGCCTTGTCCAGGACACCAGTCACCAGCGCCTTGAGGCGGTTGGCCTTGTCCTGGTTGATACGGCCCTTGCCGAGCAGCTTCTCGATCTCGGCGTGGACGTAGCCCACACCCTTGTCGACGCGCTCCTGGTCGATGTCGGTCAGCACGACCGGCACCTCCAGGCGGCGCAGGAAGAGGAGGGCGAGCTGGCTGGCCATCAGACCCGCGCCGACGACGCCGACCTTGGTGACCGGACGCGCCAGGTTCTTGTCCGGCGCACCGGCCGGGCGCTTGCCGCGCTTCTGCACCAGGTTGAACGCGTAGATGCCGGCGCGCAGTTCGCCACCCATGATCAGGTCGGCGAGCGCCTTGTCCTCGGCGTCGTAACCCTGCTGGAGGTCGCCGTTCTTGGCGGCGGCGATGATGTCGAGGGCACGGTAGGCGGCCGGAGCCGCCCCGTGCACCTTGCCGTCCGCGATGAAACGGCCCTTGGCGACAGCCTGGTCCCAGGCCTCACCGCGGTCGATCAGCGGGCGCTCGACCTCGACGTCGCCCTTGAGCACCTGGGCGGTCCAGATCAGCGACTGCTCCAGGAAGTCGGCGCCCTCGAAGACGGCGTCGGCGATACCCAGGTCGTAGACCTGCTGCCCCTTGAGCTGCTTGTTCTGGTTGAGGCTGTTCTCGATGATCACCGAGACGGCCTTGTCGGCGCCGATCAGGTTCGGCAGCAGCGTGCAGCCGCCCCAGCCGGGGACCAGGCCGAGGAAGACCTCGGGGAGCGAGAAGGCGGGCAGCGCCTTGGAGACGGTCCGGTACTTGCAGTGCAGACCGACCTCGACGCCACCGCCCATGGCGGCGCCGTTGTAGTACGCGAAGGTCGGCACGGCGAGGCCCGCGAGGCGCTTGAAGACCTCGTGGCCGCCCTTGCCGATGGCGAGCGCGTCGTCGTGGTTCTTCAGCAGCTCGACGCCCTTGAGGTCGGCGCCGACCGCGAAGATGAACGGCTTGCCGGTGACACCCGCACCGACGATCTCGCCGGCTGCGGCCTCCTGCTCGACCTGGTCGATGGCGGTGTTCAGGTTCGCCAGCGAGGCCGGACCGAACGTGGTCGGCTTGGTGTGGTCGAAGCCGTTGTCGAGCGTGATCAGCGCGAAGCGCCCGGCGCCGAACGGCAGGTCGAGGTGGCGTACGTGCGCCTGGGTGACGACCTCGTCCGGGAACAGCTCGGCCGCGCCCTTCAGGAGTTCAGCGGTGCTCACTTGTTGCCTCCGGCGTCCTTGTGGTGCGGGTTCTCCCAGATCACCGTGGCGCCCATGCCGAAGCCGACGCACATGGTGGTGAGGCCGTAACGGACCTCCGGCTGCTCCTCGAACTGGCGGGCCAGCTGCGTCATCAGGCGGACGCCGGAGGAGGCGAGCGGGTGACCGTAGGCGATGGCGCCGCCGTACTGGTTGACGCGCGCGTCGTCGTCCGCGATGCCGTAGTGCTCCAGGAAGGCCAGGACCTGGACGGCGAAGGCCTCGTTGATCTCGAAGAGGTTGATGTCCTCGATCGACAGACCGGCCTGGGCCAGCGCCTTCTCGGTCGCCGGGATCGGGCCGTAGCCCATGACCTCCGGCTCTACGCCCGCAAACGCGTACGAAACGAGGCGCATCTTGACCGGCAGGTTGTGCTCGCGGGCGAAGTCCTCGCTCGCGATGATCGACGCGGTGGCGCCGTCGTTCAGACCGGCCGCGTTACCGGCGGTGACCCGGCCGTGGACACGGAACGGGGTCTTCAGACCGGCCAGGTTCTCCAGCGTCGTACCCGGGCGCATCGGCTCGTCGGCGGTGACCAGGCCCCAGCCCGTCTCACCGGCCTCCGGGTTGGTCCGGCGCACCGAGATCGGCACCAGGTCCTGCTGGATCTTGCCGTTGGCGTACGCCTTCGCGGCCTTCTCCTGCGAGCGCACGGCGTACTCGTCGGCGCGCTGCTTGGTGATGGTCGGGTAGCGGTCGTGCAGGTTCTCGGCGGTCATGCCCATGAACAGGGCGGACTCGTCGACCAGCTTCTCGCTCACGAACCGCGGGTTCGGGTCCACGCCCTCGCCCATGGGGTGCCGGCCCATGTGCTCGACACCACCGGCGATGACGGCGTCGTACGCACCGAAGGCGATGGAGCCCGCGGTGGTGGTGACGGCGGTCAGCGCACCGGCGCACATGCGGTCGATCGAGTAGCCGGGCACCGACTGCGGCAGACCGGCGAGAATGCCCGCCGTCCGGCCGAGGGTCAGGCCCTGGTCGCCGATCTGCGTGGTCGCGGCGACGGCGACCTCGTCGATCTTCTTCGGGTCGAGACCGGGGTTGCGGCGCAGCAGCTCCCGGATCGCCTTCACGACAAGGTCGTCGGCGCGAGTCTCGTGGTAGATGCCCTTCGGGCCCGCCTTGCCGAACGGTGTGCGGACGCCGTCGACGAAGACGACGTCCCTGACGGTACGAGGCACGATGGCTCTCCTCCAGAGGTGCGGGACGCTGAGCGCTTGCTCAGACCATGCTACTTATGGGTAACGTAGCTGCACAGCCCCGGTGGGTCGAGCGGCGAAGGTCACATCTGGACGGTGGCTATCCCCGCGGCGGCGCCGTCGACCCCCGCGGCGTCAGCACCGGAGTAGGCACCGGATGCGACCCCCTCCCATCCCCCATGATCACACCGAACAGCGTCCGAGCCACATCCACCCCGAACCCGTGCACGTCATGACTCATCGCGGACAACGTGGGATGCGTGAGCCGGCACAACTGCGAGTCGTCCCACGCCAGCAACGAAACATCCCCCGGCACCGACAACCCCATCTCCGCCGCCACCGACAACCCCGCCACAGCCATGATGTCGTTGTCGTAAACGATGGCCGTGGGCCGATCCGGCGCCGCAGCCGTCAACAGCGAGCGCGTCGCCCGCGCCCCCGCCTCACCCGAGAAGTCGGTGGCGACCTGCCAGGCCCCCGCCAGCTCCAAGGCCCGCCCCGCCTCGTCGAACGCCGCCGTACGGATGGACGTATGGCCGAGGGCCGCCGCACCCCCGACCCGCGCGATCCGCCGGTGCCCGAGCGCCGCCAGATACCGCACGGCCTCGGTCACGGCCGTCGCGTCCTCCGTCCATACGGAGGTCAGACCCCCGGTGAGCGACGGATGCCCCACGGCCACGACCGGCATGCCGAGCCGCTCCACCACGCCCACCCTCGGGTCGTCCGCGCGGAAGTCGACCAGGATCGAACCGCCGATCTGCCGCCCCCGCCACCACGCCTCCTGGAGCCCGGCCTCCTCCTCCAGATTGCGTACGAGCCGCAGCAGCAGCGAGCAGGAGTGCTCGGTCAGCACGCTCTCCAGACCCGAGATGAACTCCATGTAGAACGGTTCCAGCCCGAGTATCTGCGCCGGCCGGCAGATCGCCAGCCCCACCACGTCCACGCGCGACCCCGCCAGCGACCGCGCCGCGAGGCTCGGTGCCCAGCCCAGCTCCCGGGCCGCCCGGAAGATCCGGTCCCGGGTCGCCTCCGACAGCCCCGGCTTGTGGTTGAAGGCGAGGGACACGGCACCCTTGGAGACACCGGCGCGCGCGGCGACGTCCTTGATGGTGACGCGGGATGTCGGCGTTTCCGTCATCGGGTGGGCTCCACGCAGTACAGGGCTGATCGGGCGGCGCCCGCATCGGGAGTCTTCCAGCCCCGCACACCGATGGTCACCCGCTCGCCCGGAAGCAGCGTGACCAGCCCCCGGTCGGCCCGTGCGTCCGGGTCCAGCCGGTCGGCCTGCAACAGCAGATCCCGTACGAGGGTGTGGGCCGTGACCTGTACCCCTCCCGGCACGAGCGCGACGTCGAACTCCGGCCGGACGTACGGGATTTCACGATCCGGGGCGGGAAAGTGCCACGCGCGCAGCCCGCCCCCGTCCGCGACCAGGAACTCCTTCGGACCCACCGGCTCCAACTCCCGTCGCACCCGCACCACCGCCACGGAACGCCCGCCCGCCGTGAAGCCCGCGCTCGCCTCACCGAGCACCGCGCCCTCGACAGACATCCGACGCAGCCTCAGTTCACCGGCCCATTCCTCGGCAGACTGGTTGACCGCCGCCAGCACCAGCCCGCCCTCCCTCCGCTGCACCGTCAGCAACCGGTCCGCATACAGCCGCCGCAACTCGAAGTACAACGGTTTCTCCCGCCCGTCCCCGTCGATCGCCGCCCACGACGTCACCGGCCAGCAGTCGTTGAGCTGCCATACGACCGTCCCCGCGCACACCGGCCAGTGCGACCGCCAGTGCTCGATGCCGGCGGCTACCGCACGCGCCTGATTGACCTGTGTGAGGTAGTGCCAGCGATCGAAGTCGCCCTCGGGAAACGCGAAATGACGCTCCAGGCCACGCCGCAGCTTGCCGTTTCCGTCGTCCGCCTTCTGGTGGTGCAGCATGCCGGGGGAGTCGGGCGCGAGCTCCTCACCCGGCAGCGCGCGCCGCAGCGTGGCGTGGGCGGGCGGTGCCTGCCAGCCGAACTCCGCGACAAAACGGGGGACTTCGAGCCGGTAGTCCTCATGATCCGCCCGGTTCCACACCTCCCACGAGTGGTGCGTGCCGTGCGCCGGATCGTTCGGGTGCCGCGCCCAGGACCCGGACCAGGGACTGCCCGCCGTGTACGGCCGCGTCGGATCCAGCTCGGCGACCACCCGCGGCAGCACGCCGAGGTAGTACCCCTCGCCCCAGGAGCCCCCGTCCAGCCGCCGCTCCCAGTCCCAGTCCCTGAAGCCCCACAGGTTCTCGTTGTTCCCGTTCCACAGCACCAGCGACGGATGCGGCATCAGCCGTACGACGTTCTCCCGGGCCTCCGCATCCACCTCGCCCCGCAGCGGCTGCTCCTCGGGGTAGGCCGCGCACGCGAACGGAAAGTCCTGCCACACCAGCAGCCCCAGTTCGTCGCACGCGTCGTAGAAGTCCTTGCTCTCGTAGATCCCGCCGCCCCACACACGCACCAGGTCCACACCCGCGTCGGCTGCCTGTCCGAGCCGCTCTCGGTAGCGGTCACGCGTCATCCGGGACGGAAACACGTCGTCCGGGATCCAGTTGACGCCCCGCGCGAAGAGCCGCTCACCATTGACGACCAGCGTGAACCCCGATCCGTACGCATCCGGCGAGGTGTCCAGCTCGACGCTGCGGAAGCCGACGCGCCGACGCCACACGTCGAGCGCGTCGCCATCGTGCAGCAGCGTCAACTCGACGTCGTACAACGGCTGTTCACCGGACCCCCGGGGCCACCACAGGTCCGCTTCGGGGACTTCCAGCCGTACGACGCCCCGAGTGCCGTCGATCGAGGCGCGCACCCGTGCACCGCCTGCACCGCCCATCGTCGCCTCGACGGACAGCGGTGCCTCGACCCGGGTCCGCTCGACGTCGACGTACAACTCGACCCGCCCTGTGCCTTCTTCGACGGTGACGAGCGGGCGCACGCGGGCGATCCGCGCCGTCGACCAGTGCTCCAGCCGTACCGGGCGCCAGATCCCGGCCGTCACCAGGGTCGGCCCCCAGTCCCAGCCGAAGGAGCAGGCCATCTTGCGGATGTACGGGAAGGGCTCGGCGTAGGCCGCCGGCCGCTCGCCCAGCTTGCCGCGCACGGCCTCGGCCTCGGCGTACGCGGAGGTGAAGTGCACGGACAGGCGCCCGTGGAGACCGGTTACGTCGAATCGATGGGAGCGGTGCATATTCCGTGTGCGGCCCAGCAGCCGTCCGTCGAGCAGGACTTCGGCGACCGTGTCGAGGCCGTCGAAGACGAGGTTGGTCTGCTCATGCCCGGATACCGCGTTCAGGTCCGTTTCATAGACCCAGTCCCGCCGCCCCACCCACGCGACCTCGGTCTCGTTCCGACCGAGAAACGGATCCGGGATCACCCCGGCCGCCAGCAGATCGGTGTGCACACAGCCGGGCACGGTGGCCGGGAGCGTGTCCCCAGTGCCTCCGGGGTGTCGCAGGATCCATCCCTCGGTGAGCGGTGCGACCTCCAGCATGGGGCACTCCCTAAACCGGTCAATCCCATTACAGAGAAGGTTTCTGACACCCGTTGGCGAGATAGGGACTTTACCGGTCGAGAAAGCGCTGTCAGAGTTCCGAATCAGCCAACCCGCAGTGCTCGTCCGTCTCGTGAACGGAGCTGATGCACATGTACCGCCGTACAGTCCTGGCCATTGCCGCGGGTGCCTTGCTGCTCTCGGCGTGCACCGGTACCGGAGGCTCGTCGAAGGGGGCGGATGCCGAAGCGCCCGATGATCCGGCCCAGGTGAGCGGAACCATCAAGGTGCTCACCGTGCGGACCGACCTCGTGCAGGACGGCACGATGGACCGGTACGCCGCCGAGTTCAACAAGACCTATCCGAAGGTCGAGGTCGAATTCGAGGCCCTGACCAACTACGAGGCCGAAGTCAAGATCCGTATGAACACGGAGAACTACGGCGACGTCCTGCTGATCCCCGCGGTTATCAAGAAGAGCGACTACCCGAAGTTCTTCGCCTCGCTGGGCACCCAGGAGGAGCGCAGCAAGAAGTACCGCTTCACCGACTACACCACCGTCGACGGCAAGGTCTACGGTCAGAGCCCGGTCGGCGTGGCGCCCGGCTTCCTCTACAACAAGAAGGTCTGGCGTCAGGCCGGAATCACCGACTGGCCCACCACCCCGGCCGAGTTCCTGACCGCCCTGAAGGCGATCAAGTCGAAGACCGACGCCGTCCCCTACTACACCAACTTCGCCGCGGGCTGGCCGCTGACGTCGTGGACGTACGTCAACGGCTCGGTCCACTGCGACGCCGAGGCCACCACGAAGCTGGCCGAGGGCGACCCCTGGGCGCAGGACGCCGACCTGCGCGTCGGTGACACGCTGCTGCACGACATCGTCAAGCAGGGCCTGGCCGAGAAGGACCCGGCCACCACCAACTGGGAGGAGTCCAAGCCCCGGATGGCGAAGGGCGAGATCGCCACGCAGTGGCTCGGCACGTGGGCGATCGTCCAGTTCCAGGACGCCGCGAAGAAGGCCGGAGAAAACCCCGACGACATCGGTTTCATGCCGTTTCCCGCCCAGGCGGACGGCACGTTCTGCGCGGTCGTCGCCCCCGACTACAACCAGGCCGTCAACGTCCACTCGAAACACAAGGAGGCGGCCCGCGCCTGGATCGACTGGTTCACCGACAAGTCCGGCTACGACAAGGACAACCTGGCGATCTCCCCGCTCCAGGACGCCCCGCTGCCCGAGGTGCTGAAGCCGTACGAGGACGCCGGTGTGAAGCTCATCGACCTGGACGACGCCAAGGGCGCCCAGGTGAAGCTCATCGACAACGAGTCCGAAGCCGGTATCTACGCCCCCGAGTACCGCCAGAAACTGGTCGACGTGGCCCGCGGTGCCACCGAGGGCAGCCTCGACGATCTCTTCGCCGACCTCAGCAAGCGCTGGACCGAGGCACAGAAGTCCGTGGGGTCGTGATGACGGACACCACCCCGAAGGCGGCCGTGCGGGCCGGGGCCGGGGCGGCGCACCTGGCCCCCGTCCCGGCCCGCGCCCCCCGCCGGGCACGCCTGTGGCGGGGCGTCACCCCCTGGCTGTTCTTGATCGCCCCGCTCGCGCTCCTGATCATCTTCACCTACGCGCCGATCGCCAACATGGTCGCGTACAGCTTCACCGACTGGGACGGCGTGAGCCCCGAGCTCAACTACACGGGCGCCGAGAACTACGCCGAGATCTTCACCCGCGAAGACCTCTTCCGCGTCTTCTTCGTAAGCGGCTACTACCTCGCCGCCTCCGTCGTCCAGATCGCGGCCGCGCTCTACTTCGCGACGATCCTGAGTTTCAACGTCCGTTTCCGGAACTTCTTCAAGGGCGTGCTCTTCTTCCCGTATCTGATCAACGGGGTAGCAATCGGTTTCGTCTTCCTCTACTTCTTCCAGGACGGCGGCACCCTCGACTCGATCCTGAGCCTCTTCGGCGTCACGACCGACCACGCCTGGCTCGGGACATCCACCTCCGCGAACGTCTCACTCGCCGGCGTCTCGGTCTGGCGCTACATGGGCCTGAACTTCGTCCTCTTCCTCGGCGCGATCCAGTCGATTCCGGGGGAGCTGTACGAGGCCGCCGAACTGGACGGCGCGAACCGCTGGCACCAGTTCCGCTACATCATCGCGCCCGGTATCAAGCCGGTCCTGAGCCTGACGGTCATCCTCTCCATCTCGGGCTCCCTCTCGGTCTTCGAGATTCCGTACATCATGACCGGCGGTGCGACGGGCACGGAGACGTTCGTGATCCAGACCGTCAACCTGGCCTTCCGCTTCAACAAGACGGGGCTCGCCTCGGCCGCCGCGGTCGTGCTGCTGCTGATCATCCTCGCGGTGACCTGGGTCCAGCGGCGCCTCGTCCCCGACGACAAGGTGGACCTCGTATGACGCGCCGAGCCGTAGCCCGTACGCTCGTCTATCTCTCGCTGACAGTCGCCGCGTCGATAGTCCTGCTCCCGCTCGTCGTAGTCCTGCTGACCTCCCTCAAGACGGAGAAGGAGATGGCGGACGCCGACGGAGCCCTGTCACTCCCCGCCGACCTGCTCAACTTCGGAAACTACGTCACCGCGTTCCAGGACGGCCGTATGCTCTCGGCGTTCGGCAACACGGCCCTCATCCTGCTGTTCGCCGTCGGCGGCACGGTCCTCATCGGCTCGATGACGGCGTACGCGATCGACCGCTTCACGTTCCGCTTCAAGACACTGGTCGTGGCGCTCTTCCTGGTCGCCGCGCTGGTCCCCGGTGTCACCACCCAGGTGGCGACCTTCCAGATCGTCAACAGCTTCGGCATGTTCGACACGCTCTGGGCGCCGATCGTGCTCTACATGGGCACGGACATCGTGTCGATCTACATCTTCCTGCAGTTCGTACGATCCATCCCGATCTCCCTGGACGAGTCGGCACGCCTTGAGGGAGCCAACGCCTTCACGATCTATCGCAAGATCATCTTCCCGCTCCTCAAGCCGGCGATCGCCACGGTCGTGATAGTCAAGGGGATCACCGTCTACAACGACTTCTACATCCCCTTCCTCTACATGCCGTCCGAGGATCTTGGCGTGATCTCGACGTCGCTGTTCCGCTTCCGCGGCCCGTACGCGGCGCACTGGGAAACGATTTCGGCGGGAGCGGTCCTGGTGATCCTGCCGACGCTGATCGTGTTCCTGTTCCTGCAGCGCTTCATCTACAACGGTTTCATGCGAGGAGCGACGCGCTGAGAGACCTAGAGGAACCGTTTACGGCGCCTTGGCGGACAACGCCTCCACCAGCACCGGAGTCACCAGCTCGACTTGCCAGGCCCGAGCCCCGAACCCGGCCAGAGCCGCCCCCACCGCCCCGGCATCAGCCGGAACCGGCGGCTCCCAGCACACTCTCCGCACCGTGTCCGGCGTGATCAGGTTCTCCTGCGGCATGTTCAGTTCCTCGGCCAACGCCGAGACCCCGGCGCGGGCCGCGGACAGCCGAGCGGCCGCGGCCGGATCCTTGTCGGCCCAGGCCCGCGGCGGCGGAGGCCCCATGACCGGCTGACCCGGCTGTGGCAACTGCGCGTCGGCCAGCGCCTTCGCACGATCCACCGCCGCCTGCCACTGCTCCAGCTGCCGCCGCCCCATCCGGTGCCCGAACCCGTTCAAAGCGGCGAGCGCATGCACATTGGCCGGAAGAGCGAGCGCGGCCTCCACGATGGCCGCGTCACTCAGCACCTTGCCCGGCGACACATCCCGCCGCTGCGCGATCCGGTCCCGCGTCTGCCACAGCTCGCGCACGACGCCCAGCTGCCGACGCCGGCGCACCTTGTGCATCCCGGACGTACGACGCCAGGGATCCTTGCGCGGCTCGGCGGGCGGCGCCGCCGCGATCGCCGCGAACTCCTGGTGGGCCCACTCCAGCTTGCCCTGCCGGTCCAGTTCCTTCTCCAGCGCGTCCCGCAGGTCGACGAGGAGCTCCACATCCAGCGCGGCGTACCGCAGCCACGGCTCTGGCAGCGGGCGGGTGGACCAGTCGACGGCCGAGTGCCCCTTCTCCAGGACGAAGCCGAGAACGCCCTCGACCATCGCGCCGAGCCCGACCCGCGGGAACCCGGCGAGCCGCCCGGCCAGCTCGGTGTCGAACAGCCGCGTCGGCACCATGCCTATTTCCCTGAGGCAGGGCAGATCCTGTGTGGCGGCGTGCAGCACCCACTCCACGCCGGACAGCGCCTCGCCGAGGCCGGAGAGGTCGGGACAGTCCACCGGGTCGATCAGCGCGGTGCCCGCGCCCTCGCGGCGCAGCTGGACGAGATAGGCGCGCTGTCCGTAGCGGTAGCCGGAGGCGCGCTCGGCGTCGACGGCGACAGGGCCGGAGCCGGCCGCGAAGGCGGCGATCACCTCGGCGAGCGCGGCGTCGTCGGCGACGACCGGCGGAATACCGTCACGCGGTTCGAGCAAAGGGATCGGTTCAGGGTTCGGCGCCCCCGTAACAGAAGATCCGCCGTCGTCCGGAGGGGCGCCTCCGGTGGTTCGCAGTGAGCTGTCTGCTGCGGTCTCTTGGGCGTCGGTCACATGTCAAGGGTATCTGTACGAGCGAACGCCTGACCTGCACCTTCAAGCCATCGATCGACTGACCTGCGAAAACGTATCTCAGTGAGTTCTATCGCTTCACACTGATTCTCGCAGCGGTGTGCCCCGGATGTGCCCTCGCGGCACCGCGCCGCAACACTGGACGTACGGCACCTGCAAAGAAGTGATCGTCATGACCATCGGTAAGAGCGAGACCGCCAACCCTCTGCGAGACGTGATCGGCTCGAACGACGACCTGATCAAGGCGTACACGCTGATCATTGCGGCGCTGGCCGGAGATGCCCAGACCTATGACCGGATCATGAACGACTGCGGCGAAACCGAGGCGCTCACCGAAGCCCTGGTCAAGGTCGCTGGTTCTCTTCTGTTCCAGGCCCACACCCCGCTGGTCAGCGCCCTCACTGAGGGCAGGCCCGAGATTGCGTTCGCGGACACGGACGACTGACCCGCGCTGACGCGAAGCCCCAGAGACCGACCCTCCGGGGCTTCCGCATGGTCACAGCACGCCAAGGGTCGACAGCACTGTCAGGCAGAGGATCAGGCAGCCAGCGAACGCGCCGCCGCCGTACAGGACAGCCTCACTGATGGGCGAGCCGGGGGCGTGGCTCATGAGGCCAGCCACGATGGCCACGATGACGGAGATCAGGATGCAGATGATGACCACCAGCACCTTGACGCCGAACGAGAGCTTCAACGGTCTGAGTACCTTTCCGGCGATCAGACCTTCGGCACGCAGCTCTCAGCCTGACCACCACGTGACGTACGTGTGAGGTCTTGCTGAGGCCGTGCCGACGTTCAGGGTCTCGGTGCCTTGCCAGGGCTGATCCGGCTAGTCCCTCTCCTTTGATCCCAACATGGCATAAGCGCCGGGCAGGTCGCGTGCGGGTGCCACCGCATGGGCCTCGACCTGCCGGTCAATGCCAGCCCCGAGGTTGGCCTCGCCGTTGCGACTGCCTCTCCAAGGTGCGCAACACCGACGGACCACCTGGGTACGTCGGAACCCAGGCTCTCGTAGGTCTGTGCGCGCAACTGTAGCCGAAGCCAGGGGTGTTGAAGGTTCACGCAGCCCGATGGGGCCATAGGGAGGGTACAGAGATTTCCCCGGCGCCCGGAGTCCCGGCACCGGGGGGAGTTAGTTCCAGACCACGAACCGGAACCATGCCCAGTGGGCATGGCTGGGCAGGCTTCTCAGAGTCCACGGACGGGCGGTTTACCCACTGCGCTCCTCCCTTGTCGTCCACGGCAACCGCCAGGCCAAGCCCTTTCAGGAGTTCCAGCGCGACCCTGCCCAGGTTGTCGGGGTATAGCTCGCGCCCCTCGGATACCGTGTGGAGCGTCCGGCACAGTGCCTCGAACTCCTTGACCGAGACAGTCGGCTTCTCAATTGCGACCATGATTTCAAGTCCCTCACAGAGAAGGTTGTCCTGCCTCCACCGCACGCCGCGCCCAGGGTGGTGTCAAGGCGAGCACCGCCGCCGAAGGTCCCTGACTATGGCTCGGCCGGAGCACGCATGGCCTCGGCCATCCGCGCTGCCGCCTCCGCGCGGACCATGCCGAGGTGTACGTAGGGCTTGCCGCTGTGGGTCACCATCGGGCGCACGCTGCCCCAGACGCTTTCGGGGAGGCCAAGACCGGCCAGGGCTGCTCGGATCGCCTCTGCCGCTTCGGTGGCCTCCTTGCGGCGGTCCCTGTAGGTCTGCATGTCCATCGCCATCAGTGCACTCCCGAGGCGTGATCGCGGACCTCAGTGGCATGCTTGGCGGCCTGCGTGATGTCGCCCTTGTGCTTCGCGGCGTTGAGCTGTCTCCAGTTGGCCGCACACACCTTGCAGCCGGGGACCGGGACGCAGTCGAGAAGCCACGCGTTCAGGCCCACTGGGAGGACTACCGGCGGCTCCTGGGTGGTCTTTGGGCGTGTGGCTGCCATCGTGTCTCCCCGACTCGTGTGACTCCGGTTACGACCGTAGGAATTAGTGAACGGGCTGGTCCATGAAGTTGCACACGGTTGCACAGCCTGGTGCGCGCCCTTGACGCTCCTTCACCACCAGGGCAACTCTGCAACCGACAGCAACCGGCTTGACGTTGGGGAGGGCCCATGCAGGAGCTACGGTTCGTCGGGAAAGATCCGGAGTCCGGAGATCACGGCTGCCCTGCGGTGTGGGTAGACGAAGCGACGCGTGATCTCGTGATCCAGGGCGTCAGGGCCGACGCAGACACTGTGGCCCGGACCGTCCAGGACAGCCCTCTTCCGGACCATGAGGGCGTGATCCGGCTACCGCAGCGCATGATCCCGCTGTTGAGGGAGGCACTTGATGGCGCAGAGCCTCAGTAGCTTTGCTGACCTGATCCGGTCCGTGGAGCGTTCCGCTGTGCACCTTGAGATGCGGGACGTATACGCGATCTCCAACGAGGACGAGGGCTTTGCGGCGTGGAAGCGGGGCCACCGGCTCGACCCGGACGACCGCCAGTCCTGGTGGCGTTCCTGGCTCGACCTGGTCCAGGAGGTCACCGCCAAGGGTGTCGTCATGCGCCGCGCGAGGATCGTTGGCGAGCCGCCAAGCGAGTACATCCGGTACGAGCACTCGTTCACCTTCACCAACGTCGCCGCAGGCGAGGACATCCGCTGGCTCCCGAGGCGGCAGGCATCCGACCTCGCCCTTCCGGGGAACGACTTCTGGCTCTTCGACGGCCGTATCGCGCAGTTCAACGTCTTTGACGGTGACGGGCGTTGGGTGCACACCGACCAGACGGACGAGCCGGCGGTTGCCCGGTTGTGCTCCACCGCGTTCGACGCCGTCTGGGAGCGGGCCATCCCGCACGAGAAGTACGCCATCTGAGAAGCCCGGTACGCCAGTTCATGTCCACATCTCCGCTGTCCACCGCCCAAGCCGCCCGCGCGGCCATTGCTTCCCGCCTGGATGAGATCAGGAGGGATGCCGGGCTCACCGGACATGAGCTGGCGCAGCGTTGCGGCTGGCACAAGTCGAAGGCGTCCCGCATCGCACGTGCCAAGACCATCCCGTCCGATTCCGACATACGTGCATGGTGCCAGGCCTGCGGCGCCGAGGATCGGGCGCCGGACCTGATCGCCGCCTCCCGCACTGCCGAGTCCATGTACACACAATGGAGGCAGATCCACCGCGACGGCATGCGGCGCATCCACGAGAAGACCGTCCCGCTGTACGAGCGCACGCGCCATTTCCGCGTCTACGCCTCGAACCTGGTTCCCGGCATGCTCCAGAGCGCCGACTACGCGACAGGGCTCCTTCGGTCCATCACGGACTTCCAGGGCACACCCGACGACGTGGCCGACGCCGTACAGGCACGCCTGAACCGCTCCCGCGTCGTCTATGAGGGCGACCACCGCTTTGCCCTGCTGCTCGAAGAGACGGTGCTCTACCACCGGGTCTGCGACGACGCGGCGATGGCCGTGCAGCTCCGGTACCTGCTGGAGATCATGTCCCGGCCGAACGTGTCCCTCGGGATCATCCCGTTCACGGCCCGCCGCACCGTGTGGCCGCTGGAAGCCTTCTACGCCTTCGACGACGCACAGGTTGCGGTCGAGACACTGACGGCCGAGGTCAACATCACAACTCCCGGAGAGATCCGCACGTACCTCAAGGCGTTCGCTGAGCTGTCCCGAATCGCGATGCACGGCGCAGGTGCAAGAGCCGCTATCAACAAGGCAATTGACTCACTGGACTAAGGCCGAACATCCAGGGCCAGTGCGCTGGAAAGTACGGGGACGTGGGCGCCCGTCAGGAATGCGGCGTACCCCTCTGTGCGGTAAAACGGAAGGGGGCAGGCTCCAGCGGAGGCAACAATGACCCACTACGATCACATCACCGAAAGGATGGATCTATTCCGGGCTCGGGGGTCTGGTTTGACCGTCACTCCCTGGAGTGCTCAGGACCTTTGCGAACAAGATGAACCGCCTGCCGACGCCGACAAGATCATTGATACCTACGGACTCCTGTACCATTGGACCACAGAGAGCACACTCTCTCTCATAAAGAGGAACGGCCTGGGCCTACCAGACCATGGAACGTTTCTCACACCTTCCACGTATTCGGCATGCATAGCTCCATACAGGTTGGGGCTTCACACGCCACGCAACGTGTGCTTGGCCGTCAGCGTCCAAGGTGTAAAAGATATATGGGGACCGGGTGTCGCTCCACCAATGGTTTCGATCTGGAGGGGCGGCGGCCTTGAATTTTATTGCAGGGAGGTAATTCCCGTAGCGAATATCCGGGCAATCTATGAAGTCGACCCATGCGGAGACATGCAATGGATGAAGTTGGCGAGTTGAATGCGGTCTACGATGCAATAGAGTCGGTAGTGGAAACTGCTGGCTCGCTCGCAGTCGACGAGCATGGAATGAAGCTGGGTCCGCTCATGAAGACCTGGGACGCGGGTTCGCGAATCCTCAGCTGGCGCGATCTCAATACAAAGGACGCAAACATTCGAGCGGAAATAATCGCAATCATCGGCTCGTACGAGACGACACTTGCTCGCAGGATTTCCGAAAGTCCGGTGAAGGTCTCCTTCTACGCCCGAGCCCGGAGGATACGACCGCATGACGTAACGGAGCTTATCGATGTGTGGAGCGGGCACTTCGGGATGAATACATCCCCTGACCCCAAAGCACTTGGGAGTCACATCGCCGAGGCCGGAAAAAAGGCCGAAGAGTTGGCGGCGGCCCTGCGCCACAAGAAGGGGCGGAGCAAGGAGGTACTGTTTTCCAGCCGCGATGTCGGGGGCCTCTTCGACTCCAGCTATTAGGGCACGGTTGACCCAGTTAGCTCCCGACCTGCGCATATGCGCAATCGAAAGCGTGGAGAGAGTAGCGGAAGACGTCCGGTCCTCCTGGGCACTAGTTTATTACGTCGCGACCCCCGCCCCCCGGTATGGGTGGTACCTATGCCCGAGTACATCACTGAGGCACCACCTCACTCACACACAAAAAGATTGATTGATTTTCTTTTTGTTTCTTTCATTTATTTGTTTTGTTTGTTCTTTATTGTGTATTATGTGTGCATTGTATGTATATAGTATAGATATATGGGTAAGGTATGGGGGTAGGAGTGGGGGGTACCCCCTCTCCCCCTCTATGTATGGGTAGTAGTACACACATGTACGTAACCCATTTATTAAGTACTAGTAGGTACGGGGATGCAGTATCCGGTGGGTGCCAACCCTCACCATTCCCCCTTGCGCTGTTACACGAGTAGCCTCCCGTATGTTCGCCTTGTCACCCCACAAATCAGGGCGAATAGAAACAGAAATGATATGGTCCACTGTCCATGCCTTGGGGTGTCGGGAATGTGTGCGCCCCATTGATATTAAGGGGCCCAGGTAATTGCGGGCCTGGCCCCCGCATTAAATGATGACGGCCCGAAGTGAGGAGTTAGACACCTCGGGCCGCCACCGGTCTACTTGAATCCATCCGTGAACCCACGGTCTTTGTCACGGGCGCAAAGACGATCCTGGTCGCAGGCGCGGTGCACCTTGGCCGTCCTGCCCCTGGCCTTGCTGAGCAGGCTCTCCGCCTCGTCCAGCGCTTCGCGGGCCTGGCTTTCTGCGGTCCGCAGCTCGCCCAGGTCGGGGTGCTGCCGGAACGTCCAGCCGTCCGGCCCGTAACCCACGCTGCCGGGGTCGTTCTCGGCCTGCACGCGGGCTACGGTCGCGGATGTCCAGGCTTGAGATGCCTGCATGTAAGCCTCGGCGGCCTCTTCCTCGGCCCTGGTCGCCTCGGCGATCTGCGGGGCGTACCGGTCGACGACTGCCTGCTCGGCCTTGCCCAGCGGATCGGACTTCGGGGGAACGGAGAAAAGCTCGATCCTGCCGTCAGCCCGGCAATACCAGGCGATGGTCTGTCCGGCGAACCTGCCTTTGCCCTCGATGGCCCAACCGTCAGCTTCACAACCCTGGTGAGGGCACTGGGCGCTACCGTTGGCTTCGCCGGCTGCGGCAACTGCCTTGTTGCTCCGGGGAGTTCGCATCTCACATCACCCCCGCCGCATGCTCGACCGCAATCTGCTTGGCTCGTTCGACCACCGCGATAAGCCTTTCGGTTTCGTACATGTTGCGGCGAGTCATGACGCTATTGAGCAGCGCTACCGTGTTGGAGGGCAGCGGCTCTCCGCCCTGAGTGTCGCCACCATCGTTGATGTACAGCGCCCGGCGTAGCTCGGCCTGCTTCTCTTCAGTGGGCGACGGGCTTGAGTTGAGATCGTCGCGGTTTTCGCTCATTTTCAGTAACCCATCCTTTGTAGCCGTGACCGGCTCTCGTATAGCCGCACGTCTTCTTCCGATTCTTCGGGGTGACTAATGTGCCGTAGCTCGTGAGGAACGACATTCCAGCAATCATCTTCGGACAGGCCGGAGTTGAGTTCTATGACACTGGGTGCCGCCTTTGGGTGACACCTACCGAGCAACGGAACTTCTGACCAGAAATCCATAAATTCGTCCGCCCCATCTTCGGCCGAAAACCACTTGATGCGAATCTGATCCCGGTCTAGCCCCAACTCTGGAGCGTAGGTGCCGATGGCGGCATAGGCTGCGTCGCGGACCGTCTGCGGCACGATCCATGCTTTGTCGTATGAATATCCGACTCCCACCTCCTTCACGTAGTTGTGATAGAGGCGTTCCACCTCGGTACGCAGTGCTTCGTGGCGGCACTCCTCGTCCAAACGCTCGCGAATGGTAATCAATTCGTCGGTCTCCAGGTTCTTCCTGATCCGCAAAAGTTCACGTCGCTCGACATCGCTGATGTCTGACCGGCTCTTAATGCTTACGAGTTCGGTCCCGATCGAGGCGGCTTGCAGGACCGGGGATATCTCCCTGACTTTCACTGACGAGATGTACCTCGTAGGGCGGCCCTTGATGTCCTTTCCCATTCGGCTCTTGATTTCGTCCAGGCTCCAACTGAACTCGGCCAGGTCTCCGAGACCTTTCAGCACGGCGTGTGCGTCACGGCCTGCCACGGAGTCCATGAACAGTTCGCCGACTACCCTTGCTGTGTTGCCGACCACCTTGATGCTTCCGCGTCCGATGGGCATTGCGTTCGGTCCCCATGCCGAATGATTCCAGCCGCTGATGATTACAGGTCCTTCTTTGACGGCTCCCGGTTCCACAATGTCTCCATCGTGGTCACGGACCCCGAAGGTCACGAAGGTCGCCTCTATCCTCCCGCTTGCATCGGTTCCGGCCACCGCCTTGACGGTCACGCCGTTGGATGCTGTCTTACGCTCAATCATCACTACTTCACCTCCCCTTGCCTTGCCTTGCCTTCTTCAGAATGAACGCTTTATCGAACACATAGAACTTCTTGCCTACCGGCACGCCGCCCAGCTCTACCCGCCTCCGGTTTACCGTTCGCGGTGAGACGCCAAGAATTTCGGCGCACTCCTCCCCACAGATCAATTGTGACCCAATGTCCAGTACCGGACGGGATTTATGTCCCGTACCGGTCAGCTCGGCGAAAATCCGCAGCAGTTCTTCTCGCCGGGCGCCGTTTAGGAGCTTCTTCGCCTCCTTGCTCGGATCGGCGTGCAGGGCGATGTGGATCGCGTTGCTCAGCAGGTTCGCTTGTATGGACCCCACTGCGTACGTCGGCTGCATCACTACGACCACCGCCCCCAGCAGGAAAGCCCGAAGCGGCAAAGACGCGCCTGAGAGGCGATTGAGGACCGCTCGGGTACCTGATAGCTGGAAGGCATTCGAGAGGCCCTGAGATGCCGCCCAGGACCTTCTTGGGGGCATTTACGCATGGCGGCCACCACGCCGGAGCGGACATGAGTCGGAATGCCGACCAGAGAGCCCGAAATCGCTGCACCACAGGCAGTCAGCCAAGAGCGGCTCGTCCATGGGATCGGCGACGGACACCGCCTCGGCGGCCAGACCGGCTATTAGGTCGGACAGATCAATTTCGTCTTCCATCGTGATTCCTTTCTTAAGGGCTTGCCCTGGTCGTCCAGCGCGTACCCTCACCGACGGTCAGGCCGGTACGGCGGGTGACCGTGTGATGTGACGTGACCTCCCTATAGGGAGAGGTCACATCACGCACACGTGAGCGGTCACGTGTGACATTCGGTCATCACGCGGCTTGACCAGGGATTTCTTCGAGAGCGAACCATTGAGCGGCTTTCCCTACGCCTTCTGGGGGGATCTGGTCGGCCAGGTTCAGTTCCGCGAGGCGGTTCAGTCCTCGTGAACACGTCTCTCGGCGGAGCCCGTGGCCATGCTTTTCTGCGATCCGGTCAACCAGTTGCGCGACTGTCTCTGGTCGCCCTCCGGCCGCAATCATTGCTTCCAAGAGCTTCCGTTCAGACGGTGTCAGTTCAGCCGTTCCGTCTTCTGGTTCATTGGCAGCTTGCTCAATGGAGTACTGCATCGGGCTGCTGAGATCATCGGGGTCATCGGCGCGTACCCGGCGAATGAGCGTCATGGCGGGAACCGCTATTTCGTCGCCTTTGAACTGCCACTTCAGCCGCACCGTCGACTCCTTGGTATTCGGATCTGTACGCTCACCACCCTGTACGCCAACGCTGATCAGGAACCGCCCCCATTCGGCAGGGCCGACACCGCTGGATCGGTCGTGGCCGTCACCTTGACCAGTTTTGTTCCAGTGATGCGTGATCAGCAGCGATGCATCAAACTCCTGTGCAATGCGCTGCACTCGGTAGAGCATTGCCCCCATGGAGTTGAGGTCGCTGCTCTTTGCTTTGTCTCCCGCCGCCAAGTAGAGCGGATCGATGATGATGAGTGATGGTCGATACTGTTCAACTGCTTTCCGGACCTCATGCAGAATCTGCAAGTCGTTCAGTTGCGGTGCAGTGAAACACGGCACTATTGGAAGCCGGTCAGTATCGGCTTCCGCTATCCCCTTCGACTTCCCGACTGCGCGAGCCCGCCGCACCATCTTGCGTTTGCTTCCCTCGCCGAAGAAAACGATGACCGGACCGGATGCCTCACATTCGAACTGTCCGAGCCATGGAAGACCTGCGGCGCAGGAAATAGCGGCGTCGAGGATGGCCCACGTCTTACCGGCCTTGTACTCGGCACTCAGGATTCCGTAATCGCCTTCAACGACGATGCCTTTGAACAGCCATCGGGGCGGCCCTGCCGCATCCACCTCGGCCGCCACTTCAGCCAGTGAGTGGAACACGAGGCGCGCAGGGGGTGGTGCATGGTTGCCCGTGCACTCAGAGTCGTGTGCTGGGCATGCCATTCACAACCACCCCCGGCGCGGCGCGTTACAATATGCAGTACAAAGATCGATGTTGCTATCGGGCCCCCTGGTTGTTGCCGCCAGGGGGTTCGTGTTGTCTGACATAAGACACTTGGATTCCTTGTCTACGGGTCGTTGAGGTCTTCAGAGACTGGTCGCCACGTAATCGACCAGGCAGGCTGCCTCGGTGCAGGGTCCGCACACGCGGCGGTCCTTCGCGGACGGCACGGCCTCTTCGCGGAGCACCACGCACACACCGCACCACTTCGGCGGCACTCGCATGAGCAGCGCCGCCTGGAGCTGTTCGTAGCGTCGCGTCCATGAGTCGTCGTCGGGGTTCAGTTGCTCGGTGTCGCGCTCGAACTGGTCGAGCAGTCGGGCAAGTTCCTCGGATATCGCTTCCTGGGGTTTCACTTCTCATCTGTTCACTTCCTGCGGGGTCGTTGGTAAGTCGGCTTGTTGGGATCGATCCCTATGTCACGGCCTCGGCCCCCGCGTCAAGCGGCATCACCCCGCGACTGCTGGTCGAGCCACTTCTCTATGTCGGCCCACCTGTAGCGCCGGAAGCGGCCGACCTTGATCGGCGTCGGTCCGATACCCCGATATCGCCATTGCGCGAGGGTCGCCCTCGGGATGCCGAGATACTCGGCCAGTTCCTCTGGGGTGGCTAGTTTCTTCTCTCCGGGCATGATCACTCCTTCTTGGCTGATGACTGCCTAATTCGAAGTCTGCCACCACGGCTTGCCATGCGCCAGAATGGGCGTATTCTGCTTGCATGGCAGGAACGACGAGGCGTCACAGCGAAACCGGTCCAGTAGGCGACCAGGTGGCCGACAACGTGGCGGAGATCAGGCGCAGGCGCCGCATGACGACGAAGCAACTGGCCGAGGCGGTAGGCGAGATGGGCGTTCCCATGACCGCCTCGACGGTCACCAAGATCGAGACGCAGGGGCGCCGGGTCTTCGTCGACGAGTTGGTCGCCCTGGCCGCCGCGCTGGACGTGACCCCGGCCGCGCTGATGCTGCCCGGCAGGGACCCGCGACAGCCGGTCTGGATGGGCGAGCCGATGCCTTGGCGGCGTGCCTGGCGCTGGATGCACGGAGCGGCTCCGCTCCCGAGCCGTGAGGAGCTCTACGGGGAGGACTTCGGAGGGTTCCTCTCATGGCTGTCGATCAACCGCCCGTACATGACCGAGGTGGAGTTTCAGCGCGAGTACCTCGGCCCGGCGCGCCCCGCGACCTGGCAGGAATTCATGAGGGGGGCCGAAGAGGAGGGCGAGGAAGATGAAGGCCCAGGTAGTTGATCGCTGGCACCTCGCGCGGCCGGGCAATGATGCCCAGTCGTGCGGGCAGCACAGCACCAAGACGAAGAGGCTTGTGCCGTCCGCTGCGCACGGACACGGCAAGCGCTGGCAAGTTCGGTACCGCGACGCCAAGGGCGATCAGCGCAAGGAGAACTACGCGCGGGGGTCGGATGCCGACGCCCGCGCCGCCGCTGTCGAGACGGATCTGAACAGGGGCGATTTCATCGACCGCAAGGCCGGTAGGGAGACGTTCCGTGAGTATGCGGAGCGCTGGCGTATATCGGCCCATCATCGCCCCTCAACCGTGGCCAGCATCCGGCAGAGGCTGGAGACGCATGTCTACCCGACCTTCGAGGACATGCCGATAGCCGACATCCGCCCCTCGGAGATCAGGGCGTGGACCAAGGGGCGCTCGGAGGTGCTCGCCCCCGTGAGCCTGAAGAACACCTACGCGATCATCAAGGCAGTGATGCGTACGGCGGTGCTGGACGGAGTCATCCGCTCTTCACCCTGTGATGGCGTGAGGCTCCCGCCGAACCGGAAGCCCGAGATCGTACCGCCCAGCGATGCGGCGGTAAGGGCGCTCATCGATGCCGCGCCCACGATGAGGGAGCGGGCTCTCGTACTGCTGGCCGCCGCATCGGGACTTCGGCAAGGCGAGCTGTTCGGGCTTGAAGTGCACCACGTCGACTTCCTACGGCGCGAGGTGCGGGTGGAGCAGCAACTCTGCGACGTCACGGGTAAGGGCGCTGGTGGCGTCTTCCTTGGGCCGACGAAGACCCATGAGGCAACCCGGACGGTGCCGCTGGCCAAGGCTGCCGTGGATGCCGTCGCCGCGTACCTCGCTCAGGGCCCGGTGCCCGAAGTGGAGATCTGGGACCGCACGAATCCGCGCAAGCCGGTGAAGCGCAAAGCCCGGCTGCTGTTCCCGAACGCCTCTGGGCGGCCAATCCAGCGCTCGCCCTGGGCGCGGACATGGTCGGGCATCGAGAAGCGCGCGAACGTGGCTCTGGAGGTGGCTGGCAGCGGTGTGCGTGTGCCCGTAGGCACGACGTTGCATGACCTCCGCCACTACTACGCCAGTCTGCTGATCAAGCACCGCGAGTCGGTGAAGACCGTTCAGAAGCGCCTGGGGCACTCGAAGCCGAGCATCACGCTCGACACCTACACCCATCTGTGGTTGGACGATCAGGACACGACCAGGGCAGCCGTCGAGGCGGTCCTTGGTGATGTGCCCCCGATGTGCCCTGCAAGGGAGGCCGGATGACTGTATGTGCAGGTCAGGCGCCCACCGGGACAGATCAAGGGTATCTGTGTATGGACAGCGCCCGTCGACGGAACGTTCCGTCGACGGGCGCTTGAGGGTCGTAAACCAGTCAGGTCGGTGAAAGATCCGGTTCACGACGCATGGGGTTGGTGAGGCGGGACCAGCGGCCGATCCCTTTCATAAGTTCACGACTGTGAATACGGCGGCTCGGTTCGGGCTCAGTGGATGATTCCGGTGCGCAGGGCCACCGCGACCATGCCGGCGCGGTCGCCCGTGCCGAGCTTGCGGGCGATACGGGCGAGGTGGCTCTTGACGGTCAGGGCGGACAGGCCCATCGAGACGCCGATCGCCTTGTTCGACTGGCCCTCCGCCACCAGTCGCAGCACCTCGACCTCACGGCCGGACAGCTCTCGGTAGCCGCCCGGGTGGCTCGGGGCACCCGGGGGGCGGCGGTGCATACGGGCGGCGGCGGCGCCGATGGGGGCGGCGCCCGGTCGGGTGGGGAGCCCGACGGTGGTACGGGTGCCGGTGACGACGTAGCCCTTGACGCCACCGGCGAGGGCATTGCGTACGGCGCCGATGTCGTCGGCGGCGGAGAGGGCGAGGCCGTTGGGCCAGCCCGCGGCGCGGGTCTCCGACAGGAGGGTGAGGCCGGAGCCGTCGGGCAGGTGGACGTCGGCGACACAGATGTCGCGGGGGTTGCCGATGCGGGGACGAGCCTCCGCGATGGACGAGGCCTCGATGACGTCGCGCACACCGAGCGCCCACAAGTGGCGGGTGACGGTGGAGCGGACGCGGGGATCGGCCACGACCACCATGGCGGTCGGCTTGTTCGGGCGGTAGGCGACCAGGCTTGCGGGCTGCTCGAGGAGAACGGACACCAGGCCTCCTGGGTGCGGGGACGACTTCTAGGTCACAGTCGTCTTCGGCACCAAACCTCTGTTTCTTTAGAGAAAGATCACGATCTAGTGAGTAACAATCAGGGCAATTCGGACAGGCTGTCGATCGCTCGATGAGCGAATCGGTTCGTTCGAGGGCTCGTTCGTGACTGAAAGTGGCCGTATCGACAAAGCGAGAGGGTGGCGTCGGCCGTTGGGGTGGCCGTCAGCGTGACTGCGGCCCCCGTCGCTGCGGCAGCGTCACCACCGAAGCGTCGCCCGGACCGGCCGGCGGCAGACCCGCGACCTGGGCGAGCAGATCGCACCAGGACGCCAGGTGCGCCGCCGCGTCCGGGACGCCGCCCAGGCCCTCACGCGGCGTCCAGGAGGCGCGGATCTCGATCTGCGAGGCCGACGGGCGCTCGGCGAGGCCGCCGAAGTAGTGCGAGCTCGCGCGCGTGACGGTGCCGCTCGGCTCGCCGTACGTCAGTCCGCGCGCCTGCAGCGCACCGGTCAGCCAGGACCAGCACACCTCGGGCAGCAGCGGGTCGGCGGCGATCTCCTGTTCCAGTTCCGCGCGCACCAGCGTCACCAGCCGGAACGTGCCCCGCCAGGCGTCGTGTCCGGCCGGGTCGTGCAGCAGCACCAGGCGGCCGTCGGCCAGATCCTGGTCGCCGTCGACGACCGTGGCCTCCAGTGCGTGGGCGAAGGGGGCCAGGCGCTGGGGCGCGCGCGTCGGCTCGACCTCGACCTGCGGCCGCAGCCGTGCGGTGCGCAGCGCGTCGACGGCGGCGCGGAAGGGTGGCGGAGCGGTGGTGTCATGCCCAGCGCCCTCCTTCGCGTCGTCCATTCCGTCAGCGCCTTCCGACAGTTGTCCCTGAGCCGCAGCCATGCGGTGCAGATTAAGCGGAACGGGGGCTGGGTGCAGGGTAGACACCCTTGCCTGGGGTGGTTTGGTCGCCTACGGGGAGGGGTGGTCGCTGCTGTGGGGGCGGCTGCGGGCCGGTGAGGGCTGGGCGCGCCCACGCGGCGGAGCCGCATATCGACGCAGCCCCGCGCCCCTGGGTTGGCTGCCCTCGGACTGGGTTGTCAGTTGGGCGTGCGAGACTTTCCGTCGTGAGCGTCAATGACAGCCCTGCGGGCAAGCAGCCGACGGTGACGTATGACTCCGCCTTCATGAAGGCGTGCAGGCGGGAGAGCGTGCCGCATACGCCGGTGTGGTTCATGCGGCAGGCAGGGCGCGCACTGCCGGAGTACCGCAAGGTCCGCGAGGGCATTCCGATGCTCGAGTCCTGCACGCGGCCGGAGCTGGTCACCGAGATCACTCTTCAGCCGGTCCGTCGGTACGACGTGGACGCGGCGGTCTACTACAGCGACATCGTCGTCCCGCTCAAGGCCATCGGTCTCGACCTCGACATCAAGCCCGGCGTCGGCCCGGTCGTCGAGCAGCCGATCCGCACCCGCGCGGACCTGGCCCGGCTGCGTGACCTCACCCCCGAGGACGTCGGTTACGTCACCGAGGCCATCGGCCTGCTCACGCGCGAGCTCGGCCAGACCCCGCTCATCGGTTTCGCGGGCGCGCCTTTCACCCTCGCGAGCTACCTCGTCGAGGGCGGCCCGTCCCGGACGTACGAGAACGCCAAGGCGATGATGTACGGCGACCCCGAGCTGTGGGCCGACCTGCTCGACCGCCTCGCGGACATCACGGCCGCCTTCCTGAAGGTCCAGATCGAGGCGGGCGCCTCGGCGGTCCAGCTGTTCGACTCCTGGGTCGGCGCGCTCGCCCCCGCCGACTACCGGCGCTCGGTCATGCCCGCCTCGGCGAAGGTGTTCGAGGCGGTCGCGGAGTACGGCGTGCCGCGCATCCACTTCGGTGTCGGCACCGGCGAGCTGCTGAGACTGATGGGCGAGGCCGGCGCGGACGTCGTGGGCGTCGACTGGCGTGTCCCGCTGGACGAGGCCGCCCGCCGCGTCGGCCCCGGCAAGGCGCTCCAGGGTAACCTCGACCCGACCGTCCTGTTCGCCTCCACGGAAGCCGTCGAGACCAAGACCCGCGAGGTCCTCGACGCGGCGGCCGGCCTGGAGGGGCATGTCTTCAACCTCGGCCACGGCGTCATGCCGAACACCGACCCGGACGCGCTGACCCGCCTCGTGGAGTACGTCCACACCCACACCGCACGCTGACTCACCACGTGTGCCGGGGCCGTGCCCGCCTGCCGAACAGCAGGCCGCGCGGCTCCGGTGGCGGTGGGGTGCCCTGCTTGAGCGGCCAGGCGAGCAGCATGCCGGCGAGGAAGCCGACGATGTGCGCCGCGTACGCCACCGTGCCCGCGTCGGAGATGCCCTCGCCGGACGAGTACACGGCCTGGAGCACGAACCACAAGCCCAGCACCAGCCAGGCGGGCAGCCGCAACGGCAGGAAGATCAGGAAGGGCACGAGGACCCAGACGCGGGCCTTCGGATACAGCACCAGATAGGCGCCCAGCACCCCGGCGATGGCCCCGGACGCGCCGATCAGCGGTTCGCCGGAGTCGGCGTTGAGGAGCGCGAAGCCGTACGACGCCGCGTAGCCGCAGACGACGTAGAAGAGCGTGAACCGCACATGGCCCATGCGGTCCTCGATGTTGTTGCCGAAGATCAGCAGGAAGAGCATGTTGCCGAGCAGGTGCAGCCAGCTGCCGTGCAGGAACATCGCCGTGAGGACGCTCAGTTCCGGCGACTTGTCGTAGGACGGCGGGCCGACCACGCAGCCCGGTCCCTGCCGGCCGACGGCGATGTCACCGGTGGGCACCAGCTGGGGCATCTGGTGGTGGATCAACTCCCTTGGCACCGCCGCGTAGTGGTCGAGGAAGGCCTGGAGGTTGCAGAGCTGGGCCAGGCTGCTGTCCCCCGCCACGGAGCCGGCGATGCCCGGCATGGACAGGAAGACGACCACGTTCGTGGCGATCAGCGCGTACGTCACCCAAGGGGTGCGGCGCGCCGGGTTCACGTCATGGACGGGGATGACCACAAGGAAGTAGTGCCCCCGATGAGGGCGGCGAATCGGTGAACGTCGCCGGGGGAGCGTGCGTATGTCTCTTCAACCGCCCGCGGAATGGCGCTTCGCGGGGATGACGTGAGGAACAGGCGATGAACGACCGAGTGACTCCTCCGATTCAGGCCTTGCCCGACGGTGAGGCCCAAGTTTCCCTGGTACTGAATCTGCCCTGGGAGGACATTGCCCGGCTCGGCCAGGAGGCGGGGCGGCTGGCGGCGCAGATGCAGCGGCCGGTGACGTTGGATGAGGCCGTCAGCCATAGGTTGCGGTCCGCGCGGGCTGCTGCGCACGCTCGGCCGGCGGGGGAGCAGCCGGCGGCTGCGGCGTCGGTTTCGTCTTTGCCGGCGAGGCCTCCGGCGGAGCAGGCGCGTCAGGCTATTGATCGGATCAACGGGACTGGTTGATTTTCGGGGTGCGCCGTAGGGGTGTGGGTTGGTTGCGGGCTGTGGGTTCGTTGTGGCTTGTCGCGCAGTTCCCCGCGCCCCTAGGGATGCTGCTCTACTGCCTTTGATGCCTTTCTGGCCGCTACCAGTACCGGGTCCCAGACCGGGGAGAAGGGTGGGGCGTAGCCGAGGTCCAGGGCTGTCATTTGCTCGACCGTCATGCGTGCTGTGAGGGCTACCGCTGCGATGTCGACCCTCTTGCCCGCGCCCTCTCTGCCCACGATTTGGACGCCTAGGAGGCGGCCGGTGCGGCGTTCGGCGAGCATTTTCACCGTCATGGGGTTGGTGCCGGGGTAGTAGCCGGCGCGGCTGGTCGATTCGATGGTTACCGAGGTGAATTGGAGGCCCGCTCGGCGGGCGTCCTTTTCGCGGAGGCCGGTGCGGGCGATTTCCAGGTCGCAGACCTTGCTGACGGCTGTGCCTACGACGCCGGGAAACGTGGCGTAGCCGCCGCCGATGTTGGTGCCGATGATCTGGCCGTGTTTGTTGGCGTGGGTGCCCAGGGCGATGTGGCGTTGTCGGCCGGAGACCAGGTCGAGGACTTCGACGCAGTCGCCGCCGGACCAGATGTCGGCGTGGCCGCGTACGCGCATCGAGAGGTCGGTCAGCAGGCCTCCGTACGCGCCGAGGGGGAGGCCTGCCTGGGCGGCGAGGGTGGTCTCCGGGCGGACGCCGATGCCCAGGACGACCACGTCCGCCGGGTATTCGGCGGCCTCCGTGGCCACCGCGCGAACGTGGCCGTCCTCGCCGGTGAGGATCTTGGTGACCGCCGCGTCGTTGACCATGGTGATGCCGAGACCCTCCATGGCCTCGTGCACCAGGCGGCCCATGTCCGGGTCGAGGGTGGACATGGGCTCGCTGCCACGGTTGACGACCGTCACCTCGTAGCCGCGGTTGATGAGGGCCTCGGCCATCTCGACGCCGATGTAGCCCGCGCCGACGACCACGGCGTGTCGGCCACGCGTGCGTGCCAGCGTGTCGATGAGGGTCTGGCCGTCGTCGAGGGTCTGGACTCCGTGGACGCCGGGCGCGTCGGCGCCCGGCATGTCGGGGCGGATCGGGCGGGCGCCGGTGGCGATCACGAGTTTGTCGTACGACGTCCAGGACTCGGCGCCGGAATCGACGTCACGCGCGCGTACGCGCTGTCGGTCGACGTCGATCTCCGTGGCCTCGGTACGCAGGCGCAGGTCGATGCCGCGGGCGCGGTGCTCCTCGGGGGTGCGGGCGATCAGCTGGTCCCGGTCGGAGACGTCGCCGCCGACCCAGTAGGGGATGCCGCACGCCGAGTACGAGGTGAAGTGGCCGCGTTCGAAGGCCACGATCTCCAGCTCGTCCGGGCCTTTGAGGCGGCGGGCCTGTGACGCCGCGGACATTCCCGCGGCGTCGCCGCCGATCACGACCAGTCGTTCCCGTGCACTTCGTGCAGCGCTCATGCTCATGCGAACACGCTACGGGGGCCGGGCATTTCAAGCCCGTACCCTCAGTCCTCGTCTTCTGCGCGGGGGCGCTCCGGTGCCGGGTGCGCCGCCGGGATCGGGCCCAGCGCGCTCATCGCGGGCGCGGGGGCCGGGCGGCGGGGCAGCCGGGGGCGGATCAGGCGCAGCCAGAGCAGGACGAGCAGCGCCGCCGCCGCGGCGAACGGCAGCACCGCCGCGATCGCCACGCCGATCCAGCGCAGCACCGTCACGAACGCGTCCCAGCCGCCCGTGAGTGCGTCCACGAACCCTGGGTCGTCGTCCTCGGCGGCATCCTTCTTCACGGGCGTCTGCGAGAGGGAGAGCGTGATGGTGGCCAGCGTCGTGCGGTCCTTCAGGGACACCTGCTGGGCGAGGAGGGACTCCAGGTTGGCCTGGCGGGTGCTCAACTCGCCTTCCAGGGTGACCACATCGCTGAGCCTGGTCGCCTGGTCCATCAGCTCGCGGATCCGGGCGACGCTGGCGCGCTGCGACTTGATGCGGCTCTCCACGTCGACGACCTGCTCGGTGACGTCCTGCGCCTTCGCCGTGCGGTCGAGGAGCTTGCCCGCGCCCTCCAGATCGGTGAGGACCTCCTCGTACTGGTCGATGGGCACGCGCAGGATCACGCGGGTGCGCTCGTTGCCCTTCTCGTCGCGAGTGGTGGTCTCGTTGCCGACGTAGCCACCCGCGTTCTCGGCGGTCGTACGGGCCTCGTCCAGGGCCTTCGGGACGTCCTTGACCTGCACGGTCAGCGAGGCCGTACGGATGATGTGGCTCGCGGACAGGTTGGGCGGGGCGTCGGCCTTGGCGCCGCTCGCGTCGCTTTCGCCGCCCGCGGCGCCCTCCTGGCGCCCCTCCGGTGCCGCGGCGGCCGCGTCGCCGCCGCTGCCACGGTCGGAGCTGTCGTTCGCGCCGGTGCAGCCCGTCAGCGCCAGGGCGGCGGCCAGCAGGATCCCGGCCAGCGCCGGAACCGGTCGTACGGAACGTCGTGTGCGCATGTGCGGCTACCCCCGAGGGTCGGTGACGACTGACATGACTTCGACGCCGGGGCGGGCCGGGACGTTGGCCGGAAACGGTCCCGAAGAGGTCACGGTCGGGACTCGCGCCGGACACCCGGGGCGCTGTGTTTGATGGCTCAGTCGCCTGCGGCGCGCCCCTTCGGCTCCCTCGCGGACGGACTGTCAGTGGGGTCTGAGAGGCTGGGGACATGCACGAAACGGAGACTCGTACGGGTGCGGGGCAGGTCGTCGTCATCGGTGGCGGTGTTGCCGGGCTGGCCGCCGCCCATCGGCTGGTGCGGCGTGGGGCGCGCGTGACCGTCCTGGAGGCGTCGGACCGGGTCGGCGGCAAGCTGCTGCCCGGCGAGATCGCGGGCGCGCGGGTGGACTTCGGCGCCGAGGCGATGCTCGCGCGCCGCCCCGAGGCGGTGGCCCTCGCCCGCGAGGCAGGGCTCACCGACCGCCTCCAGCCGCCCGCCACCGCGTCCGCCGCGATCTGGACCCGCGGCGCCCTGCGCCCGATGCCCAAGGGCCACGTCATGGGCGTCCCCGGCACCGCCTCCGCCCTGACCGGCGTCCTCTCCGAGGAGGGTCTGCGCCGCATCGAGCGCGACGCCGACCTGCCGCGCACCGAGGTGGGGGAGGACGTCGCCGTCGGGGCGTATGTGGCCGAGCGGCTGGGCCGTGAGGTCGTCGACCGCCTGGTGGAACCTCTGCTCGGCGGTGTCTACGCGGGCGACGCCTACCGCATCTCGATGCGCTCCGCGGTCCCCCAGCTCTTCCAGGCGGCCCGGACGCACCACTCGCTCACGGAGGGGGTCCGCGAGATCCAGGCGAAGGCGGCCGCCGCCCAGCAGACCGGTCCCGTCTTCACGGGCATCGAGGGCGGGGTGGGCAGCCTGCCGCTCGCCGTGGCCGAGTCGGTGCGCGAGCGGGGCGGCGAGATCGTCACCGGGGCGGCCGTCACGGAGCTGCGCCGGGAGCCCTCCGGGAGGTGGCGGGTCGTCACCGGCGACCGCGTCCTGCACGCCGACGCGGTGGTCGTCGCCGTGCCCGCACCTGCCGCCGCCGACCTTCTGCGCGCCGAGGTCCCCGCCGCCGCGGCCGAGCTCTCCGCCGTCGAGTACGCCTCCATGGCGCTGGTCACCCTCGCCTACCGCCGCGCCGAGACCGCACTCCCCGAAGGCAGCGGATTCCTCGTGCCGCCGGTCGACGGGCGCACCATCAAGGCGTCCACCTTCGCCTCGCAGAAGTGGGGCTGGATCGCCGACGCGAACCCCGACCTCGTCGTCCTGCGCACCTCCGTCGGGCGGTACGGAGAGACCGAGATCCTTCAGCGGGCGGACGACGAGCTGGTGGACGTCTCGCGGCACGACCTCAAGGCGGCGACCGGCCTCGACGCGACCCCCGTCGAGACCCGGGTCACCCGCTGGGACGACGGCCTGCCCCAGTACCCCGTCGGCCACCACGCGCGCGTGGCCCGCATCCGCGAGCACGTGGCCAAGCTGCCGGGCCTGGCGGTGTGCGGCGCGCAGTACGACGGCGTCGGCATCCCGGCGTGCATCGCGAGCGCGTACGCGGCGGTGGACCAGATCCACGGCGACCTGCGCGCTGTGGAGGACCTCACCGCCCACCCGGTGCGGAGTCCGCACGGCGGAGCGGGAGAATGAGGGACATGAGTGACGACGCCCCCACCACCGAGTCCGCCAGGGTCCCGAACAAGGGCAAACTGGCCAAGGACCTCAACGAGGTCATCCGCTACACGCTGTGGTCCGTCTTCAAGCTGAAGGACGTCCTCCCCGAGGACCGCGCGAGCTACGCCGACGAGGTCCAGGAGCTGTTCGACCAGCTCGCCGCGAAGGACGTGACGATCCGCGGCACCTACGACGTGTCCGGGCTGCGCGCCGACGCCGACCTCATGATCTGGTGGCACGCGGAGACCAGCGACCAGCTCCAGGAGGCGTACAACCTCTTCCGCCGCACCAAGCTGGGCCGCGCGCTCGAGCCGGTCTGGTCGAACATGGCGCTGCACCGCCCCGCCGAGTTCAACCGCTCGCACATCCCGGCGTTCCTCGCCGACGAGACGCCGCGCAACTACATCAGCGTCTACCCCTTCGTGCGCTCCTACGACTGGTACCTGCTGCCCGACGAGGACCGCCGCCGCATGCTCGCCGACCACGGCAAGATGGCCCGCGGCTACCCGGACGTGCGCGCCAACACGGTCGCCTCGTTCTCGCTCGGCGACTACGAGTGGATCCTCGCCTTCGAGGCCGACGAGCTGTACCGCATCGTCGACCTCATGCGTCACCTCCGCGCCTCCGAGGCCCGGCTGCACGTCCGCGAGGAGGTGCCGTTCTACACGGGCCGCCGCAAGGACATCGGCGAGCTGATCGCAGGGCTCGCCTGATCAGCCTCAGCCCTTGTGCCGGGCGGCTGTCGCCTTGTCGGCGCGGTCGCCCGTCCGGGGCGGCTCGGCGGACTTCGTCTCCGGCTTGGGCTCCGGATGTGCCTTGCAGGCCGCGCGCCACAGTGGCAGACGGCCCTCCAGCAGATACGCGTCCAGGTGCCCGTTGATGCAGGCGTTCGGCCCGCCCGCGATGCCGTGCGTGCCGGAGTCCCGCTCGGTCACCAGCACCGAGCCCGTGAGCCGCCGCTGCATTTCGCGGGCGCCGTCATAGGGGGTGGCCGCGTCCCGCTCGGCCGCCAGGATCAGCGTCGGCGGCAGCTCGCCCGGCGCGGTGCGCACGTCGAGGGGCTTCTGCCGGGGCGCCGGCCAGTAGGCGCACGGCAGGTTGAGCCACACGTTGTCCCAGGTCTCGAAGGGTGCCACGCGCGCGAGTTGGGTGTTGTCCCGGTCCCACACCGCCCAGTTCGTCGGCCAGGGTCCGTCGTTGCACTCGACGGCCGTGTAGACGGCGCCCGAGTTCTCCTCCTCGGCCGCCGCCTCGGTCTGCGGCCCGGCGATGTCGATCAGCGGCTGCGGATCGCCCTTCAGATACGCCGACAGGGCCTGCGCGCGCCCCGGCCAGTAGTCGTCGTAGTACCCGGCCGTGAGAAACGCGTCCTGCAACTGCCCCGGCCCCACCTTGCCGCCCGCCGGCTTGTCGGCCAGCCGCGCCCGCGCCTTCTCGTAGTTGCGCAGCACCTGCTGCGGGGTGTCGCCGAGGCCGTACACGCCGTCGTGCTTGGCGATCCACTTCCGCAGATCCGCCCAGCGGCCCTCGAACGCGGCCGACTGGGCGAGGTTGTTGCCGTACCAGATCTGCTCCGGGTCCGGGTTCACCGGCCCGTCGAGCACCATCCGCCGCACATGCGTGGGGAACAGCGTCGCGTACAGCGCCCCGAAGTAGGTCCCGTACGAGGCGCCCATGAACGTCAGCTTCTCCTCGCCCAGCGCGGCCCGCAGGACGTCCAGGTCACGGGCGTTGTTGAGGGAGTGGTAGTGCTTCAGGGCGCTGCCCGACCGCTTGGCGCAGCCGCGCGCATAGGCCTTGGCCTGCGCGATGCGCTCCTTCTTGTACGCCTGAGAGGGGTACGTCGGCGACTGTGAGGGTGCCTTGAAGAACTGCTTGGGGTCCTGGCAGGACAGCGGCGCGGACCGGCCGACGCCGCGCGGGGCGTAGCCGACGAGGTCGTACGCTCCGGCGACGCGCTTCCACTCGGGGACCATCCCGACCAGCGGGAAGTACATGCCCGAGGCGCCCGGCCCGCCCGGGTTGTAGACCAGGGCGCCCTGCCGGGGCACCTCGCGCTTGCTGTTGTGCGGGTCCTTGTGGGTCGCCCGCACGCGGCTGACGGTGAGCTTGATCTGCTTGCCGTTCGGCTGCGCGTAGTCGAGGGGGACGGTCACCGTGCCGCACTGCATGCGGCCCGGCATGTCCTGTCCCAGCGCGCACTTGCCGAAGTCGATCCCGGCCGCCTCGGCGCGCGCGGCGGCGACCGCGGTGCCGTGCAGCTCGGGCATGCCTGTCGCGGCCTCGGTACCGCCGGCCGGCGGGGCGGTGACACCGGCAAGGGCTGTCAGGAGCAAGGACCCGGCGGCCGAGTAGAGGGCGGGGGCTCTCATCAGGTATCCCTTCGGTGCACGGCAGCAACAGAAGGGATGTTTCGGTCGGCCGTTGGCGAAGGCAAGCACCGCCCGCCGGTGTCGGCGCCATTGCGCCCTATGCGCCCCCTGACGTGTCAGTGGCGCCAGTACGGATCACGGCGCCCGAAGGCCGCGCGCAGGTCCGGTTCGCCGATCGCTCGCACCCCGCGTACGGCGACGGAGGTGAGGTACGTACGGTCGTCAGCGGAGCCGGCGTGCAGGGCCAGGGCGCCCAGCAGGCGCTGCCCGGCCGGGGAGGCCCAGTGCGAGTACCGGTGCACTTCGATCCGCGCGATCGCCAGGCAGCTCAGGGTGAGGGTGAGGGGGAGCGCGAACCAGAGGGCGACCAGATTGGGCGGCAGCTCCGAGGGGGCGGGCGTCAGCGCGGCGGCGCCCAGTGCGAGGACGGCCACCGCGGCGAGCCGCACCTTGCGGACCGCGGCCCCGACGGACGTACGGGAGCCGAGGGGCACGGCGAGGCCCGCGCCGACCAGCCGGTCGGCGAGGCTGCCGACCGCGTCGGCGGCAGCGGCGGCATCCCGCACCGGAGCGATCGGCGACTGCCCCTCCGGTCCGATGGCCCCGATCACCGAGCGCTCCATCTCGTCCCGCCCGCGCGGGTCGACGACCGTCGCCCAGCCCGTGTGCGCGAGGAGCAGCCGGTGCTGGCGGGCCATCGACACCAGCGTCAGATCGGCGACCCGGCGGGGGCCGCCGGACAGGAACGCCGCCTCGTACAGCGTCAGGTCGTGTCTGCGGGCCGCGGCGGCGTCGGCGTCCGCGGCGGCCGTGCGTACGGCGGCCAGGCATAACCGGGTGCACGACGTTCCGGCGGCCGCCCAGGCCAGCAGCAGGAGCAGAACCCAGAACATGGCGCCATTGTGCGGCTAAACCGCCGCCGCTTTCGCGGAGTTGGTTGCTTGCCGTGGGGGTTCCTCAATTAATGGTTGCGGCTTTTGGGCGTTTCATTGGGAATCACCGGTAATGCCCGGCGGTGGGCTGGTGGCCGGTGGTGGGAGTGGGTACGTCGGCGACGGTGACGGCGGCGGGGCCAGCGGGACGACCGCGCCCGGGTCGGTGGTGGGGCCGGGCGGGGCCGGGGAGGGGGTGAGCGGGGGAGTGCTGCCGACAGCCATGTCGCGGGCCAGGGCGTCGAAGTCGACGTAGCCCGTGGCCTCCAGGACCTTGATGTGGTCCAGCACGGTGGTGTTCGCGTCGTCGGCGAGCGCGCGGACCAGGGAGTTGCGGGTGCTTGCGCGGACCTGGGCGACTAGGGAGAAGACCTTGCCGTGCGCCAGGCGCAGGATGTTCGCGAACTCGCGGTCGTACGTCACTCCCTGCGCCGCGTCGAGGGTGGCGAGCCATTCCTTCTGCTGGTCGGTGGGCTCGTTGGGCAGGGCGAGACCGAGCCGGGACGCGACGTCGCGGGCCCGTTCGTCCAGGAAGGCGTGGCCCTCGATCAGGTGCCGGCCCGCTGTGCGTACGGCCGGGGTGGTGCCCTTCTGCTGGGCCTGGCGGCCCGCAGGCAGCTCCCACAGGCCCGCGAGCCGGACCTTCGTGACGAAGTCGCGGTCCAGTCCCGACAGCGGTCCGAACCTCGTCGACACCGTCTCGGCGTTGAGTACGTCAACGCCGGTTCCTGATCGGTCGGTGTACGACCAGATCGGGAAGATCAGCGCGGCGAGGGTGGCTGCCAGGCCGGTGATGATCAGGCCGGTGCCGCTGAATATGCCTCGGCCGTTGATCGGCGGGCGGGGTCGGGGTCGCATGGTGCCTCCTGCTCGCGGCACCGCACGTTAGTGCGCTTTTGGTGCAGCGTTGGCATATTACCTCGCGGTCTATGCCAACTTCGTTATGGGGAGGCAGGGTTGGGGTGGGGGTGGGCGCAGCTGCAGGGAGACGTGCTCAGCGGCGCAGCAGTACTTTGCGGGTTGCGCGGGCCAGGCGGGTTGCGGGGCGGTGGGAGGGTGGGGTGGGGGCTGAGCGGTCCAGGTGCCAGGTGCGGAGTTGGCGTCGGGCTGTCGCGTCCTCGGGGTGGCCCGCGGACAGCACGTGGCCTGCGAAGTCCAGTGCGTCCTGGCGGTAGCCGCCGGTCATCGGGTGGCCCTGGGCGTAGGCGAGGAAAGCGGGGCGGTAGGCCTGGCCCAGGATGTGCGGGAGCTCGGGGGCGACCTTGGCCACGACGTCCGCCCGCTTTCCGGCCAGGGCACGGGCCTGTACGCCCAGCCGGACCCGGTCGAAGCCTTCGGGTACGGGCGTGCCGGCCACCAGGGCGGAGAGGAGGGCCGTCTGCGCGAGGGCGAGGCGCTGGCGGGCGGTGGTCGTGTCGGCGGGAGGCTCGACGGGCGAGTGCTGCGGTGACGCCGTACGCCGGCCTGCCGTAGCCTCCCGCGCCGCCCGCCCCTTCTCCAGCGCCCCCCGGATCGCCCCCAACTCCCGCTCCAGCTCGGCCGGTTCCGGGAAGTTCTCGTCCCGTTCCAGTAGGACTCCGGGCGGCGAGACCCGGGAGGCGAGGTCGGTCAGAATGTCGAGGACCGCGTCGGGGACCGGGTGGGCGTGGCTGTCGTGCCAGACGCCGTCGCGTTCGAAGCCGCCGGCGACATGGACGTAGGCGATGGCTTCGAGGGGGAGTTCGGCGAGGGACTTGGCCGGGTCCTCGGCGCGGTTGACGTGGTTGGTGTGCAGGTTGGCCACGTCGATCAGGAGCCGTACGCCGGTGCGGTCGGCGAGGTCGTACAGGAACTGGCCCTCGGTCATCTCCTCGCCGGGCCACGCGATGAGCGCCGCTATGTTCTCCACGGCGAGCGGCACGGGCAGGGCGTCCTGGGCGACGCGGATGTTCTCGCAGAGGACGTCGAGGGCGTCCCTCGTGCGGGGGACCGGCAGCAGGTGGCCCGCTTCCAGGCGCGGGGATGCGGTGAGGGGGCCGCCCGCTCGTACGAACGCGATGTGCTCGGTGACCAGCGGGGAGTCCAGCGCCTCGGCCCGCTCGGCGAGCGCCGTGAGGCGGGTCTCGTCGGGGCGGTCGGCGCCGCCGAGGCCGAGGGAGACGCCGTGCGGGATCACGGTCACGCCGCGCTCGCGCAGCCGCCGCAGCGACTCGGGGAGATGGCCGGGGCACACGTTCTCCGCCACGGCCTCGACCCAGTCGATACCCGGCATCCGCTCCACGGCGTCCGCGATCTCCGGCCGCCACCCGATTCCCGTCCCCAGTCGCTCCATCGTCCCCTCCTCCGCCCGGTGTCACCTGGCTGTGCAGCGTCGTCTCCTTCGACGTTCCGCCGCTGTGTGACGGGGGTATGGCCCCGGCGTACCGACCCGAACCGCGCTCCGGGCGCCTTCAGAGCAACATTTGAGGTTCGGGGGAGGAAGCGGACGTGGACGGGAGGCCGCCGACGTCGGGAGATACGCGCGGGAGGCGGCCCGTGTTCAATGGCGGGGGCAGACCGTTCAGCGCTTGACGGCCACGCCTCCGAAGCTGTCCACGTCCCGCCGCTCGTCCGTGCCGGCCGGGTCGGAGCGCCACTCGGCGACCGGGACCAGGCCGGGTTCCAGCAGGTCGAAGCCGTCGAAGAAACGGGCCAGCTGCTCGGGGGCCCGGTTGATCCGCGGGTTGTCGCTCGCCTCGTTCCAGCGCTCGACCATCGCCCGCATCTCGTCCGCGTGGAACACCTCGGTGCTGTCGCAGAACACCAGGTGGCTCCCGGCGGGCAGGGCGTCCTTGAGCTGCTCCACGATCGGGTAGGCGGTGTCGTCCGGTACGTGCGCGACGATGCCGAGCAGCATGAGCGCGACGGGCCGGTTGAAGTCGAGCGTGCGCTCGGCGCCCCGCAGGATGGACTCCGGGTCGCGCAGGTCGGCGTCGATGTAGTCGGTGGCGCCTTCGGGGGTGCTGGTGAGCAGCGCGTGGGCGTGGGTCAGCACGACGGGGTCGTGGTCCACGTACACGATCCGTGCCTCGGGGGCGATGCCCTGGGCGACCTCGTGGGTGTTGTCGAGGGTGGGCAGGCCGGTGCCGACGTCGAGGAACTGCCGGATCCCGGCCTCCGCGGCCAGATGGGTGACCGCGCGCTTCAGGAACCCTCGCTGGGCGCGCGCGATGTCGACGATCTCGGGGTTGAGCTCACGCATCTGGTCACCGACCTGCCGGTCGATCTCGTAGCAGTCCTTGCCGCCCAGCCAGTAGTTCCAGATACGAGCGGAGTGCGGCACCTTGCTGTTGATCAGCGGACGGTCGACTGACATGACAACTCCCGGACATTCCCTCGGCGTTGCGCGCTCCCAGCGGCGCGGGTCTCACGGTAGCCGGATGATCTGTGCGGGGCGACCAGCGCCCCGCTCCGGATCAGTACTCCAGTTCGGGGCGCAGCGGGCCGCCGACCGCGTGCAGGTGCCGCAGGACCTGGGCGTAGGCGTTGAGGAGTCCGGTCTCGTGATAGGCGATGCCGTGCCGGGCGCAGAACGCGCGCACGAGTTCCTGGGCATGGCGCAGGCTGGGCCGCGGCATGGAGGGGAACAGGTGGTGTTCGATCTGGTAGTTCAGCCCGCCGAGCGTGAAGTCGGTGAACCGGCCGCCACGGACGTTGCGTGAGGTCAGTACCTGCCGGCGCAGGAAGTCGATCTTGTCATCCTTGCCGAAGATGGGCATGCCCTTGTGGTTGGGGGCGAACGAGCAGCCCATGTACAGCCCGAAGAGCCCCTGGTGCACGGCGAGGAAGACCACGGCCTGGAGGGGCGTCAGGACCAGGAACAGGGCGGCGAGATAGCCGACGAGATGCGCGGTCAGCAGTCCCGCACCGGCCAGCTTGGCCGCCCGTGAGCCCGCGGTGCTGTCGCGCTCGAACTGCGCCCGTACGCCGGCCACGTGCAGGGCGAGACCTTCCAGAAGCAGCATCGGGAAGAACAGCCAGGCCTGGTGGCGGGCCAGCCAGGCATAGGGGCCGCGGCGGACCCGGGCATGGTCCTCGGTGAAGGCGATCGCACCGTCGGCGATGTCGGGGTCGCGGTCGACGTGGTTGGGGTGGGAGTGGTGCCGGTTGTGCTTGGCGATCCACCAGCCGTAGCTGAGGCCGATCAGCAGGTCGGCGTGCACGCGGCCGAGCAGGTTGTTGACGCGCTTGGAGCGGGCGATCTGCTGGTGTCCGGCGTCGTGCCCGATGAACCCGGTCTGGGTGAACATCACCGCGAGGAAGGCGGCGGTCACCATCTGCCACCACGACTGCCCGATCAGGGCGAACGCGGTCCATCCGGCGGCCAGCAGAAGCAGGTTCCCCCCGACCTTGGCGGAGTAGTAGCCCGGCCGCCGCTTCAGCAGCCCGCTCTGCTTCACCTCACGGGACAGTGCGGCGTAGTCGCTGCCTCGGCCGGCGGGCGGGGATTTCGTCGTCCCGACGTGGTCCGGCGGCTCGGTGCCCCGGTTGATGATCTCAGTGGTCACGTCTTTCCTTTCGGGGTGGGTGCGGGCCGGCTGTCGACGGCGCGGGGGCAGGGCGCCGGATGCGGAAAGCCCGTGGGGAAGCAGCGCGAGGCAGGCCCGCGGCGCGGGCCTGCCTCGGAACGGGGTGTCCTCAGAGTGCGCGGACCTGGTCAGGGTTGAACCACTTCACAGTTCCTTGAGCCATGTGAGGTCTCCTTCGAGATGGCGAGTAGATGCGGAGAACGCGCGCTCGCGCGTCCCCGGGCTGCTGGTCGCCACCCGTCGAAGAAGACCCCCGAAACTTCAACTACAACCACTCCGTACAACGTCCCGGGCGCCGGGAACGTTCCCGGCGGGGTGGGGAAGTGTCCGGTGCGCCCCGACTGGTCGGCTTCGGGTCCGGAGGGGAGTACGGTTGCGGCACCGAGCGCACCTCGCATGCCGTCATCCGTTTCGGCGTCGCCCTCGGGGAACTGTCGTGCCGCCTTCTGTATGCCGTTGAGCGCCCCGCGGCAGCGGTTCTCCTGGTTTCCGCAGTGCCGAAGCGACATTCCGGCACCGGCCCGCCTCATCTGGAGCCGGCAACCACACCAAGCACGACAAGAACGAAACGATGAGGAAGCGTATGAGCCTGATGAGCCTCGGAGTACTGGCGTCCTCCCGCAAGGAGAACGAGTTCCGGCTGCCGTTGCACCCCGGTCACCTCGGCCGGATCGCGCCGGACGTACGCGAGAGGATCTTCCTCGAGCAGGGATACGGCGCCCGGTTCGGCGTCGCCGACGACGCACTGCGACCCCTCGTGGCCGGCCTTCGTTCCCGAGAGCAACTCCTCGCCGAGTGCGACGTGTTGCTGCTGCCCAAACCCATGCACGAAGACGCCGCCGCGCTGCGCGAAGGCCAGGTGCTGTGGGGCTGGCCGCACTGTGTGCAGGACGAGAAAATGACGCAGATCGGCATCGACCGGCGGCTGACCCTGATCGCCTGGGAGGCCATGAACCACTGGACCTCCACGGGCGCCTTCAGCGTCCATGTGTTCCACAAGAACAACGAGCTCGCCGGTTACTGCTCGGTGCTGCACGCCCTCCAGCTCGGCGGGCTGACCGGCAGCTACGGGCGTCGCCTCAGGGCGGTGGTCATCAGCTTCGGAGCCACGGCGCGCGGAGCGGTCACGGGCCTGGGTGCCATGGGGGTCTCCGATGTCACGGTGCTCACCCAGCGCGCCGCGGCGGCGGTGGCGTCACCGATGCCGTCGGTCGTGATGGGCCACTTCGAGGAGCAGGAGGACGATCCCTCGCGCCTGCAGGCACTCACCGGGCTCGGGGCCGTGCCGCTCGCGGAGTACCTCGCCGGTTTCGACATCGTCGTCAACTGCATCCGGCAGGACACCGACGCGCCGCTGATGTTCGTCACCGACCAGGAACTCTCCCTGTTCCGGCCGGGAACCTTCTTCATCGACGTTTCCTGCGACGAGGGCATGGGCTTCTCATGGGCCCGTCCGACCTCCTTCGGCGACCCGATGCCGACGGTCGGGCCGGGCTGCCACTACTACGCGGTGGATCACAGCCCGTCCCACCTGTGGGACTCGGCCACGTGGGAAATCAGCGAGGCGCTCCTGCCCTACCTCCGCAAGGTCATGAGCGGCCCCGCGGCATGGGAGACGGACACCACGGTCAGCAAGGCCATCGAGATCCGCGACGGCGTCGTCCTGAACCCGAAGATCCTCTCCTTCCAGCACCGGACAGCCGCCTACCCCCACCTCGCCGAGACCCCGGCCCCCGCTCCCACCCGGCGATGAACTCCTCCGCCCGGCCTGCCTGACCATCCGCCGACGCGCTCGTATCCCTTACGACGCAGGGCGTCCGCCTACGGGCGTCGTTCGCGCGGGAGAGGGCACAAGCGGCTGCCTCCTTCGACGGCGACGGTTTTCCCGGGGGCGATCTCCGTGAAGCCCGCGTCGCGGACCACCGGCAGGCCGCTGGTGGTGAGTTCGGGCCAGCGGTCGGCGGGGGCGGTGCGGACGGCCAGGGGAAGCCGGCGTCGCGCCAGGCGGCGCGGTCCTCGTCCGACAGCTCCCACCAGGCGAGCTGGGCGCCATGGCCGGCCTGCGCCATCGCCTTGCCGGCCGTCATGTCCAGATCGGGGCTGAGCCACAGCACCGGCACGCCCGGGTCGGCCTCGGCCGGCGGCTCCGGGTCGTCGAGGTCGGTTCCGGAGACCTGGAGCCGGGCGAGGTCCTTGGGCCAGCCGTCCAGCGGGACGGGCGGGAAGACCCGTACCTCCGCGGACTTGCCCGTGACCGTGATGCCGGGCAGTGCCTCGGCCCGCCGCCACTCGGCGCCCCGCGCCCGCCGCACCACCTTGCGGATCCGCGCGTCCTGCCAGTCCCGCACGGCCTGCGCCCACTCGCCGTCCCCCAGCGCACGCTCGTCACTGAGCAGCACCAGCACCGCGCGGGCCGCGGTCTCCAGCGCGTCCGTACGGGCCGGGGGAGCAGCCCGCTCCATCCGTACGACCAGCGGCAGCACGAACTGCGGCGCCTCGTCGCGCACGGAGGGCTCGGAACGGAAAGGGCTCTCCCGGGGAGGACCGGGAACGCCGGGAACGCCGGGAACGGATGGATCACTGGTCACGTCCTCCAGTCTGCCAGGCGGAAGATCGGTTCCTCCGGGGGCGAGAGGATGACCGCATGACACGTGAGTTACGGCTGGAGCGCGTCGGCCGCCGCTACGGCCTGCGCGGACCCTGGGTGCTGCGCGGGATCGACCTGGCCGTGACCCCCGGCACTCTCCTGCGTATCGAGGGCGCGAACGGCATGGGCAAGTCCACCCTCCTCCGGCTGCTCGCCGGGATCGACGTCCCGACGGAGGGCCGGATCAGCGGCCGTCCGCGCACGGCATACGTCCCCGAGCGCTTCCCGACGGCGCTGCCCTTCACCCCGTCCGGCTATCTCACCCACCTCGGCGCGGTGCACGGCCTGTCCCGTACGGCGGCGGCCCGCGCCGCCGACCAGTGGCTGGAGCGCTTCGGCGCCGCGGCCCATGCCCGTACGCCGATGTCGCAGCTGTCGAAGGGCAGCAGCCAGAAGGTCGCGGTCGCCCAGGCCCTGCTCGCCGAGCCGGACCTGCTCGTCCTCGACGAGGCCTGGACCGGCCTGGACGAGGCCGCCCGCGCCGAGCTGGAACGGGCGGTCGCGGAACGGACTGCGGCGGGCGGGGCGGTGGTCTTCGTCGACCATGACCCGAGCCGGCTGGCGGGGGCGCCCGACGCGACGTACACCGTGCGCGACGGCGCCCTCAACCGCAGTACAGAACAAGGGACTTCGCCCTCGGGACCGTACGTCGTCATCGTCGTCCAAGGCCCTCCCGGTGGACCACTGCCCGCCACCCCGAAGCTCACCTCCGCCGAGGAGACCGCGCCCGGCGCCCACCGGCTCACCGTCCCCGCGTCCCACTCGGACGTCGTCCTGCGCTCCCTGCTGACGGCCCGCCCGCCGTGGCATGTGGTGAGCGTCGCGCATCAGGACGTCGAGGAGGTCCGATGACCGCGCTCCTGCGCTATCAAGCCGCCCTGCTGGTGCGTTCGCAGCGCTGGCTGCCGCCGTTCATCCTGTACGCCGTGTTCCTGGGCGTCGGTGTGCAGGGCGGGCAGCCCGTGCTCGACTCGCTGGGGTATGCCGCGGCGGCTCTGCTGCCCGTCGCCGCCTGGCTGGTGCGGATCTGTGTCGGCAACGAGCCGCCCGCCGCCCGCGCCCCGGTGGCCGCCGCGGCCGGACCCGGACGGGCGCACCTGGCCTGTCTGCTGGTCGCGCCGGCGTCGGCCGCGGCGCTCGGCACCGTGGCGACCCTCGTCGTGACGCTGATCAGCGATCCGGTGACCTCCGACCACCAGACCCGGGTGGCGCCGTTCCCGGCGGGCGCGGCCGGACTGCTCGCCGCGCTGGCCTGCGCGCTGCTCGGCACGGCCGTCGGCGCGCTCACCTCCTGGCCGCTGCTGCGCTCGCCCGGCCGGGCGGTCCCGGCGATGCTGCTCGCGGCCCTGCTGTCCGTGGTCGTCACGGGCTCCCCGGCGCAGGCGGCGGTCAGCGGACTGGTGACGGGGTCGCAGTCGGGCAAGGTCCCGCTGCCCCTGCTGCCGCTCGGCGCCGCCGCCCTGCTGACCGCGGTGGCGATCGCCGTGGCCTGCGCGCTCACCTCCCGCCGGTCACCCTGAGCAGGCCGTGCGCTGGGCCTCCTGCCACTCGCAGACCGGGCAGAGGGTGATGCCCTTGTACGACTCCGGGTACTCCGTCGGCTCCCGGCACAGCACGCACTCCGCGTACGGCGGCCCGTCCGCTTTCGGCGGCCTGGTCGCGTCGATCAGGCAGTAGTCGTCGTCGCTCATATGTCCAGCGTACGAGGGTCAGCTGCCCGTCGTACGAGCGTCAGCGCCGCCCGCCCGCGGCCCCGATCAGCTCGGACACCTTCACGAACCGGAAGCCCTTGCGGCGCAGCTCGGGGACGATCGTACGGAGGGCGCGTTCGGTCGTCGGGGCGGCGCTGGTCGTGCAGTGCAGCACGACCACCGAGCCCGGCCGTACGCCGTCCAGCACCTGCCGGGCCACCGCGTCCGCGTCGGTGGCGAAGGCGTCCCCGCCGACGACGTCCCACTGCACGGCGGTGACCCCGGTCGCGCTCAGCGCCTTCAGGGCCCGGCCGTCGTAACAGCCGCCCGGGAAGCGGAAATACGGCATCGGCTCCCGCACCCCGGCCTTGCGGAAGGCCGCGTACGCCTGCTCCACGTCCGTCCGCATCCGGTCCTCGGAGACGGTCGGCAGGCCGTAGCAGTCGTCGGTGAAGGCGTGGTGGCTGTACGAGTGGTTGGCGACCTCGAAGAGCGGGTCCCGGCCGATGGCGCGGGCCTGGGGCGGGTACTCCTCGGCCCAGCGCCCCGTCATGAACACGGTGGCCGGCACCTTCAGCGCCCGGAGCGCCGCGATGAGCCGAGGATTGTCGAACCGCTCCCCGGCCGCCGCCCGCGGCCCCTGGTCGGCGGTCATGTCGGCGTCGAAGGTGAGGGCGACGGTCTTGTCCCCGGTCCGCGGGCCGTTCTCGAAGACAGGGGTCAGGCCCGCGGGGCCGGGGGCGAGGGTCGGGGGCCGCGACGGGGCGACGGTCCGTTTCGAGGGGGTGGGAGGAGGGTGCGGTGGTTCAGTCGTCCCGCAGGAGGCGAGGGTGGCGCTCAGGGCGCAGGCGATGGCTACTCGTCGTACAAGTGTGATCACCGCATGAACGTAGCTATGTGTGGAATGTGACTTTTGTCTTTTACGGCTGCTTACGGGGTGTCTCTCGCCGAATTCACCCGCCCGCCGGGATCACAGCAGGAACGCCAGCTCGACGCCGATGCACACGTCGATCACGCCGCACCACTCGGCGAAGGTGCGGGAGACGATGCCGTCGAGGCGCTTGAGCATCAGGTGCGCGAAGTCCCAGACGCCGTGGAAGAACCAGCCCGCGGCGACCAGGTAGCGGCCCAGGTCGGGGTCCACGGCCAGGCCCGCCAGGGCGAGCGCGCAGAAGACGAACGCCCCGGCGGCCTGGATCCGGAAGGTGACCGGGCCGTGCGGAGTGCCGCGGACGGCCCCCAGCACCAGGACGAACAGTGCGATCACGGTCAGGGGCACGGACGGGGACACCAGGTCCAGCGCCCGAAGGGCGACGATCGACGCCAGGCCCGCCCCGACGACGGGCCAGGTCAGCCGCGGCTTCCCCAGCTGTTGGACGATCAGATACAGCAACGGCAGCAGAGGCAGCGCCTCGCCGTACATCTCGACCGAGTCGGCCGCGCTGTCGCCGCCCGAGCCGCCGGTGACCATGCCGGGAACCGAGAGCAGGAGGGCCAGGGCGGTGGGCCAGCGGCGGAGCAGGGTCTGGAACGGGGGGCGGCTTTCCGGAGCCGATGGTGCGGGCGTGACAGCGGACATGACGTGCCTCCATACGGGGGTGGGGTATCCCGAACGCCTTCAGACTGCTGAGGGGAGGAGATCGCCAGTAGTGCCGAAACGGCATGCTTACCCGTGGAGTTGTCACCGCCCGGCATGACATCTGTCATGCCGGAAGCGGCCGTTCGGCACTCCGCCAGGGCGAGCCGCCGCTGCGACAATGGCCGGATGGGCGACGGGCCGAGTGAGCGCGGGGTGGCGGGGCTGACCGGCTTCCGTCGCTACACGTGGTGGGCCGTGCCGGGCTCCTCCGCGCTCCTTCTGGTGCTGCTGATCGGTGACTGGATCCTGGACGACGACTGGCCGGTCTGGATCCGGGCAGTGGGCGCGCCCGTCCTGGTGGTGGAGACGCTGGCGAGTGTGGTGCTGCTCAGTCGGCGACTGGAGCCTCGGTCAGCGGACGCGAACTCCCGTCGTCTGCCGGTGGGCTGGCTGGTCGTCGCGGGTGCGGCGGCGCTGGTGCTGGCGGTGCTGCCGCTGACGCGGCGCGAGTACGGGGTGTGGGCGGTGGCGCCCGCGGTGACGGTCGCGATCGCCGCGACCTATCTCGTGCCTCGGCACAGACGGCAGTTGATCGCCGGGGCGGTGGTGCTGGCCTTGCTGCCGGGCGGCGTGCTCAGCCTGGTCTCCGGGGATGGCGAGCTGGCCTATGCGGCGCTGTTCCCGGCCGGGCTGGTCGCCTTCACCGTGTGGGTGACCCTCGGCCCGCTGTGGGCCTGGGACATCGCGGGGCGGCTGGACCGGGCCCGGCGGCTGGAGGCGGAGCTGGCGGTCAAGGACGAGCGGCTCCGGTTCGCCGCGGACCTGCACGACATCCAGGGGCACCATCTGCAAGTCATCGCGCTGAAGAGCGAGTTGGCCGGGCGGCTCGTCGAGTCCGACCCGGTGCGCGCCGCCGGTGAGGTGACGGAGATACGACAGCTGTCCTACGACGCGCTGCGTGACACCCGCGCCGTGGTGCAGGGCTACCGCCGTACGACGCTGGACGACGAGATCGCCAACGCCACGCGAGTGCTGGCGGCGGCGGACATCGACGCCGGGATGCGCCTCGACACCCCCACGGACGGGCTCGCCGACTCGGCCCGGCACCTCCTCGGACTGGTGATGCGCGAGGCCACCACCAATGTGCTGCGGCACAGCCGGGCGCGGCACGCAGCCGTCGCGTACCGCGTCACCGGCGGTGTCGCCTCGCTGCGGGTCAGCAACGACGGTGCCGTCGAAGGCCGTTCGGACACCGAGGGGACCGGATTGCGGTCGCTCGCCGAACGATTGCGGGCTGCCGGAGGTGAGTTGACGTGGGAACGTGACGGCGAGCGGTTCGTCGTACGGGCCGCGCTGCCCGTGGACTCCCGTGAGGTGACATGATCCGGCTGCTGCTCGCCGACGACGAGGACCTGCTCCGCAGCGCCCTGGCCGCGTTGCTCGGACTGGAGGACGACCTGACGGTCGTCGCCGAGGCGGCCACCTCCACGGACGCCGTACGGCTGGCCCGCGAGCACCGCCCCGACATCGCCGTGCTCGACCTGGAGATGCCGCCCACCGACGGACTGCGCGCCGCCGAGGAGATCCGGGCCGAGCTCGGCACCCAGATCGTCCTCGTCACCCGGCACGCCCGCCCCGCGGTGCTCCGCCGCGCCCTGTCCGCAGGCGTCCGCGGCTTCGTCCCCAAGACGACCCCGGCGGCCCGGCTGGCGGAGATCATCCGCGACATCGCCGCCGGCCGCCGCTATGTGGACCCGGACATCGCCGCCTCCGCCCTGACCGAGGACGACTGCCCGCTCACCGACCGGGAGCTGGAGGTCCTGCGGGCGGCCCGCACCGGCGCCTCGGTCGCCGAGATAGCCACCGCGGTCCACCTGGCGCCCGGAACGGTCCGCAACTACCTCTCCGCCGCCATGTCGAAACTGGGCACCCCGACCCGGCATGCCGCCGCCCATCGCGCGTGGGAGCAAGGCTGGATCTAACGGGAACCGGTGAAGGCCGGTGCGGTACAACGCCCCGTCAGGGGCGCGGGGCTGTATCGATATGCGGCTCCGCCCCAAGGGGTGGGCTCGCCCGCGCAGTTGACGGCCGTACCGGCGATCGCGACCCGTTCGGACCGGACCCGGCCGCCGCTGTCCAGCGTCAGGGCCGTACAGCCGCCCTTGCCCGCGGGATCGTGGGTGAGGCCCTCGACCGGCGGGACTGGGACCTCGGCGTCGGCCCTGTTCTCGTGGTTTCGGACCAGGTGGACGCGACCGTGCCGGCCCGCGAAGGCCGCCATGCCGTCCGGGTGGGAGGGCACATCGCCCTCGCCGGAGCGCAGTGGGTCGGGGACGAGCGGGCCGTAACCGGTGTGGCCCAGGTTCACTTGCGGTGGGCGAGTACCTGACGGCGTGTCGTACGGCCGTTCTCGGACATGGGGCAACCTTCCTGCCGGCGGACAGGACTGTGACGCCGCCGTGTCTGTCACCTGGTTGCGGCCACGTGAACCACGCGCGTAGAACCCGTCATTGCTCCAGCGAGCGGTCGGGTGAGGGCTGCCGGCCGGAAGGGGCGGGTGGGAGCTCGTCGGGGTGCTCGGGAGGGAGCTGGTCGAGGCTGTCGGGCGGGAACTGGTCGGAGGGGTCGGGAGAGAGCTGGCCGGAAGGGGTGGGCGGTACCTGGCCGGAGCTGTCCGGTGCGGGGCGGCCGTGGTGTTCCGGGTGCGCCTCCGCCCCCTTCTCCAGGAACCGCAGCAGCTCCACCGGGATGGGCAGCACCAGCGTGGAGTTCTTCTCCGCCGCCACGGCCATCACCGTCTGGAGCAGCCGCAACTGGAGTGCGGAGGGCGTGTCGGCCATCTGCTGTGCGGCCTCGGCGAGCTTCTTGGAGGCCTGGAGCTCGGCGTCGGCGTTGATGACCCGGGCCCGACGCTCGCGGTCCGCCTCGGCCTGCCGGGCCATGGAGCGCTTCATCGTGTCCGGCAGGGACACGTCCTTGATCTCGACGCGGTCGATCTGCACGCCCCAGCCGATGGCCGGGCTGTCGATCATCAGCTCCAGGCCCTGGTTGAGCTTCTCGCGATTGGAGAGCAGGTCGTCCAGGTCGCTCTTGCCGATGATCGAGCGCAGCGAGGTCTGTGCCATCTGCGAGACCGCGAAGCGGTAGTCCTCGACGTTGATGATCGCCGCCGCCGCGTCCACGACCTTGAAGTAGACGACCGCGTCGACCCGCACGGTCACGTTGTCGCGCGTGATGCCCTCCTGCGCGGGCACCGGCATCGTCACGATCTGCAGGTTCACTTTGTACAGCCGGTCAATGGCGGGGATGATCAGGGTGAAGCCCGGTGGCCGTACGGCGCCCCGCAGGCGCCCGAGCCGGAGGACCACCCCGCGCTCGTACTGCTTGACGACCCGCGCCGCCGCGGCGATGTACACCACCCCGGCGGTCCCGGTGGCGATGGCCGCGGTCAGCAACTCTTCCAGCATGATGACGACCCCTGTTCAGCCGTCCCTGCACCTTAAAAGCGGGATTGGCAACCTCTTCCAACGATATGCCCGAATAGGGCAACGGTAAGCCCGGCTGAAGCCCCGGTTCGGGCTTCAGCCGGGCATCGCCGGACTCAGGGAGGGCTACCTCCGGGCCTCAGGTGCTGCCACGGCACCGTCGAGCCGTACCGGATCGGTGCCGGCCGCGCTGTGCCGCTCGGCCCAGTTCTCCAGCGCCGTACGGCAGGCGTGGTCCAGGTGGTGCAGCCCGGACAGGTTCAGCTCGACGGGACGGTCCTGGGGCAGGGACTCCAGGCTGTCGAGTATCTTCGGCAGCCGCAGGAAGGTCGCGTTGCCCGACAGGTAGGCCTGGACGGGCCCGGCGCCCTTGTCTATGACCTCCAGCTTGATGTGCGAGGCCTCCCAGGCGGTCTTGGCGATGGCCAGCGCGAGGCCGATGAGGACGCCCTCGAACATGCTGACCGCGACGATCGATACCGCCGTGACCACCAGGATCAGCGCCTCACCGCGATGCTCGCGCCACAGCGACACGATCTCCCGCACCGGGATGAGCTTGGCGCCGGCGTGCACCAGGATGCCCGCCAGGGCCGGGATCGGGATGTAGGCGAGGACGGCCGGCAGCAGGGCCGCGAACAGCAGCAGCCATACGCCGTGCATCACCCGGGACGCCTTCGTCCGCGCGCCCGCCTGGACGTTCGCCGCGCTGCGTACGATCACCGCGGTCATCGGCAGCGCGCCCAGCGCACCGCAGACGGTGTTGCCCGCGCCCTGTGCGAGCAGCTCCTTGTCGTACTCGGTGCGCGGACCGTCGTGCAGCCGGTCCACCGCCGCCGCGCTGAACAGCGACTCGGCGGACGCGATCAGCGTGAAGGCGGCCACGGTGGCGAGCACGCCGACATCGGCGAGCTCACCGAAGGCGTCCGGGGACGGCGGCTGGATGGAGCCCAGCAGCCCCTGCACCTCGACGGTGGCCACCGGCAGGCCGAAGACCAGGGCGGCCAGCGTCGCCAGGCCCACCGCGGCCAGCGGACCGGGCACCGTGCGCACCTGGCGCGGCATCCGCTTCCACAGCACCAGCACGGCGACCGTGCCCGCGCCGAGACCCAGCGAGGCCATGGCCCCGGTGTCCTGGACGGCGTCCGAGAGCGCCCCGGGCAGCCCCGCGATCTTCGCGAGCCCGGAGGCGGGGGCCTCGGCGTCCGCGACCGAGTACAGCTGCCCGGCGATCAGGACGAGCCCGATACCGGCCAGCATGCCCTCGACCACGGCGACCGAGATGGCCCGGAACCAGCGCCCCAGCTTCAGGGCGCCCATCAGCATCTGGAGCAGGCCGGTGACGAGCACGATCACACCGAGCACCGGCAGCCCGAACTCGCGCACCGCCTCGAAGACCAGCACGGTCAGCCCGGCGGCCGGGCCGGACACCTGAAGGCTGCTGCCGCGCATCAGCCCGGTGACGATGCCGCCCACGATGCCGGTGACGAGCCCGAGCTCGGCCGGCACACCGGAGGCGACGGCCACGCCCACGCACAGCGGGAGCGCGACCAGGAAGACGACGAGAGACGCGGCGAAGTCCTGCCGCAGATGAGGGAACTTGGTGAGGGTGGAGGGGTTCATGGCGGTGCTCACAGGGCCTTGAAGGTGTCGGTCTGCGGGGTGTGCGCCAGTACGGCACCGGTGTGCACCTCGTAGTACCAGGCGTGCAGGGCGAGTTGGCCCTGGGTCAGCTTCTGGGCGATACAGGGGTAGGAGCGCAGCCGCAGCAGCTGCGCCAGGACATGGCTCTGCACTCCCTCGGCCACGGTCGGATCGCCGGCCGCTCCCTGCGGACGCGGCGTCGCGGCGGCGAGCCAGTCGCGGACGGCGGGTACGGCGTCCAGATCGTCACCGCGCACCAGCGCGCCGACCGCTCCGCAGTGGGAGTGGCCGCAGACGACTATGTCGCGGACGCCGAGCACCTCCACCGCGTACTCGACGGTGGCCGCCTCGCTGGTGGGGTGCTCGGAGGCGTACGGCGGGACGATGTTGCCCGCGGTGCGCAGCTCGAAGAGCTGGCCGGGGCGGGCGCCGGTGATCAGGGCCGGTACGACCCGGGAGTCGGAACAGGTGATGAACAGGACCTCGGGGGACTGGCCTTCGGCGAGTTTGGCGAACTCCTCAGGGCGCTGTCCGAACGTGCGGGCGTTGTCGATGAGGGGCTGCATGATGTGGTGACTCCTCCTGGCGCGCCAAAGGCGCGTCGGACGTGCAAGACAGAGTGGTGGTACTGCTCTGCTCTCTCTCAGCAGCGGAAGACCTGAAGTGCCGCCGGAGAGTGGGTTGTCGAGGATCTCGCCGTGCGACATTGCACGGCGCGCAGCACCGTCGGGTGCGCGGCTGTCGTGCCCGGGGCCACGAGCGGGCGCTCCTGCGCCCCGGGCCAGGCGACGGAGGAGCGGTTCCGCTCCCGCGTGTGCTGGGGACCGGTCGGGTCCCCGGAGCAGCTCACGTCACGGAACGCGATGATTCCGTTGCGCAGTGCCTTGGGTGACAGCTTGGATCCGGGCTGAGCCTTGGCCTCGACATGACCGACCGTGTGCGCGGATGCGAACGACGTGGAGGGAGCGAAGAACTGCAGGGCGAGCAGGACGGCGGCGAGGGCCGACACCACGGTCCGGGCCGTCGTACCTCGCAACATCCGCCCCCCTCCAGGCAGTTCACGACTTATGCACACGCCAACACTTGGTCAATGGCTGGTCAAGAAACACGTTAACCCTGCAAAGTTGTTTGCAGGGTTAACTTAACGTTTCAGGCTGAAGAGAGCCTGAAAGTCGTGGTCACTTGGCCTGAAATACCTCTTGACCTGGGGGGAGTTGTCGGGCTAGCCGGCGTCGACGAGTCCCTTGGCGTCCCGGGCCAGCGCGGTGAGCCGGGAGATCGCCCGGAAGTACTTCTTGCGGTAGCCGCCGTTCAGCATCTCCTCGCTGAACAACTGGTCGAAGGGGAGTCCCGAGGCGAGCACGGGCACCTCGCGGTCGTACAACCGGTCCGCGAGGACGACGAGCCGCAGCGCCGTCGACTGGTCCGGGATCGGCTGGACGTCGGTGAGGCACACCGCCCGGATTCCGTCGGTCAGCGCGCCGTACCGGCTGGGGTGGACCCGGGCGAGGTGCTCCAGCAGATGCGGGAAGTCGTCGAGCGAGGCGCCCTGCGTGGCGTACGCGGACTTGGTGACCTGCTCGTCGGAGAACGGCGCCGGCGCCTGGGGCAGCCCGCGGTGGCGGTAGTCCTCGCCGTCGATGCGCAGGGATCGGAAGTGCGCGGACAGGCCCTGGATCTCGCGCAGGAAGTCGGCCGCCGCGAACCGGCCCTCACCGAGCTTGCCCGGCAGCGTGTTCGAGGTGGCGGCGAGCGCGACGCCCGCGTCCACCAGCTTGCCGAGCAGCGTCGAGACCAGGACGGTGTCGCCGGGGTCGTCCAGCTCGAACTCGTCGATGCACAGCAGACGGTGCCCGGACAGGGTCTGGACGGTCTTCTGGAAGCCGAGCGCGCCGACCAGGTTCGTCAGCTCCACGAACGTGCCGAACGCCTTGAGCGCGGGCTCGGCCGGGGTGGCGTGCCAGAGGGAGGCGAGAAGGTGGGTCTTGCCGACGCCGTAGCCGCCGTCGAGGTAGACGCCGCGGGGGCCGGCCGGGGCCTTCGGTGCCTTCGCCCTGCCGAAACCGAAGAAGCCGCGCTTGGCGGTGGCGGTCGCGTGCGCACCGCCGAGTCCGCCCGCGAAGGCCTCCAGGACCCGGACGGCCTCGGTCTGACTGGGCTGGTTCGGGTCCGGGATGTACGTGCTGAAGCGGACCGAGTCGAAGCGGGGTGGTGGCACCATCTCGCCGACCAGGCGCTCCGCGGGGACGTGGGGCTCGCGGGCACACAGCGAGACGGGGCTCACGTCGGATATCGGACCCGGCCCGGAGGCGGCGGTGGAGTTACGCACGTTTCCCAACTCTAAGTGCACCGCTTCCAGGCCGGTACTTCGTCTGCTGGTCCGTTGTGGCTGGTCGCGCCCACGCGGCGGGGCCGCACATTGATACAGCCCCGCGCCCCTTTGGGGCGCCTGACCTCCCCAGACCTGCTTGGCACCGTGCCACACTGCACGACATGCGACGTCTGTTCCCTGTGACCTACGAAACAGCCCCGGACGCCCGTGAATGGAGCCTCGGCGAGCTGGCCGACGCCTATGCCTATCCCGAGCCGGGTCCCGGTGGGCGGGAGCCGTGGCTGCGGGCCAACATGGTGGGGACGCTCGACGGTGCCGCCCAGCACGGTGGCCGCTCGCAGCCCATTTCCAGCGCGGCGGACATGCGGATCTTCGGCACGCTGCGGGCGCTGGCGGATGTGGTGGTGGTCGGGGCGGAAACGGTACGCCAGGAGGGGTACCGTCCGGCACGCGCGCGTGAGGAGTTCGCTCGGCGGCGTGACGAGGCCGGACAGGCGCCCGCGCCGGCGATCGCGGTGGTCACCGCGAGCATGGACCTGGACTTCTCGCTGCCGCTGTTCGCCTCGCCCACGGTGCCGACCCTGATCCTGACGGGCGCCGCCGCGGCCCCCGACCGGATCGCGGCCGCGGAGAAGGCGGGCGCCCAGGTGGTGATCGCCGGGGACGGGGTCGGAGTCGACCCGGCCCGCGCCGTACGGGCCCTCGGCGGTCTCGGACACACCCGGCTGCTGTCCGAGGGCGGCCCGCGCCTGCTGGGCCAGCTGGTGGCGGCCGAGGTGCTGGACGAACTGTGTCTGACCGTGTCCCCGATGCTCACCGCGGGAGACGCGCAGCGCATCGCGGGCGGGCCGACGGTCGCGGTGCCGCGCCGATTCACACTGGTGTCCCTGTTGGAGGAGGACGGGTTCCTCTTCGGCAGGTACCGGCGAGCTTGAGTGCGCTGGTCAGGTAATCGCCGGAATCTACCGTTCCGTTTAGCTTCCGGCGGGCACACTAAATCTCGCAGTCCCCGTGCGATCGCGGGGCAGGATGGTTTCCGCAGGGGCCGGCCAAGGCCCACGGAGGAGAAGGACGCCTGTCGTGTTCACAAGCGTATTGATGATCGAGAAGGCCCTGACATCCGCCGACGTGGAGTTCGTCACCACCTTGCACGGGGACGAGCCGGTCTCCTTCCACGTCCTGCTCCAGCCGCGCGGCGACCAGGCCGACCGGCTGCTGCGGGCCATCGACGACATCGCACTCGGCGAGATCGACGAGGCGGCTCGCGAGCTGGAGAGCCCGGACGGCAAGGACGCCGCCGCCCTCGGCGAGCAGGCCCTGGAGGTGTCCCTCACGGCTCTGCGCGGCTCCGGCAGCGAGGCGGAGGGCCGTCTCATCGAGGACCACCCGCTGGACGCGCTCCGGGCCCTGGTCGAGGAGACCGGGGCGGACGAGGTCATCGTGCTGACCGACCCCCACTACGTGGAGGAGTTCTTCCACCGGGACTGGGCCTCGCGGGCCCGGCACAAGGTGGGGGTGCCGGTGCTGAAGCTGTTCTCCCACAGCAAGGCATAGGCTGACCCCTCGATACGTGTCGCATCACTTGGGGAGAAACACTCATGGCACCCGGCCTTCCTACCGCCATGGACCGCCCGCACTTCATCGGCATCGGCGGGGCCGGGATGTCGGGGATCGCGAAGATCCTCGCGCAGCGGGGCGCGAAGGCGGCGGGCAGTGATGCGAAGGAGTCCGCCACCGCCGAGGCGCTCCGTGCGCTGGGCGTGACCGTGCACATCGGGCACGCCACAGAGCACCTCGCCGACGACGCCAGCTGTGTCGTGGTGTCCTCGGCGATCCGCGAGGACAACCCGGAGCTGGCCCGCGCGGCCGAGCTGGGCATCCCGGTGGTGCACCGCTCCGACGCCCTCGCGGCCCTGATGGAGGGATTGCGTCCGATCGCGGTCGCGGGCACCCACGGCAAGACCACGACCACGTCGATGCTGGCCGTCTCGCTGTCCGAGCTGGGCCTCAAGCCCTCGTACGCCATCGGCGGCGACCTGGACGCCCCCGGCTCCAACGCCCTGCACGGCGACGGGGAGATCTTCGTCGCCGAGGCGGACGAAAGCGACCGCAGCTTCCACAAGTACGCGCCCGAGGTCGCCATCGTCCTCAACGTGGAGCTCGACCACCACGCCAACTACGCGTCGATGGACGAGATCTACGAGTCCTTCGAGACCTTCGCGGGCCGGATCGTGCCCGGCGGCACGCTGGTGATCACCGCGGACCAGGACGGCGCGCGCGAGCTGGCCCGGCGGATCGAGGGCGTCCGCGTGGTGACGTACGGCGAGTCTCCGGACGCGGACGTACGGATCCTGTCGGTGCGGGCCCAGGGGCTGAAGAGCGAGGTCACGGTGCTGCTGGACGGCACGGAGATCACCTTCGCGGTCTCCGTCCCCGGCCGGCACTACGCCCACAACGCCGTCGCCGCGCTCGCCGCCGGCGTGGCGCTGGGCCTCCCCGCCGCTCAGCTGGCGCCCGCGCTTGCCGCATACACCGGCGTCAAGCGCCGCCTGCAGCTCAAGGGCGAGGCGGCGGGCGTCCAGGTCATCGACTCCTACGCGCACCACCCGACGGAGATGACTGCCGACCTGGAGGCGATGCGCTCGGCGGCCGGTGACGCGCGGATCCTGGTGGTCTTCCAGCCGCACCTGTTCTCCCGCACCCAGGAGCTGGGCAAGGAGATGGGCCAGTCCCTGTCCCTGGCGGACGCCTCCGCCGTCCTGGACATCTACCCGGCCCGCGAGGACCCGATCCCGGGCATCACCAGCGAGCTGATCATCGACGCCGCGCGGGCGGCGGGCGCGGACGTCACCGCGGTCCACGACAAGGCCGAGGTGCCGTCGGTGATCGCGGGAATGGCCAAGGCGGGCGATCTCGTTCTCACCATGGGCGCGGGCGATGTGACCGACCTGGGCCCGCTGATCCTGGACCGTCTGTCGCAGTGAGGGGCTGACACCCATGTCGTACGACGTCGAGAAGCCGGACGAGCAGTGGCGCGCGGAGCTGACGCCGGGCGAGTACGCGGTGCTGCGCCAGGCCGCCACGGAGCCCGCCTTCACCGGTGAGTACACCGACACCAAGACGAAGGGCATCTACTCCTGCCGCGCCTGCGGCGCCGACCTCTTCACCTCGGACGCGAAGTTCGAGTCCCACTGCGGCTGGCCGAGCTTCTTCGACGCCCGCGACTCCGACGCGGTGGAGCTGATCGAGGACCGTTCGCACGGGATGGTGCGGACGGAGGTGCGGTGCGCCCGGTGCGGTTCGCACCTTGGGCATCTGTTCGAGGGCGAGGGCTATGCCACGCCCACCGACCAGCGGTACTGCATCAACAGCATCGCGGTGCGGCTGACGCCCGACGAGGGCTGAGCCGCGTTTCAGGGGCCGACGCGTTCCTGGAGTACGGCGCGTTCGGCGGGGTGGGCGGTCAGGTCGAGGGCGAGGCGGTCCGCGGTGCGGGCCGCGTCGGGGTGGCCCAGTGCGCGCAGGAGGTCGGCGCGGGTGGCGTGGAACATGTAGTAGCGGTCGAAGCGGCGGGCCGGCGGATACGACAGCCACACCGGCGGATTCCCGAAAAGTCACCTGCCGCGGCCGGTTGTGTTTCCGTTTGCCGAATTTTCCGTGAACCGATCGGGGCACGTCCTGGGGGTGCCCGAATTGTCTTCGCGTTCTCTCCGCGCGCTCTCCGCCCGGCCTGTTCCGGCCGGGGTGAGGTGGACATGCAAAGTTTACAAAGCGCCGAGGAACGGTCGAGCGTGTTTCGAGAGCATGAGGCGTGAGTGAACTGGTCAGTGCTCTGCCGGATTCCCGGCGCCGGCCTGTGTTTCTGTCGCCCGGCTCGCGACACGGCCGAATGGGATTATCCCTGATTTTTCGGCTCTTGGGGTCATCGGTCGGTGCTGGCCGAATGTGATACGGCGGTATGCCGAAAGCCGGGCCCTTGTTGACCGGCCGGTAATTTCTGGTGTTGGCTTCCGCATGGTTTTTGACGACCGATTCCGTCGGCATTCCCACCCCCACCGTGCAGTCTCACCGATTATTCGGGAGCATCATGACGTCTGCTGTGCGCGCCGAGGACATGATCATCGGAGTCACCCCGTTCGGTGAACCCGACGCCCGTCTGGCCGCGGCGGTCAGCCGCGCCGGCGGGCTCGGGATCCTGGACCTGGGTGCCGGCGACCGAAGAACAAGAGCAGCGCTGGCGCGAATACGACGCCTCAGGCCCGGTCCGTACGGAGTGCGGGTCGGCGCGCGGTGCCGGCTCCGGCCCGAGGACGTCCTGAACGACGGTCCCGGCACCGTCGTCCTCTCCGTGGACGCGGTCTGGCGGATCGGCGAAGTTCCCTCCGCCATCCGGGTGTTGGCCGAGGTCACCGATCTGGAGCAGGCGCGGGAGGCGGTGCGTGCCGGGGCGCACGGGCTGATCGCCCGCGGGTCCGAAAGCGGCGGCCGGACAGGGGAGTTGAGCACCTTCGTGCTCCTCCAGCAGCTGCTGTCCGGCGTCGGCCTTCCCGTGTGGGCCTGCGGCGGCATCGGCCCCCGGACCGCCGCTGCCGCCGTCGCGGGCGGCGCCGCCGGAGTCGTACTGGACAGCCAACTGGCCCTGCTGGCCGAGTCGGAGCTGCCGGAACCGGCCGCTGCCGCGCTGCGGTCGATGGACGGCTCCGAGACGGTCGTGGCCGGCGGTCACCGGGTGCTGCGGCGCCGCGGACCGGACGCCCCGGACATGCCGGACGACGACACGGTGGCGGATCTGCTCGGCGCGCAGGATCTGCGCCGCCAGGTGCTGCCGGTGGGGCAGGACGGGTTCCTGGCCGCACGGTTCGCCGAACGGTGGGGTGATGCGGGGCGGATGGTGCGCGCGCTCACCGACGCCGTACGGGAAGCGGTGCGCGACGACACGGCCGTACGGGCACTGCGGGACGGGTCACCGATGGGCCGCGCCCTCGGTACCCGGCTGCCCGTCGCGCAGGGTCCGATGACCCGGGTGAGCGACCGGGCGCGGTTCGCGGCGGCCGTAGCCGGGGACGGTGCCCTGCCGTTCATCGCGCTCGCCCTCGCGAACGGGGAGCAGACCCGGGCGATGCTGGAGGAGACCAGGGACGCCGTGACCGGGCGGCCCTGGGGTGTCGGCGTGCTCGGGTTCGCGCCGGAGGAGACGCGGAACGCCCAGCTGGAGGTCGTACGCGAGCTGCGGCCGACGCACGCGATCATCGCGGGCGGGCGGCCCTCGCAGGCCGAGGCGCTGGAGCGGGAGGGGATCAGCACCTTCCTGCATGTGCCCTCGCCGGGGCTGCTGCGGCAGTTCCTGCAGGCCGGGGCGCGCAGGTTCGTCTTCGAGGGTTCCGAATGCGGCGGCCATGTCGGGCCGCGGGCGAGCTTTCCACTCTGGGAGGCCCAACTCGCCGTCATCGAGGACCACTTGGCGGACGCCGAGGACGGCTCCGACATCGAGGTGTTCTTCGCGGGCGGCGTCCACGACGAGCGATCGGCCGCGATGGTCGCCGCGCTCGCCGCACCGCTGACCGCGCGCGGGGCCGCCGTCGGCGTCCTGATGGGCACCGCCTACCTGTTCACCGAGGAGGCCGTGGAGTGCGGGGCGATCCAGCCGCTCTTCCAACGGCAGGTCGTCGCCGCGACCGCCACCGCCCTGCTGGAGACGGCTCCCGGCCACGCCACCCGCTGCGTGCCGAGCCCGTTCAGCGACGACTACCGCGAGCGCGAGGCCGAACTGCGTGCCGACGGCGTGCCCGACCGACGGATCTGGGAGGAGCTGGAGCGGCTGAACGTCGGGCGGCTGCGGATCGCCAGCAAGGGCGTCGACCGGGACTCCTCCGGCGAGTTGACGGCCGTCGACGAACGACGGCAGCTCACCGACGGGATGTTCATGGCCGGGGAAGTGGCGGTGCTGCGCTCGGCCACCACCACCATCGGCGCTCTGCACCGGTCGGTGGCCGAAGGCGCGGCCGGCTTCCTCGACGAACGGGCGCGAGAGCTGCGTGCGCGGTTGAGCGTCGAGGCCGTGGAGCCCGCTGCCCCCGCGCCGCTCGACATCGCCGTCGTCGGCATGGCCTGCATGTTCCCCGAGGCCCCCGACCTCGCCGCCTTCTGGGCGAACATCCTCGGCGGACGCGACGCCGTCACGGAGGTCCCGCCCGAGCGCTGGGACCCGGCCGTGCACTACGGCCCCGACGGCGACGGCGCCAGCACATCCAAATGGGGCGGCTTCCTGCCGCGCATCCCCTTCGACCCCCTGCGCTACGGCATCCCGCCCACGTCCCTCGGCGCCATCGAGCCCGTGCAGCTGCTGGCCCTCGAGGCCGCCCGGCGGGCGCTGGAGGACGCCGGGTACGGCGAGCGCGGGCGGGCGTTCGAGCGGGCGCGCACCTCCGTCGTGTTCGGCGCGGAGGCGGGCAGCGACCTGTCCAACGCGACCACGCTGAGGGCCGTACTGCCCTCGTACCACGGCACGATCCCCGACGGCATCGAGCAGCAGCTCCCGCGGCTCACCGAGGACTCCTTCCCCGGCATGCTGGCCAACGTCATCTCCGGCCGCATCGCCAACCGGCTCGATCTCGGCGGCGCCAACTACACCGTCGACGCGGCCTGCGCGTCCTCGCTGGCCGCCCTCGACGTCGCCTGCAAGGAACTCGTCGGCGGGACCAGCGACGTGGTGTTGTGCGGCGGCGCCGATCTGCACAACGGCATCAACGACTACGTCCTCTTCTCGTCCGTGCACGCCCTGTCCCCGACGGGCCGGTCCCGCGCCTTCGACAGCTCGGCGGACGGCATCGCGCTCGGTGAGGGCGTCGCCTGCGTGGTGCTGAAGCGGCTCGCGGACGCCGAGCGGGACGGGGATCGGATCTACGGCGTCATCAAGGGAGTCGGGAGTTCCAGCGACGGGCGTTCGCTGGGGCTCACCGCACCGCGCCCCGAGGGCCAGCGCGCCGCGCTCCAGCGGGCCTACCGCAACGCCGGGGTCTCGCCCGCCGACGTCGGCCTGGTCGAGGCGCACGGCACCGGCACCGTCGTCGGCGACCGTACCGAACTCACCATCCTCAGCGAGGTGTTCAGCGAGGCCGGGGCCGAAGCGGGCGGGTGTGCGCTCGGGTCGGTCAAGTCGCAGATCGGGCACACGAAGTGCGCCGCGGGACTCGCCGGGCTGATCAAGACGGTGCTGGCACTGCACCACGGCGTCAAGCCGCCGACGCTGCACGTCCAGCGGCCCAACTCCGGGTGGCGCGAGGACAGCAGCCCGTTCGTGTTCCATGCGCAGGCGCGTCCCTGGGCGGCTCCGGCAGAGGAACGCCTCGCCGGGCTCAGCGCGTTCGGGTTCGGCGGGACCAACTTCCATGCGGTGCTGGGGGCTTACGGCGATGCCGTGCCGTCGGCGCAGGGGCTGGACGCGTGGCCCGCGGAGCTGTTCACGTTCCGGGGGAAGGACTTCGCGGGGGCGCGGCGGGCCGTCGAGGACGTGCTCGAGGTCGCCGAGTCCGTGGCGGCGGAGAGCGGGTGGCCGTGGCGGCTGCGCGATCTGGCACTGAGCGTCGCGCGACGGTCCGATGCCGGGCACGATCCGGTGCAGATGGCGGTCGTAGCGACGGATGTGGCTGGTCTGGTAGGGCAGTTGCGGAGGGCGCTGGCCGGGGAGCACGATCCGGCGGCGGGGATTCATATGGCCGGCCAGGGCTCGGAGGGCGGAGCCGGCGCGGGCTCTGAGGGCAAAGCTGACCGCGGCCCCGTGGGTGACGCCGACCACGGCCCCAGGGGGCAAGCCGACGCAGGCCCCGGCGCCCCAGCCGACCAAAGCTCCCACGGCAAAGTCGCCTTCCTCTTCCCCGGCCAGGGCAGCCAGCGGCCCGGGATGCTCGCCGACGTCTTCATCGCGTTCCCCGAACTCCAGCACCACCTCGAACTCGGCCGCGCCTACGCCGACGTGCTGTACCCGCCCGCCGCCTTCGACGACACCGAGCGAGAGCGTCAGCGCGCCCGCCTCACCGACACCCGCGTCGCCCAGCCCGCCCTCGGCATCGTCGGTCTCGCCGCCCACGAGCTGCTCACCAGGGCCGGGATACGGCCCGACATGGCCGCCGGACACAGCTACGGCGAACTGGTCGCCCTGTGCGCGGCGGGCGCCCTCGACCCGGAGACACTGCTGACGCTGAGCGCCGAGCGGGCGGAGGCGATCCTCGACGCGGCCGGGGCGGACCCCGGGACGATGGCGGCGGTGGCGGCCGGTGCCGGAGACATCGAGCGGGTGCTCGACGCATCGGCCGAGGTCGTCGCCGCCAACCACAACTCACCCGGTCAGACGGTGATTTCGGGACCCACGGCGGCCGTCGAGGAGGCCGTACGACAGCTGCGCGCGGCCGGGATCGGCGCCAAGCGCATCCCCGTGGCCTGCGCCTTCCACAGCCCGCTGGTGGCGGGCGCCGGTGAGCGGTTCGCCGGGGCCTTGGCCCAACACGCCGTGCGCGCACCCGAGTTCCCGGTGTGGGCCAACCGCACCGGGAGCCCGTACGGCGACGACGCAGCCGCCGTACGGACCGAACTGGCCGCCCAGATCGGCGCACCCGTCGCCTTCGTCACGCAGATCGAGGCGATGTACGAGGCCGGAGCGCGCGTCTTCGTCGAGGCGGGCCCGGGATCCGTGCTCACCCGGCTGGTCGGACAGATCCTCGGCGACCGCCCGCACCGCACCGTCGCCTGCGAGCCCCGCGCCGGCAGCGGACTGCGCGGCTGGCTCGACGCACTCGCCCAACTCGCCGTCGCCGGGCAGCCGGTACGCACCGCGTGGCTGCTGCGGGGCCGGGACGCCGTCGACGCCGTCCGCACCCCCGCGCCGAAGCGGCCCGGCTGGACGGTCGACGGCCAGCTGGTCCGCACCGCCGCCGGAGAACTCCTCCCCGGTGCCCTCGCACCGGCCCGACGCGTCGTGGAGACGACTGTGACGACCAACCACACGAACGGCACCCCGGCCCACTCGGACAAGGACGCGCTGATCTCCGAGTTCCTGCGCACCAGCCGCGAGATGGTGGCGGCCCAGCGGGACGTGCTGCTGACGTACTTCGGCGGGGCCGCGGCGGCAGGGCAGTGGGTTCCGGCACAGCAGCCGGTCCAGCTTCCTGTGGAGCAACCAGTTCAACTGGCCGTGGAGCAATCGGCCTTGCAGCAGGCGCCGCAGCCTGAAGCCGCCTCCGAAGCAACAACCGAAGAAACAACCGACGAAACCGATGTCCTCTCCGTCGTGCTCGAGATCATCAGCGAGCGCACCGGCTACCCCATGGACATGATCGAGCCCGACCTCGACCTGGAGGCCGACCTCAGCATCGACTCCATCAAGCGCGCCGAGATCGCCGGTGAACTGGCCAAGCGCCTCGGCGCAGGCGGCGGCGCCGACCTCGCCGCGCTCGACGACGCCGAGCTGGAGGAGTTGGCGAAGGCGCGTACGGCGGCGGCGGTCACCGAGTGGCTCGCGGGGCGGCTGTCCCCGGCGGAGCAGCAGCCCGAGCCGGTCGTGGCGGCGGAGCCCGACCCCGACCCGGTGACCGGTGAGGCGCCGAAGCGGTTCGTGCTGCGGCCCGTCCTCCTGGAGCCGGCCGCCGCGGACCCGGCCGCCGAACTCACCGGGCGGCGGTTCATGCTCATCGGTGAGGACGAGACCGCCGAAGCCGCCCGGGAGATCGCGGCCCGGCTCACCTCGCACGGCGCCGAGACCGTGGCCCTCGGCCGGGAGCACCTGCTCTCCGAAGCCGACGGCCGGGTGGACGGCGTGCTGTACCTCCACGCCCTCGCCACCGCCGCCCCGCCGGTGCTGCCTGACGCCTTCCCCGTCCTGAAGGCCGCCCTGGGCCGCGCTCCGCGCCACCTGATCGCCGTACGTCCCGCCGCCCCGAGTCCGCGGTCGGCCGGTCTGCACGGCCTCTTCCGCACCATCGCCCGCGAGTACCCGGAGACGGTCGCACGGGTCGTCGACCTGGACGACACGAGGCCCGCCGCCGTCGCCGACGCGCTGCTCGCCGAACTGCTGGCGCCGGAACCGGCCGCCCCGGTGGTGCTGCGCACCGCATCCGGCCGCCATGGGCTGGAGTTGGCGGAGACACCGCTCGGCACCCTCGGTACGACCGGTGCCGGACCCGCCGGGGACGGGGCCGCCGAGGCCGCCGCGCTCGGACTCGACCGTGACTCGGTCGTGCTGCTGGTGGGCGGCGCCCGCGGGATCACCGCCAAGTTCGCCGTCTCGCTCGCCGCCGCCTCCCGCTGCCGTATTGAACTGCTCGGCCGCACGCCCGCACCGGACGGACCCGAGGACCCGGTGACCGCCGCCGCACCGGACCGGGCCGCCCTGCGTGCCGCCCTCGCCGCCCGCGGTGGTCTGACGCCCGCCGAGATCAACCGCGAGACCGGACTCCTGCTCGCCCAGCGGGAGATCACCGCCACGCTCGACGAACTGGCCGCCCTCGGCAGCCGGGCCCGCTACCACTCCGTCGACTTCCGGGAGCCGGACGCCGCACTCCAGGCGGTGAAGGAGATCCACGCCGAGCACGGCAGGCTCGACGGGGTCGTCTACGCGGCCGGGGTGATCGAGGACAAGGTGATCGCCGAGAAGGCCACCGAGTCGTTCGAGCGGGTCTACGGCACCAAGACCGTGGGCGCCGAGACGCTGCTGACGGCGCTGGAGGAACTGCCGGGCGGGCCCGCGTTCGCGGTGCTGTTCGGGAGTATCTCCGCCGTGCTCGGCAACCGCGGCCAGTCGGACTACGCGGCAGCCAACGACGCTCTGGAGAGCCTGGGTTCGGCGTGGGCCGCGCGCACCGGCCGCCGGGCGCTGACCGTGCACTGGGGACCGTGGGCGCCGACCGGCGCGCACACCGGCATGGTCAGTCCGGAGCTGGGCCGGGAGTACGCCCGGCGCGGGATCAAGCTGATCGACCCCGAGGAAGGGACCGCGGCACTGCTGCGCGAACTCGCCTGGGGCGACGAGTCGGCACGCGCGGTCGTCCACACCGCGTCGGGCTGGTGACATGAGGGACAACCATCAGTCACAGCCGCCCGTCGCCATCGTGGGGATGTCGGTGCTGCTGCCGGGCGCCGCCGACCTCGACTCGTACTGGCGGAACCTGGTGGCCGGCACGGACGCCATCACCGACGTACCCGAAGGGCGGTGGGACTCCGACTACTACCGTCCGGGTTCCGCCGCCGGGCGTGCGGTCGCCGACCAGGTGTACTGCCGGCGCGGCGGATTCGTCGACACCCTCGCCGAGGTGGAGGTCACCCGGTTCGGGATCATGCCGAATTCGGTTTCCGGCACCGAGCCCGACCAGCTCATCGCCCTGCACGTGGCCGCCGCGGCGCTCGCGGACGCGGGCGGTGAGGAGCGGCTGCCGGACCGGCAGCGGATCGGAGTCGTGCTGGGCCGGGGCGGGTACCTCACGCCCGGGCTGGTCCGGCTCGACCAGCGGGTGCGTACGGCGGGGCAACTCGTCCGCACGCTGGGGGAGTTGCTGCCCGATCTCGACGGCGGGCAACTGGAGCGCATACGGGCGGCGTTCACCGAACGGCTCGGCCCCGACAGCCCCGAGTCCGCGATCGGCCTCGTCCCCAACCTCGCGGCGTCCCGCGTCGCCAACCGGCTCGACCTGCGCGGGCCCGCGTACACCGTGGACGCCGCCTGTGCGTCCTCGCTGGTCGCCGTCGACCAGGCGGTGGGCGAACTGGCCGCCGGGCGCTGCGACCTGATGCTCGCCGGGGGAGTGCACCACTGCCACGACATCACCCTGTGGTCCGTCTTCTCCCAGCTCCGCGCCCTCTCCCCGAGCCAGCGCATCCGCCCCTTCCACCGCAACGCCGACGGCCTCCTGATCGGCGAGGGCACCGGCGTAGTCGTCCTCAAGCGCCTCGCCGACGCCGAGCGTGACGGGGACCGCGTGTACGCCGTCATCCGCGGCACGGGCGTCGCGAGCGACGGGCGTGCCGCCGGTCTCGTCAATCCCGACCCCGGCGGCCAGGCCCGTGCGATACGGCAGGCGTGGCGGGCAGCGGGGCTCGATCCGGCGGCGTCCGGGTCCATCGGGCTGCTGGAGGCACACGGTACGGCTACCCCTGCGGGGGACGCGGCCGAACTGGCCACGCTGGCCGATGTGTTCGGACCGGGCGACGCTGCGGTGATCGGCTCGGTGAAGTCGATGATCGGTCACACGATGCCGGCGGCGGGCGTGGCGGGGCTGGTGAAGGCGGCCCTCGCGGTCCATCACCGGGTGCTGCTGCCGACGCTGCACTGCGACGAGCCGAATCCGGGGCTGGCCGAGACCCGTTTCCGGCCGCTGGAGAGGGCGGAGCCGTGGGAGGGGGGTGAGGTGCGGCGGGCGGCGGTGAACGCGTTCGGATTTGGCGGGATCAACGCGCACGTGGTACTGGAGGAGCCGCCGGTGCGGCAGCGCCCCGTAGGGGCGCGGGGAACTGCGCGACCAGCCACGACGCAGCCGCACCCGACCGACGGCACATCACGCGTGCTGCTCCTCGCCGCCGACACCCCTGAGGGCCTTGCCGCACAGCTGGACGCCGACGACGCGGACGTACGCGCGGCCGGTCTCGACGGGGTGACGCCGGAGGCATACGCCCGGCTCGGCATTATCGACCCCACCGCGAAGCGCCTCGCGCTCGCCCGACGCGCGGTAGCCCGCGGACGCGCCTGGCACGGTCGTAACGACGTCTGGTTCTCACCCGCCCCGCTCGGCGGAAAGCTCGCGTTCGTCTTCCCCGGCCTCGAAGGCGACTTCGCACCCCAAGTGGACGATGTCGCCGCCCACTTCGGCCTGTCCGCGCCCGTACCGGGAGCCGCCCAGGTCGGCGACATCGGCCGGCACGGGCTCGGCGTCGTCGCTGTCGGGCGGCTGCTCGACGCGGCGTTGCGGCGGATGGGGATCGTGCCGGACGCGGTCGCCGGGCACAGTGTCGGCGAATGGACGGCGATGGTCGCGGCCGGGCTGTACTCCGGGCACGAGGTGGACGGCTTCATGGCGTCCTTCGACCCGGACGCGCTGACCGTGCCGGGGCTGGCGTTCGGGGCGCTCGGGGCGCCGGCCGAGCGGGTGCTGGAGGCTCTGTCCGCCGACTGGCCGGACGCCGGGATCGTGCTGTCCCACGACAACGCGCCCGCCCAGTCGATGGTGTGCGGTCCGGACACGGCCGTGACGGAGTTCGTACGGGCCTTCCGCGCGCAGGGCGTGATCAGCCAGGTGCTGCCTTTCCGGTCCGGCTTCCACACGCCGATGCTTCAGCCGTATCTCGGACCCATCAAGGAGGCGGCGAGCCGCTTCCGGCTGCATCCCCCGGCCGTGCCGGTGTGGTCCGGGACCACGGCGGCGCCGTTCCCGTCGGGGGAGTCGGCGGTCCGTGAGCTGTTCGTCCGGCATCTGCTGGAGCCGGTCCGCTTCCGGCAGCTCGTCGAGGCGATGTACGCGGCCGGGCACCGCACGTTCGTCCAGGTCGGCCCCGGCCGGCTCGGCTCCCTCGTCGGCGACACCCTGTCGGGCCGCGACCACCTCGTCGTATCCGCCAACTCTCCCCACCGCACGGGCCTCGCCCAGCTGCAGCGGGTGGCGACGGCGCTGTGGGCGACCGGCGCGAAGCGCTCCGCCGGAATGGCCGCGGTGGGTCGTCGGTTGTCTGCGGCGCCGCGGGGGCTGGTCGCGCAGTTCCCCGCGCCCCTTGGGGGCGCTGCCGAATCGCAGTCGACTTCGGCTCCCGCGCGAGGGGACCGGCCCCCGGTCCGGCTCGACCTGGGCGGGGCGCTCGTCTCGCTCGACGGGCCGATCCTGGCGGAGTTGCGTGCGCAGTTGAAGGCCGGTTCCGCGGCCGACCGTGGCGCGGCACCGGCGGTGGCTCCGGGCGTGGCCCGCCTCGTCGGCGACGCCGTGGGCCGGACGGGCGCGGACGCTCTCGGGGGTGCGGCTGTCTCTCGCGTCCCGGAGCGCGCATCGACGGCGGAGCATGCCGCCGTCCCGGGAGCCCTGACCGCGTCCGGCCCGTCGACGCTGGACGCGGTCGCCGCGCACTCTTCGGCCGCCGCCGAACTGAGCGCTCTCCTACGGGAAACCGCGGAGACGGCAGCCGAGTTGATCGCGGCGGCCGATCGTCGCCCGGCCCCGGCGACCGGAGGTCATCCGGCTCCGGCGATGGCTTCCGCCTCCGCGGCGGTAGCGGGCACACCCTCCGTCGCGGCCGTTGAGGCGCTGCGCGCCGGGACCGCGACCTCGGAGCCGCAGGCGAACTCGGGCCCGCCGGTCCCCGGCCTCGCATCGGCCGCCATCGTGCCCCACTTCGCATCGGGCCCGCCGGTCCCCGGCCCCGCATCGGCCCCGCCCCTGCCTCGCCGCGCCTCGGCCCCGCCCGTGTCCCACCCCGCGCCGCCCACAGGCCTCCCCGCCGCTCCGCCGCCCCCGAATCCCCCCGGCCACCACCACGGAACCGGTCACTCGCGCGCCCACCGCACCACCGTCCACGTCTCCCCGGACACCATGCCCCACCTCCTCGACCACTGCTTCTTCCCCCAGCGCCCCGGCTGGCCCGACGTGTCGGACCGCTGGCCGGTCGTGCCGGCCACGACGATCGTGCAGCACATGATGGAGGCGGCGGAGCAGGCGGTACCCGGTACGCGGGCGGTCGCCGTGCACGGGGCGCGTTTCGACAAGTGGCTCACCGCCACCCCGCCCGTCGACGTCGAGGTCGCCGTCGCCCCTGTCCCCGACGCCCCCGCCCGGCGCGCCGTCTCCTTCGGCCCGCAGGCACGCTCGGTCGTCGAGCTGTCCGACCGCTACCCGGCGACATCCCCCGCCCCCTGGCACCCCGACCCCGCCACCGAACGCACCCCCGACCACACGGCCGCCCAGCTCTACGCCGAACGCTGGATGTTCCACGGCCCGGCGTTCCAGGGCGTCAGCGAGCTCACCGCCATCGGTGAGACGCACGTGCGCGGGGTGATCACTACGCCGCCCGCGCCCGGGTCCCTCCTCGACAACGTCGGCCAGATCCTGGGCTACTGGATCATGGCGACCCGCACCGAGCGGACCGTCGTCTTCCCGGTGCACATGCGGCAGATGCGCTTCTACGGGCCGCAGCCGCTCCCCGGCACGGACGTCGGCTGCTTCGTACAGATCACATCCCTCACCGACACCGTTCTCGAAGCGGACGTCCAGCTGACCGTCGACGGCGAGGTCTGGGCCGAGCTGACCGGCTGGCAGGACCGCCGCTTCGACAACGACCCGCAGACCCGGCCGGTCGAACGGTTCCCCGAGCGCAACACCCTCTCCGAGGCCCGGCCGGACGGCTGGGTGCTGCTGCACGAGCGGTGGCCGGACCTGGCCTCGCGGGACCTCATCATGCGCAACTCGCTGAGCGGCGTGGAGCGTTCGGAGTACGCGGCGCATGCGCCGCGCGGTCGCAGACAGTGGCTGCTCGGGAGGATCGCCGCCAAGGACGCCGTACGGCGGTGGTTGTGGGATCACGGTGAGGGGCCCGTTTTTCCGGCCGAGATCCGCGTCCTGAACGACGACTCGGGGCGGCCGTACGTCACCGGCATGCACGGCCGGCGCCTCCCCCCGCTGGATCTCTCGCTCGCCCATCGCGCGGAGGCCGGCGTGGCGATCGTACGGCCGCACACCCCGGGCCCCGGGCCCGGCATCGACATCGAGGAAGTCGTCGAACGGGACCGGGAGACCCTCGCCGCCGCCCTCGGTCCGGACGAACTCGCCCTGCTGCGGGCGCGGTGCGCGGCCACCGCGGAGTCCGAGGCGTTGTGGTTCACCCGGTTCTGGGCGGCCAAGGAGGCCGTCGCGAAGGCGGAGGGAACCGGTTTCGGCGGGCGGCCGCGCGACTTCGCCGTGCTGGCGGCCGACGCGGACCGCCTGGTCGTCTCGGGGCGGCTGGAGCGAGCGCGTTACAGCGTGCGCTGCGAACGGACCGGCAACCCGCCCGGGTTGCCGAGCAGGGAGTACGTCGTGGCCTGGACGACGGGACCGACGCGACAGGACGACGAGGAGAGGGACTGATGCAGCCCAACCCGCAGCCCGACCCGCAGGCCACCGACGAGGAAACCGTGCTCGCCGACATCACCGGCATGCTCGCGGCGCTCCTCGACGAGTACGGCCTCGACGACGTCGAGATCGGCATGCAGACCACGTTCAACCGCGATCTGGAGCTGGAGAGCATCGACCTCGTCACGCTCGCCGGGCTGCTGGAGGAGCGGTACGGCGGACGGGTCAACTTCGCCGAGTTCCTGGCCGGGATGGAGTTCGACGAGATCATCGAACTCACCGTCGGCCGGCTCGTCGAGCACATCGTGCAGAGCCTCAAAGCGGCGGAGGCGGTCTGAGCATGGCCATCGTCGACACGGGCGACATCCGGCTGCACGTCCAGAGAGTGGGCCCCAGGGACGACCGACCCACGACGGCCACCGCGGTGCTGGTGCACGGCCTGCTCACCGACAGCCTCGCCAGCTACTACTTCACCGTGGCACCGGTGTTCGCGCTGGCCGGCATCGACGTCGTCATGTACGACCTGCGCGGCCACGGCCGCAGCGAACGCCCCGAAACCGGTTACCACCTCGACGACAACATCGACGACCTGGAGGCCCTGCTCGACCGGCTTGCGGTCACCGGGCCGGTCCACCTGGTCGGCAACTCGTACGGCGGCACGGTCGCCTTCGGCTACGCCGCCTGCCACCCGGAGCGCGTCGCGAGCCTCACTCTCATCGAGTCGGAACCGGCCACCGAGGCCTGGGCGGTGAAAATCGGCGGCATCCTGCACCGTGTGCTCACCCAGCTCGCGCTCAACGAGGACGACGCCCTCGCCTGGATCACCGCGAACCGCAGCCACAACACCGCCCGCCTCGCCAAGGGCGCGGCCCGCCTGGCCCGTACCACGAGCCTCCCGCACGACATCCCGGCCAGCCGGGTGCTGACGGAGGAAGAAATCCGGTCCGTGTCGTGTCCCGTCCTCGCCCTGTACGGCGGTGACTCCGACCTCGCCGAACTCGCACCGTGGCTGAAGGCACTGTTGCCCGACTGCCGGACAGTGGTCGTGCCGGGGCACGAGCACTCGGTGCTGGTCGAGGCCGCCGGTGTGGTCGGCGAGCACATCCTCCAGCTGATCCGGCAGGCGCAGCTGGCGGAGGTGCGGTGAGCAGGTTCCTGTTCGTCGTGCCGCCGCTCGTCGGTCATATCAACCCGGCCGTGGGGGTCGCCGCCGAACTGACCGCCCGGGGACACCGGGTGGCCTGGGCGTGTGCCGATCCCGGCCTGGTGCTGCGGCTCGCGGGCGGGAAGGCCGTCGTGTTCTCCTGCGACGGGCCCGTGCCGGGGGCGGGGGACGGCGTACGACCACCCGAAATCCGCGGACCCGAGGCGCTGAAGTTCCTGTGGGAACGGTTTCTCGCACCGCTCGCCGAGGCGATGGCGCCCGGAGTGGCCGCCGCGGTACGGGAGTTCGGCCCGGACGTGGTCGTCGCCGATCAGCAGGCGCTCGCCGGAGGGCTGGTCGCCGAACGGCTGGGCGTGCCGTGGGCGACGTCGGCCACCACCTCCGCCGAGTTCACCGATGTGCTGGCGGGCATGCCGAAGGTCGCCGACTGGATCGACGGAGTCCTGAGGGGGCTGCGGGCCCGGATGGGTGACCCGTCCGGTACCGCCGATCCCCGCTTCTCGCCCCAACTCGTGCTCGCCTTCAGCATCCGGGAGTTCGTCGGGCCGGACGCCAGGACGGGCGAGCAGATCCGGTACGTCGGCCCGTCCATCACCGAACGGCCCGGCCCGGCCGACTTCCCCTGGGACTGGCTGGACGCCTCCCGCGCGACCGTCCTGGTCACCCTCGGCACCGCCAACACCGATGTGGGACCGCGGTTTCTCGCCGAGTGCCATCGGGCCGTACGGTCCCGTGCCGACCGGATGCAGGCGGTGATCGTGGATCCGGCGGGAGCACTCGCGGGCGCCGACGACAAGGACGTACTGATCGTGCGATCGGTCCCTCAACTCCCGCTGCTGGAAAGGGTCGACGCCGTCGTCTGTCACGCCGGTCACAACACCGTCTGCGAGGCGCTCTGGCACGGTGTGCCCCTCGTCGTGGCGCCCATCCGGGACGATCAGCCGGTCGTGGCCGGGCAGGTGGTGGAGGCCGGGGCGGGGATCAGGGTCCGGTTCGGGCGGGTCACCGCCGTGAAGCTGGGCGAGGCACTCGACGCCGTTCTGCACGAACCCGGTTACCGTGCCGCGGCCGAGCGCATGCGCAGCGGATTCCGGGCCGCCGGGGGTGCCACCGCGGCGGCCTCCCGTCTCGAAGAGCTGGTCGCCGAGGAGGCGTCATGAACGAGGAAGAGGCGTCATGAGCGAGAAGGGCGTCATGAACGAGGAACAGCGCAAAGCGCCGAGCCGCAATGAGCAGGTCGCCGCTCTCCGCCCCGGCTACCTGGCCGACCTGGCCGACGGCCTGGAACGGTTCTTCGAACCCCGGCGCACCACCTGCCCGTGGTGCGGTGCGCAGGACCTGCAGACCCGGCTGCGCACCACCGATCTGCTCCAGCACAAGCCCGGCCGGTTCGTCCTCGACCAGTGCCAGGCGTGCCGGCACACCTTCCAGAACCCCCGACTCAGCGCCGAGGGGCTGGAGTTCTACTACCGGGACTTCTACGACGGCCTGGGCGAGAAGCAGCTGGGCAACACCTTCGCGGGCCGGACGAAGATGTACGAGCAGCGGGCCGCGTCCCTGCTGCCGTACGCCGCCGACCCGAAGAGCTGGCTCGACGTCGGTACCGGGCACGGTCACTTCTGCGAGGCCGCCCGCATCGTTCACCCCGGTACGAGGTTCGACGGGCTCGACTTCACCGACGGGGCGGAACTCGCCGAGCGGGCGGGGCGGGTGGAGCGGGGTTACCGGGGGAGCTTCCCGGAGCTGGCGCCGGGGTTCGCCGGGCAGTACGACGTGGTGAGCATGTTCCACTACCTGGAGCACAGCACCGAGCCGGACCGGGAACTGAGGGCCGCGCACGAGGCGTTGCGGCCCGGCGGGCATCTGCTGATCGAGGTGCCCGACCCCGACAGCCGGTACGCCCGGCTCCTCGGCCGGTGGTGGCTGCCGTGGCTCCAGCCGCAGCATCTGCACTTCGTGCCGGTCGGCAATCTGCGGCAGCGGTTGACCGACCTCGGCTTCACGGTCGTGGCGGAACAGCACACCGAGCCGCACGATCCCGTCGATCTGCTGGCGGGGACGTGGCTGGCGCTGGACGCGGTGGCTCCCCGGGACAACCTGCCGTGGCTGCGGTCCGGGCCCAACGCGCTCCAGCGCACCCTGCGCGGTGCGCTGCTTCTCGCCGGTGTCCCGGCCCTGGTCGCGGGCACGTTGCTGGATCGGTTCGCGATCAGGCCACTGTCGCATCGGCTCGGTGTGTCCAACGCATACCGGCTGGTGGCTCGACGGGACTGAGCGCTCGGCCGGATACGCGGTTTGGATGTCCGCGGGCCGGTGGGGGCTGGTCGCGCAGTTCCCCGCGCCCCTGAAGGGGGGCGATGCGGCACCGTACTTCATACGCACGTGCGACGCTGGATGCGCGGTTTGGTTGTCTGCGGGTCGGTGAGGGCTGGTCGCGCCCACGCGGCGGAGCCGCATATTGATACAGCCCCGCGCCCCTTCGGGGCGTTGCCGAACCGCAGCCGACTTCACCCGCCCCGCTGTGGGACAACTCTGCGCGCCGCTTCGGCAGTTGTTCATCCGGGTGGGTTCGGAGGGCCCACCGGGTGTTCCCCGGGCGGAAGAAGCTCGCGGGCATGACATCCAGCTCGTACAGACTCAGGATGACTCGTGCCGCGGCTGTGACGACGGCCGTAGTGACCCTTCTGGTCGCCCCCGGCGGCCATGCCCAAGCTGCCGACAAGACGCTTCCCCTCGGTGACGCCGACCTCGTGGAGACCCGCAGCAGCCGGGTGCTCGCCGATGGTGTCACGCTGACCCGGGTCGTGCGGGGCACCGAACCCGCTCCGGCCGATCAGATCAACACGACGACACGCGGCCCGTGGGTGGTCAACGTCCTGACCATCGACCCCCGCAGGACCCGCGGCCATCTGAAGGCGACGTACGGACCGGACCTGGCCCGCACGGAGAAGACCACCGATCTCGTCCGTTCCTCCGGAGCGCTCGCCGGGGTCAATGCCTCCTTCTTCACCTTCACGGCCAGTGCCCAATACCCCGGCGACCCGGTCGGGTTGGGCCTGTACGGCGGGAAGCTCCTCAGCGAGCCGACCGCGGATCCCGCCGAGGCCGACCTCGTCGTCGACTCCCGTACCGACCGCGTCCTGATGGGCAAGCTCAGCTGGTCGGGCAGCGTGACGAACCGGGCGACCGGCGCCGCGCTCCCGCTGGAGTTCCTCAACCACCCGCCCGTCGTCCCGGCGGCCTGCGCGGCAACCGCCGACTGCACCGAACCCGGCGATGTCACCCGCTTCACCCCGGAGTTCGCCGACGCCACGCCCTCCGGGCCCGGGACGGAGGCCGTCCTGGACCGGCGCGGCTGCGTCGTACGCACATCGACGACCCGGGGGACTGCCCTGACCGCCGGTCAGACGTCGATCCAGGCGACGGGCCGGGAGGCGGCCACCCTGCTCCAGGTGGCCGGAACCGGCTGCCTCAGGGTGACCTCGACACTCACCGACGAGCGCGGTGAGACGCTTCCGGTGCGGCCGGGGCTGTCCGGCGTCAACGGGCGCTACCGGCTCACCGCGAACGGCACGATCGTGGTGCCGCCCGGCTCCGGCAGCTTCTTCGACCGCAACCCGCGCACCATCGCCGGAACGACACGGGACGGCAGGATCGTCCTCGCGACCATCGACGGCCGCGTGACCACCAGCGTCGGCACGACCATGAACGAGACCGCCGAGGTCGCCCACGCCCTCGGCCTCCACAACTCCATCAACCTGGACGGCGGCGGCTCCACGGCCATGTCGGTGGAGGGCACCTTGGTGAACCGCCCGAGCGGAACGACGGAGAGGGCGGTAGGGGACGCCTTGGTATTCACGGACGCCCCGTGATTTTCAAGAGACGCCCCCTGAAACGCGCCCCATAGGGGCGCGGGGAACTGCGCGACCAGCCACAACGAACCCGCAGCCAAGAAGCGACAGGCGGAAGCACTCACAACATCTTCCGCCGCACCATCCCCGACAACACCAACGCCCCCGGCAACAACGGCAACCACACCGTGATCACCCGAAAGCCGATCACCGCACCGGTAGCCAGAACCATGGGCGCGCCAAACACGACGAGCGTAAAGACCAGCGCCGCATCAACGGGGCCGATGCCGCCCGGCGAGGGCACCGCCCCCACCGCGGCGCTGGCCGCGAGATACGCGAAGATCACATGCACCCAGGGCAGTTGCAGCCCGAGCGACGACCCCACCGAGGCCAGCACACAGGCCTGCAGCAGCGGAAACGCCGCCGCCCCGCCCCACAGCTGAAGCACCCGGACCGGACGGGTGTGCAACAGCCGCGCGTCGGTCAGGGCGGAGTTCAGACAGCCGAGCAGCGGTCGCCGCAACGGCCGTACGGCCGTCACCAGCAAGGTCGCCGCGCCGAGCACGCAGGCGATGCCGATGCCGGCCACGATCAGCGTCGATGCGTCCGGGACGAGCTGGCCGATGCGCAGCGTGCCGGGGAAGGCGGCGAGGAACGCCAGGATCAGCAGCGTCTTCACGACCGGCTTGACCAGCGAGTACAGCGCCAGCGACGCCGTCGCCCGGGGGATGGGTATCCCCTGTTTCTGCAGAAACCGCAGGGTCACGGCGTGCGCGCCCAGACCGGCCGGCAGAACATGATTCGCGGCGCCCGCGGCGAACTGCGAGGCCAGCAACGGACCCGGCGGCAGCCGTTCCGGCAGGGCGCCCTGCCGGGTCACGGACGCGGCCACCCAGCACAGGATGTTGAACACGGTTCCGGCCAGCAGCCACCAGGGGTCGGCACCGGCCAGCCGGACAGCGCTGTCATGGACGGTGGGCCAGTCGAACGCCGCGTACCCGCCGATCAGCAGGAGCGGCAGCAGACTCAGCGCCCAGCGGAGCCGGCGCTGACGCGTCGTGGTCGGTGTGGGGGCACTGACCGAGGCGGGAGCGGGGATGGGGACGGGGGTGAGCGATGGCTTGGGGAGCTCGTCGAGCTGGAGCGGGGACACGGCGCACGTCGTCCTTCCACGTCGTACCCGACGGTTAGGCGGGACTGACGGGTACGAGGAGGCGAGCAAAGGGGGACGCGGGGGAGCGTTCCCTTTCTGCGTGACGGGACGGTGGCCGGGAACCGACGAGGCGAGGGCGGACGGGCAACGCGGTCGCGGTGTGACCGGAGTCACCAGCCCGTCAGCAAGAGATGGTTGACGAGAAGCGCGACGATCGCCTGCGCCGCCAGCCACCCCCGTACGCCCTTCAGAAGCGCGCACGCCGGCAGCAGCCACAGCGCGAACGGCAGCCAGATCCGTTCCGTCTCCGCCTTGCTCATCCCGGACAGATCGGCGACGACCATGGCGACCAGCGCCGCCAGCACCAGCACACCGAGGCGCACGGCGGTCCTGTCGTCCCGGCGGAGCAGGGCCACCCCCGTCCGCCGCAGCCCGGCCGCTGTCGCGAGGCCCACCACCAGCACCGTGCACGCGAAGTTGGCCCACACCCAGTAGCTGTACGGCCGCACGCCGCCCACGCCCTCGTAGTAGCGGGTGACCAGCAGGTCGTACGCCTCCCACCAGTAGAAGCCCAGCGCGGTGAACACGACGGGGACGACCACGAACCCGGCGAGCACGAAGGGAAGCGGTCTGATGCGGTGGGTCCCCAGCAGCAGGACGGCCGCGGCGATCAGCGCGAAGAGCGTGAGGCCGTACGACAGGTAGGCCGTCAGGCCGAACAGGAGGCCGGAGGCCAGGCCGGTCCAGTGCGGGCGGTGGCCTGTGACGGCCAGTGCCAGGAACGCGACCGCCCAGGCGGCGACCGCCGCGAAGTAGCCGTTGGCGGAGGTGCCCATCCACACCGCTCCCGGTGCCAGGACCAGGAAGGGCGCGGCGCGGCGGGCGAGGTTCTCGTCGGTGAGGAGGCGGACGGTGACGAGGACGGCGAGGGCGGCCGTGGCGCCGACGGTGATGCACCAGACTCCGGCCCAGGCGCCGCCGCCGAGGCCGATGCGGTCCAGGTAGACGAAGGTGAGGGTGGCCGCGGGGGGATGTCCGGCGACATGCGCGGGCCAGTTGTCCGGCGAGTGGATCAGGATGTGCTGGGTGAAGTCCCGCAGGGTGGCCGGGATGTCCCCGAAACTGTCGATGACCTGGAGGTATTCGGCGCGCGTCGTCAGCCGCCGGGCGATGCCGCGGTCCCAGCCGTCGATGAGCGCCAGCGACCATGTCCAGGCCATGCCCGCCCCCCAGACCGCGAGCAGCAGGGAGCGCCACGGCAGGCGAACGGCGAGGACGGGGCCGTACGCGATGACCGCGAGCGCGACGGCGAGCGCGGCCGGGGTGCCGGGGCCGATGTGCGGGTCCCAGTGCGCCAGCAGCGGGGGCCAGCGGACGAAGAGCGTGTCGTCGCGGCGCTCGATCGCGCTGCCGACCAGCGCGGCGGTCAGGACGAGCAGGGCGGCGGCCGTCGCCGTGTACAGGTCGCGCCTCAGGTCCCGGCGGGCGTCGGGGAGCGCGTCGGGGCGGGTGCCTGGCAGAAGATCGGGGGTCACGTCTGAACGCTAGGACGCCCGGCGTGCGCCGGACGCGTGACGGGCGCGGACGTCAGAGATTCGTCATGGTTCGCGGGCCCTGTCCTGGGGTGATCCAGGCCTACGGTCGGGGCATGCGACGCACACTTCCCACTCCGTTCGCGCCCGGATTCTGGCGCAGCCCGCTGCGCGGGCCCCGGTTCACCTCGGTGCTCGGCGTCGTGCTGCTCGGCGGGATCACGGTGCTGTTCCTGACGGGGCTGGTGTCGTACGCCGCCTACAACCCGGACCTGGATCCGGTGAACGACAAGACCCAGGGCAAGGGGATCCTCGGCTTCTACCTCTTCTCCTGGCCCACCGACCCGCACTGGCTGTACCGGCTCAACCAGGGCATCCACGTCACGCTCGGGATCGCCCTCATCCCCGTGCTGCTGGCCAAGCTGTGGTCGGTCGTGCCCAGGCTGTTCACCCTGCCACCGGCCCGCTCGCTCGCGCACGCGGCGGAGCGGATCTCACTGCTCCTGCTGGTCGGCGGGGCCCTCTTCGAGTTCGTCACCGGTGTGCTGAACGTCCAGCTCGACTACATCTTCCCCGGCTCGTTCTACGCCCTGCACTTCTACGGGGCATGGGTGTTCTTCGCCGCGTTCGTCGCCCATGCCGCGCTGAAGACGCCGAAGGCGCTGCGCAATCTGCGGCAACTGCGCGAGGAGAAGGACGACTTGGTGGCCCCGGAGCCCGCCGAGCCGACCGTGTCCCGGCGCGGTGCCCTGTGGTTCGTCGGGGGCGGCTCGCTGCTGCTGTTCGCCACGACCGTCGGACAGAGCTTCGACGGCTTCCTGCGCCGTACGGCCCTGCTCGCCCCGCACGGCGGCGGAGAACCGGGCTCGGGACCGAACGGCTTCCAGATCAACAAGACGGCCGCGAAGGTGGGGATCACCCCGGCGGAGACCGGCGCGGAGGCCTGGCGGCTGGTCGTCACCGGCCGCACCGGCACCGTCCGGCTCAGCCGCGCCGACCTGCTTCAACTTCCCTTGCATTCCGCCTCGTTGCCCATCGCCTGCGTCGAGGGCTGGTCGACCTCCGACCAGTGGTGGCGCGGCGTACGGCTGCGGGATCTGGCCGCCCTCGTCGGCTACGACGATCCGCCCGACGTCTTCGTGGAGTCGCTGCAACGCGCCGGCGCCTTCCGCCGCGCCGCCCTGCGTGCGAACCAAGTCGCCGACGAACGCTCCCTGCTCGCCCTGACCGTCAACGGCGAGGACCTGTCCCCCGACCACGGCTACCCGGCCCGGGTCATCGTGCCCGCGGCGCCCGGTGTGCTCAACACCAAGTGGGTGGCCCGGATGACGTTCGGAGATCTGTGATGCGCGCGCGTCTCGCTGTCGGCAGCCCGTTCCAACTGCTCCTGCTCGCCGCATCGTTCGCGCTTGCCGGATACGCGGGCCTGCGGCTGCTCGACGGCGACTGGTTCGAGGTCGCGCTGTGGTTCGTGGGCGCCGCCGTCGTCCACGACCTGGTCCTGGTGCCGCTGTACGCGGCGGCCGACCGCGCGCTGGTGGCGGCCTGCGGCGCGGCCGGGCGGCGGTGGGCGGCCGGCTACGTCCGCGTGCCGGCCGCCCTGTCGCTGTTGCTGCTGCTCGTGTGGTTCCCGCTGATCAGCGGGCGGGTGGCGGACCGCTACGCCGCCTCCACCGGCATGTCCGCGGACTCCTACCTCGCCCGCTGGCTGCTGATCACCGCCGCACTGTTCGCGGGCTCCGCGATCGTCTTCGTACGGCGGCTGCGCAGGGCGGCGAAGGAACGGCCGCCGGAGGTCCACTGATCGACGGCACTCCAGCCCGCGCTGTCGGCGTGCCGCAGCAGGGCGGGAGTGCCGAGGCGGGCCCACGGGAACGGGGCGCCGACCGCGCCCCGGCCGTCGGTCACGTGCACATGGACACGCTCGTCCACGTCGACAGCGGCCGTCTCGGCGATCAGCAGCCCGCCGGGAGCCAGCAGCTGGCCCAGCCGGTCGAGCAGGGCGACGGGGTCGCCGCCGATGCCGACATTGCCGTCGGCGAGCAGGACGGTGCCCCAGCGGCCCTCTCCCGGCACCGGCTCGAACACCGAGCGGTGCAGCGCCTGTCCGCCGAGCCGCACGGTGTGCGCTACGGCCGCCTCGCTGACGTCGATGCCGAGCGCGCGCCGGCCCCGGGCCGCGAGTTCGGCGACCAGCCGGCCGGGACCGCAGCCCACGTCCAGCACCGCGCCCTCGCACCGGGCCAGCACCTCCAGGTCCACGGCGTCCGCCCGCGCACACCAGCGCTCCACGTCCAGCGGCAGCAGCCAGCCGTCCGTACGGCGCAGGAAGAGCGGCCCGCGCCCGGTGCGCAGGGCGTCGCTGTAGAGGTCGACGGTCCAGGGGCGGGCGTCGGGAGGCGTCTCGCGGACGATCGGGCGGGCGTCGGGGGTCGTCTCGTGCATGATCGGGCGGCCGTCGGGGGTCGGCTGCCGAACGATCGGCACCACCTGCTGGGCGCTCCGCACCGCACTCACCGCGCCTCTGTCGTCAGCCGCTCCAGCTCCGCCGCGAAGCGCCCGCCCGGCGCCGCCTTGGCGACGACCTCCGCGTCGTACGCCGTGTCGACGTCGCGCAGGCGCGGCAGGTCCCGCACCCGCAGTCCCGCGAGGCGGTCGCGTTGTACGGCGCCGGTGTGCGGCGTCGACATCGGGACGCCCCGCAGGAGGGCGGGGTCCGGTGCGGCCAGGCCCAGCGCCCAGAAGCCGCCGTCCTCGGCGGGACCGAAGTACGCGTCGCAGCCGGCGAAGTCCACCGTCAGCAGCTCCGGCGTCACCTGCGGGGTGTCCATGCCGATGAGCAGGGACGGGCCGGTGCAGGCCGCGAAGGCGGCGGCGAGACGTTCGTCGAGGCCTCCCGCGCACTGCGCTACGACCTCGAAGCCGGACGGCAGCCAGCGCCCCGGTCTGCCGTCGAGGACCAGAATCCGGCGCGTGGCCGGCGCCCGCGCCACCACGTCCAGGGTGTCCGCGAGCGATGCCTCGGCGAGGGCCGCCGCCGCCTCGGGCGTGAACGGCGGCGTCAGCCGGGTCTTGACCCGGCCCGGCCGGGGCTCCTTGGCGATGACGAGCAGCGTGGTCACGGGCGGGCTCCCTGCTCGGCGGCGGTCTCGGTCAGTACGCGGCTCATGTCGCGTACCGCCTGCCAGGTCCCGCGCCAGGTGCCGGTGACCTTGGAGGCGCCGGTGCGCGGGAAGTACGGAACGTCGTGCTCGGCGATGCGCCAGCCCGCGTCGGCGGCACGCACCACCATCTGCAGCGGATAGCCGCTGCGCCGGTCGCTGAGCCCGAGGGCGAGCAGCGGCTCGCGCCGGGCGGCCCGCAGCGGGCCCAGGTCGTGCAGGCGCAGCCCGGTACGGCGGCGCAGCATCCGGGCCAGTGCCAGATTGCCCGCGCGGGCATGCGCGGGCCACGCGCCCCGGCTCCGCGGGCGCCGCCTGCCGAGCACCAGGTCGGCCGCGCCGCCCGCCACTTCCCGTACGAAGGGCACGAGGTCGCCCGGGTCCAGGGAGGCGTCGCAGTCGCAGAAGCACACGAAGTCGGCGGTGGCCGCCGTCAGGCCCGCATGGCAGGCGGCGCCGAAGCCGCGCCGCTCCTCGTGCACCACGGTCGCCCCGAGGGCGCGGGCGATGTCGGCGGAGCCGTCCGTGGACCCGTTGTCCACGACGAGCGCCCGCCAACCGGGCGGGATGCGCTCCAGGACCCAGGGCAGCGCCTCGGCCTCATTGAGACAGGGGAGGACCACGTCGACTTCCTGGTCCGTTCTGTGGTCCATCGGAGAAGAGGTCGTCACGGCTTTCACCCTACGAGCGCGAAACGGGCATAACGGACTCCGGCTCCTTACGAAACAAGGACGTCAGCGGGGGCGGGCGCCATCGGCGGGCGGGTGGTGCGAGGCTGGCGGCATGGAACAGCAGCAGCATGCGGGGCCCGGGGCCCGGGTCCTCGTCGTCGACGACGATCCGACCGTCGCCGAGGTGGTGTCCGGATACCTCGACCGGGCCGGATACGTGGTCGACCGGGCCGGGGACGGGCCCGACGCGCTGGAGCGGGCCGCCGCGCACTGGCCGGACCTCGTCGTGCTCGACCTGATGCTGCCCGGCATGGACGGCCTGGAGGTGTGCCGGCGGATGCGGGTGCGCGGGCCCGTGCCGGTCATCATGCTCACCGCACGCGGCGACGAGGACGACCGGATCCTGGGCCTGGAGGTCGGCGCCGACGACTACGTCACCAAACCCTTCAGCCCCCGCGAACTCGTCCTGCGCGTCGAGTCCGTGCTGCGCCGCGCCCTCCCCTCTCTCTCGACTCCGCTCGAGCCGGGGGGACCCCCATCGCCCAGCCGTCCGCCAGCCTGCACGCGGCCGGGCTCACCGTCGACCCGGCAGCCCGGCGCGCCGCCAAGAACGGCACCGAACTCGCCCTCACCGTCCGCGAGTTCGACCTCCTCGCCTTCTTCCTCCGGCACACCGGCCGGGTGTTCAGCCGGGAGGACCTGATGCGTGAGGTGTGGGGCTGGGACTTCGGCGACCTGTCGACCGTCACCGTCCATGTCCGCAGACTGCGCGGCAAGGTCGAGGACGATCCGGCGCGGCCGAGGCTGATCCAGACGGTGTGGGGCGTCGGCTACCGGTTCGACACCGGCTTCGGCAGCGGTTCCGGCACCGGGGAGGCGTGATCATGCGCGACATGCTCCTCATCGCCTTCTTCGCCTTCCTCGGCGCCGCCGCGGCCGGCGTGCTCGGCGCGGGCGTCCTGCGGCTCATCCGGCGCCGCTCGCTCGCCGTGCACCTCGCCGTGGTCGCCGCCGTCGGGGTCACCGCGATGCTCGCGGGCACCCTCGCGGTCGCGCAGGCGATGTTCCTGTCCGAGCACGATCTGAAGGTCGTCACGCTGGTCGTCGCGATGGCCGCCGTGGTCTCCCTCGTCACCGCGACTCTGCTCGGCCGCTGGGTCGTCGCCCGCAGCCGCGCCCTCGCGCTCGCCGCGCGCTCCTTCGGCGACGGCGGCGACTTCACCTCGCCCGTCGGTCCCGCCACCGCTGAACTCGCCGCGCTGAGCCGCGAGTTGGAGGCGACCAGCGTCAGACTCGCCGAGTCCCGGACCCGTGAGCGGGCTCTGGAGTCCTCGCGGCGTGAACTCGTCGCCTGGATCTCGCACGATCTGCGTACCCCGCTCGCCGGGCTGCGCGCGATGGCCGAGGCGCTGGAGGACGGTGTCGCCGCGGACCCCGACCGCTATCTCCGTCAGATCCGCACCGAGGTGGAACGCCTCAACGACATGGTGGGCGACCTCTTCGAACTGTCCCGCATCCATGCGGGGACGCTGGCGCTGAGCCCCAGCCGGATTTCGCTGTACGACCTTGTCGGGGACGCCCTCGCGGGGGCGGATCCGCTGGCGCGGGAGCACGGTGTGCGGCTTGTCGGTGATCGGGTGGAACCGGTGCCGGTCGAGGTGGACGGTAAGGAGATGAGCCGTGTTCTCGGCAATCTGCTCGTCAATGCCATTCGCCGTACGCCGACGGACGGGACGGTCGCCGTGGCCGCCCAACGCTCGGCCGATGGTGTGGTGTTGTCCGTGACGGACGGCTGTGGGGGGATTCCCGAGGAGGATCTGCCGCGTGTGTTCGACACCGGGTGGCGGGGCAACGATGCGCGGACGCCTCCGGCGGGGGCGGGGCTGGGGCTGGCGATCGTGCGGGGGATTGTGGAGGCTCATCAGGGGCGGGCCGCGGTTCACAATGTGCCGGGTGGTTGTCGGTTCGAGGTGACGTTGCCGATGGCTGGGGTGTGACAAGCGGGTTTCGCCCCCTCCGCCCCTACCCGTCCCATCCCTGGGGCTCCGCCCCAGACCCCGCTCCTCAAACGCCGGAGGGGCTGGATTTCAGCCGGTGGGGCTGTTACTGCGCGAACTCCCGCATCCCCTCCTCGAAGCCCACCTCCGCCTTCCAACCCAACTCCGCCCGCAGCCGTGAGGAGTCGGCCGTGATGTGGCGTACGTCGCCCAGGCGGAACTCGCCGGTGACCACCGGCTCCGGGCCGCCGCACGCCGCTGCGAGGGCGTGGGCCATCTCGCCGACCGTGTGGGGGTCGCCGCTGCCGGTGTTGTACGAGGTGAGCGTGCCGTTGGCCGAACTTGACTCCAGTGCCGCCACGTTGGCCGATGCCACGTCCCGTACGTGGACGAAGTCGCGGCGCTGGCGGCCGTCTTCGTAGACGCGGGGGGAGTCGCCGCGGGCGAGGGCGGAGCGGAAGAAGGAGGCGACGCCCGCGTAGGGGGTGTCGCGGGGCATGTTGGGGCCGTAGACGTTGTGGTAGCGCAGCGACACCGCCGAGCCGCCGGTCGACCGTGCCCAGGCCGCGGCGAGGTGCTCCTGGGCGAGCTTGGTCGTCGCGTACACGTTGCGTGGGTCGACGGGGGCGTCCTCGCCGACCAGGCCGGGGGACAGGTCTTCGCCGCAGACGGGGCAGAGCGGCTCGAAGCGGCCCGACTCCAGGTCGGCGACCGAACGGGGGCCCGGTCGCACCACGCCGTGCCACTCGCACGAGTACCGTCCCTCGCCGTACACCACCATCGACCCGGCCAGCACCAGCCGTCGTACGCCCGTCTCCGCCATGGCGGTGAGCAGGACCGCGGTGCCCAGGTCGTTGTGGGAGACGTAGTCGGCCGCGTCCGAGAAATCGACGCCGAGGCCGACCATCGCCGCCTGGTGGCAGACCGCGTCCACGCCGGTCAGGGCGGCGCGGACGGCGTCGGGGTCCCGTACGTCCGACGCCGGGTCGTCGCGGATGTCGTGGACGACGGGCTCGTGGCCGTGGGCCCGCAGGGCCTCGACTACATGGGACCCGATGAACCCGGCACCGCCGGTGACCAGTACGCGCATGCCCTCAACGTAGGCCTGCGGCCAGTCCTTACGGGTGGGCCGCGCCCGTCATGTCACCGGTCCGTAAGACCTTTCGGGAGGGGCAGCGAGACCGTGAACACCGTGGCGCCCGGTTCGCTGGTGACGTCGATCGTGCCGGCGTGCGCGCACACCAGCGAGTGCGCCACCGCCAGGCCGAGTCCGCTGCCGCCGCGGTCGCGGCTGCGGGCCTTGTCGACGCGGTAGAAGCGGTCGAAGATCCGTTTCCGGTCGGCGGGCGGTATGCCGGGGCCCGCGTCGGCGACCCGGACGACGGCCCGGCCGTCCGTGACCGACACCGACAGGGACACGTCCGTGCCCTCGGGGGTGTGCACGGCCGCGTTGGTGAGGAGGTTGTCCAGGACCTGCCGGACGCGTTGCGGATCCAGCCGCATCGTCAGCCGGGAGGGGCCCGTGGCCACCGTCAGCGGGTGGTCCGTGTGGGCCGCGCGGAAGGCGTCCGCGGCGTCCTCCACCAGCTCCACCAGGTCCGCGTCCTTGATCCGCAGCGGCGCCTCGACCTCGGCGGCGTCCAGCCGGGCGAGCAGCAGCAGGTCGTCCAGGAGGAAGCCCATCCGGGCGGCTTCGGCGCGCAGCCGGGCCAGATGCTTGTCGCGTTCCTCGGGGGCGTTGGCGGCGGCGTACTGGAAGAGGTCGGCGTAGCCGCGTACCGACATCAGCGGTGTGCGCAGCTCGTGCGAGGCGTCCGCGACGAACCGGCGCAGCCGCTGCTCCGCCTCCGCACGGACCGCGAGGGAGACGTCGATGTGCTCCAGCATCGTGTTGAACGCGGTGCGCAGCTCCTCGACCTCGGGGCCGCCGCTGCGCCCGTCGTGCCGCACCGGCAGCCGCGCCGAGTCCGTCAGATCGTGCGAGGTGATGCCGCGCGCCGTGTGCGCCATGTCGCTCAGCGGCTTCAGACCGCGCCGCAGCATCCCCCGGCCGGCCACCACCAGGGCGAGCAGCGCGAGCCCGAACGTGACGGCCTGGATGGTGATCAGCTGGCCCACGGTGTCGTCGATGCCGGCCATGGGCGCGGCGCTGACCAGGATCAGACCGGGCTCGACCGCGCAGGCGCGCAACCGGTAGTCGCCCTTGCCCTTGAGGTGGTCGGTGCGCAGGACTTCCGCGTCCGCGGTGGTCTGCGCTCGCGCCACGGCGGTGAAGTCGTCGACGTCCTCCGGCAGGTCGGCGGGGTCCTCCGGCTTGCGGAGCACGGGCGTGCCGTCCCGCACGTCGTACACGGCGTAGTACCAGCTGTAGTACTTCTTCCCGGAGAGCGTGCCGTAGTCCGCGATGGACTTGGACTGGGCGATCTGGCCCTGCGCCAGCTGTTCGTCGAGCTGCTTCGACAGGTAGTCCCGCATGTACGTCGTCAGCGCCGTGCCGACGACCGCGAAGACGACGAGGGACAGCACGCCGAGGCCCAGCGCGAGCCGGGTGCCGAGGCGCAGTCTGCGGTAGGTCTGCCTGAGCCGCCGGATCACTCGGCGGCCTGCCGGATGACGTATCCGAAGCCCCGGACGGTGTGGATCAGCGGAGTCGTGCCGGCGACGGGCTCATCGGGCTCATCGAGCTTGCGGCGGAGCCGGCTGACGACCAGCTCGACGACGTTCGAGCGGCCGCCGAAGCCGTACTCCCACACATGGTCGAGGATCTGCGCCTTGGTGAGCACGGTCGGCGACTTGCGCATCAGGTAGCGCAGCACCTCGTACTCGGTGGGAGTGAGGGTGAGCAGCCGGTCGCCGCGCCGCACCTCACGGGTGTCCTCGTCCATCGTGAGGTCGGCGACCTGGAGGACGGACCGCTGGAAGCCGGGCCCGGCGCTGCGTCGCAGCACGGTGCGCAGCCGGGCCATCAGCTCCTCCACCGCGAACGGCTTGACCAGGTAGTCGTCGCCGCCCCGGGTCAGCCCCGCCACCCGGTCGGCGACCGCGTCCCGCGCGGTGAGGAACACCACCGGCACCATCGTCCCGGAGCGGCGCAGCCGGTCGAGCACGCCGAAGCCGTCCAGGTCCGGCAGCATCAGGTCGAGCACCACGATGTCCGGGTGGAACTCGGCGGCGGCGCGCAGCGCCTCCTCACCGGAGTTCGCCGTGACCGCGTCCCAGCCTTCGTAACGGGCGACCGTCGCGACGAGGTCGGCGATCGGCGGGTCGTCGTCCACGACGAGCAGTCGTACTTTTTCCACCCCCACATAGTGCGGCACGCGCCCCCGGACGCCATGAGCCCGGTCGGGGCCGGGGCCACATCGATAACCACTTGAAAGAACAACGACAGGTCTTCGACAGCTCCCGCCAGCGAAGCTCGGTGTCCGAGAACCGACGTTCCAGAATCCGACCAAGGAGCTGCCGCCCGTGACAACCGTCCAATCGCCCCCTGCGCCCCCCACGGCGATACGCCCCAGGGTGGCCGCCCGCACGGGCCTGTACGCCGTGCTGGCCGTGAACGTTGCCGTGGTGGCCTATTTCTTCGTCCAGGCCGGGTTCGCCTCCAACACCCTGATCGTTTTGGGCCGGCTGTGCGGCCTGCTGGGCGGGCTCCTGATGGCGTTCCAGCTGCTGCTGGTGGCCCGGCTTCCGTGGTTCGACCACCGGATCGGCATGGACCGGATGACCCTCTGGCACCGCTGGATCGGCTTCTCACTGCTGTGGACGCTGGTCGGCCACGTGGTCTTCATCACCTTCGGCTACGGCGAGTCCTCCGGCCTGGACCCGGTCAACCAGCTGGTGGACCTCGCGGAGACCACCGAGGGCGTGCTGCGCGCACTCGTCGCCTGGGTGCTGATCATCTTCATCGGCGCCCTCTCGGGCCGCTGGGCCCGGCGCCGGCTGGCCTACGAGACCTGGCACTTCATCCACCTGTACACCTACGCCGCCGTGGTCCTGGCGTTCACGCACGAAGTGGCGGTCGGTACGACGTTCGTCGCGTCGTCCCTGGCCACCGCCTACTGGTGGACCCTGTGGGGCTTCGCGCTCGGCGCGGTGGTCCTGGGCCGGGCCGTGCTGCCGCTGTGGCGGAACTGGCGCCACCAACTGCGCGTCTCGGCCGTCGTCCCCGAGTCCCACAACGTCGTCTCCGTCTACATCACCGGCCGCGACCTCGACCGACTGCCCGCGCGGGCCGGCCAGTTCTTCCTGTGGCGGTTCCTCACCCGGGACCGCTGGTGGCAGGCCAACCCCTTCTCGCTGTCCGCCGCGCCCGACGGCCGCAGCCTCAGGCTCACCGCCAAGGCGGCCGGTGACGGCAGCGCGGCCCTGCGGCACGTGAAGGTCGGCACGCGCGTCTTCGCCGAGGGCCCCTACGGCGCGTTCACCGCGATGCACCGCACCCGGCCCGAATCCCTCCTCATCGCGGGCGGCGTCGGCGTCACCCCGATCCGTGCCCTGCTGGAAGAGCTGGAGGGCCACGCCGTCGTCATCTACCGCGTGAGCAGCGACCGGGACGCCGTCCTCTATGACGAGCTGCGCGACCTCGCCGCCACGAAGGGCGCCGAGCTGCACCTGGTGACCGGATCGCCCGTCCCGGACCGGCTCGCGGCGCCGGAACTCGGCCGGCTCGTGCCGGACATCGCCGACCGGGACGTCTTCCTGTGCGGGCCGCCGCCCATGATGAACGCGGTGCTCGGCACCCTGCGCGAGCTGGGCGTGCCCAAGCCGCAGATCCACTTCGAGCGTTTCAGCCTGGCTGGATGAGAGGGACACCGTGAAGCGAGTCATACCCGCCCTTGTCCTGTCCGCCGCCGGCCTGGTCACCGTCTGGCGCTACGAACCGTCCGTCGGCACCGCCGCGTCCACGGAAGCGGCGGCACCGGCGTCCACGCCTTCGGCATCCTCCGGCTCCACCGTGGTCACGGGCTCGACCATCCAGACCGAAAAGGGTCCGGTGCAGGTCGAGGTCACCTTCGAGGGTGACAAGATCACCGCCGTGCGGATGCTCCAGCAGCCGAACCACCCGCAGACGACGGCCGCGGTGCCGAAGCTGATCGCGGAGACGCTGACGGCCCAGAGCGCGGACATCGACACCGTGTCCGGGGCCACGATCACCACCGAGGGCTACAAGGAGTCGCTCCAGGCGGCGATCGACAAGAACGCAACCAGTAACGCAACCAGTGAGGTGGTGGCGGGCTCGACGATCACCACCGAAAAGGGTCCGGTGCAGGTCGAGGTCACCTTCGAGGGCGACGCCATCAAGTCGGTGCGGATGCTCCAGCAGCCGAACCACCCGCAGACCACGGCCGCGGTGCCGAAGCTGATCGCGGCGACCTTGGAGGCGCAGAGCGCGGACGTCGACACGGTGTCCGGTGCCACGATCACCAGCGACGGCTACAAGGAGTCCCTCCAGGCGGCCATCGACGCGAAGGGCGCCTGACATGCACCGGGTCGAGCACGTCATGGGCTTCCCCGTCTCCCTGCGCATCGACGACGAGGACGTTCCCACCGCGCTCGCGGACGAGGTCTTCGCCTGGCTGCGCGAGGTCGACGAACGGTTCAGCCCGTTCAAGCCCGACAGCGAGGTGTCCCGGCTCGACCGCGGCGACATCGCCCTCGGCGAGGTCAGCGCCGACCTTGCCGAGGTGCTCGACCTGTGCGAGCAGTACCGCCTCGCCACCGGCGGCGCCTTCGACGCCCGCCGGCCCGGCGAGGGCCTCGACCCGTGCGCGGTCGTCAAGGGCTGGTCGGTGCAGCGGGCGGCGGACCTGCTGACCGCCGCCGGGGTGCGCAGGTTCTGCCTCAACGCCGGCGGCGATGTCGTCGCGGCGGGCGGTCCCTGGCGCGTGGGCGTACGGCACCCCGAACACGCCGATCAGCTGTGCACGGTGCTGGAGATCATCGACGGCGCGGTCGCGACGTCGGGGCGCTATGAGCGCGGCGACCACATCGTCGACGGGCGTACCGGGCGTCCGGCGGCCGGTCTTCTCTCGGTCACCGTCGTGGCGTCCACGCTCACGGAGGCGGACACCGCGGCGACGGCGGCGTTCGCGATGGGCGCGGAGGGTGTTGCGTGGGCGGCTGGGCGGGAGGGGTGCGAGGTGTTCGCCGTTGACGCCGAGCGGCGGGTGTTGCGCACGGAAAAGGTGCCGGTCGCCTGAGAGTTCGGCTGTGACACAGGCCGTCTAGTGGCTCGTCACGCAGCCTTGGCCGGGTAATCGACGTGCTGCTCGTGGGTCAGCAGACTGTCTCCAGGATCTGATCCCGGAGGTGGGCGTGGGGCGTCGACCGAGTGTGTTCGTCCATCCGGCCAGCGCGGAAGAAGACCGCAGACTGCAGCGCATCAGTCGGACCGCGAAGGACCCGGTGCGGCTGCGGCGGGCGATCGTGGTGCTGATGTCCGCCCAAGGCCAGACCGTCAAGCACATCACCTCCCTGATGCAGGTCAGCGCGGATTACGTCCGCGGTGTCATCCACGCTTACAACGAGCGAGGGTTCGACGCGCTGGACCCAAAATGGAGCGGAGGACGCCGACCGTCGATAGGTGAACGGGTGCGAGAGCACATCCGTCTGATCGCCCGGACGTCCCCCGTCGACTGGGGCGTGACCGGCTTCTCCACGTGGAGCCTGAGCAAACTCGCCGACCACCTGGTCGAGCGGCGCGTGGTCCCTCGTATCAGCCGGGAGACGCTGCGCCGCATCCTGCGTGAAGGCAAGGTCTCCTGGTAGACCACGACCACCTGGAAGGCATCCACCGACCCAAACTTCATCAGCAAAATGCACCAAGTCCTGGCCCTGTACGACACCCTGCCAACCGACGGACGGGTGATATGCGTCGATGAGTTCGGCCCACTCAACCTTCAGCCGCGCAAAGGCAAGACGTGGCGTCCGGCCGGCAGGCCCCGCAGGCTGCGGGCGACCTACAACCGCTACGGCGGGGTGATGCACATGCTCGCCGCCCTCGACCTGGCCACCGGCAAGATCTACTACCGCATCCGCACGCGCAAGCGGTGGCGCGAGTTCCTCGGCCTGCTCAAGACCCTGCGAGCCCGCTGGCCCGGGGAGAAGCTGTACGTGGTGCTGGACAACTTCTCCCCGCACCGGCACGGCGAAGTCCGCATCTGGGCCGCTGACAACGACGTCCAGCTGGTCTTCTTACCGACCTACGGCTCGTGGCTGAACTGGATCGAGTCCGAGTTCGCAGCCCTGCGCTACTTCGCACTGAACGGCACCGACCATCACACCCACAACGAACAGAACGCCGCCATCGCCGACTACATCCGCTGGCGCAACGCACGCGCCGAGCCCAAGACCAACTTCGCCTCCGACTCACCCATCCGTCAGTGGACCGCATACCCGACCAAAGCTGCGTGACGAGCCAACAAGCAGCCGATCGCTAACCTGTTGTCGCAGCCAGCAAGATCAAGTAAAGTCCCCGACGTGAACACCGGACCGGCGCTACGCCACACACGGATTGGCCACCCGGTGGAGGGCTGATCGCACAGCGGGTGCGCAGATGGCACCCCATCAGTTCGGCACGCGGACCTCCCAATGCTCGTGCACTACGAGTCCGTTTTCGTGTCGAACAACAGCGAGGTCAACCGCATGCCAGCCACCTTCAACCACACCATTATCGCCGCCAAAGACCGCAACGAGTCGGCTCAATTCTTCCGTGAGCTTTTGGAACTTTCGGAAGCGCCGTCCTGGGGCCCGTTCACCAACATCCAGCTCACCGACGGCGTGCTTCTTCAGTTCGCCGAGCCGCCGGTGGAGATCCAGATGCAGCACTACGCGTTCCTGCTCGACGACGAGCTGTTCGATCGGGCATACCAGCGACTGTGCGATCGCGGCGTCGAGCACTGGGCCGATCCGCAGATGCAGCGCTCGGGCGAGATCAACAACGGACACGGCGGTCGAGGGGTGTACTTCAAGGACCCCGCCGGTCACGCGATTGAGCTGATCACCCGCCCGTACCTGTAACCGAGGCGGTGCCTGGTCGGGCACCCAAAACGTGGCGCCCGACCAGGCAACCAATCGGCGAAACCCCCTGCTGCCCCGGGGCACTACGGCGGTCGTGCAAGCCGTCCTCGCCATCCACGCCGCCGACGCGAGACAGCACTCCGTTTACCCGGTCAACGATGCGAGCCGGACCACTAGACTCTCCCCGGAACGGCCCGCGCCATGGCCGAAAGCGGGCGACTTCTGCCAGACCCGAAGGGTATTCGGCGTTTTGATACGGATAGATTCAGTCACGAAGCGGTACCCGGACGGCACGGTGGCGGTCGACCGGCTCTCCTTGGAGATACCCGACCGCTCGATCACCGTCCTCGTCGGCCCCTCGGGCTGCGGGAAGACGACGACCCTGCGCATGATCAACCGGATGGTGGAGCCGAGCGAGGGGACCATCACCCTCGACGGCGTCGACATCATGAAGCAGCCGGTCAACACGCTGCGCCGGTCCATGGGTTACGTCATCCAGAACGCCGGACTCTTCCAGCACCGCACGATCGTCGACAACATCGCCACCGTGCCCCGCATGCTCGGCTGGGGGAAGGGCAAGGCACGGGCGCGGGCCAGGGAGCTGATGGAGCGGGTCGGACTCGACGCCGCCCTCGCCAAGCGGTACCCCTACCAGCTGTCCGGCGGTCAGCAGCAGCGCGTCGGCGTGGCACGGGCGCTAGCCGCGGACCCGCCGGTGCTGCTGATGGACGAGCCGTTCTCGGCCGTCGACCCGATCGTCCGCAAGGGCCTGCAGGACGAACTCCTGCGGATCCAGGCGGAGTTGGGCAAGACGATCGTCTTCGTCACCCACGACATCGACGAGGCCGTCAAGCTCGGCACCATGGTCGCCGTGATGCGCACCGGCGGCCATCTCGCCCAGTTCGCGCCGCCCGCCGAACTGCTCACCGACCCCGTGGACGCCTTCGTGGAGGACTTCCTCGGCGCCGACCGCGGCATCCGGCGGCTGTCGTTCTTCCCGTCCGCGGGCCTCGAACTGCTGACCGCGCCGATCATCGCCGTCGACGCGACCGCCGAACAGATCGCCGCCCGCAACACCACGGACGCGCCCTACCTCCTCGTAACGGATCTGGACGGCAAGCCGCTCGGCTGGGCCGAACCGGGGGAGCTGACCGCGGGGGAGATCCGGCAGGACCAACTCCTCTCCTACGGACGGCCGTTCACCGCCGGTACGGACTCGCTGCGGGCCGCGCTGGACTGTGCCGTGCTCTCACCCACCGGGTGGGCCGTCGCCGTGGACGGCGAGGGCCGGGCCGCCGGAGTCGTCTCCCAGCAGACCATCGGCGAGGCGATCCGCGGTGCGCACGCGGAGCGGCGCGCGGACGGCAAGGCTGACGGCAAGACCGAGAAGACCGCGCGATGAGCGAACTCTTCGACCTGCCCAGCGACCTCCAGCACAGCTACTTCGGCCTGGTCATGCTGCATCTGCGCGAGGCGCTGTTGCCGGTGCTGTTCGGGCTGCTGGTGGCGCTGCCCCTGGCCCAGTTGTGCGTGCGGGTGCGCTGGCTGTATCCGCCGGTGCTGTGGGTGACGACCGTGCTCTACGCGATCCCGTCGCTCGCGTTCTTCGTCATCCTCATCGACTACACCGGGCTGAGCGAGCTCACGGTGATGATCCCGCTGGCCGTCTACAGCCTGGTCGTGCTGGTCCCGGCGATCGTCGACGGGGTGCGGTCGGTGCCGCAGGAGACCCTCGCCGCGGCCACCGCGATGGGCTTCGGGCCCGTACGACGCTATGTCCACGTGCAGTTGCCGATCGCCGCGCCCGCGATCATCGCCGGGCTGCGGGTGGCGTCCGTGTCCAGCGTCTCCCTCGTCAGCGTCGGCATGCTGATCGGCAACCAGGGAGCCCTCGGCAACCTGCTCAACAGCGGCATGATCTACAACCAGCCGCGGCTGATCTGGCTCTCCGTGCTGGGCACGGCCGTCCTCGCCATCCTCGTGGACGCCGCGCTGATCGGGGTCCGGATCCTCCTCACGCCCTGGATGCCGCGCGGCACCCGCAAGAACACCCGTACGCTCGCGAAGGCGGCCGCCCGGTGAACGTCCTGAACTACATCGACGCCTTCTTCAGCGACAGCGCCCACTGGCAGGGCTACGACGGCATCCCGACCCGTGTCGCCGAGCACATCCAGTACACGCTGGAGGCGCTCGCCATCGCCGCCGCCGTAGGGCTGCCGGTCGGCCTGCTCACCGGCCACACCGGACGCGGCGGCAACACCCTCGCCCTCATCGCCACCGCGGGGCGCGCGCTGCCCAGCTTCGGCCTGATGGTGCTGATGTTCGTGCTGCTGGGCCTGGGCCTCGCCCCCGTCATGATCCCGCTGGTCGTGCTCGCGATCCCGCCCATCCTCGTCACCACGTACGAGGCGATGCGCTCCGTCGACCCCGCGCCGGTGGACGCCGCCCGCGGCATGGGCATGGCCGAGACCAAGATCCTCTTCCGGGTCGAACTGCCCGTCGCGCTCCCGCTGATCCTCAGCGGACTGCGCTCCGCGGCCATCCAGATCGTCTCCACGGCCACCATCGCCGCGTACGTCAGCTTCGGCGGCCTCGGGCGCTACATCGTCGACGGCCTCTACCAGCGCGACTACGAGAAGGTCGTCGGCGGCGCCACGCTGGTCGCAGCCCTCGCCCTGGTCACCCTCGGGGTGTTCTGGGCGGCGGGCCGCCTCTCGGTGTCACGCGGAGTGCGCCGCGCGTAGCTCCGCTGGAGGTGCCGCGCGGTTGTCGGTCCGCTGCGGCGCCGTCGTGGCTGGTCGCGCAGTTCCCCGCGCCCCTCCGGGGCGCTGTCGAACCGCGTGCCCATAAGGGGCGCGGGGAACTGCGCGACCAGCCCCAGACGGCCCGCAGTGAACCACGAACCTTCGACGCCCCTCGCTACGGGCCAGGGCCAGTTCGCCACCCGGGCGAGTTCGCGCCCGGCGACCTCGGCGGCCTCCTGCGGGTACGCATCGAAGCCAATTGGTGACCCGGCTGCCCTTGACTGACCAAGAAGTGGCTGGATTGGATCAGATGAAGTCATCCAACTTCTGAGCCCGGAACGGGAATCGTGACTTCTACCGTGAAGAGCAGCTGGTCCAGCATGCGACACCCCCGCGCGGCCGCGGTCGCCCTCGCAGCAGTGGCGGCGCTCGTTGCCGGATGCGGCTCCGCCGACGATTCGTCCAACCCGCTGACGGAAGACAAGGCGGACGGCAACACGGTCGTCGTCGGCTCGAACAACTTCGCCGAGAGCATCCTGCTCGCCGACATCTACGGCGAGGCCCTGAAGGCCAAGGGCATCAAGGTCGAGTACAAGCCGAACATCGGCAGCCGTGAGACGACCTACGGCCTGCTCAAGAACGGTTCCATCACCGTCCTGCCCGAGTACAACGGCTCCCTGCTGGCGTACCTGGACCCGAAGGCGGAGCAGAAGTCCATCGAGGCCGTCGGCTCCGCGGTGAAGGCCAAGCTCGACTCCAAGCTGACGCTCCTCGACCCCTCGCCCGCCGAGGACAAGGACTCCGTGTCGGTGAACGCGGAGACCGCCAAGAAGTACAACCTCACCACGTCGTCCACCCTCGAGGACATCAAGGACGTCGCGCCCGAGATGGTCATCGGCGGCTCGCCCGAGTTCCAGACCCGCCAGCAGGGCCTGCTCGGCCTGAAGGACGTATACGGCCTGGAGTTCAAGTCCTTCAAGGCGCTCGACGCGGGCGGCCCGCTGACCACGGCGGCGCTGAAGAAGAACACCGTGCAGGCCGCGGACATCTTCACCACCGACCCGAACATCACCAAGGAGAAGTTCGTCGTCCTCCAGGACCCGAAGAACCTCTTCGGCTTCGCCAACGTGACGCCGCTCGTATACAAGTCCGGCCTCTCCCAGGAGGGCGTCGCCGCCCTCAACGCGGTCTCCGCCAAGCTGGACACCAAGACCCTGCTGGAGCTGGACTCCCAGGTCCAGCTCGAGAACAAGGACCCGCTGGACGTCGCCAAGACCTGGCTGAAGACGGCCGGCCTGAGCTGACCCCCGGTTCGGTCATGACGGGGCGGAGGGCACCGACGCCGACGCGTCGGTGCCCTCCGCCTTCAGTGAACCGCTCGTCGGGCCGGTAGAACCGGCGACGAGCCGGCCATCGCGTGCACCACCTCGCCGTGAGGGAAATCGACACCGCGACGGCCGCCCATGGAAGGAATCCTCCAACTCCCGGCTCCCGCTGGAGCACCCGGGTCTCCACCCGCACGCTGACCCGTGATCGGCCCCGACGCCCCGTACCGGCGGCTCGGGCCGGTGTGTCGACGACGGTGGAGAGGGACTCCGATGACTCCTGAGCGTGTGCTCACGCCGACTCCGGCGACGTACCGGTGGCGGTGGACGGCACTTGCCGCGCTGCTGCTCGGTGAGGCGATGAACCTGCTGGACGCGACGATCGTGCAGGTCGCCGCGCCGGCGATGCACTCGGATCTGGGCGGGGTCGGTGTCCGACATCCAGTGGTTCACGACGGCCTACACGCTGCCGTTCGCCGTGCTGCTGATCACCGGAGGCCGGCTGGGCGACATCGCGCGCCGCAAGCGGCTGTTCGTGACCGGCGTCCTGGGCTTCATGAGCGCATCGCTGGCCTGTGCCCTGGCACCCGCGGCGGGGCCGCTGATCGCCTTCCGCGTGGTGCAGGGCGCCGCGGCGGCCGTGATCATTCCGCAGACCGTCGGCCTGATCAAGACGATGTTCTCGGGACCCGAGCTGTCCAAGGCGCTCGGCAGCAGGACCGGTGATGGGTCTGGCAGCCGTCTGCGGACCCGTGCTCGGCGGAGTCCTCACCCACGCCGACCTGTTCGGCTCGTCCTGGCGGGCGGCCTTCCTGGTGAACATCCCGGTGTCCCTGGTCGTCCTCGCCCTCTCACCCAGGCTGCTGGAGAACCGCGCCCCGAAGCGGCCCACCCTCGACCTGACCGGCACGTTGCTCGCCATGGCCGGGATCGGGCTCGTGGTCTTCCCGCTGATCGGCGCCGACCTGGCGGCCCTGTCCGGGTGGAACTGGGGGTTCATGGTGGCCGGTCTCGTCCTGCTGGGGGTGTTCGCCGTGCACCAGCGCGGCGTCGCCGCCACGGGCCGCAGCCCCCTGGTGGAGCCCAGTCTGTTCGCCCATCGCGGCTTCCCGGCCGCCCTGGTGACGTCGACGGCGTTCTTCGCCGTGACCAACGGCCTGATGACGGTGATCGTGCTCCAGCTCCAACTCGGCCTGGGAGCCGATACGTTGAAGGCCGGACTCACCCTTGCCCCGTGGTCGGTGGGCCTCGCGGTCGCCTCCTGGGTGGCCGGCGCGCACCTCGTCAAGCGCTACGGGCACCGCATGATGTCCCTCGGCCTCGCCGTCCTGCTGGTCGGCGCGCTCGCCGCCATCGCCGTCTACCACTCGGCCGACCCGGACTCCTACCCCACACCCCTGCTGTTCGCCCTCGGGGTCGTCGGGCTCTTCAATCCCGCGTTCTTCACCATCGCTCTGAAGCCGCTGCAGCCGCAGGAGATCGGCTCGGCCGCCGGACTGCTGAACGCGGTCCAGGTCGCCTTCCGGGTTGCCGTCGCTCTGGTGGTCGTGAGCTTTGTGACCACGGATCGTCGCCCCCTCGGGCCAGCCGCTCACCGGTCCCGACGAGTGAGACCGTCGTCCCCGTCGGCCTCGATGGCGTCGGCGATCAACTGGTCGATCAGCGCGATCAGTACGTCCCGGCACGACTCCCGCTTCCGCGCGTCGCACAGCAGTACGCGGACGTGCTCCGGCAGTGCCAGGGCGTCCCGGATGTCCTCGGGCGGGTAGGGATGTGCGCCGTAGAAGCCGTTCACTCCCACGACGAAGGGGATGCCGCGGCGCTCGAAGAAGTCGATCGCGGCGAAGCTGGACTCGGGCCGGCGGACGTCGATCAGGACCACCGCGCCCAGAGCGCCGATGGCGAGGTCGTTCCACATGAACCAGAACCGCTGCTGCCCGGGCGTACCGAACAGATACAGCACCAGCTCCCGGCTGATGGTGATCCGGCCGAAGTCCAGGGCCACGGTGGTGGCCCGCTTCTCCTCGATGCCGTCGAGGTCGTCGATGCCCAGGCCCGCCGCGGTCAGCGGTTCCTCGGTGCGCAGCGGGACGATCTCGCTGACGGACCCGACCATGGTGGTCTTGCCGACGCCGAAGCCCCCGGCGATCAGGATCTTGACCGTGTCGGGTGGCGCTGCCGCCGTGGCGGCGGGCTCAGAGCCGGCCAAGGCCGTCCCTCACTTTCTGCAGCAGGTCCAGATCCGGGGAACGGGGGAGACGGGGTGCGGCGGGTGGGCGGTGATCAGGCCCACCTCCAGCAGATCGCACAGCATGATGACGACGACGCTCACCGGAAGGTCGAGATGGGCCGCCAGCTCCGCCACGGCGATCGGCTCCCCGCACCGGCGCAGGATCCGCGCCTGCTCCGGCTGCGGGCGGGGTGCCCGCACCGGCGGCGGATCCACCGCGGTGACCGTCGTGATGAGCGTGAAGTCGGCGCGGCTGGGCCGGGTCCGTCCGCCGGTCAGGGCGAAGAGTCGTACCAGCCGGCCCGTCGAGTCGTCTCCGGCCACCTCACGCGCCAGGACCGACATTGGCCCGCGGCGCCGCACTCAGGTGCTCGCCGATCTTCTTCACCAGCATGTTCATCTGGTACGCCACCACACCGACGTCCGCGCCCTGGCTGGTGAGGACGACGAGATGGGCGCCCGGGCCCGCGGAGGTGAGGATCAGATAGCTGTGCGCCATCTCGATCAGCGCCTGGCGCACCGGGCCGCCGCGGAAGTCCATGCTGACGCCCTTGCTGAGGCTCATCAGGCCCGACGCCGTCGCCGCCAGCCGTTCGGCGTCGTCGCGCAGAAACCCGGTGGACTTGCTGACGACCAGCCCGTCCTCGGAGAGCACGACGGCGTGGTTCACCTCGGCGACCCGCTCCACGAGTCCGGTGAGCAGCTGATCGAGCTGGGTGTGCGTGGCGGGGGTGGGGCGTGTCATGGCGGAGTCCTTCATGAGCGGTCGGCGGGCGGAGTCGAAGACTGGGGGGCGTCGGCCGCGGTCGGCTCCTCGTCGGCGCCGTCGTCACGCGCCCGGAGCGTGCCGCGCTGGAACCCGGCGAGCGAGGAGGCGGCCTGCTCCGCGGTGAAGTCGTCCGCGTGACCGTTCTCTTCGGCGGCCGGGGCCTCCTCGCGCAGCTCGGCGGCGAGGCTGGTCTGCGGCACTCGGCGGGGCAGCGGGGTGAGGCCGCCCTTGGAAGCAGCGTGGGCGGGCCGACGGTCCGCGGCCGGGGCGGAGGCGGTGCGGGCGGAGGCGGTGCGGGCCGCGACGACGGGACGGGGCGCCCGTACGGGCTCCTCGGGCTCGGCGGCCTCGGCGTGCTCGATGTCGTCCGCGTCCGTGATCGAGTCCGCGGCCGTAACGGCATTCGCGCCTGCAACCGTGTCCGCATCCGTAACCGAACTCGCGTCCGCGTCCGCATCGGTGTCCGAGGCCGGCACGTCCCGCACCACGACGTCGTGCGGGATGAGCACGATCGCCGTGGTCCCCCCGTACGGCGAGGAGCGCAGGGTGACGGCGATGCCGTGCCGGTGTGCGAGCCGGGAGATCACGAACATGCCGAGCCGGAGGTCGTCGGCGAGTGCCACCACGTCGAACTGCGGTGGCTCGGCCAACTGGGCGTTGAGGGAGGCGTAGTCCTCCTCGGACATCCCCAGCCCCCGGTCCTCGACCTCCACGGCCAGGCCCTTGGCGACCAGCGCGGCCCGCACCCCGACCGGGCTGGGCGCGGGGGAGTACACGGTCGCGTTGTCGATCAGCTCGGCCAGCAGATGGATCACGTCCGCCACCGCGGGCGGCGCGAGCGCCACCTCCTCCTCGGTGTGCACCTCCACCCGCTGGTACTCGGCGACCTCGCCGACCGCGCTGCGCAGGATGTCGGTCAGCGCGACCGGCTCCGTCCAGGTGCGGCCGGGCCGCTCACCGCTGATGATGACGAGGTTCTCCTCGTAGCGGCGCAACTGGCTGGCCGTGGAGTCCAGTTCGTACAGGCCCTTGAGGATCTCGGGGTCCTGGTGCGCGCGCTCCAGCGCGTCCAGCTTGGTCAGCTGCAGATTGACCAGGTTCTGGCTCTGCCGGGCGATGCCCAGGATCACCTTCTGGAAGCCGCGCCGGGTGTCCGCGAGTTCGACCGCGGTGTGCACGGCCGTGCGCTGCGCGGTGTTGAACGCCGTGGCCACCTGGCCGAGTTCGTCGTGGCCGTAGTCCAGCGGCGGGGTCGCCTGCTCCACGTCGACCTTCTCGCCCCGGTCCAGCCGGGCGACCACATCGGGCAGCCGCTCCTGGGCCAGGCCGAGCGTGGCCACGCGCAGACCGCGCAGCCGCCGGGACAGGGAGCGGGTGATGCGCCAGGACATCCACACGCACAGCAGCAGGGCGAGCAGTCCGCCGGCGCTGAGCGAACCGGCCGTGATCAGCAGGTTGGCCGACGTGTCGGCGCTCCGGTCGAGCAGTCCGGCCGTCTGCCGTGTGATCAGCAGCCCGTACTCGTCGGCGAGTTTCGTGAACGCGGTTTCCCACTGTTTTTGCACATCGGGCAGGGGGATCCTGCGGGCACCCGCGCTGTCCGCCCGGGCCGCCAGCACCTGGTCCTCGAGGGATTCCAGCGTCTGCCATTCCCTGCTCTGCAGGATCCGCTCGGTCTCCGTCTTCGCGTCGCCGCTCATCTGGGGGACGATCTGGTCCTCGACGAGCCAGCGGCGCGTGTTGACCGACTCCGCGAACCGGGACCAGGCCTCCTCGTCCAGGTACCCGGACGGCCACGCCAGGGTGAGCCGGGCATCCTCCTGGGAGGCCAGCTCCGCCGCGTGCTCCAGCGCGACGAGCGGGCCCGCCTGGGCGGTGAGGTCGCCGTCGTCGACCTGGGAGAGCGCCTGGAAGGCGTGGATCTGCTCGTCGATGATCGCGCTGTACTGGTCCAGCGCCTGCTGTGCGGTGATGTCGGTGGGGTCGTCGACCTGCCCGCGGTAGTACTCGAGGCTGCTCACCGATCCGACGACGGAGGTCAGCCGGTCCGAGATACGGGCGGGGGCGCGCTCGATCTCGTCGTTCTGGCCGACCAGTTTCGCGACCGCCTCGTCCGTCTTCCGCCGCTGCGCGTCCAGGGCGTTCCGGGAGCCGTTCGGTGAGGCCAGCCACGCGGCCGACAACCTGCGCTCCGTCTGCAGGGCGAGCGTGGCCTCGGTGCCCATGGCGCCGGTCGACCGGCTCAGCTCGTTCTGCCCGCGCAGCCGCAGTCCCTCCGTGAACATCTGCGTCGTCGTCACACCCCACATCGCGGCGAGGGTGACGCTGGGCACCAGGGCCAGGAGGATCAGGGAGAGACGTATGGAGCCGAGGCGGCGCCGGGAACGTGTCCGTGGAGACATCGTCGTCCTAGGGCGATCAGTGGGGCAACGGGGGAGTGGGCGGGGGTGCGCAGGATGCTATCCGCACAAGTGACCGCACGTGTCGTGAGGGGGGTGAATCTTTGGCGACACCGGTGCATGAACTGTCCGGTCAGCGCGTGCCCTTGGCGGCGAACCCGGCCACCGCGCCGACGTTCGCCCTGGAGACGATCGCCGGGCCGGTGAGCACCGGGGCCACACCGCCGCCGCTGATGTTGCCGTTCGTCCGGTACAGCCACAGGGAGTCCACGGCGAGATACCCCTGCAGATACGGCTGCTGGTCCACCGCGAACTGCACGGAACCGTTCGCCACGGCCTTGACCAGGTCGTTGTCGAGGTCGAACGTCGCCACCTTCGCGGCGCTGCCCGCCTCCTTCACCGAGCCGACCGCGGCGAGCGCGAACTGCGCGCCCAAGGTGACCACTTCGTCGATGCTCGGGTCCTGGCGCAGCTCGGCCGTGATCGCGGCGGAGGTCGCGGCCATGTCGGTGCCCTCCACATAGAGCATCTGCGTCGCGCCGCCGAACGTCTTCTTCACGCCGGCGCAGCGCGCCTCCAGGGCGACGTTGCCGCGTTCGTGGATGACACAGAGGGCGTGCTTGGCCTTGAGGTCGTCCAGCTTGTCGCCGACGGCCCGGCCCGCGACGCTCTCGTCCTGGCCGAAGTACTCCAGGAGCCCCGCCGACTGCCAGGCGTCGATGCCGGAGTTGAGTCCGACCACGGGTATGCCCGCCGCCTTGGCCTCGGCGACCGCACCGGTCATCGCCGCCGGCTTGGCCAGGGTCACCGCGATGCCGTCGGCCTTGTCCCGGATCGCGTTCCGCATCAGCTCGGCCTGGCCCGCCGGGTCGGAGTCGCTGGTGTAGGTGAGTTCGACGTCGTCCTTGGCGGCCGCCGCCTCGGCCCCCTTCCGCACCTGCTCCCAGAAGACGTCGCCCTCTGCGCCGTGGGTGATCAGAGCGACCTTCATCCCTGTCCCGCCCGCCGCTGCCGTGTCCGCCCGGCTGTCGGCGTCATCGAGCCCGGAGCAGCCGGCCAGCAGCAGACAGGCGGCGGCCAGGACGGCGGCGGCACGAGCCGGACGTGGGGAACCGGAGGGAGGAGGCGGAGTCTTCATGGGGTGCGTGCACCTCGCTGTGCGGCCGAGCCGGAGGAACAGGGAGAGCGCTTGCCGGGCCGCACGAGGTGTGCGCCGAACGGGTGACTCTCGCTGGGGCGGATCACATCGCGTACGGCCACCGGTCGTCAAGTGCACCACGACGTGGAGTGAGTTGTCGCTCCCACATCGTGATGTGCGCCGGCCGCAAGCGCGAAGCGCTGCCGGACCGGTTGCGCCGGCAAACCGTCAGATCGCCTTGCGCGCCACCGCCCCGTACATCGCGATGTCCTCGTCCCGGACCACCTCGGTGCCCGTGCCGTCCGGACGCCACTTGTGGACCTGGACGATGCCCGGCTCGACGAGCTCGAGGCCCGTGAAGAACTCCTCGGCCTCGCCGTGCGTCCGCAGCCGCATCGGCATACCGCGAGCCGCGTACTCCCGCGCCACCCGTCCGACCTCCTCGGGCGCGAACTCGGCGGTACCGATGGACATCGCGAGAAAACTGCCCGCGGGCAGCGGTTCCAGCAGTCGTCGTACGATCCCGACGGCGTCGTCCTCGTCCAGCAGGAAGTGCACGATCGCGATCACCGTCAGCGCGACCGGCTCACCGAGATCGAGCGTGTCACGGAAGGCCGGGGCGTCGAGCACGGCCGCCGGTTCACGCATGTCCGCCTCGATGTACGACACCCTGCCCTCCGCCGTACCCGACATCAGCCCTTCCGACAGCGCGAGCACGAGCGGATCGTTGTCGACGTACACCACCCGTGCACCGGGAGCCGCTGCCTGGGCGATCTCATGGATGTTCGGCGAGGTCGGTATGCCCGTCCCGATGTCCAGGAACTGCCGTATCCCCGCCTCCTCCGCCAGATACCGAACCGCCCGGTTCATGAAGTCCCGGTTGGCCCGCATATGAACAGGCAACGCAGGCCACTCCCGAACCATGGCATCACCGGCTTCCCGGTCGGCCGGGTAGTGGTCGTTTCCGCCGATGATGTAGTCGTAGATCCGGGCGGAGTGAGCATGCTCGGTGTCGATGCCATCGGTGGTCAAGTGGCCTCCCTGATAAAGAAGTTGACGCCAGCCGACCTTAGGGGCGCGGGGAACTGCGCGACCAGCCCCCACAGACCCGCACCCGCCAAACTCAACGAAACCCCTACGGCGAGACCGCTTTCACAACCTTCCGCCGAAACCGCCGAGGTTCCTGATCCGGCAGCCACCCGAACACAAGACAACTCCCCACCACACCCAACAGCAGCCCCACGAAGAAGCCACCCAGGTTCGACGTCATCCAGGTCCCCAGCGACACCAGCACCCCGGTGATCGAATAGAACAACCGCTGCGCCGGATTGAACAGAACCAGCAACCCCAGCAGCACCATCAGTGTCGGCAGCAGATATCCCGCCACCCCCTGCATCCCCACATGCAGCATGACCTTCATCGACGCCTTCATGGTGAGCAGGACCTCCACCCCGCCCAGCACGAGCAGCAACCCGCCCCAGAACGGCCGGCCGGCCCGCCACCCCCGGAAGGCGGGCCGCAGTCCTCGACGTGGACGCTCCGACATCAGCAACCCTTGCTGCTGAAGCCGAGTTTCAGGCCGGGAAGCTTGAACACCCCTGCCGTGGTCGCGTAGTTGGTCTGCCGCAGATTGGCGATGCGCACGGTGTCGGCCTGCTGGCTGAACACCCCGATCGGCCCCTTCACCCCGGCCTTGGTCAACGTACTCGCGTCGTTGCCGATCTCGATGTTCTTGAAGGCGGCGTCACCGGACAACTCGGTCGAGTCGGTGGTCAGGTCGCGCGCCCGCACCTTCTGCGCACCACTGCCCGCCGTGATCAGCAGGTTCGTACCGCCGAGATCGACGCTCTGACACAGCTTGGTGAGCGTCGCGTCCTTGATCGCGGACGTGACGACCAGTACCTGTCCGCCGGTGTCGCCCGCGTTCGGGCTGCCCGGCGCCATGTTGTCGAGGCCGCCGAACTGCTCGAAACCGGTGCCCTTGAGCTCGGTCGCCGTGACGGTGAAGGGCATGCCGGAGATCGCGAACTGCACGCCCAGCGCCCCTTCGGCGGTGAGCACCGCGAGCGCGGCCGTGACCAGCGTGGCGGGTACCGCCAGCACCGCGGCCCGACGCAGCCGGACCCGGCCGCGTCTGTGCGGCTCGGCGGAGGCTGTGGAACCGCTTTCGGGGTTCTCGGGGGTGTGGTCGGCGGACGACGAGACGTCCGAAGGTGGGGTCATGTCGGCTCCCAGGGGACTGGTGAATGCGGTCGGATCGTGCACGGCACGGTGTCCTGGCGCGGACAGCGGCTGCCGCGCACGCCTCCTCACAACTCCCGGCGGACGCAAGGGCTTTCTCGTTACGCGGCAGTAGCCGCCGAGGAAGTTACCGGGGGTTACATTCGAGGGTCAAGAGAGTTGTGGAAAAAGCGTGCCGATTGTGTGCCGCCTGTGCCCCAAGGGCCTTCCGGGCTTCCGCAAAGGCCACAGCTCGTGTCCCAACTCCCTTGAGGACCCTTGACGTTGAACAACCCTCAGGTCTACAACTTGCACTGCTCTCCCCGGATCCGTGGCGCCGGATCCGCCCCGCGGGCACTGCCCGCGTTCTCCCGGACCTCTTGTCCCCCTCCGCGGGCATTTCCCGCCCCCTCCCCGGCCGCCCACAGGCCGGCTGTCGTTGCCGGTCCGTCACGTACGGAGAAGGCGTCACGGACCGGCAACGGCGGACGCTCACGCGCGCCCCCACACCCTTCACCTCAGAATCGAGGCACCCGCATGCGCACGCGAACCCTGCTCACCCTGGCCACCGCCGTCGCCGCCCTCACCCTCCCGGCCGCCGTCCCCGCCTCCGCGGCCGACACCCCGGTCCTCACCACCGGCGGCCTCGCCGGCACGCCCGTCGCCGTCGGCGATGTCCTCACCGCACCGCTGGCCAGTGGCACCACCGCCACCCTCTACTCCAGCGCGACCGGCACCAGCGGTATCTCGTGCACGTCGTCGCAGTTCACCGCCACCGTCACCGACAACCCCACCGCACCCGGCACCGCCACGGAGTCGGTCACGGGCCACACCTTCAACAGCAGCAGCTGCACCACCAACGTCGTCGGCGTGCTCGGTGTCACCAGCATCTCCGTCGACAACCTGCCCTACAGCACGTCCGTGTCCTCCGACGGCAGCCTCACCGTGACCCCGGCGAGCGGCTCCGCCATCCAGACCACGGTCGTGCTGCGCACCCTTCTGGGCAGCATCACCTGCGTCTACCAGGCCCCCAGCCTGACCGGCAGGGCGGACAACACCGACAACAGCATCGCCTTCACCGCCCAGCAGTTCACCAAGACGTCCGGCTCCTCGCTCTGCTTCGCGAACGGTTACTTCACCGCCAAGTACGCCCCGGTGACCAATTCGGGCGCGCTCGTCTACGTCAACTGACCTTCGTACGCCCGGCGTTCAGCGCCGGCGCAGACGCAGGGCCAGGGCGGCGCCGCCGGTGAGCACCAGCACCGCCGCGGCGCCGCCCGCCACCATCGGGGCCGAGGGACCCGAGTCGGCGTCGGGGGTGGAGGCGAGCGGGGTGCTGTCCGGGGTCTGCGGGGTGGCCGGGGCCGTCGGACTCGGCGGCGCGCTGCTTCGGGTGGGCGTCGGCGACGGGGCCTTGCTCTTCGCGGCAGCCGATGCCGACTTATCGGCCGGCGACGCCGAGCCCGGCGCTTTCGGCGTCGCCGCGCTCCCGCCCTGCCCGGACGCCGGGAACATCACGTCCGAGCACGAGTAGTACGTGTCCGCCGTGCTGGTGTTCTGCCAGATCGTGTACAGCACATGCCGGCCCGTCCGGTCGGACGGCAGCGTCCCGGTGATCCGGTACGCCCCGTCCGTCAGGGCCGGGTCCGTCACCTCGGCAAACGGTTGCGACGGCAGGTCGGACCAGGTGAGCGGTTTCGACGGGTCGTATCCCTGCTTCGTCAGGTAGAGCCGGAACGTGCCGGTGTGCGGGATCGTCGAGGCGTACCGCATCGTCAGCGCCGCGCCCGGTTTCAGGCTCGTCGACGGCCAGTCGGAGCGGGCCAGGTCGAGGCCCCGGTACGCGGGCAGGCCGCCGCTGCACAGCTGTCCGTCGGGGATGGTCTGCCGGTCCCGGCCGTTCACGTTCGCGATCCGCAGGTTGTCCCAGGCGGTGAAGGGCGCGCCGTTCGCACCGACGGCCGCCTCGCAGGCCGCCGAACCGGTCGCGTCGCCGCCCTCGGGGGAGCAGGCGTACACCCGGCTCACCGGGTCCGTGGGCGCACCGTGCGCCTGTGCCGGTCCCGCCGCCCAGAGCGGAAGAAGGAACGGGACCACGGCTACGGCCCTCAGGGCTCTGCGGTATGCGGTCATCCGGGACATCCGGAACGTCTCCTCGGCCGGGCATGCGAACGGTCTGCTGTGTGCAGTACGGAAAACGCGTCCGGTGCGTTCATCGTGTGACGTCCGGGGAGAAAGGTGTCGCAACCGGTCAACTGCCTGCTGCCTAGGGTGGGTTTCTGGCCGGATCGAGGGTTTCCCCTGTATCCGGATGGTGATTCTTTTGCCTATCGTTCGACCACAGCTGACCCACAGGTAACCCCTCGACGGGTCGGCATCCGCGCCTGGCCGGCCACGCAACGCACCTCGGGTTCCTCCCGACCGCTTTTCGGCTCACCCCCGCCGCTTCGAGGACGAAGCGAACCGACCGCACTCCGCGCTGCCCGGAGTCCGGCAACGAAAGGCAAAGCCCTTGCGTACCTCCCCCTCGCTCAGACGGAAGCTGATATCCGTCGCGGCGGTCTCCGCCGCACTCGTCACCGCCGCCACCGCCTCGGCCGCCGTCGCCCAGGAAACGGGCGCCCCGGAAGCCTCCGCCCCGGCCGCGCAGACCGAGGCCGCCCCCGGCACCGTCGCCGAGCGCCTCATCGTCGGCTACAAGTCCGGTGCCACCGAGGCCAAGTCGAACAGGGCCGCGGACGCCGACGCCGTGGCCAAGGGCAAGGAGGCCGGCGAAGACCTGGACTTCCAGCGCCGCCTCGGCACCGGTGCCGCCCTGGTCGAGCTCGGTGAGAACCTCACCAAGGCGGATGTCGCCGACGTCGTCGCCGAGTACCAGGCCGACCCGCAGGTCGCCTACGTCGTACCGGACCGTCTGAACAAGCCGCAGGCCACGCCGAACGACCCCGAGTACACCAAGCAGTGGGACCTGTTCGAGACCACCGCGGGCATGAACGTGCCGGGTGCCTGGGACGTCACCACCGGCACCGGGGTGACCGTCGCCGTCATCGACACCGGTTACGTCAGCCACTCCGACCTCGGCGCCAACGTCGTCGCGGGCTACGACTTCATCTCCGACGCCACCATGGCGAACGACGGCAACGGCCGCGACAGCAGCCCGGCCGACCCGGGCGACTGGACCGTGGACAGGGAGTGCTCCAGCACCTGGGTGGGGCAGTCCTCCTCCTGGCACGGCACCCACGTCGCGGGCACCATCGCCGCCGTCACCAACAACAGCAAGGGCGTCGCGGGCATCGCGTACGGCGCCAAGGTCTCCCCGCTGCGCGTCCTCGGCAAGTGCGGCGGCTACGACTCCGACATCATCGACGCCATCACCTGGGCGTCCGGCGGCACGGTCTCCGGTGTCCCGGCCAACACCAACGTCGCCAAGGTCATCAACATGAGCCTCGGTGGCGGCGGCGCGTGCACCACCGCGACCCAGAACGCGATCAACGCCGCTGTGAACCGCGGTACCACGGTCGTCGTCGCTGCGGGCAACAGCAACGCCAACGCGGCCAACTACTCGCCCGCGAGCTGCAACAACGTCATCTCCGTGGCCGCCACCAACCGCGCCGGCTCCCGGTCCTCCTACTCCAACTACGGCTCGGTCGTCGACATCGCCGCGCCCGGTGGCGAGACCCGTACGAGCTCGGCCAACGGCATCCTGTCCACGCTGAACTCCGGCGCGCAGGGCCCGTCCAGCGAGAACTACGACTACTACCAGGGCACCAGCATGGCCGCCCCGCACATCGCGGGCCTGGCCGCGCTGATGAAGTCGGCCGCCTCGTCGCTGACCCCGGCCCAGATCGAGTCCGCGATCAAGACCAACTCGCGTGCTCTGCCCGGCACTTGCTCGGGCGGCTGTGGCGCCGGTCTCGCGGACGCGGCCAAGACGGTGCAGGCGGTGAGCGGCTCCGGCGGCTCCACGGGAGGCACCACCTTCACCAGCAGCACGGCCGTCTCCATCCCGGACAGCGGCGCGGCCATCGAGTCCTCCATCGCGGTCAGCGGGCGCAGCGGCAACGCCCCCTCGGCCCTCCAGGTGGGCGTGGACATCACCCACACCTACCGTGGTGACCTGGTCATCGACCTGGTCGCGCCGGACGGTACGAGCTATCGCCTGAAGGCGGCCAGTTCGTCGGACTCCGCGGACAACGTCAACACCACCTACACGGTGAACGCGTCCAGCGAGACCGCGAACGGCACCTGGAAGCTGCGCGTCCAGGACACGGCGGCGCAGGACACGGGCAGGCTCAACAGCTGGAAGCTGACCTTCTGAGCGAACGGCCGAGCCGACGGTCATGAACCGACGGACGGCCACGAGCGGACGGGCCGACTGGTGCGGATGGGCACCGGTCGGCCCGTCGTTTTGTGTCGTCGTTCGATACCGTCCACCCTGTTTTTCGGCCAACCCTTCACGGACGCCACACGATGCGAAGGGTGTGAATGCGCTAGTCGCGGGAATGGAGTGAAAGTCGGCGGACCGACTTCGGCTCGTCGATCACGCTGTACGGTGAGTTATCTTATACGGGGAGTCAGAAACAAACGGCGCGAGCCGTCTTTTTTGTTCAGGAGTCCCCACGATGGCGAGGCAGTTACGCGCCGAGCAGACCCGTGCGACGATCATCACGTCGGCTGCCGATCTGTTCGACCGCCAGGGTTACGAGTCGACCAGTCTGAGCGACATCGTCGAGCACGCCCACGTCACCAAGGGCGCCCTGTATTTCCACTTCGCGGCCAAGGAGGACCTGGCCCACGCCATTCTGGAGATCCAGTCCACGGCGGCCCGAAAGCTGGTGGAGGAGATGGACAGCCGGGGCTGCACTTCCCTCGAAGCGCTGATCCGCACCACGTTCGGCATAGCCCGCCTGTCCGTGGACGGCCCGATACACCGGGCCGGACTCCGGCTCGCCACCGCCGGGGTCGCCGTACGGCCGCCGCTGCGGCACCCCTTCACCGAGTGGCTGGAGTTCTTCTCGCGCAGGCTCGGCGGCGCGGTCAGGGAATCCGACGTCCACCAGGACATCGACATCGAAGCCGTCGCCCACGCCCTGGTCTCCTTCTTCGTCGGCACCCGGGTCGTGGGGCGCTCCCTCGACCCGCTCGCCCGGCAGCCTCGCCGCATGGCCGAGATGTGGCACGTCCTGATCCGCGGCCTGGTTCCCGTCCCCCGCCGCGCCCGCTATCTGAGCCTCGCCACCCGACTGGAGCGGGAGATCACGGCCGGCTGAGCGCCCCGAAGGGGCGCGGGGCTGTATCAATATGCGGCTCCGCCGCGATGGGGGTCCCCCCGCTCGAGCGCATTCGAGAGTGGGGGAGCGACCAGCCACGACGGCGCCGCAGCCGACCGACGGCATATCGCGCCCCTTCCAGCGGAGCGCTCCGCACACCTGGGGCGATACGGTGACGCGCATGCCCTTCGCCTCGTCCGCGCCCGTCATCCTCGGCCACGAACTCGGCTCGTTCCCGCACAGCGTCCTCGCCGAGCGGCATCCCGCGATCGTGCGGCAGATCCGGGAGGCCTTCCCGTACGGCCCCGAGCAGCAGCGTGCACTCGACGCGCTCCTCGACAGCTGCACCAAGGGTGTGGCCGAACCGCTCCCGGCCGACGCGCCCGACCGGGAGCGCTGGCAGGAGTGGGGCGCGGCCGACCACACCGGCCGGTCCTGGTTCGACATCCCCTGGCTGTGGTCCGAGAGCTACTTCTACCGCCGACTCCTCGACACGGTCGGCTACTTCGGCCCCGGCGCCTGGCAGGGCATCGACCCCTTCCGCCCCTCCAAGCTCGCCGAACTCGACGCCCCGGAGACGGACGAGGAACTCGCCGCGCTCGACGACCTGGAGGCGAAACCGGCCGACGAGCGGGCGCGCGCCCTGCTGCACGGCTCCCTGTGGGGCAACCGCGCGGACCTCGGCTTCCGCCTCTCCGCCAAGGACGCGGGAACACCCGCCGCCACGCCCGCCCTGGTCGCCGACGACAGCGACACCCTCTGGTCGCTGCTGCCTCCCGCCGGCAACGGCACGCTCTGCCTCGTCGCCGACAACGCGGGCCGCGAACTCATCCCCGACCTGCTCCTCATCGCCCACCTCCTCGCGCACGGGCACATCGGGCGGGCGGTGCTGCACATCAAGCCGTACCCGTACTACGTCTCCGACGCCACCACCGCCGACGTCCTCGACGCGCTGCGCCGGATCGCCTCCGTACCGGGCGTGGCCGCCGGGTACGGGCGTGAGCTGTGGGCGGCGATGACCGACGGCCGTCTGACGGTACGGGCCCACCCCTTCTCCTGTGCCCCGCTGCCGTACGCCGACATGCCCGACGACCTGCGGGCGGAGTTCGCCTCGGCGACGCTGACCGTGGTGAAGGGGGACCTCAACTACCGCCGCCTGGTGGGCGACCGGATGTGGCCGCCGACCACGCCGTTCGACGAGGTCACCGCGTACTTCCCGGGTCCGGTCGCCGCGCTGCGCACCCTGAAGTCCGATGTGATCACCGGCCTCGACACCGCCACGGAGGCCGCACTGGTCGCCGCGGAGGGGCAGCGCTGGCGGACCGGCGGCACGCACGCCCTGATCCAGGTCCGCACCTGATCAAGTCACCTGCACGGGAAGTGACTTGAGCCCGTTGATGAAGTTCGACACCAGCCGCTCCGGCCGCCCCGCGAGCCGCAGCCCGGGCAGCGCCGGCAGCGCCTCCCGGTACAGCACCCGCAGCTGCAGCCGGGCGAAGTGCGCGCCCAGGCAGACATGCGGTCCGTCCCCGAACGACACATGCGGGTTCGGCGTACGGGACAGATCCAGCCGGTCCGGATCGGCGAAGACCCGCTCGTCGCGGTTGGCGGCGGCGTGGAAGACGACCACCTTCTCGCCCCTGCGGATGAGCCGCCCCGCCAGCTCGGCGTCCTGCGCGGCGGTACGGCGGAAGGTCAGCACGGGCGGATGCCAGCGCAGCAACTCGTCCACGGCACAGGCGAGTTCGACTCTCTCTGCGCGCAGCAGCTCGTACGCCGCCGGGTGCTCGGCCAGGGTCAGCAGTCCGCCGGGTGCGGCGCTGCGGACGGTGTCGTTGCCCGCGATCGTGAGCAGGAAGAAGAACATCTCCAGCTCGGCGTCGGCGAGTTCGGCGTCGTGGGCCAGGGTGGTCATGATGTCGTCGGCCGGGTACCGCCGTTTGTAGGCGGCGAGCTGCCGGGCGTACGCGAACATGTCCTTCAGCATCGCGGGCGACCGCGGATTGACCGGCTTGCCCGCCGCATCCAGCACCGGTGGCCCGGCCTCGTCCGGGTCCTGGTAGCCGATGACCCGGCGGGTCCAGTGCAGCAGCAGCCCGCGGTCCCGCTCGGGGACGCCGAGCAGGTCGGCCAGGTTGAGCAGGGCGTAGTCGTCGGTGACGGCGGTGACGAGGTCGACGGTGCCGTCCGCCTCGCGGGCCGTCTGAAGGGCCTGTGCGAACAGCGACCGGGCCCGCTCACGGGCGACGGCCGTGAAGCGTTCGATGCGCCCGGGGGTGAAGGCGCGCGAGACCAGACGCCTCAACCGGCCGTGCTGCGGCGGGTCCTGATTGAGCATCATGCGCCGGATGAATGGCAGGTCGTCCGGGTCCGGATCCCGGATCTGTGTCGCGCCCAGGTAGGAGGAGTACGTCGTCGAGTCCCGCAGCACCCGTACGACATCAGCGTGCCGGGTCACCGCCCAGAACCCGGGGCCCGCCGGCCACCCCAGCACCTCGGGCTCCTCCTGCCGGGCCACGGGGTGATGGTCGCGCAGGACGCGGTAGGCGGCGTACGGCACTCCGGCGGCGTACCGGCGTGGATCGAAGACGTCGGGGACGGGCGGCGCCTCGTGCATGCGACTACCGTGACCTGAGGGAAGGGGCTCGGCAAGGGGTGCGCCATCCGTTCACACGTGCGTGGAATGGCTCATGAATATGTGGTGATCATGACAAAACCTTGATACTCATGCGCGCATGACGTCACGTCGCTCAACGGCGGGACCGCGGAAGCTCGCGGCGACCCTGGCCGCCCTGACCCTCGCCCTCACGGCATGCGGCGACGACGGGGGCGCCGACTCCTCGTCCGGCGGTGGGAGAACCGTCACCGTGGCCGCACTGCCGCTGATCGACTGCGCCGCCCTCTATATCGCCCGGGACCGCGGGCTCTTCGAGAAGGAGGGCCTGGACGTGCGGATCCAGCAGGTCCAGCAGAGCCTCCAGGCGCTGCCCGCGCTGTCGAAGGGGCAGGTCGACATGGTGGCGAGCGCCAACTACGTCACCTACTTCCAGGCCCATGAGCAGGGCACCCTCGACATCCGGATCGTCGCCGAGTCGATCCGGGCCGCGCCGCACATGATGGACGTACTGGTCCCGAAGGACTCGGACATCAAGACCGTCGCCGACCTCGAGGGGCGGAAAATCGCCGTAAACGTTCTCAACAACGTTCAGTCGCTGACCCTGAACGAGATCCTGGAGAAGGAGGGCGTCGGCGAGCCCGTCTACCGGCAGGTCGCCTTTCCGCAGATGGGGGCCGCCCTGGAGAAGGGGCAGGTCGACGCGGTCCACGCGGTCGAGCCCTTCGACAGCGTGATCCAGGACGAGTTGCAGGCGAGGGTCGTGGTGGACGGGGCGGCTGCGCCCGTCGAGGACATTCCGCTCAGCGGTTACATCACATCGAGCCAGTTCGCGGGCGAGAACGAGGAGACCCTCGCCGCCTTCCGGCGGGCCCTCAAGGCCGCAGCCGAGATCGCCGGGAAGGATCCGTCGGCGGTACGGGAGATCGTGCCGACGTACACGAAGGTGACCGAGGGGCAGGCGGAGCAGATCGGGCTGCCGGCCTTTCCGCCCACCGTGGACGCCGAGCAGATCTCCCGGCTCACCGACCTGATGAAGAAACAGGGGATGCTGAAGAAGCCGATCGACCCGGCGACCCTCGTGGTGAAGTGAAACGGCGTCAGGAACTGGGGCTCGGTCTTCTCGGCGTGCTCCTTGTCTTCGGGGTGTGCGAGGCGGTGAGCCGGGCCGGGATCGTGCGCCGCAGCTATCTGCCGCCCGCCTCCGAAGTCCTCTCGCGAGCCTTGGAGCTGGCGGGTGACAGCGTTTTCCTGGACGGTATCGGGGCCACCCTGCGCGCCTGGGTGTTCGGGCTCGGCCTCGCGTGCGCGATCGCGGTCCCGCTGGGTCTGCTGCTGGGCAGCGTGCCCCTCGTCGACGCCGCCGTACGCGCGATCGTGGAGTTCCTGCGCCCACTGCCGTCCGTCGCGCTGATCCCGCTGGTCTCCCTGCTGCTCGGCTCCGGCACCGAGACCAAGGTCGCGCTCATCACCTACGCGTGCGTGTGGCCGATCCTCTTCAACACCATCTACGGCCTCGGCGAGACCGACCCCCTCGCCAAGGACACCCTGCGCGCCTTCGGCTTCGGGCGGCTCGCGGTGCTGCTGCGCGTCGAACTCCCCGGCACGGCCCCCTTCATCGCCGCCGGCATCCGCATCTCGGCCGCCGTCGCGCTCATCCTCGCCGTCGCCACGGAGATCCTCGCGGGCTTCGGCGAGGGCCTCGGCATCTTCATCGCCCAGGCGAGCCTGTCGACGGACGGCACCCGGGACGTGCTCGCGGGTGTGGTGTGGGCGGGCGCGCTGGGTCTCGTCATCAACGGCGTCCTGGTGTGGGGCGAACGGCGGCTGTTCCCGTGGACGCCGGAGCAGCGGGAGCGGGCGGCGGCCCATCGGGGGAGGGGCGTGTGAGCCGGGACGGTGCGGTGGCGGTGCGGGGCGGTGGCGTACGGCAGGTCGGTCGGGTTGCCGTGGGCGGTGTGCTGCTGCGCTGGGTCGTGCTCGCCGTCGCCGTCGGCTGCTGGGAGGTGGCCGCCCGGGCCCATGACAGCGTGTACTTCCCGCCACCGGGCCGGATCGCCCACCACGCCTACGAGTTGTGGTTCTCCGGCCCGGTCCGGCATGCGTTCTTCACCGACGCGGCCGTCGACAACATCGGCCCCAGCCTCGGCCGGATGGCCGCCGGGTTCGTGATCGCCGCCGTCGCCGGCATCGCGCTCGGCGTGGCGGTGGGCCGCTCGCGCCGGACATACGCGCTGTGCAACCCGGTGCTCCAGTTCGCGCGGGCCGTACCACCCCCGGCTCTGGTCCCCGTCTTCGTCGTCGTCCTCGACTTCGGTACGCAGATGCAGGTCGCGTCGATCGCCTTCAGCGCGGTCTGGCCGGTGCTCATCAACACCGCGGAGGGGGCCCGCAACACCGACCCGCTGCGCCTCGACGTCGCCGCGGTCCTTCGGCTGAACGCCGTCGAAAGGCTCCGCTTCCTCCTCCTTCCCTCCGCGCTGCCGCGCATCTTCGCGGGCCTGCGCCTGAGCCTTTCGCTCTCCCTCATCCTCATGGTGTTCTCGGAACTGCTGCCGGGCACCGCGAACGGCATCGGCTTCACGCTCACCGACGCCCAGTCCCGTTCCGACCTGCTCACCGTATGGGCGGCGCTGGTCCTGCTCGGCGCCCTCGGATACCTGCTCAACACCGGCCTGCTGGCGGTCGAGAAACGGCTGATCGGCAAGGGGAGGCCCATATGAGCGCACTGGGGAGGCCCGTATGAGCGGAACCGTCCTTGACGCCGTCGTGCGGTTCCTGCGCGACACCGGCATGACCACCGTCTTCGGCAACCCCGGCTCCACAGAACTGCGCATGTTCCGCGACTGGCCCGACGACTTCACCTACGTCCTCGGCCTCCAGGAGTCCACGGCCGTCGCCATGGCCGCCGGACACGCCCTCGGCACCCGGCGCGCCGCCTTCGTCTCCCTCCACTCCGCCGGCGGTGTCGGCCACGGCCTCGGCGCCGTCTTCAACGCCTACCGCGACCGCGTTCCCCTGGTGATCGTCGCGGGCCAGCAGGCACGCTCGCTGATCCAGCTGCGCCCGTTCCTCGGCGCCGACCAACCCGCCGAGTTCCCACGCCCGTACGTGAAGTTCGCCCGCCAGCCGGAACGCGCCGCCGACGTGCCCGCCGTCCTCGCCGAGGCCCACCGGATCGCGATGACCCACCCCCGCGGGCCGGTCTTCGTCTCCGTCCCGGAGGACGACTGGGACCGGCCCGCCGGGCCCGTGGCGCCGCGGACCGTGCACGACGGCTTCATGGCCTCCCCCTCGGCGCTCGCCCACCTGGCCGCCCGGCTCGACACCTGCGCCCGGCCCGTGCTCGTGATCGGCCCCGGGGTGGACGACGAGGAGGCGCAGTCCGAGGCGCGTGCGCTGGCCGAGCGCACCAGGTCGGCGGTGTGGATCAGCCCCCTGTCCGGCCGCTCGGGCTTTCCCGAGACCCACCCGCTCTTCCAGGGCTTCCTGCCCCCGGTCGCGGGCGCACTCGCCGCGCGCCTGGCACCGTACGACGTCGTCGTGGCCCTCGGCGCATCCCTGTTCACGTACCACGTCGCCGACGACGGCCCGCTCCTGCCTCCCGGCACCGAACTGTTCCACCTGGACTGCGACCCGGCGCAGGCGGCCTGGCTGCCGCTGGGCACCAGTCTCGTCACCACCCTCAAACCGGCCCTCGCCCACCTCACCGCGCTGCTGAAGGACCCCGACCGCGCACCGCCCCCGCCCCGCCCGGCACCCGAACCCGTGCCGGCCACGCCGGACATCACCCCGGAGCTGGTCTTCGACCTCCTGCGCGAGCGCCTGCCCCGCGACCGCGTCCTCGTCGAGGAGGCCCCCAGCCACCGCGACCCGCTCCACGCGCGCGTGCCCGTCGACCTCCCCGGCGGCTACCTGACCACCGGCAGCGGAGCCCTCGGCTGGGGACTGCCCCTCGCGGTCGGCCGAGCCCTCGCCGACCGGCGCCGGGTGGTGTGCGTGATCGGCGACGGCTCCGCGCTGTACTCGGTGCAGGCGCTGTGGACCGCCGCGAGCCTCGGCGCTCCGGTCAGTTTCCTCGTCCTCGACAACCGCGGCTACGGCGCCGTCCGCGCCCTCGGCCGCCGGATCGGCATCTCTCCCGTCCCCGGCACGGACATCCAGGGCATCGACTTCGCCGCCCTCGCCGCCTCCTTCGGCTGCCCCGCCTCGTACGCCGCCCACCCCGACGACCTCCCCGCCGCCCTCGACCGCGCCCTCGACGCGGGCGACGACGCGGGTCCGCACCTCCTCCACCTCCGCGTCGCCGACACCGAGGGCGCGCTCTACGAACCCAGGGCCAGGTGACGCTTCCGGATGCTTCGCCTAGACGAAGTCGCCCAGCACTACGGCGACCACCCCGTCCTGCACGACATCACCCTCACCGTCCCCGACGGCCAGCTCCTGAGCGTCGTCGGCCCGTCCGGCTGCGGCAAGTCCACCCTGCTGCGCACCATCGCGGGCCTGCACCCCGCCCGCGAGGGCACGGTCACGATCGACGGCACACCGGTCACCGGCGTGCCCGACCAACTCGCCGTCGTCTTCCAGGACTACGGCCGCTCCCTCTTCCCCTGGCTCACCGTCCGCGAGAACGTCGCCCTGCCGCTGCGCGGCCTCGGCCGGGCCGAGCGGCGCGCCGAGGCCGAGCGGATCCTGGAACGCGTCGGCCTCGACGGCGCCGCCCGCCGTCACCCCTGGCAGCTCTCCGGCGGAATGCAGCAGCGCGTCGCCATCGCCCGCGCCCTGGTCTGCCGCCCCTCGCTCCTCCTCATGGACGAGCCCTTCGGCTCCCTCGACGCCCAGACGCGCGAGGACCTCGAAGACCTCCTCCTCGAGGTCCACCGCACCGACGGCACCACCATCGTCTTCGTCACCCACGACATCGACGAGAGCGTCTACGTCGGCGATCGCGTCGTCGTCCTCTCCCCGGGCCCTGGCTCCCGCGTCGTACGGGACCTGCCGGTCGAACTCCCCGGCAAGCGGGACCAGATCACCACCCGGGGACTGCCCGAGTTCGTGGCGCTGCGGACCGAGGTGGGCCGGGCGGTGCGGGGGGCCTGACGGGGAGTCCTGCCGGGGAGTGCTGACAGGGACGGTCAGACCACGCGCACGTCCTGCCACACCAGCCGGTGATCGGAGGTCGGCACGTTCGCCCCGCCGCCCACCAGCCGGTACAGCGGGTCGTCGGACATCGGCCAGAACACGCCGTTCGACCCGGGTATCAGCCCCCTGGACGGCAGGACGTAGTCGACGCGCAGATTGCCCGGAGCGGTGTCGCCGAAGTCCGCCGTGTCGTACGCGGGATCGCCGGTGTGCGAGGTGTTGGCACCTCCCTGGAGCCGCGCCGCCTCGACCGCGCCCTTGCTCGTGGGCGGCACCTTGGGCAGGTTGACCGCCGGGTGGTCGAGGAGCAGGCGGATGGCGTGGTCGTAGCTGTCGCCGTCGTACGGATCGGCGTTCTGGTCGCCGGCCAGTACGAAGCGCGCCCCCGGCCGCAGACCGCCGCGCCTGCCCTTGTCGTCGTACAGGTACGAGCTGCGCCGGCGCCCGCCGATGTAGTCGGCCCACAGGCGGATCTCGTCGTGGTTGCGCCGGCCGTTGCGGTCCTCGGTGCCGTCGAAGGTGGGCGGCGTGGGGTGCGACACCAGGAAGTGCACGGTTTCGTGACCGACGCACACCGGCACGTCCCAATGGCTCTTGGAGGAGAGCCGCAGGACCGCCTGCGCCTCGGCGCTGTAGTAGTCGGTCGGCATGATGTTGCCGGGCATGTCCCGCCACAGGAAACGCTGGAACGTGCGCACCGCGCGGATGTCGATCGGGTACTTGGAGAGCACGGCCATGCCGTACTGCCCGGGGAACCAGCCGTATCCGTACGCGTCCTGGCCGTACGCGTCCGAACCGGGCGTCGTCACCGCGCCGTTGCGTCCGTCGAGGTCCAGACCCGAGGCCACGCCCGTGTTCACCGGGGCGGTGAAGTGGTATCCGTAGCGGACCGGCTTCGCGCCGTTCTGCCCGACGGCGAGGTAGTTGCGCAGGAAGAGGCGGACCGCCGCACCGGACTCGACGTAGTCGAACTCGTTGATCAGCAGCACGTCCGGGTCGACCCGCTGGATCGTCTCGGCGACGTTCTTCGCCTGGGTGTTGTCCGGCGTGGACAGATCGGTGACGAGCGCGCCCTGAGTGCCGCGGTTCAGGGAGGCGTTGAACGTGGCGAAGCGCACCGTACGACCACGGCGGTCCGATGCCGCCGCGGGCAGGGCCGAGGTGCCGGCCAGCGCCGCCCCGGCGAGTGCGGCGAGCGTGGTGCGGCGGGAGAGGGATCTGGGCTGGTTCATCGGAACTCCCTTACGGAGGGGCACGTGAATTTCCGTAGTCTGCGCGCGTAGAGATGAACGCCACAAGTCCCGTCGAGAACTCCCGGATTCACCGCTGATTCACGCGATGGTGTGATCATGTCCGGGGATGCGGATGGCGCCCGAAACGCGTGGGTAGGGCCCGGCCATGACGCAGCAGCCCTTCGAACTCCCGCACTTCTACATGCCGTATCCCGCGCGGCTGAACCCGCATGTCGACGAGGCCCGCGCCCACTCGACCGCGTGGGCGCGCGAGATGGGCATGCTGGAGGGGTCCGGGATCTGGGAACAGTCCGACCTCGACGCGCATGACTACGGCTTGCTCTGCGCCTACACCCATCCCGACTGCGACGGACCCGCCCTCTCCCTCATCACCGACTGGTACGTGTGGGTCTTCTTCTTCGACGACCACTTCCTGGAGATCTTCAAGCGCACCCAGGACCGCGCCGGCGGCAAGGCCTACCTGGACCGGCTGCCGCTGTTCATGCCGATGGACCTGTCCGCCGAGGTGCCCGAGCCGCAGAACCCGGTGGAGGCCGGGCTCGCCGACCTGTGGGCGCGCACGGTGCCCGCCATGTCCGCCGACTGGCGGGCGCGCTTCTCCGTTGCCACCGAGCACCTGCTCAACGAGTCCCTGTGGGAACTGTCCAACATCAACGAGGGGCGGATCGCCAATCCCGTCGAATACGTCGAGATGCGCCGCAAGGTGGGCGGCGCCCCCTGGTCGTCGGGGCTCGTGGAGTACGCGACCGCCGAAGTGCCCGCGGCCGTCGCCGGATCGCGGCCGCTCAGGGTCCTCATGGAGACGTTCGCCGACGCGGTGCACCTGCGCAACGACCTCTTCTCCTACCAGCGGGAGGTCGAGGACGAGGGCGAACTCAGCAACGGCGTGCTCGTCCTGGAGACCTTCTTCGGCTGCACCACCCAGGAGGCCGCCGACACCGTCAACGACATCCTGACCTCCCGGCTGCACCAGTTCGAGCACACCGCCCTCACCGAAGTGCCCGCACTGGCCCTGGAGAAGGGCCTCGCCCCCGGGGAACTCTCCGCGATCGCCGCGTACACCAAGGGACTTCAGGACTGGCAGTCCGGCGGCCACGAGTGGCACATGCGCTCCAGCCGGTACATGAACGAGCGCGCCCGCACCACCTCGCCCTGGCACGGACTGACCGGCCCCGGCACCTCCGCCGCCGATGTCGGCGCGCTCCTCGCCGCGGCCGGCGCCGAACGCCTGCGCGCCTACACCCATGTGCCGTTCCAGAAGGTCGGCCCGTCCCTGCTGCCCGACTTCCACATGCCCTTCCAGGTGGAACTCAGCCCGCACCTCGACGACGCCCGCCACCACCTCACCGGCTGGGCGCAGCGCATGGGCTTCCTCCAGGAGGGCGTCTGGGACGAGGACAAACTCCGCGCCTACGACCTCGCGCTGTGCTCGGCGGGCCTCGACCCCGACGCCACGCCCGAGGCACTCGACCTCAGCGCGCAGTGGCTCGCCTGGGGGACCTACGGCGACGACTACTACCCGCTCGTCTTCGGCCACCGCCGCGACCTGGCCGCTGCCCGCCTGACCACGGCGCGCCTGTCCACCTGCATGCCCGTCGACGGCGAAGAGGTCCCCGCCCCCGCGAACGCCATGGAACGCGCGCTGATCGACCTGTGGGCCCGCACGACGGCGGAGATGACCACCGAGCAACGGCGCACCGTGAAGGCCACGGTGGACGTCATGACCGAGAGCTGGGTGTGGGAGCTGTCCAACCAGCTCCAGAACCGCGTCCCCGACCCGGTCGACTACCTGGAGATGCGGCGCGCCACCTTCGGCGCCGACCTCACCATGAGCCTGTGCCGGATGGGCCACGGCCCCGCCGTCCCCGCGGAGGTGTACCGCAGCGGCCCCGTCCGCTCCCTGGAGAACGCGGCCGTCGACTACGCCTGCCTGGTGAACGACGTGTTCTCCTACCAGAAGGAGATCGAGTACGAGGGTGAGATCCACAACGCTGTTCTTGTCGTCCAGAACTTCTTCGGCTGCGATTACCCGACCGCGGTCGGCGTCGTCCATGACCTGATGACCCAGCGCATGCAGCAGTTCCAGCATGTTGCCGCCCATGAACTGCCCGTCGTCTACGAGGACTTCGAGCTCTCCGACGAGGCCCGCGCGATCATGCAGGGCTATGTCACCGACCTGCAGAACTGGATGGCGGGCATCCTGAACTGGCACCGGAAGGTCGACCGCTACAAGGCCGACTGGCTGGCCCGGCGCGCCCACGGCTTCCTCCCGGACCGTCCGCCGGCCCTGCCCGTCGGCTGACGTCAGCGGTCATCGGCTGACGTCAGCGGTCAGCTCACCTCCGCCGGCCGCTCCGTGGTCTCCTCGGCGAGCTCCCGGACGCCGTTCGCGGCGTTCTCCGGGAGCTCGCCGAGTATCGCGTCGGCTGTGCAGCCTTGCCGCTCGGCTCACACGGGCTGACGTACGTGTCCCATGGCGGTCTGACGTGCGTGTTCCACGGCGGCGCGGGCCAGCGCGCGGACCATCGGGTGCGGGCGCGATCCGTCACCGGACAGTTCCGGCTGGAAGAGCGAGGCCAGGAAGAAGGGGTGGCCCGGGAGTTCGGCGATGCGTGGGTGGCCGTCCTCGTCGTGGCCGGTGAAGCGCAGCCCGTGGGTGCGCAGGGTGTCGAGGTGGCGGGTCGGGCCGTATGCGCAGAAGTAGCGCTCGACCGTCCGCTCGGAGCCGATCACGGTCTGCGCGAGTGAGCCCGGCTCGATCCTGACCACGGCCTCGTGTCCGGCGAGCGAACAGGCCAGCGGCTCGATGAGGGGGTCCTCGGCGTCGGGGTCGCTCTCCGCGTGGGCCACCCGCGTCAGGCCGCAGACGTCACGGGCGTACTCGAGGAGGGCGTGCTGGAAACCGCCGCACGTGCCCAGGAACGGAATGCCCTCCACGCGCGCCGTACGGATCGCCGTGAGCACACCGGCCTCGCTGCGGTACGGGCTGCCCGGCAGCACCCACACCGCGTCGAACCCGCGTACGGCGTCGGGGTCCTCGGCGTCCTCGGAGCGGATCCAGTAGGCGTCGAGCACCAGCCGGTCGCGCTCGGCGAGCGCGTCGAGCAGGAGGGGGATCCGGGTGTGCGAGGCGACGTTGGGGGAGCGGTCGCCGACCAGGGCGAGACGGGCTGCTGTGTTCGTCATGGTCGTCATCCTGGGTTCGCGCCGAGGTTCACGTCCAACGATGATTTCTGCACGGCCGATAAGCCGTGCTGATGCGGTGGGATCCTGAGGCGCATGGACCCGCACCTCCTGCGTACGTACGTCACCGTCGCCCGCCTCGCCTCCTTCTCCGAGGCCGCCCGCGACCTCGGCTACACCCAGTCGGCCGTCTCCCAGCACATCGCGGCGCTCGAACAGGACCTGGGGGCTTCGCTGCTCACTCGCCGCCCCGTCGCTCCGACAGCGGCCGGTGAGCGGCTGCTCGAACACGCGGGCCCGTTGCTGCTGCGCCTGGACGCCGCTCGCGCGGACGTCGTACGGATGGCGGCGGCGCCCGCGCCCGGCCTGACGCTCGCCGCCGCGCCGACCGCGCTCGGGCCCCGCGTCCTGGCCGCACTCCCGGTCGCGGGCGTGACCTTGCGGGTGCTGCCTCGCGACGGGGTTCCGGCAGCCGTGGCCGCCGGTGCCGCCGACCTCGGTCTGGTCGACGGCCTGGCCGCCCCCAGCGATCCGCTGCGGCTGCCCGACGTGGCGCCGCTGACCACGTACGGCGTGGGGGAGGAGCCCGTGTGCGTCCTCCTGCCCCGATCGCACCCGCTGGCCCGGCGCTCCGGACTGCGCCTGGGCGACCTCGCCGACGCCCGCTGGCTCGACGCCCCCGACACGGGACTGCCGCTCGCCCACCTCCGGGCCGCCAACGGCGGTCACGGCTTCCGTCCCTCCCTGCACTACGACGGCACGGACGTCCGCACCCTCACCGCCCTGGCCGCCGCGGGCCACGGCCTGACCCTGCTGCCCCGCTCGGCGGCCGAGGCGGTGCCGGGCACGGTCGCCGTCCCGGTCACGCAACCGCGGGTCGTCCACCGCACGGAACTGGTGCACGGGGGATCGGTGCGGGGAGCGGCGGCGACGCTCGTGGAGGCGCTCACCGAACGCGAGGGGGTCACTATGGCTTCCCGTTCTTGACCATGGGTCAGTCTCACTCGTTCGTGGCTCGTCGTGCGCCGGCGCTCCGGGTAGTTCTCAGCCGGAGGCGAGACATGGAACAGACAGCGTTGCGTCCCAAGCCGATGCCCGGTCAGGAGTCCGGCGGCAGCCCCACGCCCGGCCCCGTCCGGCGCCCGCACGCCGACCGCCGGCGTCGCCGACGGCTCACCACTGTGCTGTTCGGCCTGTGCGTCGGAACGGTCCTGGTCCTGTCCGGTGTCGGCCTCGGGACGGTGGGCGCCACCGTGATCGGCATGAGCAAACTGGCCGATCTGCGAGGCCAGGCCGGGAGTTCGGGCCGAACGGGCCAGGGTGCGGCCCCCGTGAACCCGTCCGCCTCGGCGCTCCCCGGACCCACCCCACCGCCCGCCACGCCCACCCCGTCACCGGCGCCCGCAGGTGCCACGCTCGGCGTGGAGGCCGTGGACGCCGAGAAGTCCGGAGCGCTGGTCGTCGGCGTCCATGTCCCCGGCCCGGGCTACACGGCGGGCCTGGTCAGGGGCGACGTACTCCTCGCGTTCGACACGACCCGGATCGACTCGGCCGCCGACCTCGCGCAAGCCGTCGCCGATACCCGACCGGGAGCCGCGGTCACCTTGACGGTGCGTCATGAGGGCGGTGGCTACCAGCAGTTGACGGTGATTCCGGGCGTCGTCACATGACCACCTGGAAGTGAGTGGTGAACCGGCTGGTGTTAATGGCTTGCGGTCATCTGTGCATTAGCTCTAACGGTTGATCAATGGTCTCCCGTTAGGGGTGGTGGTCGGCGGCACGTCGAAAGGTCAGGCTAATCGGCTCGCGCGGCCCCCGCCCTACGGGCAGGATGCTGCCCGTAGTCCTTTCAGCCGCACAGGGAGGCCAGGATGACCGGCACCGCGCCCGCGCCCTTCGGCGCCGACGACTACCGGGCCCGGATGGAGCGCGCCGCGCGGACGGCCGCCGACGCGGGGCTCGCCGGGCTGCTCGTGGCGCCGGGACCGGACCTCGTGTGGCTGACCGGTTACGCGCCCACCGCGGTCACCGAACGGCTCACCCTCCTGGTGCTCACCCCCGGACAGGACCCCGTACTCGTCGTGCCCACCCTGGAGGCCCCGGACGCGGCCAAGGCGGCCGGCGCGCCCGCGCTGACGCTGCGCGACTGGACCGACGGCAAGGACCCCTACGCCGCCACTGCCGCGCTGCTCGACTCCACCGGGCGGTTCGGCGTCAGCGACAACGCCTGGGCCATGCATCTGCTGGGCCTGCAGAAGGCGCTGCCCGGCACCTCCTACGCCTCCCTCACCGAGGCCCTGCCGATGCTCCGTGCCGTCAAGGACGCGGCGGAACTGAGGCTGTTGGCGGCCGCCGGCGCGGCCGCAGACGCAACGTTCGACGAGATCCGGAAGGTTCCCTTCGCCGGCCGCGAGGAGTCCGACGTCGCCGCCGACCTCGCCGATCTGCTGCGCGGGTTCGGGCACTCCCAGGTCGACTTCACCATCGTCGCCTCCGGCCCGAACGGGGCCAATCCGCATCACGAAGTGGGCGAGAGGGTCATCGAGCAGGGCGACATGGTCGTCCTCGACTTCGGCGGCCTGAAGGACGGCTACGGCTCCGACACCTCCCGTACGGTCCACGTCGGCGAACCGACCGACGAGGAGCGCCGGGTCCACGACCTCGTACGCGAGGCCCAGGAGGCGGGCTTCAGGGCCGTACGGCCCGGGGTGGCCTGCCAGGTGGTGGACCGGGCCGCCCGCGCGGTCATCGCCGACGCCGGATACGGCGAGTACTTCATCCACCGCACCGGACACGGCATCGGCGTCACCACGCACGAGCCGCCGTACATGATCGAGGGCGAGGAGCAGCCCCTCGTGCCCGGCATGTGCTTCTCCGTCGAGCCCGGCGTCTATCTGCCCGGCCGCTTCGGCGTCCGCATCGAGGACATCGTCACGGTCACCGAGGACGGCGCCCGCCGCCTCAACGACACCACCCGCGAGCTGGTCATAGTGAACTGACCGAGCATCTGGAGCCTCCCACGACGACTTCGAGCGACGACGGCGCGACCATGACCCAGGCACCGACACCCACCGCGGACACCGTCCGCCGACTGGTCCGTTCCCTGCTCAAGGACGGCGCCTACGCCGCGAAGGGCGCCGCCGGACCGGACGTCCGGCCGGTCACCGAGGGCGGCGGGCACGCCACCTGGTGGGTCGGCACCCGCCATGTCCTGCGTCTGGCCCCCGACCGCGACGCCACCGTCCGTCAGCGGCGCGAACTGCGCCTGCGCGACCTCGTCCGCCCGCACGTCCCGGTCGCCGTGCCGACGAGCGTGGCGCACGGCGAGTGGGCTCCCGGCCTGACCTACACGCTGGACACCAAGGTGCCCGGCGGCTCGGGGGAGGAGCACGACGTGTCCGCCGTCGGGGAGGCCGACCTGGCCGGGGTGCTCACCGGGCTGCGCGAGGTGCCCGTACGGCAGGCCGAGACCCTCGGTGTCCCGCGCGCCGCACCCCGTTCCCTCGAGGCCCTGCGCCGGTCCGCCGAACGCGCCGCCGGGCGCCTCGCCGCCGCCGACGAGTTCGACGCCGTACGCCTCCACCAGCTCACCGCACCCGCCGCGGTCCAGCTCGCCGCCCAGCCCGGCACCGCGGTCCTCGTCCACCACGCACTCACCGGCGAGCACCTCGTGGTCAGCGCCGACGGCCGGGTGCGCGGCGTCCTCGGCTGGGCCGACGCGGTCCTCGGTGACCCCGCCGAGGACATCGCAGGCCTCGCGCTCGCCGTCGGATCCCCCGCCGCCGTCCGCGCCGCCACCCTCGCCGGCTACGGCGCCCGCCCCTGTCTGCGTGGCCTCTGGCTCGCCCGCTGCGACACCCTGATCCGCCTCGCCGAACGCCTCGAAGGCAGGGGCGGCAGCCCCCTGCATCTGCTGCGGGAGCAGCTGGAGCGGGCCTGGGAGGCGATCCTGCTGGAACGGGTGACGGAGCTGCGGGACGAGGAGAAGGGCGAGGGGGCATAGGGGGCGCCGGGCCGAGGTCAACAGGTTGCGCAAGTCACGCGTAAACGATTGCGCAAACGCTTACGCGCACCTTCGCTCGGCGTTCCGCGCCGACGCGGGCACCGCTGCAGACGCAGGCGCCGCTCACGCCTGCGACAGCACCACGCACGACTCCCCGGGCAGATGCAGCATCCCGTCCGCGCCCGGCGTTTCGACCGGCTCCCATGAGGCGAGCACCTGCGCCGGGCGCGGGCCCAGGGGAATCGCCGCCGGTTCCTTGGCGAGGTTGACGGCCACGCGGACGTCCCCGCGCCGGAAGGCGAGCCAGCGCCCCACCTCGTCGTAGGCCACCTTGGTGTCGGCGATGTCGGGGTCGGTGAGGTCGGCCTGCTCGTGGCGCAGGGCGATCAGGCGGCGGTACCAGGCCAGCACGCGCGCGTGGGGCTCGTTCTCCGGCTCGGACCAGTCGAGGCAGGAACGGTCGCGGGTCGCCGGGTCCTGCGGGTCGGGCACGTCCTCCTCGGCCCACCCGTGCGCGGCGAACTCCCGCCGTCTGCCGCGCCGTACGGACTCGGCGAGCTCGGGGTCGGTGTGGTCGGTGAAGAACTGCCAGGGAGTGCTCGCGGCCCACTCCTCGCCCATGAACAGCATGGGCGTGAACGGCGCGGTCAGCGTCAGTGTCGCCGCGCAGGCCAGCAGTCCCGGCGAGAGGGACGCCGAAAGCCGGTCTCCCAGGGCGCGGTTGCCCACCTGGTCGTGGGTCTGGGCATAGCCGAGGAGCCGGTGCGCGGCCACGCGCGTGCGGTCCAGGGGACGGCCGTGGCACCGGCCCCGGAAGCTCGAATACGTGCCGTCGTGGAAGTAGCCGCCCGTGAGGGTCTTGGCGAGCGCCGCGAACGGGGCTCGCGCGAAGTCGGCGTAGTAGCCCTGGGACTCGCCGGTCAGCGCCGTGTGCAGGGAGTGGTGGAAGTCGTCGTTCCACTGCGCGTGCAGGCCCAGGCCGCCCTCCTCGCGCGGGGTGACCAGCCGGGGGTCGTTCAGATCGGCCTCGGCGACGAGGAAGAGCGGCCGGTCCAGGTCGGCGGCCAGGGCGTCCACGGCCGTCGACAGCTCCTCCAGGAAGTGGCACGCGCGCGTGTCGGCCAGCGCGTGCACCGCGTCCAGGCGCAGCCCGTCGATCCGGTAGTCCCGCAGCCACGCCAGCGAACTGCCCAGCAGATACGCGCGCACCTCGTCCGAACCGGGCGCATCCAGGTTGACCGCGGAACCCCAGGGCGTGTGGTGCGTGTCGGTGAAGTACGGGCCGAACCGGGGGAGGTAGTTCCCGGACGGCCCCAGGTGGTTGTGCACCACGTCGAGGACCACGCCCAGGCCCAGTTCGTGCGCCCGGTCGACGAACCGTTTCAGCGCCTCGGGGCCGCCGTACGGCTCGTGCACCGCCCACAGCGACACCCCCTCGTACCCCCAGCCGTGCCGCCCGGGGAACGGGCACACCGGCATCAACTCGACGTGCGTGACGCCCAGTTCGACGAGATGCCCGAGCCGCTCGGCGGCCGCGTCCAGGGTGCCCTCGCGTGTGTACGTGCCCACATGCAGCTCGTACAGGACCGCGCCGGGCAGCGGGCGCCCGGCCCACTCACTGCGCCACGTGTACCGCTCGTGGTCGACGACCGCGCTCAGCCCGTCCGGGCCGTCCGGTTGCCGGCGAGAGCACGGGTCGGGCAGCACAGGGCCGTCGTCCAGCGCGAACCCGTACCGCGAGCCGTCGTCCGCCTCAGCCTCCCCCCGCCACCAGCCCGCTCGGTCAGGATCGCGCTCCAACGCGCGCGTGGCGCCCTCGCACTGGAGCGTCACACGGTCTGCCTGCGGTGCCCACACCTCGAACTGCACGGACGGTTCCCCTTCGTCTGCTCACCGTGATGTAGCCCGTCCATGGTGCTTCAAACGAGATCAATCCGCTTTTGAATCTTCCCTTTTGCGGCGGGTGTCGTCGGAGCACGCGCGCGTGGCGGCTGTTCTCACCTTTTCTGGACACCCGGCGTCCACTGCCCGACAATCACGAGCGTGACGCCGTTTTTCGAGTTCAACACGTACCCCGCGCGGCTCTCCGACGCGGAGCGCGACAGGGCGCTGAAGGTGCTCCGGGACGGCGTCGCCATGGGCCGTCTGTCGCACGACACGTTCATCCGGCGCATGGAGCTGGCCCTGACCGCCCGCCGGTCCGAGGACCTCGCGCTCCTCACCGCCGACCTGCCCACCGAGAGCCGGCTGTCGCGGCTGGTGTTCGGCACCGTCGAGGCCGTCTCCGGCTTCACGGTACGGCTGCGCAGGGCCTGGCAGGCCGAGCGGCTGCCCAAGCTGCTGCTGCCCCACGCGGGCAACGGCCATCCCCTGCGCATAGGGCGCGATCCCGCGAGCGGGCTCCGGCTGACCCACGAGACGGTGTCCCGGGTGCACGCCGAACTCAGTCGGCAGGGCGGCATCTGGGTGCTGCGGGACCTCGGCTCGACCAACGGGACGACGGTCAACGGGCGGCGTGTCATCGGTGCCGCCGTCGTCCGTGAGGGTGATCAGGTCGGCTTCGGGCGGATGTCGTTCCGGCTCGCCTCGAACTGAGTCCGTCCCCGGTCGGGATCGTGCCCCGGTGACCGAAATGCCTTTGCCTCTCGCGGTGTTGACGTACCCCTCATCTCGTGACTGACTGTGCGTACACCATGCACACCAGGTGAACCGACGGCACCACATTGTGGAGGTGTGCCCTGCCGCCACTCCTCCGCTACCCGACCGTCGACGAGCTGCACGCCCGGGCGGCGACGCTCGTCGCCCGGCATCCCCGGGACGCCAGACTGCGCCGTGTCGGAAGCTCCCGCGCGGGCACGCCCCTGTGGCTGCTGTCCGTCGGCCACGGCAGCCGCCAGGCCCTCGTCGTCGCCGGCCCGCACGCCAACGAACCCGTGGGCGGCGCCACCGCCCTGCGGCTCGCCGAACGGGCCCTCGCCGACCCCCGGCTCACCGAAGAAGCCGACGCCACCTGGAACCTGCTGCTCTGCCTCGACCCCGACGGCCTGCGCCGCAACGAGGGCTGGCTGCACGGCCCGTACACCCTGGGCCACTACTTCCGGCACTTCTTTCGGCCCGGCTTCCTCGAACAGCCCGAATGGCTGCCCGACGGCGCGGCAGCCGCCGTACTGCCGGAGACCCGCGCCCTGCTCGACCTCCAGGACGAACTGCGGCCGTTCCTCCAGTGCTCCCTGCACGGCGTCGACGTGGGCGGCGGCTTCGTCGAACTCACCCGCGACCTCCCCGGCCTCGCCGGGCGCATCGCGCACACCGCGGCCCGCCTCGGCATACCGCGCGAACTCGGCCCGTACGACACCCTGTACTGGCCCGGCCTGGGCCCCGCCGTCTACCGGATACCGCCGCCGCAGCGGGGCGACCTGGCCGCCGCCATCACCGAGGCCGCCGTCGAGTCGACATGGTTCCACCCGCACCCGTACGGCACCGTGACCGCGGTCGTCGAGGCGCCCATGTGGAGCGTGGCCGCCGTGGAGGACGCCACCGAGCCCGCAGACCCGGCCGGAGTGCTGCGGACCGTCAGCCACACGCTGCGCCACGACACCGAGGCCCTGCGGCGGCTCCTGGCGCGGATCCGGCTCCACCACGCGGGCGCACCGGACGCGGCGCGCCTGCTCGCCCCGGTCGACGACTATTTACTGGTCTGCCCCGGCCTCGCCGACGCATGGGATCCGGACATCGAGGGCGCTGACGGCGCTGACGGCGCGCGCTCGCTGCCCCCGCTCAGCACCGCCCACCTCGCCACCCTGCGCATCGCCGGACGCCGGCTCGCGCTGCGCACGGCGGGGCTGCTGCACCGGCTCGTCTCGGGCGCGGGCCGTGACCCGGCCGGGGTGCTGCCGGAGCTGGACCGGCTGGTCGACGCGTGGTGCACGGACTACCGCGACGGCTGCGGGGCCCGCTGGATCCCGGTCGCCCGCCAGGTGGAGTACCAGGCACGGGTGGTGCTCGCCGCCTTCGAACTGGCCGGACGGCACGGGCCGGTGCGCTCCCGTTCGGGTGAGTCGGGGTGGGGCTCACAGGCCGCCGTGCCGATGCATCGGGAATGACGTACTCCACCACAGCGAAAGCGGTACGGGGCGGCCTGCTCGCGGCGGTCGCCCTCCTCGTCGCCTCCGCGACCCCGGCGCAGGCGGCGCCCCGGCAGGCTCCCCCGGACAACTGGCTCTACCTCACCGTCACCCAGGGCGACGCCCGGGCCGGCGAGACGCCCGGCAAGCTGCTCCTGTGCAACCCGCCCAAGGGGCCCGCGCGCGCGGCCGATGCCTGCGCGGAACTGGAGGCCGCGGGCGGCGACATCGGTGGCATCCCGCAGAAGGACACCTTCTGCACGATGATCTACGCACCGGTGACCGCCCACGCGCGCGGGGAGTGGAACGGACGGCCGGTCGCGTACACGAAGACGTTCTCGAACCCGTGCGTGATGACGGCGTCGACGGGGTCGGTGTTCGCGCGGCCCGCCTGACCGTCGAGCGGGCCCGGCCGGTACGCGCGCGTGACGGAATCACCGGCACGCGCGCGTGAACGCTCGGCGAGTCACGTGAGGTGTCATACCGCCCGGTCGCGTGCGTGCCGTACCGCCGCGACGACCGTGCGGGACTGGTGCTCCACCTGGTGCTCCAGCGGAACCCAGCGGGCGCGGAAGCGTTCCGCGAAGGCGTCGCTCCAGGTCGCGACGAGGCGTTCCAGCCGGGGCGCCGCGCGGTCGCCGTTCTCCTGCAGGACCCGCATCAGCATGGCCGCCGCCCGCAACGGCAGCCGGCGCGCGAACGCGTCCACGCTTCCGACGTACGCCATGGAATCGTCGGCGGGTTGTGTGCGGATCCAGTCCTCGGCCAGCCCCGGAACCAGCTCCAGCGCCCACCTGGCCGCGCGCAGCAGCGGCCCGTCGACGTCGGCGAGCCGCGGCAGCACCTCGGTGAGCACCCGCTCCACTTCCAGCGAGTCGCGCAGCAGCCGCCCCGCCAGCCGCCGTATCTCGGCTGCCGGAGCCGGATGCGGCGCCGGGTCGTCCACCAGGTCGCTCGCCCACATCGGCACCTCGACGACCGCGGTCAGACCGCCGTACCGGTGCACGTGGTACCAGGTGCTGTGCCGCGCGTCGTCCGGCATGCTCGGGTACGCGGCGCCCGCGCCGGGGCCGGGCATCACATGCACGCCGGGTCCGGAGGCGGGCCAGCCCGCGGCGTCGGAGGCGCCGGTCTCCACCGGGATGTGCAGCTCCGCCGCGGACTTGGCGAACGGCCCGGCGAGGCCCGGGACGTCCTTCGTCAGCTGCACCCAGCTGCCGCCCAGGTCGGTGCCGTGCAGGGTCACCTGGAGGAAGGGGCGCAGCTCGTCGATGACGCGGGTCAGGGCGCGGGTCTCCGGCGGCAGCCGGTCCGGCGGCAGTGCGGACGGCGCCCATTCCGGTTGCTCGGGTGCGGCGGGCCGGAAGAAGCCGCGGTGGTAGTCGTGGAGGCTGCGCGGCGCCGGGGTCACATGCAGGCTCGCTCCGTCGGGGTCGGCGCACAGCAGGAAGTGCCAGGAGGTGTCGGCCCGCAACTGCCGCTCGTGCAGCACCCGTTCCGCGAGGGCGAGGGTCGTCGAGCCTCCGGTCGGCTCGTTGGCGTGGGCGCCGGCGACGACCAGGACGGCGCGGCGGGCGTGGCCCATCGACAGCAGGTGCAGGGGTCTGCCCGCGCGCGAGACCCCCACTTGTCTCAGGGCGCAGAGGCCGGGCCGGTGAGCGGCGAACGCCCGGGCGGACGAGACAAGTTCGGAAACGGTGGGGTAGCGCAGCTCCGGCAGGAGACTCACCCCCGTCACATCCGCCCGGCTTCGCAATCCGCAGTACCCCACGGTCGCCGGGCAGTGTCAAGGCGGTGGCGGGGGAGGCTCCAGGGGGCGTCCAGATGCATTCACCGGCAGCGGGAAGGGCCGTTGGTGCCAGCAGGGTTGCCGGGTCCCGTGCGGCGCCGAAGCGTGGGTCCCGGCGCTCTCCGCGCTCGCCTTGAAATCACCCGAATGGGTGTATGGGGCTGCCGCTGGGCGGGCACGGTGGCCGACTGAACGCAGCAACCATCTGTGCGCCGGGCACGGACCACCAGCTCCCCGCTCGTACGGCGTGCACCACGGCGTGGACGACCAGACACGCACGCCCTCGAAGGGGCGACTCGTCCAGCGCTCGTCGACTCCCCGTCGAGCTGCCCTAGCCCACCCGCTCCAGAAGAGCTACCGGCAGCCGCTCGAACAGCTCGTCCACGCGCGCGTGCCCGGTGAACTCCCGCTCCGGAGCGAGCACGTCGGCCCACCGCCCCGGCGGCAGCGGCAGCAGCGTGTCGCGCCAGCCGCCCGCCTCGGCGAGCCGCAGGGACAGCCGTGTCACGGCGGTCACCACCTCACCCGACCGCGCGAACGCCACACAGTGCGCGGCGCCCCGGCCCTCCGCGGCCAGCGGCGCGTACGTCGCCGAGTCGCCGAAGACGTCGGCGCGGCGCCTGCGCAGCCGCAGGGCCGCCGCGGTCACCGCGCCCTTGTCGCCGGGATCCTCCGGAGGGAAGGACACGGGCCGCCGGTTGTCCGGGTCCACCAGCGCCCGGTACTCGCCCTCCGTGCCCTGGTAGAGATCGGGCACGCCCGGCATCGTCAGCTGGACCAGGGCGGTGCCCAGCACGTTCGCCCGGATGTGGGGATCCAGGGTGGCGCGGAAGTCGGTCACGCGTCCGCCCGGAGCCCCGCACGGCCCCGCCGCGACGAACGCCGCCACCGCGTCCTCGTACGGGGGCTCCTGTTCCGTCCAGCTCGTGTACAGCCCCGCCTCGCGCACATGCTTCAGCAGCGCCCCCTGCACGCGGTCCGCGTCCGCCGCGCCGAGCCCGAACACGGTCTGCCAGGCCGCCCACGCCAGCTGCGCGTCCGGGACGCCCTCGCCGGTGCGGGTCACCTCGGCCAGGACGTCCGCCCAGCGCTGCGGACACTCGGTGAGCACGGCCAGCGCGGCCCGTACGTCGGCGCTGCGCTTGGTGTCGTGCGTCGAGGTGACGGTCCCGGTGGCCGGCCAGTCGCGCTGCACGCGCGCGCAGTACGCGTGAAAGTCCTCCGGAGACACCGCCGGGCTGCCCGGGTTTCCGCCCACCTCGGTCGCCGACAGCAGCGGCACATAGCGGTAGAACGCGGTGTCCTCCACGGACTTGGCGCGCAGCGCGGACGCGGTCTGCGCGAACCGGGCCCGGAACTCCGCGTGGCCGGGTCCGTCACCGGTCCGGCCGAGCACCAGGTCGCGTACGACGTCCACGGCACCGGCCTCCTCGGGGACGACGAAGGCCTGCCGGGACTCGGCCGCGGCCTCCTCGGTGACGACCGCGGCGGCGTCCGCGGACTCGTACGGCCGGTAGACCTCCAGACGGACCAGGAGTTCCTGCAGGGCGGTGCGCAGCGCCCAAGGAGCCCGGTCGCGCAGCGCGGGGTCCGGCGACGTGTCGCACAGGCGGCTCGCGACCCGGGTCAGCCGCTCGACCTCGGCGGCCAACTCATGCGTGAGCACCTTGTACGCCGCCCGCCGTACGGTCGCCTCCCACTGCCCGCCACGGTCGGTCTGAGGGGCCGCGAAACGCCGGTACTGGCCGAGGAGTTCCCCGCACCCGGCCGGATCCGTGAAGAGGCCGTCCACGTGCCGCAGGGCGTCGTATCCGGTGGTGCCCGCGACCGGCCAGGAGGCCGGCAGGTGCTCACCGTCCGACAGGATCTTCTCCACCACCGTCCAGCGGCCGCCGGTGGCCTCGTGGAGGCGCCGCAGATACGCGTCCGGGTCGGCGAGTCCGTCGGGGTGGTCGATCCGCAGCCCGTCGAACACGCCCTCGTGCAGCAGTTGCAGGATCTTGGCGTGCGTGGCCTCGAAGACCTCCGGGTCCTCCACCCGCACCCCGATGAGTTCCGAGATGCTGAAGAAACGCCGGTAGTTCAGCTCCGTACGGGCCAGCCGCCACCACACCGGGCGATACCACTGCGCATCCAGGAGCTGCGGCAGCGGCAGCTCCTCGGTGCCCTCGCGCAACGGGAACACATGGTCGTAGTAGCGCAGGACGTCGCCGTCGACCGCCAGGGCGTCCGTCTCCGCGCCGACGGGATGCCCGAGCACCGGCAGCAGCAGCCGGCCGCCCTGCGCCTCCCAGTCGATGTCGAACCAGCGCGCGTACGGCGACTTCGGTCCCTCCCGGAGCACCTCCCACAGGGCGCGGTTGTGGCGCGGGGCCATCGCCATGTGGTTGGGGACGATGTCGGCGATCAGACCGAGACCGTGCTCCCGGGCGGTGCGCGCCAGCAGGCGCAGCCCCTCCTCGCCGCCCAACTCGCCGCGCACGCGCGCGTGGTCCACGACGTCGTAGCCGTGCGCGGAGCCAGGGACAGCCTCCAGGACGGGGGACAGATGCAGATGCGAGACGCCGAGCGACGCCAGGTACGGCACGGCCGTCGCGGCGGCCTCGAACGGAAAGTCGGGCTGCAGCTGCAGCCGGTAGGTGGCCGTCGGCACCACCGGGTCAGGACGCTCAGGTGTCATGGAAACCTACGTACCCGCCCTGCCCTCTTTCGTGTCATCGACTCCCCTGGACGAGTCCGTCCTCCTAGTCGGGCCGCTGCAACACCGTCATGCTCCGGTCCACCAGCGTCAGCCGGTCCCCGGCCTGCACCTTCGTGCCCGTGCCCGGCGGGACGCCGTCCGCGCGGGCGGTGTCGACGACCACCTGCCACTGGCGGCCGTGGTTGACCGGCACCACGAAGTCCAGTGACTTGTGCGAGGCGTTGAACATCAGCAGGAACGAGTCGTCGCTGATGCGCTCGCCGCGCGAGCCGGGCTCCGAGATCGCGTTCCCGTTGAGGAACGCCGTCAGCGCCGACGCCTGCGCCGAGTCCCAGTCCCGCTGGGCCATCTCCTTGCCCTCGGGGGTGAACCAGGCGATGTCCGAGAGTTCGTCGTGGGTGCCCTCCACGGGCCGGCCGTGGAAGAAGCGGCGCCTGCGGAAGACCGGATGGTCCTTGCGCAGCCACACCATCGCGCGCGTGAAGTCCAGCAGCTCACTGCCGTTCTCGGGCCACGCCACCCAGGCCAGCTCGCTGTCCTGGCAGTAGGCGTTGTTGTTGCCGCGCTGGGTACGGGCGAACTCGTCCCCGTGGCTGATCATCGGCACACCCTGGGACAGCATCAGCGTCGCGATGAAGTTGCGCATCTGACGCTGCCGCAGCTCCAGCACCGCCGGATCGTCGGTCTCGCCCTCGGCCCCGCAGTTCCACGACCGGTTGTGGCTCTCGCCGTCCCGGTTGTCCTCGCCGTTGGCCTGGTTGTGCTTGTCGTTGTACGACACCAGGTCATGCAGCGTGAACCCGTCGTGGCAGGTCACGAAGTTGATGGAGGCGAGCGGACGCCGGCCGTCGTCCTGGTAGAGGTCCGAGGAGCCCGTGAGCCGGGAGGCGAACTCCGCCAGCGTGCGCGGCTCGCCCCGCCACACGTCCCGTACCGTGTCGCGGTACTTGCCGTTCCACTCGGTCCACAGCGGCGGGAAGTTGCCCACCTGGTAGCCGCCCTCGCCCACGTCCCACGGCTCGGCGATCAGCTTCACCTGCGAGACCACCGGGTCCTGCTGGACCAGGTCGAAGAACGACGACAGCCGGTCCACCTCGTGGAACTGACGGGCCAGCGTCGCCGCGAGGTCGAAGCGGAAGCCGTCGACATGCATCTCGGTGACCCAGTAGCGCAGCGAGTCCATGATCAGCTGAAGGACGTGCGGGGACCGCATCAGCAGGGAGTTCCCGGTGCCCGTGGTGTCCATGTAGTAGCGCGGGTCGTTCGCCAGCCGGTAGTACTGCGGGTTGTCCAGGCCCCGGAAGGACAGCGTCGGGCCCAGATGGTTGCCCTCGGCCGTGTGGTTGTAGACCACGTCCAGGATGACCTCGATACCGGCCTCGTGCAGCGCCCGCACCGCCGACTTGAACTCCAGGACCTGCTGGCCGCGGTCGCCCCAGGAGGCGTACGCGTTGTGCGGGGCGAAGAAACCGATCGTGTTGTAGCCCCAGTAGTTGTTCAGGCCCATGTCCACCAGACGGTGGTCGTTCACGAACTGGTGGACCGGCATCAGCTCCAGCGCGGTGACGCCCAGCTCGGTGAGATGCTCGATCACCGCCGGATGCGCCAGGGCCGCGTACGTGCCGCGCAGCTCCTCCGGCAGCGCCGGGTGCCGCATCGTGAGGCCCTTGACATGCGCCTCGTAGATGACGGTGTGGTGGTACTCGGTGCGCGGGCGCCGGTCGTCGCCCCAGTCGAAGTACGGGTTGACCACGACCGACGTCATCGTGTGCGGGGCGGAGTCGAGGTCGTTGCGCTCGTCGGGCGCGCCGAAGTGATAGCCGTACACCTCCTCGCCCCACTCGATCGAACCGCTGATCGCGCGCGCGTACGGGTCGAGGAGCAGCTTCGCGGAGTTGCAGCGCAGGCCGCGCTCGGGGGCGTACGGGCCGTGCGCCCGGAAGCCGTACCGCTGGCCCGGCATGACGCCGGGCAGGTACGCGTGCCGCACGAACGCGTCGCTCTCCCGCAGTTCCACCGCCGTCTCCGAGCCGTCGTCGTGCAGCAGACACAGCTCTACTCGGTCCGCGGCCTCCGTGAAGACCGCGAAGTTGGTCCCGGCGCCGTCGTACGTGGCACCGAGTGGATACGCCTCTCCAGGCCAGACCTGCATGGATACGACTCTTTCAGGTGTGCCTCGCCGCTGGGGGCGCCTTGGCCCCGAGTCTCCCCGAAAGTGAGGGAACCTCCTATGACTTACGTCCCTCTTACCTCTCGACCAGTGCATACACGGTATGCCGAACCAATGGGGCAACGAGTACTCCCAGGGTTGTTGGGGGAGTAGGGGGCAACAACGTGCGCAATGCAGTGCACCGTCATCTCGGCAAGGTGGTGGCCGGGGCCGCCATCGCGGTGGCCTCGACCGCCGTGATGGTCGCCGTCACCCTGCCGGGGTCGGCGGGGGCCGACGAAACGGATGGCCGGCAGGCGGCCGGCGGGGCCGGTCAGCAGGCGGTACCGGGGCAGGGCGAGGCCGTCGCTCCCGGTGTCGTCGAGGAGGCCCCGGCCGAGGGCGAGAAGGGCAAGGGCAATGACCCGCTGACCGACGACGAGATGAAGCGGGCCGAACAGCTCGCGGTCAACCGGCAGTTGTTCAACGCCAGCAAGGACGTCGAGGGCGAGCGCGGCCCGCAGCGCGTGAGCATCGACCTGGCCGAGCCGGAGGCCGACTCCGGCGCCGGCGCGGACGGGTCCCGGCGCGCCGACGTGACGTTCTACGACTACCGGAACGACGCCCTCGTCACCAAGACCGTCGACCTCGACACCGGCAAGGTCGTGGAGACCACCAGTCGGCAGGGCGTCCAGCCGCCGCCCAGCCGGGCCGAGAGCATCGAGGCGGCGAGCCTGTTGATCGCCGACCCGCTGGGCGCGGACCTCAAGGCGGACTACAAGGACGCGACCGGCAAGGAACTCACCTCACCGGACCAGCTGCGGCTGAGCGGAGGCATCTACCGGGCCACGCCGGGCGCGCAGCCCGCCGTACTGGACAAGTGCGGCGAGCACCGCTGCGTACGGCTGTTCACGAAGGTCAAGAACGGGTCGTGGATCGACACCATGTCCCTGGTGATCGACCTGAGTGCCCGCAAGGTCGCCGACCTCGACGGCTGAGCCGAACTCCGTCCACTTTTCCAACCCGCACCTCCTGCAGGGAGTCACTTCTTCATGCGCGTGCACAACAGAATCAGCCGTGCCCACCGCCGGACGGCCCTCGGTGTCGCCGTGGCCGCGCTGGCCGCCGGTCTGACGACCGGCGCCGGACCGGCCGCCGCCCAGCCGAAGACCGCCGCCGCGGCCGCCGCCGACTGCAGCGCCGCCTACCGCATCGAGCAGAAGCTCGCCGGCGGCACCACCTGGCGGATGTGCTGGCACTACGACAGCAAGGCCGGTCTCGTCCTGGACGACGTCTCCTACCAGCCCAAGGGCGAGGCCGAGCCGATCAAGGTCCTCGCCAGCGGCCGGCTCGGCCAGATCCACGTCCCGTACGACGACGGAGGCGCGGAGTACGACGACCTGACGGGCCAGGACTTCGCCAAGGACCTGATGCCCCTGGCGCCCGGCGAATGCCCCGGCGGCACCATCAAGACCGTCAAGGTCCCGGACCCGCACGAGGGCGAGAACCCGAACGTCAAGGGGCTGTGCACCACCACGCGGGCCCGCGGCCACGCCTACCGGATGCAGGGCGACACCGCGAACAAGGTCTACCAGGCCCAGGGCAAGGACCTTCTCGTCTACACGGTCAACCAGGTCGGCTGGTACGAGTACATGACCGAATGGCGCTTCCAGGACGACGGCACGATCAACATGAACGTCGGCGCGACCGGCAGCCTCTCCCCGGTCGACTACGACGCGGGCGACGGACGCGGCTGGCCCATCGGCAAGGGTCCCAAGGCCAAGGCCACCAGCCACAGCCACAACGCCTTCTGGCGGCTCGACTTCGCCCTCGACGGCTCCACCAAGAACCGCGTCGAGCAGTACGACTCGACCGTCTCCCCGCCCCGCGGCCAGCAGATGGCCCCGACGACCAAGACCACCCGCACCAAGGTCACCAAGGAACTCGCGGGCGACGCCAAGGGCTATCGCTGGTGGCGGATGGTCAGCGCGACCGGCAAGAACAAGGACGGCCACGCGCGCTCGTACGAGTTCGTCCCCGGCCCCAGCACCAAGTACCCGGGCCGCAGTTTCACCAAGCACGACATCTACTTCACCCAGTACAAGAAGTGCGAGCTCTTCGCCAGCAACAACCCGGGCTGTGCCGGCGCCCACCCCAAGTCCGTCGACAAGTGGGTCGGCGGACAGACCCTCACCCACCCCGTGGCCTGGGTCAACGTGGGCTTCCACCACATAGCCCGGGACGAGGACCAGCAGCCCATGCCGGTCCACTGGCAGGGATTCTCCATCGCCCCGCGCGATGTCACCGCCATGAATCCGCTCACTCCGGCTGAGCTCGCCGATCAGAACGGCAATCCCATGGACGGTAGTTGAGAAACGGTCCGCGCATCCGGCTGCACCGCGGACCGCTACCGGAGTACCCTTCCTTGATCGTTGACACGGGGAGTGCTCGGGGGAGCGGAAGGCGGTGCGCGGGTGGGCTCGGGAGGGCTGGAGCTGCCCCCTGGTGACGAGGGTCACGAGGGGAACTCCGCAGACGTCCCGCCCGGCACGGTGTCCTTGGCCCGTCCGATGGACACGGGCTCCATTGGACCGGAGCTGGACTGGGACGCCGACGCCTGGCGCGAGGTACGTACGCGCGCCCAGCGAGCCGGCCGGGCCTACATCTGGCTGAACCTCGTCGAACAGCGGCTGCGCGCGGTCGTGGCCGCTGTTCTGCGTCCCATCTACGAACCCGTCCACGGCGACGAGTGGGTGGTCGCCGCGGCCGGACCCGCCGGGCAGGAGTGGGTTCAGCGCGCGGTCGCGGTACGCGAAGTCAGCCGCCGCAAGGGCTACTTGCTCGATCCGGCCGACGACAACGTGCTCAGCTTCCTCACGCTGCCGCAGCTGCGTGAGCTGATGGTGCAGCACTGGCCGTGCTTCGAGCCCTACTTCGACGAGCGCCGGGACGTCGAGCTCGCCCTGGACGAACTGGAAGTCACCCGGAACGTCGTCTCCCGCAACCGGGCCCTGTCCGAAGCGGTCCTCAATCAGGCCGAGCGGGCCTCCGCGCGCCTCCTGGACATACTCGGCACGGGCGGCGACGTACCGTCCGCGCGCCGACTGCCCGTCGACGCGGTCGAGGACCTCGTCGGCGACCGGTACGCGGACGTGGTCGCCGTGCACCCCGACCGGGTGCGGCTGCTGCGGCAGTTCCCCGCCGAGGACATCTTCGGCGGTGCCCGCCGGCTCGACGCGGTCGGTATCGGCCTCAACCTGCTCGTGCAGAACTTCTCCGGGCGACGGCTGGTCCGGCTGGCCGAGTCGGGCTGCCGGGTACGGCTGCTGTTCCTCAACCCGGCCTCCAGCGCGGTCAAGCGCCGCGAGCGCGAACTGGCCATCAAGCGCGGGGAGTTGAGCCGCGCGGTGGAGATGAACATCCTGCACATGCGGCGGGTGCGGTCCAGGCTGCGCGACCCGGGCGCCTTCGAGATCCAGGTCTACGACGAGACGCCGCGCTTCACCGCCTACCTCGTCGACGGCGACGGCTCGGACGGGATCGCCGTCGTGCAGTCCTATCTGCGGCGGGCGCGGGGCATGGAGGCGCCGGTGCTCGTGCTGCGCAACGGCAGCAAGGTGGTCAAGCCGGGCGAAGTCGACGAGAGCGGGCTGTTTCCGACGTACCGCGAGGAGTTCGAGCAGGCTTGGGCGGATTCGCGGCCGGTGTCCTGACAAGTCCCCTGCCGGGTAAGCGGAATGCGGCCCTCTGATTGTCAGTGGCTCATGGGAAGGTGGAGACCACTGGGGGAACGCACCACCGAGAAGGGGGGCCAGGCATGGGCTGGCACCGAGAGCTGCTGATCGGCTTCGACCTGGAGACGACGGGCACGGACCCGCGCAAGGCGCGGATCGTCACGGGGGCCGTGATCGAGGTCAGGGCCGGGCGGCCCATAGGGCGCCGGGAGTGGCTGGCTGATCCCGGGGTGGAGATCCCGGCGGACGCGGTGGCGGTACACGGCATCAGCAATGAGCGCGCCACCGCCGAGGGCCACCCGGCCGACCGGGTCGCCGACGCCATCGCCGACGTCCTGGCGACGTACTGGAAGACGGGCGTCCCGGTCGTCGCCTACAACGCGGCCTTCGACCTGACCCTGCTGGCGGCCGAGCTACGGCGTCATGGCCTTCCGTCGCTGCGTGACCGCCTGGGCGGCGTCGACCCCGCCCCGGTCATCGACCCGTACACCATCGACCGGTCCGTCGACCGCTACCGCCGCGGCAAGCGCAACCTCGAAGCGGTCTGCGCCGAATACGGCGTCGCCCTCGACTCCGCCCACGACGCCACATCCGACGCCCTCGCCGCAGCCGAACTGGCCTGCGCCATAGCCACCCGCCACCCCAAGATCGCCTCCCTCGGCCCGGCCGAACTCCATCGCCGCCAGATCGAGTGGTACGCCGAAAGAGCCGCCGACTTCCAGAACTTCCTGCGCCGCAAGGGCGAGGCGAACGCGGTGATCGACGGGACATGGCCGCTACGGGAACCGGTGGACGAGCCGGTCTGACGACAAGCTGCGGATGACGGGGCCGCCGAGCGGCTGACGGCGGGTGCGCGAGCGGCCGGCGGTCTGTCTGTCCGCCCAAGCCGCGGGCAGTCGTGCCGCCTGGGGCGGCACGGGTGGGCGCGGGCGGCACCCCGTAGCGCCGGGCTGCGCGACGCCCTGCCCCGGCACCAGCACCGGGTACACAGGTCAGCACCGGTCACTGCAACGCCCCCTCAGAACGAAAACCACCGCACCGTCTCATCCCCGTCCCGCAAAGACCCCACCCGTCGCTGAAACTCGACCATCGCATCAGGATTGCTCGGCGCATGCTGCGCGACCCACGCACAACTGGCGGTCTCCCGGGCACCGCGCAGCACCGAGCACCCGTCCCACTCACACACATCCCAGCCATACGCGTCGGTGAAGGAGTCGTACGCCGCGGCAGGGAGCCCGTAACGGTCGCGGGAGAGGGCCATGACCACCAGGTCGTGCTCACGCAGGTCGGCGGAGAACGTTTCCAGATCGACCAGCACCGGCCCGTCCGGCCCGACATGCACATTGCGGGGCAGCGCGTCGCCATGGATCGGCCCGGGCGGCAGATGCGGGGTCAGCGCGGCGGCGGCCGTCGCGAAGCCGTCCCGGCGCTCACGCAGATAGTCCGCGTCGGCCGGAGAAATCGCGTCGCCCGCAAGCCGCAGCCAGCGTTCCACACCGCCCAGCAGATCGCGGGGCGGCAGTTCGAAGGAGGGGGAGGGCAGTGCGTGGACGACCCGTAGCAGTTCGGCCAAATCCCGTGGCTCCGCGGGCCGTACGGGATCGGGCATCCGATGCCACACAGTCACCGGATGCCCCTCGACCAGGAGTGCCTTCGGCTCGGCGGCACGTACCGCCGGCACAGCCGCGGCCTCCAGCCAGAGCGCGATGTCCAGTTCCCGCCGGGCCCGGTCCAGGAGTTCGGCGTCGCGGCCCACCTTGACGACCAGGTCACCGGCGGCGAACACGGCGTTCTCACCCAGGGCGAGCAACCACGCATCCCGTGCCGGTCCCGGCAGCACCCCTGCCGCGGCCAGTACGTGCCGCGCCCGTGCCTCGTCCATCGTCCGCCTCCGAGTGATCCCTGTGCGTCTGCGTACGGCGTCACCTTCCCGCCATCCGCCGGTCAGTGTCGCATTCGCACAGGTCGCGCCGGGCGCGCGGTGTCTTGACGACACCGACCGCCTTCACGACCATGACGGAGCCCGTCCGAGCCGCGCAAAGGGGCTGATTCTGTGACATTGGTGACCGAGGTGCGAGGGGAGGGCGCGGCGAAACGCGCGCCGAGCACCGGCCGGAAACGCCCTGCCGCCGACCATGGCGCCTGGTTCCTGGTGTTACCCGCCTTGATCCCGATCCTCCTGCTGAGCGTCGGACCGCTGCTGTACGGGATCCTGCTGGCGTTCACCGACGCCCAGTCGGGCCGCACCGAGCCCACGGAGTGGATCGGCACGCTCAACTTCCGGGATCTGCTGCACGACACGCTGTTCTGGGAGTCGTTCCGGATCGGTCTTGTCTGGGCCGTCGGCGTGACCGTGCCGCAGTTCCTGCTCGCCCTCGGTCTCGCCCTGCTGCTCAACCAGGAGCTGCGCCTGAGATGGCTGGCCCGCGCGCTGGCGATCATCCCGTGGGCGATGCCCGAGGTGGTCGTCGGTGTCATGTGGCGGCTCGTCTACAACCCGGACGCGGGCATCCTCAACGAGACCCTGCGCGACCTGGGTCTCGGCGACGGCCGGGACTGGCTCAGCGGCCTGGCGACCGCCCTGCCCGCGGTGATCGTCGTCGGCGTCTGGGCGGGCATGCCGCAGACGACGGTCGCCCTGCTCGCCGGGCTGCAGAACACCCCGCGCGAACTCCACGAGGCGGCCACGATGGACGGCGCGGGCCCCTGGCGCCGGTTCCGTACGGTCACCTGGCCCGCCCTCAGACCGGTCGCGCTGGCGATCACCGCGCTCAACTTCATCTGGAACTTCAATGCGTTCGCGCTGGTCTATGTGCTGACCAGCGGCGGACCCGGCGGCCGCACCCGCCTGCCCATGCTGTTCGCCTACGAAGAGGCCTTCCGCTACGGGCAGTTCGGCTATGCGGCGGCGATGGGATGCGTGATGGTCGCGGTGATCTCGGTGCTCCTCGCCGTCTTCCTCGCCGGCCGTCTGAGGGGAGGACAGGACACATGAGGACCAGCCAGGCGGCCCGCGCGGGCCAGTACGTGGCGCTGCTCGCGTATCTCGTCTTCCTCGCCTTCCCCTTCCTCTGGCTGATCTCCACAGCGTTCAAACCGCCACGCGAGCTGGGCAGTCTGCACCCCACCTGGATCCCGGAGAACCCCACCCTGGCCAACTTCCGCCAGGCCTTCGACGAACAGCCGCTGCTGCACGCCGCGTTCAACTCCCTCGTCGCAGCGCTCGGGGCCGCGGTGATCGCCGTACTGATCGCGACACCGATGGCGTACGTCATGGCCCGGCACCGCACCCGGCTCGCGAGGGCCGCGACCGGCTGGGTGGTGGTCAGTCAGGCGTTTCCGCTGGTGCTGGTGATCATCCCGCTGTTCCTGGTGCTCAAGAATCTGCGGCTGATCAACTCCGTGCCCGGACTGGTCCTGGTGTACGTGGTGTGGGCGCTGCCGTTCGCGCTGTGGATGCTCGTGGGGTACGTACGCGCGGTGCCCGCCGAGTTGGAGGAGGCGGCGGCCGTCGACGGCGCCGGGCGGCTGCGCACCCTCGTCTCGGTGATCGCGCCGTTGCTCGCGCCGGGGATCGTGGCGACGGCGCTGTTCGCGTTCATCACCGCGTGGAACGAGTTCTTCTTCGCGCTGGTGCTGCTCAAGACACCGGAGAAACAGACGCTGCCGGTCGTGCTCACCCACTTCATCGGCGCGGAGGGCGTCGCCGACCTCGGCCCGCTCGCCGCCGCCGCGTTCCTCGCCACCCTGCCTTCGCTGGTCGTCTTCGCGATCATCCAGCGACGGATCACGGGCGGCATGCTCGCCGGGGCGGTGAAGAGCTGATGCGCACCCCCTGGAGCGGTCTGCGGCCCCGATGGATCCCGGCCCTGGCGCTGGCCCTCACCCTGCTGCTCGCCGGCTGCACCAACGACGACGTGGCCGAGGACGGCCGTATCACTCTGCGCTTCCAGTCCCTCGCCTGGCAGGAGGAGTCCGTCGCCGCCAACAAGGAGCTGGTGGCGCAGTGGAACGCGTCCCATCCCGAGGTCAAGGTCGAGTATGTGCAGGGGAGTTGGGACAGCGTCCACGACCAGCTGCTGACCTCCTTCGAGGGCGGTGAGGCGCCGGACATCATCCACGACGCCTCGGACGACCTCGCGGACTTCGCGTACGGCGGCTATCTGGCCGACCTCACCGACCTGCTGCCGCAGCGGCTGAAGTCCGACATCCCGCAGCGCAGTTGGCGCACGACGACCTTCGGGGACGGGATCTACGGCGTGCCGTTCCTCCAGGAGCCCCGCGTGCTCATCGCCAACGCCACCTGGCTGAAGGAGTCCGGGGTGCGGATCCCCACGCCCGAAAACCCCTGGAGCTGGGCCGAGTTCTGGAAGGTCACCGAGGAGCTGAGCGGCGACGGGAAGTACGGCGTGGCCTGGCCGCTCAAGGAGCCCGTCTCCGCCACGCTCAACCTGTCCCTGTCCACCGGAGGACAGCTGTTCCACCGGAACCAGGACGGCAAGGTCACCATCCGCTTCGGGGCGGCCGACCAGGTGGTGCCCGACACCATTCATGACCAGGTCAACACCGACCGCAGCGCCTCGCCCACGACCCTCGGCAGCGGCGGCTCGGACACCCTGCCGGGATTCTTCGGCGGGAAGTACGCGATGGTCCCGCTCGGCTTCTCGTACCGCCAGCAGATCGTGCAGCAGGCTCCCAAGGGCTTCGACTGGCAGGTGCTGCCCGCCCCCGCCGGGGCCGACGGGCTCGCCCAGGGAGTCAGCCCGCAGACGCTGTCGGTCGCGGAGGACAGCCCGCACAAGAAGGAGGCCGCCGAGTTCATCGACTTCCTGCTCCGGCCGGAGAACATGGTCCGGCTGGCGCTGGGCGACTGGATGCTCCCCACCGGCACACAGGCACTGAAGCACCCCGCCCTGCACACGGCCGAGCACGACTGGGCCACCGGCACCGCCCTCGCCGCCCAGCTGCGCTCGGCACCCGCGCAGTCCGTCCGCGGCTATCCCGAGTGGAAGGACAAGGTGGCCACCCCGGCGTTCCAGGAGTACTACAGCGGGGCGGTCGACCTCGACGACCTGCGCAGACGCCTGGAGGAAGACGGCAATCTGGTGCTGGCGCGCTACCAACGCTGACAGCCCGCCCATTCCGGTTGCACGAGACGTCTCGTCTCGCGTACTGTCTCTCGCATGACCACACCCGCCCACATCGCCATGTTCTCCATCGCCGCCCACGGCCACGTGAACCCGAGCCTCGAAGTGATCCGCGAGCTCGTCGCGCGCGGGCACCGGGTGACGTACGCGATCCCTCCGGTGTTCGCGGAGAAGGTCGCCGAGACCGGCGCCGAGCCCAAGCTGTGGAACTCGACGCTGCCCTCGCCCGACGACGATCCGGAGAAGTGGGGGAGCACCCTGCTGGACCATGTCGAGCCGTTCCTCGACGACGCGATCCAGGCGCTGCCCCAGCTGATCGCCGCGTACGAGGGCGACGAGCCGGACCTCGTGCTCCAGGACATCACCGCCTACCCGGCCCGCGTCCTGGCCCGCCGTTGGGGCGTGCCCGCGATCTCGCTCTCCCCGAACCTCGTCGCCTGGGAGGGCTATGAGCAGGAGGTCGCCGAGCCCATGTGGGAGGAGCCGAAGAAGACCGAGCGCGGGCGTGCCTACTACGCCAAGTTCCACAACTGGCTGCAGGAGAACGGGATCACCGAGCACCCCGACCCCTTCGTCGGCCGCCCCGCCCGCTCCCTGGTCCTCATCCCGAAGGCCCTCCAGCCCAACGCCGACCGGGTCGACGAGAACGTGTACACATTCGTCGGCGCCTGCCAGGGCGACCGCTCTCACGAGGGCGACTGGCAGCGGCCGGCCGGCGCCGAGAAGGTGGTCCTGGTGTCGCTGGGGTCCTCCTTCACCAAGCATCCCGGTTTCTATCGCGAGTGCGTCAAGGCGTTCGGCGAGCTGCCTGGCTGGAACCTGGTGCTGCAGATCGGCAGGCACGTGGACCCCGCCGAGCTGGGCACCGTACCGGACAACGTCGAAGTACGGTCCTGGATCCCGCAGTTGGCGGTCCTCAAGCAGGCCGACCTGTTCGTCACCCACGCCGGGGCGGGCGGCAGCCAGGAGGGAATGGCGACCGCCACGCCGATGATCGCCGTACCGCAGATGGTGGACCAGTTCGGCAACGCGGACATGCTCCAGGCGCTCGGTGTGGCCCGTCACCTTCCCATGGAGGAGGCGACCGCCGAAGCGCTGCGCACCGCAGCCCTCGCGCTCGTCGACGACCCCGAAGTCGCCCGGCGGCTGCGGGGCGTGCTGGCCGAGATGGCCCAGGAGGGCGGCACGCGGCGGGCGGCGGACCTCATCGAGGCGGAGCTGCCCCGGAAGAAGTGAGCAGGAGAGGGCCCGTTGGCTCCCCTGTAGCCAACGGGCCCTCCGCTCGGGGTGAGGTCAGACCCTCACCGGCTCACCCTCGTCGTCCCGCGACGGCGTTCCCCGCGTCACGGCCTCGGGCGCCTCGTCGTGCGTGAGGTCCGGCATCCGGTTCAGCCACTTCGGCAGATACCAGTTGCGCTCGCCCAGCAGCGCCATCACCGCCGGGAGCAGCACGCCCCGGATGATCGTCGCGTCGATGAGCACCGCGGCCGCGAGGCCCACGCCCATCTGCTTCATGGACTGCATCGACAGCGTCCCGAAGATCGCGAACACGGCGACCATGATGACCGCGGCGCTGGTGACGACACCGGCCGTGGTGACCACACCGTGCGTGATCGCGTCCTTCGTCGTCCGGCCGCGCAGTCGCGCCTCGCGGATTCGCGAGACCACGAACACGTGGTAGTCCATCGACAGGCCGAAAAGGATCACGAAGAGGAACAGCGGCAGCCAGGTGATGATGGCGCCGACGCCCTCCGCGCCCACCAGGGACGCGCCCCAGCCGTGCTGGAAGACGGCGACGAGGATGCCGTACGCCGCACCCACCGACAGCAGGTTCAGCACGATCGAGGTGATCGCGATGGTCAGCGAGCGGAAGCACAGCAGCATCAGCAGGAAGGCGAAGACCACGACGAACGCGAAGACCGGGACGACCGCTCCGGCCAGCTGGTCGTTGAAGTCCTTCGAGCCGGCGACCTGTCCGGTGATCGGCGCCTCGACGCCGTCGACCTTCCCGAGCGTGGCCGGCCGTACCTCGTCGCGCAGCTTGTCCAGGCTCGCGCCCGCCTTGTCCAGGTCGGAGCCGCCGACCAGCGGGACGTAGACGAAGGCGACGTTCTGCGCGTCGTGCAGCTTGATGTCCACCGGGCCGCGCGAGGCACCCGAACTGATCGCCTGCTCACGGAAGTCCGTGAGCGCGGCCTGCACCTGGGGAGCGTTGATGTCGTCGGCCTTGACGACCACCTCGGCCGGCTCGGAGCCGCCGGGGAAGGCGTCGTTGACGCGGTTGTACGTCTGCACGATCGGCAGCGAGTCGCCGAACTCCTGGTCCAGTGTGAGGTTCTGCGTCTTCATGCCCACCGCCGGAGCCGCGATCGCCAGCAGTACACCGGCCGCCACGACGACGGAGGCGAGGGGCTTCGCGAGCACGCCCTTGAGGACGGCGGTCCAGAACCGGCTCTCCGAGCCGCCACCCTTGCGCTGACGGCGGCGCAGGAACGGAATCCGCCCCTTCTCCACCCGCGAGCCGAGCAGTGACAGCAGCGCGGGCAGGACGGTCACGGAGCCGACCATGGCGACGGCCACGACCATCAGCGAGGCCAGGCCCATCGCCTCGAACTCGGCGAGCCCGGTGAACAGCATGCCCGCCATCGCCACGCACACCGTGACACCCGAGACGATGATCGCGCGCCCACTGGTGGCGGCGGCCACCCGCAGCGCGGTCTGCGCGTCCCGGCCGGCCTCCCGCTCCTCGCGCTCGCGGCGCAGATAGAACAGGCAGTAGTCGACGCCCACGGCCAGACCGACCAGCAGCATCACGGAGTTGGCGGTCTCACTCATCGGCATCACATGGCTGACGATGCCCATCAGGCCCATCGTCGCCATGATCGCGGTGATCGCCAGCAGTACCGGCAGCAGCGCCGCGACCAGCGCGCCGAAGGCGATCAGCAGAATGCCGAGGGCCACCGGCACCGCCGAGAACTCGGCCTTCTTGAAGTCGTCCCCGAACGCGTCGTCGAACGTCTTCATCATGCTGGCGGAGCCGATCTCCTCGATCCGCAGCGCCCCATGGTCCTTCTGAACGTCCTCGACGGCCTTCAGGACCGGCTCGACCCGCTCGCCCGCGGTCTCCGCGTCCCCGCGCATGTCGAACTGCACGAGCGCGCTGCGGCCGTCCTTCGAGATCGTGTCGGTCTCGTACGGCGACGTCACGTCCGTGACCTCACCGGTTCCCTCGACCGCCTTGACCACGGACTCGACCGCGGCCCGGAAGTCGGCGTCCGTGGCCTTGACGCCGCCGTCCTTCGACTGGATCAGGACGGTCTCACCGGCCGGCTCGTCGATCCCGGCGTCCTCGATGATCGTGGCGGCGGTGTGTGTCTCGCCCTTGAGCTGGTCGCTGTCCTTGACGTCGACCCGGCCCGCGGCCGACCCGAGCCCCATCGCCAGGACGACGAACAGCACCCAGATACCGACGGCAGCCCATCGGTGCCGGGCGCTCCAGCCGCCTGCCCGGGCGGCGATGCCCCGCACCCGTATATCTCCGTTCCCCATGACGGGCTTGCCCCCTCGTCAGCGGTGCCGGCCCCCTGCCGTCACCTTTCGTTTCGAAGGTATGGGCCGGATAAAGCCATCTCGTCGTGCTGCCCGGTGAGGTGTCCTGGCTGCGACTCATCCCCTTGGACCCCGAGGTCTCACCACTGGGGAGGACCGTGGTCCCTTACATCTACCCGGAGTTCTCGGGGGCGGGGACCAGGGTGCCCGGGACGCCGGCAGAGCGTCCCACTTGTCCTTACAAGCGCATTACTCAAGGTTGTTGAATAAGTCACAGGTGCCTGGAGTCGTTGATCCGCACGCCGTCGATCGGCCAGAGTTTCCCGGAGTCCGCCCCTGCGGACGCGGCCGTCGTGCCCACCCCCACGGGGCACGACGGCCGCATAAGCTGGGCGGATGACGACGTATGCGGCGCTGCTGCGCGGAATCAACGTGGGGGGCAGCAGGAAGGTCGCGATGGCCGAGCTGCGCACGCTCATGGAGGGCCTCGGCTACGACGGCGTACGCACCTATCTCCAGAGCGGCCAGGCCGTGTTCTCCAGCGGCCACGGCGACGCGGAATCCCTCGCCGCGGAGCTGACGCGGGCGATCGAGAAGCACTTCGGCTTCGGCGTCGACGTGATCGTGCGCGACCACGCCTATCTGAAGGCGGTCGCCGAGGCCTGTCCGTTCCCGGCCGCCGACCTCGAGGCCAAACAGCTGCACGTCACCTACTTCTCCGCGCCAGTCGACCCCGACCGCTTCGCCGAGATCGACCAGGCCGCCTATCTCCCCGAGGAGTTCCGGCTCGGCGACCGCGCGCTGTACCTGTACGTGCCGAACGGCCTCGGGCGCTCCAAGCTCGCCGAAATTCTGTCGCGCCCCCGGTTCAACAAGGGTTTGATCGCCACCAGCCGCAACTGGAACACCGTCGTCAAACTCGTGGAAATGACTCGTGGAAATGACCAGTGACTGAGAACGATTCCGTCGTGAACGTGGCCATCGAGGGCGAGTTGAGGCTGCTTGACCCGGAAGTCCGCCGCTCGCCCGAACTGCTCGGGGCACTGCTGCACCCCGACTTCCACGAGTTCGGCGCTTCCGGCCGGGTCTGGGACCGGGCCTCGGTCATCGCCTCGCCGGCCGCGACGACCGAGCCCGGCGCCCGGCCGATCGGCACCTCTCGTATGAAGGGCGTCCAGCTCGCGCCCGACCTCGTCCACCTCACCTTCGACACGGACAACAACGGCCGCCGCGCACACCGCAGTTCCCTGTGGCGGCTCACCCACAGGGGCTGGCTGCTCTACTTCCACCAGGGGACACCGTTCAGCGCCGAGGAAGGCTGACGTTCCGCACGCCAGATCGCGGCGGACGTTGGCCCGTACGAACCACAGACCCGTATACCTCGGCGAGCCGCCAACTCCCGTCCGGAGCGGGATCGTTGGTCGAATCGCTCCCCATGCGGGCGGCGGAGTTGGCACGGTAGGACCATGACAAGCACAGACCGGGACCCTGCGGAAGCCACGAGCTCCATTGAAGCGACAGTCTCCCCCGACGCCACCGACTCCCCGTACACGGCGCACTCCCCCTACCCGGCGAACCTCCCTTACGCCCCGAACTCCTCCCACATGACGACCTCCCCTGACGCGACGACCTCCTCTGATCACACGACGGCCGCCTCACCTGACACGACCGCCACGACTGACACGACCGCCACGACCGGAAATCCCCCCGGAGGTCCCGCGGCCGGACACCCGACAGGTCCCGCGGGCCGCGTGAGCGCCCCGCAGGCCATGCGCGGTGCAGTGGTCCAGCTCGCCGAGCTGCTCGGCACCACCCCGGAGGCCGTCTCCGCCCTCCGGCCGGCTCAGGACGGCTGGACGGCCGACGTGGAGGTCGTGGAGCTGGAGCGGGTCCCCGACACCATGACCGTCATGGCGACCTACCGGGTCACCCTGGACCTCCAGGGCCAACTCCTCGGCTACGAGCGGATACGCCGTTACGCCCGCGGCCAACTCGACCGAGGCCGCTAGACCTTCACGTTCCCTCCCGCAATTGTTCGCGTTCTCGCCGTGAACGTGGCCGCTGTCGCACCCGTACCCCATAGCGGCACGGTGCCCGTCCGTTGCCGCGCCGTACCGACCAGGTGCGGCGTCACAGCGCAACCGGCAACCGGTGCCGTCCCGAGAACGGAGTCCAGCGAGAGGAACCGTACGTGACCGTCATGACGCAGACCGCGGGGACGCAACCCGCCAGCACCTCCAGCGGTTCGGGGACCGCCGGACTCTACGACATCCTCGAACTGATCCTGGACCGCGGGCTCGTCATCGACGTGTTCGTCCGTGTCTCGCTGGTCGGCATCGAGATCCTCAAGATCGACGTACGGATCGTCATCGCGAGCGTCGACACCTACCTCCGCTTCGCCGAGGCCTGCAACCGCCTCGACCTGGAGTCCGGTCGCAAGGCCCCCGACAAGCTCACCGACATCGTCGGCAACCTGGTCGAGAGCGGCGCCAGCGGCGCGACCGGCGGCGCCATCGGCGGCGCCATCAGTGGTGCGGCCGACGCGATCGGCGACCTCTTCGACCGCGACAAGCAGGAGGACCGGTGAGCAGCGCCCCGAGGACCGAGACCGGGGCCGAGCAGAAACCCGGGAACGAGGCCGGCCCCGAATCCCCCGTCCGACTCGAATCCCCCGTCGAACCGGCCCCGGAGCTCGCTCCGGACCAGCACCAGCCCCTGTACGTCTACGCCATCGCGGGCTCCGACCATCCCCTGCGCCTCAACAGCCTGCGCCCGGTCGGCGGGTCCGACGCCCCGCTGCGCGCGGTGGTCCACGGCCCGCTCGCCGCCGTCGTCAGCCCCGCACCCCCGGACCTGCGTCCCAAACGCCGTGACCTGGCCGCCCACCAGGCACTCCAGGAACGGTTGATGGCCGACGGAGCGGTCCTTCCCATGAGGTTCGGTCTGCTCGCCCCCGACGACACCGCCCTGCGGGCAGCCCTGGAGGAGAAGGGCGAGGAGTACATCCGCAGGCTCGCCGAGCTGCACGGCGCCACCGAGTTCAACCTCAAGGCCGCCCGTTCCCAGGACGACCTCCTGCGCGAGATTCTCCACGAGTCCGAGGAGGCCCGTCGGCTCAACCAGCGCACACGCGAAGGCAACGGCACACACGAGGACCGCGTCGCCCTCGGCGAGCTGGTGGCCCGCCAGATCGACGCCCGGCAGCGGCGGCTGGCCGACCAGGTCGTCGAGCAGCTGTCCGGACTGGCCCGCGCCCGGGTCGTGGCCGCCCCGTCGAAGGACGCCTTCCTCAACGCCTCGTTCCTCGTCGACCGCGCCCGTGCCCACGAGTTCGCCCACGCCGGCCTGCGGCTGGCGCGCGACTACGGCGAGGGCTACGACTTCCGGCTGCGCGGTCCCCTGCCGCCGTACAGCTTCGCCGCCTGACCATGGAGCCCGCCTCATGGGCCTGCTGACCGGCATCTTCACCCTCCCGCTCGCGCCCCTGCGCACCACGCTCTGGGCCGCTGAACAGGTGCAGAAGGTCGCCGAGGCGGAGTACTACGACCCCGATCCCGTCCGGCAGGCGCTCGTCGACCTGGAACGGGCCCTGCTGGACGGGCGGATCGACGAGGACGAGTACGACCGCCGCGAGGACGAACTGCTGGACCGACTCGACGAGATCACCGCCAGGAGACGAGCCCCCTGACCATGACACAACCGGTAGCAGCCGCATTCACCGGGCCGCCCCGCCCGCCGTCCCCGTACGACCCCGGGCCCGGCGGCCAGACCGCCAACCTCGCCGACATCCTCGAACGTGTCCTCGACAAGGGCGTGGTGATCGCGGGCGACATCCGCATCAACCTGCTCGACATCGAGCTGCTCACCATCAAGCTGCGGCTGCTCGTCGTCTCCGTCGACAAGGCGAAGGAGATGGGCATCGACTGGTGGGAACACGACCCCTCCCTCTCCTCCGGAGCCAACCGCGCCGGCCGCCCCGGCCGGTCCCTCGCCGGGGAGACGAGCCCGCCGCCCGCCGACGACCCGGCCCGGGCCCTGGCAGAGGAGAACGAACGCCTGCGCGCCGAGATCGCGGAGCTGCGGGTGGACAGCGCGGCCGACAGGAGACTCCAGCCATGACCGACACGGACATCGTCTATGTCTACGCCGTACTGCGCCGCACCCCTGAGGCCGCCGAGGCCGTGGCGGACCTGCGGGGGGTCGCCGGCGAACCGATACGCCTGGTGGAGTCCGCGGACGGCACTCAGGAACTCGCCGCCGCCATCGGCCCCGTCCCGGCTGCGGACTTCGAGGAGGCGCCCCTCAAGGCCGGTCTGGAGGACCTGGACTGGCTGGAATCCGCGGCCCGCGCCCACCACGCCGTCGTCGCCGCACTCGTCGGGTGCGGCGCCGCCGTGCTGCCGCTGCGCCTGGCCACCGTGTACCGCGACGAGGACCGGGTGCGGCAGGCCCTCGACGAGCGCGGCGACGACTTCCTGTCCCTGCTGGACCGCCTCACCGGCCATGTGGAACTCGGGCTCAAGATCTACGCCGCTCCGGACACCGCACCGCCCGACCCCGACCTCGACCCCGACCCCGACACTGAACCTGCCCCGGCCTCAGGCCTCGGCGCCGGCCGCGCCTACCTGGCCGTACGGCGCCGCCGATGGCGTACGGCCGAGGACGCCCGGCAGGCGGCCACCGAGGCAGCCACCCGCCTCACCGAGACGGCCGCCGCCCTCGCCGTCGACCGCGTCGCCCACCGCCCCCAACGCGGTGACCTCGCCGGTTCGGCCTCCGGCACCAACGTCAGCAACGACGCCTACCTCGTTCACGCCGACCACGTCGACCAGTTCCGTACCGGTGTGCGGAGAGCCGCCGAGAGACTCCCCGGCGTCCATGTGGAAGTCACCGGACCCTGGGCGCCGTACTCCTTCGCCCTCCAGCCGGAGCCCGTTCCGTGACCGGCACCGTCACCCCCCACGCCGACCGTCCGGTCGCCCTCATCGACCTCCTCGACCGGCTCCTCCAGGGCGGCGTCGTCCTCACCGGCGACCTCATCCTGTCCATCGCGGACGTCGACCTGGTCCGCATCGACCTCCGGGCCGTCATCGCCCCCGCGGTCACCGCCATGGTCGCCGACGCGGCCCGTCCCGTCCCACAACCTTGAGGTCCCATGTCCCCGTCCCCGGACACCCGCGCCGCCCACCGCCTGTCGACCGACCCGGACACCGTCGAGCGCGACCTGGTCAAGCTGGTGCTGACCGTCGTCGAACTCCTCCGCCAGCTCATGGAACGCCAGGCGCTCCACCGCGTCGACAACGGCAACCTCACGGAGGAACAGGAGGAACGCGTCGGCCTGACGCTGATGCTCCTCCACGACCGCATGCAGGACCTCTGCGACCGCTATGACCTGCGCCTGGAAGACCTCAACCTGGACCTGGGACCGCTCGGAACCCTGCTGCCAACGGCCGACTGACGCCCACCCCATGCACCTCGCGCCGCGCCGGTCCGCGCGACGCCGCGGCGCGGAAACGGCTCAGTACCAGAGCGGCAACCTCGGGCGCTGCGCCCAGCACGTCCGCGAGGACGTCCGCGTTGTGCGCGCCGCGCGCGATACGGTCCGGCAGGAACCCCGGTGCCAGTACATAGGGTGCGACAGCGACCTGCTTACAGCCGAGCGCCCGCAGCTCCCGCACCGCGTCCTCGGTGCGGGGCAGGGCCGCGGAGGCGAACGCGGGTCGCACGGCGCACCAACCGGTGTGCCACCACTCCCGCGCGATGTCGGCGATCACCGCGATCGCCTCCGGGTCGGTGGACCCCGCCGAGGCCAGCACGACCCCGGTCGAGGACTTGTCGGCGGGCGTCAGTCCCGCCTCGTACAACCGCCGTTCAAGCGCCTGGAGGAGCAGCGGGGACGGGCCCAGCACCTCCGCCTGGCGGATCCGCAGCCGCGGCGGGGCGTCCCGCAGTACGGCGGGGATGTCGGCCTTCGCGTGAAAGGCGCGGGTCAGCAGCAGCGGCTGGGCGACCACATCCTGGACGCCCTCCGCCGCCAGGGACTCCAACACGCCCTGTACGGACGGGATGTTGAAGTCCAGGAAGCCGGTCTCCACGCGCAGCCCCGGCCGCCGCGACCGTACCCGGCGCACCAGGGCATGGACGGTCGCGGCGTGCCGCGGATCGCGGCTGCCGTGGGCGATGACGAGAAGGACCGGCTTCTTGTTCATGGGACTCAGCTCTTCACCAGCAGGCCGCGGCTGCGCAGCACCCACCGCTCCAGCGGGCTGAAGATCAGCAGGTCGATGGCGATACCGACGAACAGGATGAGCAGGATGGCGAGGAAGACCGTCGCCATGCTGCTGTTGGTGCGGCCCACCTCCAGCAGCTGGCCGAGTCCCACGCCCAGGTCCGGTGCCTGCGCGATGATCTCGGCGGCCATCAGCGAGCGCCAGGAGAACGCCCAGCCCTGCTTCAGCCCCGCCACATAGCCGGGCAGCGCCGCGGGCATCACGATGTGCCAGGTACCGCGCAGTCCGGTCGCCCCCAGCGTCCGCCCCGCGCGCAGGATCAGCGGCGGCACCTGGTCGACGCCGGACACCAGACCGTTGGCGATCGACGGCACCGCGCCGAGCAGGATCACGGCGTACATCATCTCGGGCTTCAGGCCCAGCCAGATCACGGCGGCGGGCACCCACGCCACCGACGGCAGCGACTGCAGGCCGGACAGGATCGGGCCGATCGCCGCGCGCACGAACTTCACCCGGGCCACGAGCAGGCCGAGCGGCGTGCCGATGACGAGGGCGAGCGCGAAGCCGAACAGGCCTCGCGAGACGCTCGTCCAGATGTAGTCGAACAGCGTGCCCTTCAGCCACGCGTCCTCGACCTCGGCCCACACGGCACCGGGGGAGGGCAGCTTCGCGGGGTCGTCGACGATCTTCAGGGAGATCAGTCCCTGCCAGACGACGAGGACCACGGCGATCGCGATGATCGGCGGCAGGATCTTCTCGCGGAAGGTCTGCCGGAAGGGCGGCCGGCCGCTGACCGAGGTCTCCAGCGCGTCGAGGCCCGCCTCTACGGTCCCGGAGTCCTGGACCGGTGTCGTGTCAGTGCTGGCCATGACGGCGGATCTCCCCACGCAGTACATCGGTGATCTCAAGGGACAGTTCGGCGACCGGCGCGTCCTCGATGCGGCGAGGCTGCGGGATGCCGACCGTCCACTCGCGGGCGATCCGGCCGGGCCGGGACGACAGCAGGATGACGCGCTGCGCGAGCCGCACCGCCTCGCGCACGTTGTGCGTGACGAAGAGAACGGACAGCCCGGTCTCCGCCCAGATCCGCGTCAGCTCGTCGTGGAGCACGTCCCGCGTGATGGCGTCCAGCGCCGCGAACGGCTCGTCCATCAGCAGCAGCCGGCTCTCCTGCGCGAGCGCGCGGGCGAGGGCGACGCGCTGGCGCATACCGCCGGACAGCTCGTGCACCCGCTTGCCGTGCGCGCCCTTGAGCCGTACGAGTTCGAGCAGTTCCTCGGCCTTGTCGCGCCGCTCGCTCTTCGCAACCCCCCTGAGTTTGAGGGCGAGTTCGATGTTCTTGCCCGCGGTCAGCCACGGGAAGAGGGCGTGCTCCTGGAACATCAGGGCCGGGCGGCCGTCCGTCGTGATGGACCCGGCGGTGGGCGCGTCGAGCCCCGCCACCAGGTTCAGCAGCGTGGACTTGCCGCAGCCCGAGGCCCCCAGGAGCGTGACGAACTCGCCGGGCGCGACATCGATGCTGATGTCGTCCAGCACGAGCTGCTGTCCGGCGGGCCCCGCGAACGACTTCGAGACGTGCTCGATCCGGGCGGCGTGTTCGGCCGTCGCGGCGCCGTCGGCGGCCTTGGCGAGGGTCGTGGTCGTAGCCATGGTCGTCACCTCCTGGGAACTCATCGGGTCGTTCGGTCAGCTCGCGCCGAGACCGGCGTCGCCGACGGTGCTCTCGCCCTCGGCCTTGAGGACCTTGTTGAGCAGCGTGAGGTCGTAGATGCCGTTCAGGTCGGGCTTCTCCAACAGGCCGGCCTTGACCGCGTGCTCCGCCTCGGTGTTCAGGGTGGAGGCCAGCGGGTCGTCGGTGAACTGGATCGACTTCCAGGCCGGGTCCAGGACATCGGCCGGCAGCGCCTTGCCCGAGTCCTTCTCCAGCTGCTTGTTCGCCGCGGCCTTGGCCGCGTCCGGGTTGGCGTTGATCCATTTGTTGGCCTCGACCGAGGCCTTCAGCACAGCCTCGACGGCCTTCGGGTGCTCCTTGAGGAAGTCCTGCCGCACGATGATGTTCGTGATCACGAACTTCTTGTCCGGCCACAGGTCCGCCTCGTCCAGCAGCACCTTGCCGCCCTCGGCGACCAGCTTGGACGCGGTCGGCTCCGGCACCCAGGCGCCGTCGATGGAACCGGACTTGTAGGCGTCCGGCGTCACCTTGTTGTCGGTGCGGACCACCGAGACATCGCCCTTGCCGCTCTCCGCGTCGACCTTCCAGCCCTGCTCCGCGATCCAGTTGAGGAACGCCACGTCCTGCGTGTTGCCCAGCTGAGGGGTCGCGATCTTCTTGCCCTTGACGTCCTTCAGGGACTTGATCTTGTCCGGGTCGACGACGAGCTTCACGCCGCCGGACGCCGAACCGCCGATGATGCGCAGATTCTTGCCGCCCGACGCGGTGTAGCCGTTGATCGCCGGGGAGGGGCCGATCCATCCGATGTCGATGGAGTCGGAGTTCAGCGCCTCGATCTCGGAGGGACCGGCGTTGAAGATCTGGTATTGGGCCTTGGTCGCGCCGAGCGCCTTCTGGAAGTAGCCCTTGTTCGCGCCCACGAGAGCGGTGCCGTGGGTCAGGTTCCCGAAGTAGCCGATCCTGACGGAGTCGAGACCGTCGATCTTCTCCGCGCCCGCGGCCACCTTGGCGGTGTCGTCGCCCTCGGCCTGAGAGCCGTAACCGCAGGCGGCGAGGGTGAGGAGGGGGAGTGCGGCGATGACCGCGAGGGTGCGACGTACGGCGAATGTGGCAGGCACGGGAGGTGTTCCTCTCGGAGGCCCGGCGGTCACGGTGTCTCAGGTCGTGGCCGGGAGGTCGGCAGGTTTTCGTCTACGGCGGTGGGGGGTGAGGGCGCGCAAGCAGTGCGCGTACGTCAACGCGCACATCGCGGCACCCCGCCCTGCCCGCTGCCGAGGGCGCCGCTGCCGACGCGGCCGCCCTCCTTCGCGAACGTGGAGTAGACATCGGGGGAGTTCATGGTCAGAAGTCCCACCCGTCGTCGTCGCCCTCGTCCCGGACCGGCTCCGGGGAGGCGAACGACTCGCCGACCATGCCCGCGGTGAGCGTGGTGCCGTCGTTCGGGTCGATCAGGATGAAGGAGCCGGTGCGGCGCGAGTCGGCGTAGGAGTCGACCGGCAGCGGCTCGGCGGTGCGGATCTTCACCCGGCCGATGTCGTTGGCGACGAGCTGTCCCGGGTGCGGGTGCAGGGAGAGGTCGGCGAGCGTGAGCCGGGACGGGATGTCCTTGACGATCGCCTTGACCGTGCGGGTGCCGTGCTTGAGCAGCACGCGGTGGCCGACGGTCAGCGGGGCGTCCGCGACATGGCAGACGGTCGCCTCGATGTCCTGCGTGGTGGGCGGCGCGTCCTTGCTGGGCACGATCAGATCGCCGCGCGAGATGTCGATGTCGTCCTCGAGCAGGAGCGTCACCGACTGGGTGGTCCAGGCGACGTCGACGGGCTTGCCGAGCAGGTCGATACCGCTGATCTTCGTCGAGCGGCCGGACGGCAGGACCGTGATCTGCTCGCCGACGTGGAACGAACCGGCCGCGATCTGGCCCGCGTAGCCCCGGTAGTCCGGGTGCTCGGCGGTCTGCGGCCGGATCACGTACTGCACGGGCAGCCGGGCGTGGCAGTGGCTCAGGTCGTGGGCGACGGGCACCGTCTCCAGGTGCTCGAGCACCGTCGGGCCGCCGTACCAGTCCATGACCGCGGACGGCTCCACCACGTTGTCGCCCGCGAGCGCCGAGATCGGGATCGCGGTGACCTCGGGGACGCCCAGCTCGGTCGCGTACGCCGTGAACTCCTCGGCGATCGCGGCGAACACGGCTTCCTTGTAGTCGACGAGGTCCATCTTGTTGACGGCGAGGACCACGTGCGGGACACGCAGCAGCGCGGCCAGCGCCGCGTGCCGGCGGGTCTGTTCGACCACGCCGTTGCGCGCGTCGATCAGGATCACCGTCAGCTCGGCGGTGGAGGCGCCGGTGACCATGTTGCGGGTGTACTGCACATGGCCAGGGGTGTCGGCGAGGATGAAGCGGCGCTTGGGCGTGGCGAAGTAGCGGTAGGCCACGTCGATGGTGATGCCCTGCTCGCGCTCGGCGCGCAGGCCGTCCGTGAGGAGGGCGAGGTCGGGGGCGTCCTGGCCGCGGTTGCGGGAGGCGTGCTCCACGGCCTCCAGCTGATCCGTGAGGATCGACTTGGAGTCGTGCAGCAGTCGTCCGACGAGCGTGGACTTGCCGTCGTCGACCGAGCCCGCCGTCGCGAAACGCAGCAGGGTTGTCTCCGACAACTGCTCGACCGACAGCGGCTCGGTGGGTTCGGTGGTGCTGGACATCGTTAGAAGTACCCCTCGCGCTTACGGTCTTCCATCGCGGCCTCGGAGAGCTTGTCGTCGGCGCGGGTGGCGCCGCGCTCGGTGAGCCGGGACGCGGCGATCTCGGCGATCACGGCCTCCAGCGTCGCCGCGTCGGAGTCGACGGCGCCGGTGCAGGACATGTCGCCGACGGTGCGGTAGCGGACCCGCCGCTTCTCCACCGTCTCGGTCGCCTTCGGCCCGCCCCACTCACCGGCGGTCAGCCACATCCCGGCCCGCTGGAACACCTCACGCTCGTGCGCGAAGTAGATCTCCGGCAGCTCGATGCCCTCGCGGGCGATGTACTGCCACACGTCCAGCTCGGTCCAGTTGGACAGCGGGAAGACGCGCACGTGCTCGCCGGGTGCGTGGCGGCCGTTGTAGAGGTTCCACAGCTCGGGTCGCTGGCGGCGCGGGTCCCACTGCGAGAACTCGTCGCGCAGCGAGAACACCCGCTCCTTGGCGCGGGCCTTCTCCTCGTCGCGCCGCCCGCCGCCGAAGACGGCATCGAACTTCTCCGCCTGGATCTTCTCGGTCAGCGGCAGCGTCTGCAGCGGATTCCGCGTCCCGTCGGGACGTTCGCGCAGCACACCCCGGTCGATGTAGTCCTGCACGGACGCCACATGCAGCCGCAGCCCGTGCTGGGCGACCGTACGATCGCGGTACTCCAGCACCTCGGGGAAGTTGTGCCCGGTGTCCACGTGCAGCAGCGAGAAGGGGATCGCCGCGGGGGCGAACGCCTTCAGCGCCAGATGCAGCATGACGATGGAGTCCTTGCCGCCGGAGAACAGGATCACCGGCCGCTCGAACTCGCCCGCCACCTCACGGAAGATGTGCACGCCCTCGGACTCCAGGGCGTCGAGGTGGGACAGGGCGTACGGGGTGTCCGTACCCTCCTGCGTCGTGACCACGGTCGTCGTCATGCCAGTCCCCTTTCGGTGAGCAGGCCGTGGAGCGCGGCCGCGGACTCCTGCACGGTCTGGTGCTGCGACTCGATCCGCAGGTCGGGCGACTCGGGCTCCTCGTACGGGTCGTCGACCCCCGTCAGCCCGGTCAGCTCGCCCGCCGCCTGCTTGGCGTACAGACCCTTCACATCGCGTACGGAGCACACCTCGACCGGGGTCGCCACATGCACTTCCAGGTACGGCGCCCCGCTGTCCTGGTGCCGCTTGCGCACCGCCTCACGGCTGTCGGCATACGGGGCGATCACCGGGACCAGGGCCTTGACGCCGTTACGGGCGAGCAGTTCGGCGAGGAAGCCGATGCGTTGCACATTGGTGTGCCGGTCCTCGCGGGAGAAGCCGAGGCCGGCCGAGATGAACTCGCGGATCTCGTCGCCGTCGAGCACCTCGACACGGTGGCCCTCCGCGCGCAGCCGGCCGGCCAGCTCGTACGCGATCGTGGTCTTGCCGGCGCTCGGCAGACCCGTGAGCCAGACGGTGGCTCCGGTCGTCACTTGCATCTCCAGGGTCGGGTTGATGGTCACAGGTGCAGCCCGCACTCGGTCTTGGCGCGGCCCGCCCAGCGGCCGGCGCGTGCGTCCTCGCCCTCCAGGACGCGGCGGGTGCAGGGGGCGCAGCCGATGGAGGAGTAGCCGTCCATCAGCAGGGGGTTGGTCAGTACGCCGTGCTCGGCGACGTAGGCATCCACGTCGTCCTGGGTCCAGCGGGCGATCGGCGAGATCTTGACCTTCTGGCGCTTCTCGTCCCAGCCGACGACCGGGGTGTCGGCCCGGCTCTCGGACTCGTCGCGGCGCAGTCCGGTCGCCCAGGCCGCGTAGTCCTTGAGACCTTCCTCCAGCGGCTGGACCTTGCGCAGCTTGCAGCACAGGTCGGGGTCGCGGTCGTGCAGCTTCGGGCCGTACTCCGCGTCCTGCTCGGCGACCGTCTGACGCGGGGTCAAAGTAATGACGTTGACGTCCATCACCGCCTCCACCGCGTCCCTGGTCCCGATCGTTTCCGGGAAGTGATAGCCGGTGTCGAGGAACACCACGTCAACACCGGGCAGAGCACGGGAGGCGAGGTGGGCGACCACCGCGTCCTCCATGGAAGAGGTAACGCAGAAACGGTTACCGAAGGTACGGGCGGCCCACTGGAGAATCTCCAGCGCCGAGGCGTCCTCCAGGTCACGACCCGCCTGCTCGGCGAGTGCCTTGAGATCGTCGGTCGTGCGCTCTTCCTGAACGGTGTTCATATCTCTTCTCCCCCTGCGTCGTTCGGCCGAAGCCCCCGAGCGAGCAGCCCGAGGAACTTCAACTGGAATGCGCGGTTGCACGCCGCGCATTCCCACGCGCCGTGGCCCTCCTCGCTGGGACGAAGGTCCTCGTCCCCGCAGTAGGGGCAGTAGAAGGGAGCCGCGCGCTCGCTCATGAGAGGGACTCCTCACTGGCCCGCGAGGCCCAGGCGGCGAACCGCTCGCCCTCCTCGCGCTCGGCCTCGAAACGCTTGAGCACACGCTCCACGTAGTCCGGCAGCTCGTCCGACGTCACCTTCAGACCGCGCACCTTGCGGCCGAAGCCGGCCTCCAGACCGAGCGCGCCGCCCAGATGCACCTGGAAGCCCTCGACCTGCTCGCCCTGGTCGTTGAGGACCAGCTGGCCCTTGAGACCGATGTCCGCCACCTGGATACGGGCGCAGGCGTTCGGGCAGCCGTTGATGTTGATGGTGATCGGCTCGTCGAAGTCCGGGATACGGCGCTCCAGTTCGTCGATCAGCGCGGAGCCGCGCGCCTTGGTCTCGACGATGGCGAGCTTGCAGTACTCGATGCCGGTGCAGGCCATGGTGCCGCGCCTGAACGGCGAGGGCTTCACCGTGAGGTCCAGCGCCTCCAGGCCCTCGACCAGCGATTCGACCTGCTCCTCGGCGACATCGAGGACGAGCATCTTCTGCTCGGCGGTGGTCCGCACCCGGCCTGAGCCGTGGGCCTCGGCCAGCTCGGCGATCTTCGTCAGCGTGGTGCCGTCCACGCGGCCCACGCGCGGGGCGAAACCGACGTAGAAACGGCCGTCCTTCTGCCGGTGCACACCGACGTGGTCGCGCCAGCGCTCCACGGGCTGTGCGGGCGCCGGGCCGTCGATGAGCTTGCGCTTCAGGTACTCGTCCTCCAGGACCTGGCGGAACTTCTCCACGCCCCAGTCGGCGAGCAGGAACTTCAGGCGAGCGCGCGTACGGAGGCGCCGGTAGCCGTAGTCGCGGAAGATCGAGACGACGCCCTCGTAGACGTCCGGGACCTCGTCCAGCGGGACCCAGGCGCCGAGGCGCTGACCGATCTTCGGGTTGGTGGACAGCCCGCCGCCGACCCAGACGTCGAAGCCGGGGCCGTGCTCGGGGTGGTTGACGCCGACGAAGGCGACGTCGTTGATCTCGTGCGCCACGTCGAGGAGCGGCGAGCCGGAGACCGCGGACTTGAACTTGCGGGGCAGGTTCGAGAAGTCCTTGTTGCCGACGATCCGGCGGTGGATCTCCTCGATCGCCGGGGTGCCGTCGATGATCTCGTCCTCGGCGATACCGGCGACGGGCGAGCCGAGGATCACACGGGGCGTGTCACCGCAGGCCTCGGTGGTGGACAGGCCGACCGCCTCCAGCCGCTCCCAGATCTCCGGCACGTCCTCGATCCGGATCCAGTGGTACTGGACGTTCTGCCGGTCGGTGATGTCGGCGGTGCCCCGCGCGAACTCCTGCGAGATCTCACCGACCACCCGCAGCTGCTCGGTGGTGAGCCGGCCGCCGTCGATGCGGACGCGCAGCATGAAGTACTCGTCGTCCAGCTCCTCCGGCTCCAGGATCGCGGTCTTGCCGCCGTCGATCCCGGGCTTGCGCTGGGTGTACAGGCCCCACCAGCGCATCCGGCCGCGCAGGTCGTTGGGGTCGATCGAGTCGAAGCCACGCTTGGAGTAGATCGTCTCAATGCGTGTCCGCACATTGAGACCGTCGTCGTCCTTCTTGAACTGCTCGTTGCCGTTGAGCGGGGTGAAGTGCCCCGCGGCCCACTGGCCCTCGCCGCGGTGGCGGCTCACCTTGCGGCGGGGAGTCGCGGCGGCAGGCTTCTGCGGGGTGGCGGCCATGGTGGTAAGTCCTTTGGGACAGGCGGGAAGCGGCTCTGACCTGCGCGCATACGGCGCATGGGCATACGTGCGCGACATTGCGCGGGAAATCAGATGGAACTGGGGGATGTCGGCGCGGCTGGGCTCTCAGCGGGCCGGACAGATGGCGCTGGACATGCGGCCGAGGTCGACGTGCCGCCGACTCACCAAGGCAATTCCAGTTCCAGACATGACGGAAGCGTGTCACGGCGATCTGGACACAGTCCAGCTTCGTCCATCATGCGGACACCCTTGTCCCGCATCGTGGGACAAGGGTGTTGTCGGTCACATGCCCCGAAACGGCCGGTGTCTGCCCAGGTCAGACAGGGTGCGCCCAAGGCCTCAGGCGGGGTGCGCCCCAGGCCAGGGGCCCGGCGCGACCACCTCCGGCTCCTCCTCGACCTTGGTGTCGAAGAGCTTGAAGCCCCGGCGCTGGTAGTTGTCCATCGCGAACTCGCCGTCCTTGCTGCAGGTGTGCAGCCATACCCGCTTCGTCGGCGCCCGCCCCGGCCAGCGGTCCGCGAGATCCCACGCGCGGGCGGTGCCGTACGACAGCAGATACCCGCCGATACGCCGTCCGCGGAAGGCCGGGATCAGCCCGAAGTGCTCGATCTCGACGACCCCGTCGTCCTGCGGGATCAGCTCCACATACCCCGCGGGCGTGCTCCGGTCGTAGGCGACCCACGTCTCCACGCCCGGCCGGTCCAGGTGCTCCTGCCACTGCGCGTACGTCCAGCCGAGCAGGTCGGTCCAGCGGATGTCCCCGCCGACGGACGTGTACAGGAAGCGGCTGAACTCGGGGGAGGGCACTTCGGCGCGGACGACCCGTACATCGCCCTCGGGTGCGGCGGCCGGGAGGAGGTCTGCCGGGTCGGTCTGTTCCAGGGACCAGGTGGTCACGGGGATGTTCGTCATGACCGCCAGGGAATCATCCGGCCGCGGGATCTGTCGATCGGCTTCCGAAGAGCCGGGCCGCAGCCGACATGGGCGCCAGGTCTCAGCCGAGCGACCTGTCCACCGACGCCAGCGGCAGTGCGAACAGCACCCGGCCCGACTGCGACCAGATCTCGCCGAGCGCCTCCCAGTAGGAGAGGGACGCGGTGTGCGCGCTCCAGCAGCGGTGCGTCTCGTCGGCCCCGCACTCCGTGGCCCGGGCGTCTTCGCCGTTCTGCCGCCACAGCGTGCCGCGCCCGGCACCCGTACCGGCCAGATACCAGTCGGCGCGGGCGGCACCAGTCTCCTGGTGGGAGAGGACGCCCCCTATGCCGGGCGTCTTCGTCCGGTACGCCTCGTCCGCGCGTACCCTCCCGGCCGGGTCGGTGGCGAGCAGTCCGGTGCGCTCGGGGTCGGTGCTGAAGGAGTAGCGCCACAGCCGCGTGGGCCGGTCGCCGTCCGTACCGGCCCGTTCGCTCACGGCCAGGCTGTCGGGCGTGGAGCTGCGGTCGAGGGAGATCCCGCCGAGGCAGGGGACACCGGTGTCCGTTGCCGGGTCGCAGGCCCCGCCGGTCAGGCGGTACGAGGCGACGGCGGGCAGCACCCACCGGTTGCCGTGCGCCGACCAGCCGCCACGCACCCGGCCGACCGCGGCACTGGTGACGGTGGTGCGCTGGATGCGGTCCATGTCGTACACATACAGCGCGGTGCCGTTCCCGCCGTCCGCGGTGACCAGCAGCTTGTCCTGGTACCAGACCATGCCGGACACCCGCGAGGCCAGGGCGCGGTAGTCACGTCCGCCGTCGACCGGCACGGCGAGCAGTGCCCACGTGTAGCTGAGCCGGCCCAGGTCGTTCGCGTCGACGAAGGCGACCCGGGCGAGACCCTGTGCGCCGGCCGCGCTCGCGCCGGAGGCGTCGGATCGGCTCCAGCCGGAGAGGATCGCCCGGTTCCCGCCCCACCAGCCGTCGTCGTCGGCGTCCCCGGAGGAGGTGACCGCACCGGGCTGCCAGCCCAGGGTGTCGGCCTCGTCCCAGCAGTACGCGCGCGTGGCCGCCGGTTCGACGGGCAGTGCCGTGCGCTCGGCGGCCGTGCAGCCCGAGGCGGTGCGCAGGGTGTGGTCGGCGCTGTCGAGTACGGCTCCGACACCGACGGGCTTGCCCATCTCGTCGGCGAGCCGGTCGAGCGTGCGCTCGGGCACGAGGTCTTCCTGGAGCCGGAGCGGGTCGGTGTCCGCGGCGGAGGCGAGCGGCTTCAGCGCTCCGGTCTCCTTGCCGACGTTGGCCTGCGAGGCGCTGACAATGGTGGCGGCCGCGGTCAGCGCGAGGGCGGTCCCGGCCAGGGCAGCGCGCAGCGCCCTGCCCCGATTGCGTCGACGGTGTCGGCCGCGACTCATCATCCAACCTCCAGACGCGAGCCAACTGCGCCTGTTGGTCCGTGCGTTGACCGAGGAGCAGGTGGGGTGTGGCCCGTACAGGGATGCTACGGCAGACCGCGGCGGCCCATGACGAAGACCCTGCAATTATGCGGAAGATGCCACCTCTTGTCCCCCTCAGGGCACATGAATCGACATCCGTCCCCTGGCCACCGCCGGAGCCGTGGAGTGCGGCAGCACCGCATGCGGGTCGTCCGGCAGCACGAGGTCGACCTCGGCGTCCTCACGGAAGCGGTAGGGGCGGTGCTCCAGGAATCCGCCGAGATAGCGGCGTACCCGCGACATCTCGGCGCGCACCGTCACCGTGCGGCCCGGATCGCCGAACAGGTCCTCGGCCAGCCCGGCCGCGCTGCGGCCGGTGCGGTGCAGGGCCAGCAGATACAGCAACTCGGCATGCCGGGGGCTGAGTTCATGGGTCCAGGAGCCCGCGCCGCCCGACGCCGTCACCGTCACCGACCAGCGGCGCGGCTGCGTCAGATCCAGCGCGATCCGTGCGCCGCCGTGTGCCACGGGCTCGTCGTCGGCCCGCACCAGCCAGCCCTCGGCCAGCGGCTCCACCGAGCAGAAGCCCAGCGCCGGCATCCACCGGCGGCCCGGCGACAGGGACTTGGGCAGCGCGATCCGGTCCGTGTACGGCATCCCGGTCACCGCCGCCGTCCAGCCGTCCCGGTCCACCACCAGTGCCCGGCCGGCGATCCGGGCCAGCGCCGGCGCCCCGACCGCGCGCAGTCGCTCCAGCGACACCAGGTGCAGTTCGCGCAGCTTGGCCTCGGCGAGCTTGGCCACCGAGTCGACCCAGGCGAGCGTGGCCGGATGCATGGTCTCCAGGGGGCCGCTGACGTCGACGACACCGATCGGGCGGCCGTCCCTGGGATCGGTGATCGGGGCGCCCGTACACGTCCAGGAGGCGTGGGACCGTACGAAGTGCTCCGCGGCGAAGACCTGTACGGGCCGGCGCACCACCGCCGGTGTGCCCACGCCGTTGGTGCCGACGACGTCCTCGCGCCAGTCGGCGCCGAGTTCGAAGCCGAGCCCGTCGGCCTTGCGGAGCACCGGCGAAGACCCCTCGCGCCACAGCACCCGGCCCTCCGCGTCCGCGACCACCATGATGTGGTGCGCGACGTCCGCGACCGACAACAGCCCTTCCCGCAGCACCGGCAGCACCTGCCTGAGCGGCGACTCCTCCCGGCGCCGCTGGATCTCCTCGTTGTTCAGCAGCCCGGACCTGAAGTCATGGTTGGGGTCGACACCGCTGCGCAGCATGCGTCCCCACGACTCCCCGATCACCGGGCGCGGGGGCAGGCGGGCGCGCTGTCCGGCGAGGGTCGCGTCCCGGACCTCGCTGAGTACCCGCGCCGCCTGCGCCGCGTCGACGGCGGCGAGTTGCGTCACGTCCATCGGCGAGTTCGCCACGGGGCCCTCCCGGCAACAGCCTGTGGGGAACCGGTTGTCGGGCGGTTGAGCCGACGCTTTCCGGTCCCTTGTTGAATGCTCGTCTTATAGTGCCGTTCAGGGCGAGCGGAGGGACACCCTCCGCACACAGACGCCAACAAGTTGCAACCCCTTGCAACCCTGGTGGTCTGCGCGCGGCCTGACTGAAACTTGAGCAGCGTCGCTCTCGGGCGGCGTTCGTGGCCTCGAATGGGCCAATGGCGGGGGTGGTGCCGTGTCGGCGCAGCACCACCCTTGCCTCCGGCGGTTGGGCCGGGTTACGCGGCGGGGGGTGGGGCCTGCTGTGCGTTGGCGTCTGCGGGTTCGTTGTGGCTGGTCGCGCAGTTCCCCACGCCCCTTCGGTCAGGCCTGCGGCCTGGACCGGTCCACCACCGACGTCAGGTCCAGGGTGGGCGGAAGGGTGCCGAACGCTGCTCCGCCGTCTGTGCCCAGGCGTGACGCGCAGAAGGCGTCGGCTACCTCCGGGGGTGCGTACTGGACCAGTAGGGAGCCCTGAAGGACCAGTGCCAGGCGTTCGGTGAGGCGTCGGGCCCTTGCCTCGATGCCGTCCATGTCGGCGAGGTCGGTCAGGAGGTCCTTGATCGCTGCGTCCAGGCGGTGATCGGCGCCGCGTGCTCGGCCGACCTCCTGGAGGTAGGCGTTGAGGGCCTGTGGTTCGCGGCGTAGCGCCCGCAGTACGTCGAGGGCCTGGACGTTGCCGGCGCCCTCCCAGATCGAGTTGAGGGGTGACTCGCGTACCAGCCGCGGCAGGCCGGATTCTTCGACGTAACCGTTTCCGCCCAGGCACTCGGCCGCTTCCACCGTCATCGGCGTACAGCGCTTCGTCACCCAGTACTTGGCGGCCGGCACCGCCAGCCGCAGCAGTGCCTGCTCCTGTTCGCCGCCGTCGTCGTAGGCGGCTGCGAGCCGCAGGGCGAGCGTGGTCGCCGCTTCCGACTCCAGTGCCAGATCGGCCAGTACGTTGCGCATGAGCGGCTTGTCGAGGAGTTTCCCGCCGAACGCCTCGCGGTGGGTGCAGTGATGCACCGCCTGTACGACGGCCTGCCGCATCAGGCCCGCCGAGCCAAGCACGCAGTCGAGCCGGGTCGCGGCCACCATGTCGATGATGGTGCGCACTCCGCGCCCCTCGTCGCCGACCCGGCGTGCCCAGGTCCCGTCGAACTCGACCTCGCTGGAGGCGTTCGACCGGTTGCCCAGCTTGTCCTTGAGCCGCTGGAGGAGAAACACATTGCGGGTGCCGTCCTCCAGCACGCGCGGGACGAGAAAGCAGGTCAGGCCCTCCGGAGCCTGCGCCAGCACCAGAAACCCGTCGGACATCGGTGCCGAGCAGAACCACTTGTGCCCGGTCAGCGCATACGTCCCGGCCTCGGCCAGCGGCACGGCGGACGTCTTATTCGCGCGTACGTCGCTGCCGCCCTGCTTCTCCGTCATGCCCATCCCGAACAGCGCCCCGGCCTTCAACGGCGCCGGGCGCAGCTCACGGTCGTAGATCATGGACGTCAGCCGCGGCTCCCACTCGGCGGCCAGCGCCGGGTCGGTGCGCAGCGCGGGCACCGCCGCGTGAGTCATCGACAGCGGGCAGCAGTTGCCCGCGTCGACCTGCGTCCACACCAGGAACGCCGCCGCCCGCCGCAGATGTCCGCCGGGCCGGCCCCAGGCCGCGGTCAGGCCGGCCGAGACGCCCTTGCCGAGCAGCCGGTGCCAGGCCGGATGGAAGTCGACCTCGTCGATCCGACGGCCGTAGCGGTCATGGGTGCGCAGCCGGGGCGGATACTCGTTCGCCTGGACGCCCCACTCCTGCACCTGCGCCGAGCCGGCGGTGCGGCCGAGCGCCGCCAGCTCGCCGCGGACCTCGTCGAGGAGGGCGGGGTCGAGGTGCCGTTCGACGGCCTCGGTCAGGGCCTTGTCGGCGCTGTAGACGTCGTATCCGACCAGCGGTGGGGTCTGGTTGGTCACGGTATGGGTATTGCCGGACATGTCTGCGAACCTACCCCTCGGTACGGCGAGGGTCACCACACTGGCACGCCACGCCTCACATGGGACGGACGCGGTGACCCGGCCGCGCCACCGGGGGATGAGCCGAGCCTCCCGCGGCGGATACCTTTAGTTCGTGCAGCCAGCAAGTGAATCCCCCGAGACGCCCCCCTCAGGCCGTCTCCACCGGGCTCGTGCCCTCTACCGGAACGTCTCCAAGCGCCGGACCGCCTGGCTGTTGCTCAAGGACACCGTCAACTCGTGCATCGAGTACCGGATCCTGGGTCTCGCGGCGGAGGCGGCGTTCTTCACGCTGCTGTCCGTCCCCCCGCTGCTGCTGAGCATGATCGGGCTGCTCGGCTACGTCGACGACTGGACCGGCACCGACACCATCAGCAGCCTGGAGACGAACATCCTGGAGGCCTCCCGCACGGTCCTGTCGGACAAGGGGGTCTCGCAGATCGCCCAGCCGATCCTGGACGACGTGATGAAGGGCGGCCGCCCCGACGTCATCTCCATCGGCTTTCTGTTCGCGCTGTGGTCGGGATCGCGTGCGGTAAACGTTTTCATAGACACGATCACCGTGATGTACGGCCTCGACGGCGTCCGCGGCATCGTCAAGACACGGCTGGTCGCCTTCGTGCTCTTCCTGGTGGCCCTGGTGATCGGCTCGGTCGCGCTGCCGCTGATGGTGGCGGGGCCGGACGCGGTGCTGAACGTCCTGCCGTGGTCGGAGACCCTTGTGCAGGTGCTGTACTGGCCCGTCGTCATCGTGCTGTCCATCGCGTTCCTGACGACGCTGTACCACGTGTCCGTGCCGGTGCGCTCGCCGTGGATCGAGGACGTGCCCGGCGCCCTGGTCGCCCTCGCGATGTGGGTCCTGGGCAGCTTCCTGCTGCGGATCTACCTGACCAACACGGTCGAGGGCGCCACCATCTACGGCTCGCTGGCCGCCGCCGTGGCCGTGATGCTGTGGATCGGCGTGTCCGCCTTCGCCGTCCTGGTCGGGGCCGCCGTCAACGCCGCCATCGACCGGGTCTGGCCGGCCGCCGCCACCGCCGCGGCCCGCGCCGCCAACGAGCGGATGCGCGAGGCCCAGGTCGCCGAGTACGTCGCCCGCGCCGCCGCCCACCGCGGCGACACCGACCCCGACGACCCGGACATGCCGTCCGAGTTCCCCGAACGCTGGTCCCGCTTCCTCCCCCCGGAGGACGTGACCTCACGCCTGCGCACCCATGCGAAGAGCGCACCGAAGGGGGAGGAAGCGGGGACGCCGGAGGGGCAGTGAGGTCCGCTCGGTCCCGGTCAGCGTTTCCAGGCGCCGGCCGCCGCTGATTCCCGTACGAAATCCGAGAAGTCCCGCGCCTGGCGCCCCAGCACCTGCCGCACCCCGGCCGTGACGTGGGCGTTGCGCCCGTCCAGCAGCCCTTCGAAGACCTCCACCAGGAAGTCCGCCTCCTCGGCCGGGACGCCGAAGCCGGTCAGGAACTCCCCGTACGCCCGCGCCTGCACCGGCGTGTACCTCAGCTCGATCCCGGTGGCCGCGGCGATCTCCGCCACCGCCTGCCGGAAGCTCAGCAGCCGCGGCCCCGTCAGCTCGAGCGTCCGCCCCACATACCGCTCCCCGGACGTCAGCACGGCCGCGACCACGTCCCCGATGTCCCGCACGTCCAGGAACGGCTCGGGCACCTCACCGGCCGGGAACACCAGCTCGCCCGTCTGCACCAGCCCCTCCGCGAGCAGCCCCTCGCTGAAGTTCTGCGCGAACCACGCGCACCGCACGATCGTCCAGTCCGCCCCGGACGACGTAAGCGCCTCCTCGGTCGCCGGCGCCTGCTCCTCACCACGCGCCGACAGCAGCACCAGGTGCCGTACGCCGAGCCCCACCGCCTCCCGGGCGAGCGCGCCGATGCCCTCGGCCGCCGCGGGGGAGCCGACGTCGGACGGGTACATCAGATACGCCGCGTCGGCGTCGCGCAGGGTGACCGCCCACGTCGTCGGGTCCTCCCAGTCGAAACCGCGAGCGCGCGAGGCCGCTCGCACGCTCAGGCCGGCGCCCCGCAGGGAGTCGGCGACCCGGCTGCCGGTCCGCCCGGAGGCGCCGGTCACCACAACCGTCATGTTCTGCGTGTTCTCCGTCATGCCTCCAGTCAACGGCCGCGCGCCCCAACAGCCCATCGCTGAACGGCTCATTCCCATACGTGCGCGTCTACTCTGGCCCCATGGACGCTCTCGCAGGCCTTCTCGAGGGTCCACGCGCGCGTGGCGCCTTCATGATCCGTGCGTGCTTCGAGCCGCCGTGGGCGATTCGCATCGAGGACCGCGCCCCGCTCACGGTGATGCTGATGGTCCGCGGCGCCGCCTGGATCCTGCCGGATTCGGGCGAGCGAAGCGAGACGGGGGTCCCCCCGGCCGAAGGCCGGGGGAGGCTTCGGCTGACGCCCGGCGACCTGGCGATCGCCCGCGGCCCGGACCCGTACACCTGCGCCGACGACCCCGGCACCGCCCCGCAGGCCCTCATCCTGCCGGGCCAGGAGTGCCGCTACCCCGACGGCCGCTCCCTGAACGGCTCCATGGACCTCGGCGTCCGCACCTGGGGCGACCGGCTCGACGGCTCCGCGGTGATGCTGATCGGCACCTACCCGATGGAGGGCGAGATCAGCGGCCGGCTGCTGGACGCGCTGCCGCCGCTGATCACCCTCACCTCCGACGTGTGGCAGTGCCCGCTCACCCCGCTGCTCATGGAGGAGATCGTCCGCGACGAGCCGGGCCAGGAGGTCGTCCTGGACCGGCTTCTCGACCTGCTGGTCATCGCCGCGCTGCGGGCCTGGTTCTCTCGCCCCGACGCGGAGGCCCCCGCCTGGTACCGGGCCCTGGCCGACCCCGTCGTCGGCCGCGTCCTGCGTCTCGTCCAGGACGACCCGGCCCACCCCTGGACGGTCGCCTCCCTCGCCGCCAAGGCCGGCGTCTCCCGGGCCGCCCTCGCCCGCCGCTTCACCGACCTCGTGGGCGAGCCCCCGATGTCCTACCTCACCGGCTGGCGCCTAGCCCTGGCCGCCGACCGCCTCCGCGCCACCGACGACACCATCGCCGCCATCGCCCGCCACGTCGGCTACGGCAGCGCATTCGCCCTGTCCAACGCCTTCAAGAGGGTGTACGGCGTCAGTCCGCAGGAGCATCGGACGCGGGTGGGGTAGGACGACGCGCGTGCCCCTGCCGCGGGCGGAGTCGTAGCCTTTCGTACGTGTACACCGAGCGGGCGTCCAGGCTGCCGGGCGCGGTCGTGTGGCGCCGGACCATCGAGGACCCTGTCGTCCGGCCTGTGCTGCCCGACGGCTGCATGGACCTGCTGTGGAACGACGGCCGGCTGCTCGTCGCGGGACCCGACACCCAGGCGTACGTTCCCGAGGGCGGCCCGCGGCACTGGGCGGGCGTCCGCTTCCATCCCGGCACCGCGCCCGCGTTCCTCGGCGTGCCCGCACACGAACTGCGCGACCGGCGCGTCGAGTTGACCGACCTGTGGCCCGCCGCGGAGGTACGACGCCTGCACGACCGTATCGAGGCGGCCGCGGACCCCGCGACCGCGCTGGAGGACGCGGCGCTGGAGCGGGCCGCCGACACAGAGCCGCCCGACCCGCTGCTGCTGCGGGTCGTCGCGTCACTCGACACGGGCCGCCCGGTCGCCGCCACGGCGGACGAACTCGGGCTGGGCGCCCGCCAGTTGCACCGCCGCTGTCTGACCGCCTTCGGCTACGGCCCCAAGACGCTCGCGCGGATCCTGCGCCTGCAACGCGCGCTGGCGCTGGCCCGCGACGGCCTGTCCCTCGCCGAGACGGCAGCCCGGGCGGGCTTCGCCGACCAGGCGCATCTCGCCCGTGACGTACGGGAGTTGGCGGGCATACCGCTCACGGAGCTACTTGGACGCTGAGCGCTCCGCGGGAAGGCCGGTGCACTGTCTGCGGGTGCGTCGTGGCTGGTCGCGCCCACGCGGCGGAGCCGCAAAATTGACACAGCCCCGCGCCCCTTTGGGGCACGTCGAACTCAGGCAACTTCACCAGGGCCGCTTGTCGGGGCGAACAGATCGACCCCGTGTCCGTCCGGGTCGTGCACCACCGCGTACCGCTGGCCCCATTCGGCGTCCCACGGCTTGTGTCCGCCCTGGTACCCGGCACCGACCAGGTCCTCGTACACCCGGTCCACCTCACCCGGGCTGTCGCAGAGCAGTGCCAGCGAATGCCGGCCGCCACCGGCCGGAGGCTGCCACCCGGCGACCAGGGACCGGACCATCTCCTCCGTGTCCAGCATCAGCCGCAGTCCGCCGGGCAGTTGGGCCTCGGCGTGCGGTTCGTTCTCGGCCCCCTCGGGGAAGGCGAAGCCGACTCGGCGGTAGAAGGCGACAGAGGCAGCCATGTCGGCGACGATCAGGCCGATCGCATCGAATCGTGGAGTCATGCGGCCACCGTAGGCGGCGCAGCGGCGGTGGGTCTTGAAGGAATCGGACAGGACAGGGTCGTGGTCAGTCGAAGGTCACCGGCCCACGCGGTGTGCAGCAGCGCCCCAAAGGGGCGCGGGACTGTGTCAATTTGCGGCTCCGCCGCGTGGGCGCGACCAGCCACGATGGCGCCGCGGACGATCGACGGCACATCGCACCACCGCGCCCCTCACTCATGGGTGAGGCTGCCGTCCAGCGGGTTCATCGTCGGGTGCATCTTCATCGGGCCGTACTCGTCGACGTCCGAGGGCCGCGGTGTCTCCGGGCCGTAGGGACCGGTGCGGAGCAGACGCTCCACCCGGCAGATCCGGAAGACCTGGCCGTCCACCTCGAACTCGTCGGCGTGGCCGAGCGCCCGGTACTCCTCGGCCGCCTGCGCGTATCTGGCCTTCTTGGTGTCGTCGAACTGGTACAGCATGGCCCAGATCTCGGCCATCCCGTCGTAGAGCACGCGCCGGGCGTCATGCGGCGTGGGCTGGAGGGTGCTGCGCGGACGCCAGCCGTCGCCGCTGCGTTCGACCACACCGAAACCGGTGGGCAGCAGCACGAGTTCGGGATGCGTGGCGACCGCCCGCTCGGAATCCGCGCGCACGTCGGCGGGGAAGCGGGAGCCCCGGTACGCGAAGCCCTGCAGCCCCAGCGTCAGCGCGCCCGCGGACGGCCCGTCCAGGTGCTCAGGATCGAGTACGAACTCCACGTCCAGGGGCGCGTGGCGCGTCTGCCGATCCCACGACCGCTCCACCGGCTCCCGGTCGGTGGGTCGGGGCGGCTCCAGGCCGTCGTCGCCCATCCGCGCGAACTCGTCCCCGCGCACCACCCGGTACCGCACCCCGCAGGCCGTCACCTCGTCCGCCGGCTCGCGCTCCAACACCTCCACTGCCGCCAGCAGTTCACGCCGTACGGCCGGATCGTCGGTGTCGTCCTTCGCGGTGAAGAACAGATGCGACTGCAGCCCGTCCCGCGCCACCTGCGGCATCCCGTCCACCACCGGTTTCACCACCCGCCACTGGGGCCCCACCGCCGGGTCCTGTGCCGCGATCCCGAACACCGGTCCGCGCAGGGCGATGCGGGGATACCGCACCGTGGCCTCCATCGCGTCGGCCTCCCGCACCCAGGCGGCGGGGTCGTCACGGCGGACCAACTCCTCCTGGAGGGCATCGATACGTTGCTGCCAGTCATCGGTCATGCACGCATTGTCGCGGTCGACGGGGGTGCGCAGGGGCCGTTCCGATGCAACAACCGTGATTGTTGGCGGACTTGAGGAGGGCGGACCACACTCACCGGACCGGGGCCGTGCTCGCCCGCTGCACCAGCCGCGTGGACAGTTCCGTGCGGGTGCTCTCCGGCCGGTCGCCCTCCATCATGCGGACCAGCAGCCGCAGGGCCGTCGCCGCCATCTCCGACAGCGGCTGGCGAACCGTGGTGAGGGCCGGAGTGGTCCAGCGGGCCTCGGGCAGGTCGTCGAAACCGACGACACTCAGGTCGTACGGCACGCTCAGTCCCCGCTCGGCCAGGGCCTCGTAGACGCCCAGGGCCATCCGGTCCGAGCACACGAAGACCGCGGTGGGCGGCTCGGGCAGGTCGAGGAGTTCCAGCGTGCGGCGGCGGGCCATGCCCTGGTCGAAGCCGGCGTGCCGGACGTACTCGGGCCGTTGCCGTATCCCCGCCGTCGCGAGCGCCGAGCGATAGCCGGCGATCCGCGCGCTGCTGCACATCGTGTGCGTGCTGCCGGCGACCACGGCGATGCGCTCGTGGCCCAGCGACAGCAGATGCTCGGTCGCCGTAACCCCGCCGTGCCAGTTCGCCGCGCCCACCGACACCACGCCGGGCGGTGGATCGAGGACCGGGTCGATCAGCACATACGGGATGTGGTGCTGGTCCAGCCACGCGCGCTGGGACGGCGTCAGCTCGGCCAGGTTGAACAGCACTCCCGACGAACCGCGTGCGGTGAGCTTGTCCAGCCACCCGCGCTCCGGACGGCCGCCGCGCGTCCGGTTCGGACCGGCCGACACGACCACCTCCAGACCGGCGTCGTGGGCCGCCGCCTCCACCCCGTGCAGCACCGCACCCGACCAGGAACTCTCCAGCGAGTGCAGCACGAGGTCGACCATCCCGGACACCCTCGCCGTGTCGAACCTCGGTCTGCGCACATAGCCGAGCCGGTCCAGCGCCTCGGTGACCCGGCGGCGGGTCTCGGGGGCCACGTCCTCCCGGCCGTTGACGACCTTGGAAGCGGTCGGCACGGACACGCCCGCCTCCCGGGCGACGACGGCCAGCGTCGGCCCGGCCGCCACGCTCGCACTCCCTGTACGGCTCATCGGGATTCACCTCTCCGGCCCGCCCGAGGGCCTTGAAAGTTTCGACCAGCGCAGAAACAGTCAGCGCGAAATAGTAAGCGCTTCCTACCCTAGGTTCACCACAGTTCGGCGGGAAGAGGCCGGAGTTCGGCGGGATCCGAGGCCTTGGGCTTTCGAAACTTCGAACGGAGGCTTTCCGCTCGGTACCCTCATCGTCCCGCTCCACCAGACGCGGTACCGTCCGGCCCGCGTCCCGCCACTGTCGGCCGTGCTGCCCCTCACCCTCCGGTTCCGCCCAGGTCAGGTCGAGGGAGACATAGGCCTCGGCGTCGTACCGGAGCACCGGCCCGGCGCCCTGCGTGAAGCTGGACGGGCCTGCCTCGAGCGTGACTTCGGCCTCCGCGCGGTGCCCGGTGATGCGCTGCGCCGGCAGGCTGTGCGCCCACCGCGATTCGGGACCGTGCCGTCCGCACATCCGGATCCAGCCGGGGCGTACGGCGGTGTCGGCCCAGGACGGATCGGGGTATCCACGAGCAGAGTTCCAGGGCCGGCCCAACGGCTCGTCTGCAGCGGTGGTCCAGCCCTTCGCGTCCCAAGTCACCGGCTGGACCGCCGTCTCGCGGCCGAGAGGACAACGCAGGCCGTCCGGCGTCCGCAGCGGACGGGCGGCGACGGCCCGTCCCGTTCGACGCCTGCCTGACCCGCCCGGACCTCGCTGCCCGCACCCGCGGCGGCCGGCGCTTCCTGCAAGCGGAAGCTGTAGTAAGCGGTTGCAGGGACAGTGGGGCCCGATGCCTTCACCCTGGCCTGGGACGGCCGTTGAGAGCGGTTTCGAGGCTCCTGGACCCAACCCGGCAAAAGCCCGCCTCGGAAAACGCTCACGCAACGATCGCCTGCAGTGTCTCCGGCAGACGCACACCGGTCGTCGTTCCGTCAGTCGCGCCGGGCAGGCGGCCGCACGGAGTTGCGTACGACGACATGCGTGCCCAGCACCAGATGGTCGCCGTCGCCGCCCTTGCCGCGGCTCGCGCTGCCCTCGCGCCGATCGGCCACCGCCCGTAGCGCGACGCGGCCCATCTCCTCGTACGGCACGTGCACGGTGGTCAGTTGGGGCGTGAGCTGGGAGGCGAGCGGGATGTCGTCGTAGCCGACGATCGACACGTCCTCGGGGACCCGGAGCCCGGCCGCGCGCAGGGCCTGCATGGCGCCCGCGGCGACCACATCGGTCCCGGCGAGCACGGCCGTGAAGTCGAGCCCTTCCCGCAGGCTTTCCTCCACGGCCCCGTACCCGTGCTGGTAGTCGTACGGGCCGTGCCGCACCATGCCCGGGTCGAAGGGCACGCCGTACGCCTCGAAGGCGCGCTGGGCGCCCTTCAACCGGCCCCGGGCTGTGCTGAACTCGGCGTGGCCCGGCAGGACGAGAACCTTGCGGTGGCCGGCCGACAGCAGATGGCTCGCCATCGCGTAGGCGCCGCCCTCGTTGTCGTAGTCGACCGTCGTCGCCGGCACGTCGCCCTCCAGGGATGGTCGGCCCACCAGGACGAGGTGGGAGCCGGCCGCGTCGAGGGAGCGGGCGAAACGGGCCATGCGCAGTTGGTACTCGTCGTGGTCGTAGGCACCGCCGAGCAGGACCACCGCGGCGACGCCCTGCTGGCGCATGAGGTTGACCAGGGCAAGTTCCCGCTCGGGATCGTTCCCGGTCGTGCCGACCAGGGAGAGCCAGCCGCGCAGGGTGGCGGCGCCCTCGACTCCCTTGGCCACGTGGGCGAACGCGGCACCGGTGATGTTGTCGATGAGGATGGCCACCGTGGGCGTACCGCCGCCGGCCAGCGAACGGGCATGGGCATTGGTGACGTAGTCCAGGTCCCGGACGACCTTCATCACGCGGCGGCGCAGATCCTCCGACACCGGGTAGTTGCCGGACAGGACGCGCGACACGCTGGCGACGGAGACCCCCGCGCGCTCCGCCACGTCCCGAATGGTGGCCCGACCGACGTCGTTCGACGCCTTGCGCTGACTCACCCTTGAGGCTCCTTCACGTCGTGGCCCCATCACGCCCACGTCCAGGACCACGCCCGACGCCGGTGCGGAAACCGTATCCCATTGTTACTCCGGCCCAGCGGGCGTGCGCCAACGCCGGGCAAGGGCCCACCAACGCGCACCGTCCCCACGCGCCGGCCGCGAGGGAGCCGCAGGGGGCGCGCCGGTGTCGAGAGCCCGAACGCGCGGAGGCGCGAAGCGCTGAGCACGATCGGGCTCTCGACACCGGCATAAAGCGCCCCCGGAGGCGACCGAGCCAAATATTCGGCACGCCAGCTGCAAGGCTTCTCGGCGTCAACGCACCGCTGCCTGCAAGGCTTCTCGGCGTCAACGCACCGCTGCCTGCAAGGCTTCTCGACCTCAACGCACCGCCGCCCGCAAGCCCCCCGCCGTCAAGCCACCCGCCCCAAATCCCCCACCCGCACCTCATGCACCAGCGCACCCCCCGCGACCAGCCGTTCCAGCTCCTCCACCACAATCCGCCCCAGCCGCTCCAGCTCGTTCCCGAGCGACCCGGCGATGTGCGGCGTGAGAAACACGTTGGGCAGTCGGTACAGCGGAGAGCCGGCGGGCAGCGGCTCGGGTTCCGTCACATCGAGGATGGCGTGCAGCCGGCCGGAGACCAGCTCGTCGGTGAGCGCCTCGTGGTCGACCAGGGCGCCGCGCGAGGTGTTGATCAGCACGCCGCCGTCCCGGATGAGGGCGAGCCGGTCGCCGTCGAGCATCCGGTAGGTCTCGGGGATGTCGGGCGCGTGCAGGCTGACGATGTCGCTGTGCCGCAGCAGGTCCTCCAACGACAGCAGTTCGGCCCCGAGTTCGGCGGCCTCGGCGGAGCTGACGTACGGGTCGTGCAGCAGCACGGTGAAGTCGAACGGCCGCAGCAACTCCAGCAGCCGTCTGCCCACGCGTGAGGCGCCGATGACGCCGATCCGGCGGCCGACGTTGCCGGTGGAGGCGGTCTCCTCGTCGGTCGGGTAGGTGTGCGTGGTGCGGAAGCGCTCTCGGTGCGTGAAGGTGTCCTTCCCGGCGAGCAGGATCATGGCGAGCGTGTACTCCGCGACCGGCAGCGCGTTGCCGGTCACCGCGCTGGAGACGGCGACGCCGTGCTTCCACAGGGCGTCGCCGATCAGCGAACGGACCGAGCCCGCGGCGTGCAGGACGGTGCGCAGCTCGGGTGCGGCCGCGAGGGCGTCGGCGTCCAGGTGGGGGCAGCCCCAGCCGGTGATCAGCACCTCGGCCCGGGCGAGGGCGCCGGCCGTCCTCGGGTCGCTGAGGTCCTGCACGACGAGGGCGGGGTCGATGTCGGACGCCTGCTTCAGCCGGGCCATCAGCGGCGGAGGGAAGAGCAGGGGGAGGTGCACCGGATCCATCGCGAACACGGCCCTCGGCGGGTGCGGGCTGGGCATGACTCTCCTGACACGCTGGTGGAAACATTTTCAGAAAGCGCCTTCTACGGTAGATCTGCCGAGAATGGCGGGTCAATCAGTTGGACGGAGCGGAGGGTGCGGTTTCCCCCGGAGGCTTCTGCGCCGTACACGCGTGTCGGGCAGGATGATGCGGCAGAACTGCGGTAGTCCGCCGCGGCGAGGCCATCGGCGCCCGGCCGTGGCCGGGCCCCGCCCCCTGCCCAGCCCCGAAATCGGTTACTCCAGTTTCTGCGGCGGAACCCGCTCGTGGCACCTCGTGGCAACCTCGTGGCAACCGGTTCCAGAACGCACGACGGAGATCGCCTGGCGGCCACGTCCGCCCGGTGTGGGCCATGCTCGACTCCCACTACTCCCACTACTCCCACTACCGGCGCCGCCGCAACCTGTCCGTCCCCTACCTGCAGCGCATCGCCCACTCGGTCCCACCCGGAGGGGGGTGGCGGCGACTACGGCCCCACCGGCGGAGGCTACGACCAGCTCGGCTTCGGCACGCTGGCGTACGCCGAACAGCCCTCCAGGCCACCTCGCTCACCGGAATAGTCGTTCGTGATGTGGTGCTCTGACATGTGCAGGGCGCAACGAAGTGCGGCGAGAAGCAGGTGGGCGCATGACGGCAGACCGGGCAGGGCAGGTGACGGAGCAGCCGGCGGAACGTCCGGTGATCAGGACGCCGTACGGGGCCGTGCGCGGCCGGTACGAGCACGGCGTCGCGGTGTTCCGGGGCATCCCGTATGCGGCGCCCCCGTTCGGCCCCCGCAGGTTCCGGCCGCCCGAGCGGCCGGAACCCTGGGACGGGGTGCGGGACGCGGGTGCCTTCGGCCCGACCCCGCCGAAACCGCCGTACTCCGAGGCCTTCGCGCAGTACCTGTCCGACCCGGTCGTCCCCGGCGACGACTGTCTCAACCTCAATGTCTGGACGCCCGAACCCGGCCCGGGCGCCCGGCTCCCGGTCATGGTGTGGCTGCACGGCGGCGCCCTGACCCGCGGATCCTCCGCGGTACCCGTTTACGACGGAAGCCGTTTCGCCCGCGACGGCGTCGTGTTCGTCTCGGTCAACTACCGACTGGGAGTAGAGGGTTACGGACTGTTTCCGGACGTCCCCGCCAACCCCGGCCTGCGCGACCAGCTCGCCGCGCTGGAATGGGTGCGGGCCTCGATCGAGGCCTTCGGCGGCGACCCCGCGCAGGTCACCCTGTTCGGCCAGTCGGCCGGCGCGATCAGCACCGGCGCACTGCTGGCCGCCCCGCAGGCCCAGGGCCTCATCCGGCGTGCGGTGCTGCAGAGCGGGCCGCCGGAGGCCGCCGAGCGGGACAAGGTACGGCGGATGGTGCGCCGTATGGCCACCCGGCTGAAGATCCCCGCCACCGCCGCGGCCTTCGCCGACGTCGACCGGGATCTCCTCCTGCGCACCCAGGCCGACGTGGGCAGGCTCAGCAGCCCGGTCCTCGGCGGGCCCGCCTTCGGGATCGTGGTCGACGGCGATGTCGTCCCGTGCAACCCCTTGGAGGCCCTGGTCGAGGGCGACGCGGCGCGGGAGGTCGACCTGATGATGGGCTGGACGCGAGACGAGTACCGGCTGTGGCTGGTGCCCGGCGGTCTCCTGGAGCGCGTCGACCGGCTCGGGCCGGTCGCCTTGGCGGGCGCCATGGCCCGCTGCCGCTGTGGACACGAGGTGCCGCGCGGCTACCGCGCCCTGCGCCCGGACGCGGGCACCGCCGAGATCGTCGGCCAGCTGGTCACCGACCACCTGTTGCGCCTGCCGCTGCACCGCCTGGCCGACGCCCGCCCGCAGTCGTCGTACGTCTACGAGTTCACCTGGCCCTCCAGCCTCCCCGACCTCGGCTCCTGCCACGCCCTGGAGCTCGGCTTCGTCTTCGACACCGGCGACGTCCCCGAGTCGCGGAAACTGGCCGGCGAGGGTGCCCCGCAGGAGCTGGCGGACGCGATGCACTCGGCGTGGGTACGGTTCGCGACCCATGGCGACCCGGGTTGGCGGCACTGGGACGGCACCCATCCGGTCCGCGTGTTCGGCGACGGCGAACCGGAGATCGCGTTCGGCCCGCGCGACGCGGAACTCGCCCTGTGGGCGGCCGACGCGAGGGCTCGGGAAGCGGTCCCGGAATCGGCGCCTGCGGATGGTGCGGTCGCGCGCGGGGCGGAACTGCGGTCGGTCGTACGACGGTTGCGGCTGCCGGGGTCGGTTCGGCGTTCCTGAACGGCTACTTCGCCGCCACGGAGTCCCGTACTACGACATGCGTGCCCAGCAGCAGGTGCTCGTCCGGGGTTTCCGGGGTGCGGCCCAGTGCCGTACGGACGGCGAGACGGCCCAGCTCCTCGTAGGGGACGTGGACCGTCGTCAGGGCCGGGTGGAGGTCGCGGGCGAAGGGAATGTCGTCGTAGCCGGCCAGCGAAACATCGCCGGGAACGTTCAGGCCCGCCTCGTGCAGAGCGGTGAGCGCGCCCGCGGCGACCATGTCGGTGGCCGCCACCACGGCCGTGAACTCCAGCCCCCGCTTGAGCGCTTCGCGGATCAGACGGTGGCCGGCGTCGCGGGTGAAGTCGCCGTGGAGGAGCAGCGCCGGGTCGGGTTCCAGGCCGCGGGCGCGGTGTGCGGCGAGGTAACCGCGTTCACGGCCCTGCGCGGTGGTGTGGTCGGGCTTGCCGCCGAGGAACAGCACCCGGTGGTGGCCTTGGGACAGGACATGGGCGACCAGGGCGTAGGCGCCGCCCTCGTTGTCGTACTCGATGACGGTCACCGGTGCGCCCGGCCCCAGCGGCGGGCGGCCGCACAGGACCAGCCGGGAGCCCGCCGACGCCAGCTGGTCGGCCATCCGGCGCGTGCGCTCGCGGTACTCGGAGGTGTCGGCGGAGCCGCCGACCAGGATCACGGCGGCGGCTCGCTGGGCACGCATCATCTCGACGAACTCCAGCTCGTGCCGGACGTCGCCCTCCGTGCTGCACACCACGCACAGATGCCCGAGCCGGGTCGCCTCCCGTTCCACGCCGTGCGCCATGTGCGCGAACGACGGTCCGGTGATGTCCTCCAGCACGAACGCCAGCGTGGGCGTGCCGACCCCCGCGACCGCCTTGGCGCGCGCGTCGGCGACGTAGTCCAGCTCACGCACCGCCCGCATCACCCGTGTCCGGGTCGCCGAGCTCACCGGATACACCCCGCCCAGCACGCGCGACACCGTCGACGCGGACACACCCGCGCGCGCCGCCACGTCCCGGATGGTGCTACGGCTCGCGTCTGCGCTCTTCCGCGTCATGTTCCGCCCACCCCGTTGTTCAGCAGCGGCAACACGGTGGAAACCGGTTCCCGACGCGGAGGCTAGCAGTGGGGAGCAGCAGGCACGAGGGGCGGAGGACGGGATCTCGCGCTGCTTACGCGGGCGTCAGCGTCCGCGTGATCGACGTGATCGCCTCCGGCCCCACCCGGCAGCACCCGCCGATCAGCCGCGCCCCCGCTTCCTGCCAGCCCCGCACCTGCTCGGGCGCGAAGCTGGAGCGGCCGGTCCAGGTACGGGCCTCGGCGTCCCAGGCCTCGCCGCTGTTGGGGTAGACGACGACCGGTTTACCGGTCACCCGGGCCGCGATCCGGATTGCGCCGTCGACGTCCTCGGGCGCGCAGCAGTTCACCCCGACCGCGATCACCTCGTCCGCGTCGGCGGCCGGCGCGAACGCCTCCTCCAGCGGCTGACCGGCACGCGTGCGATCCCCGTCGACCGTGTACGACAGCCAGGCCGGGACGCCGAGTCCCCGCACCGCCCGTAGCAGCGCGGTCGCCTCGTCGGCGTCGGGAACCGTTTCCAGCGCCAGTACGTCGGGCCGGGCGCCGGCCAGCACCTCCAGCCGTGGACCATGGAAACGCTCCAGCGCGTCAACGCTCAGCCCGTACCGTCCCCGGTATTCGGAGCCGTCGGCGAGCATCGCCCCGTACGGTCCCGCCGACGCGGCCACCCACAGCGGCCGGTCCGTCCGTGCTCGCCGAGCGGCCTCCCGGGCCAGCTCCACACTGAGCGCGAGCAGCTCGGCCGCCCGCTTCCGGCCGATCCCGCGCTTGCCGAAGCCCTCGAAGGTGGCCTGATAGCTGGAGGTGATCGCCACGTTCGCGCCCGCCTCGAAGTAGGCGAGGTGCGCCTCGATGATCGCCTCGGGCCGCTCGGCCAGCAGTCGCGCCGACCACAGCTCGTCGCTCAGATCGTGCCCGGCGGACTCGAGCTGGTTGGACAGTCCGCCGTCGAGGACGACGGTTCCGGCGGCGAGGGCTTCGGCGAGGCTGACGGTGCTGGTCATGGTGACGACGGTAGCCGAGGCGGGACGGGGGACCAGCAGGTGAGACACCGGTGCATCGCCGAGCGCTCTAGCCTTGTCGCATGCCTGTCCTGGATGGAGATGCCGAGGTACGCGAGGTCCTCGGAACTGAAGAAGCCGTTTTCGAACCTCTCGTCCACAACCCCAAGAACGGTGTCACAGGGGGCGTCTGGCGGGTCACCGCCGGGGATCGCTCGGCCGTCCTGAAGCTGCTCACCCGCAACAAGGAGGCGACCGGACGCTGGGCCGCCTCGGAAGACCCCCGGCACTGGAACCACTGGCGCCGCGAGGCCCATGTCTACGAGTCCGGGCTCGCGCAACTCTGGCGGCCGTACGGGATCAGCGCGCCCCGGCTGCTGGCCCGTGTCGAACGTGGGGACGGCGATGTGGCGCTGTGGCTGGAAGACGTGCCGGGCGAACCGGGCACGGCCTGGCCACTCGCCCGGCATGTCGAACACGCCCGCCGTCTGGGTGCCGCCCAGGGAGCCGTCCACCCGGACGACGAGCCGTGGCTGACGCGCGGTTTCCTGCGGCAGTATGTGCGCAGCAACACGCTCGGCCAGGAACTGCTCGACGCCGACGAGGCCTGGCAACAGCCCCTGGTCCGCGACCACTTCCCCGCCAGCCTTCGCCATGACATGGTCCGCCTTCACCACGACCGCGAGTGGTTCCTGGACGTCATGGAGTCCCTGCCGCGCGCCTTCAGCCACCTTGACCAGTGGCCCGCCAACGTCCGCTCCCACGGCCCGGACAGCGTCCTGTTCGACTGGGCCTTCGCCGGGGACGGTGCGCTCGGCGAGGACCTCGGCAACTACCTTCCCGACACCGTTTTCGACTTGTTCATCCCCGCCGCCCGGCTGCCCGGGTACGCGGCGGACGCGTACGAGGCCTATCTGCACGGCCTGCGCGAGAGCGGCTGGCGGGGAGACGAGCAGCTGGTGCGGCTGGGCGTGTGCGCGTCCGCGGTGAAGTACGACTGGATCACCGCCCTCATGCTCGCCCGGGCCGGCGAAGAGCAGCTCGACTACGGCGGCGGCCGCACCGTCTCCGCCGAACTCCGTTACCGCGAACGCGGGTTGACGCTCGCCTTCCTCGCCGGGTGGGCGGCCGAGGCGCGTGAACTGGCCCCGCGGCTGGGGTTCCCGGAGGCACCGAGCGGACGCTGACGCCCGCGTCGCCCGCTCGGATTCGTCGCCCAGCCTGCGTCCGAGCGCGCGAGGCGCCCCCTACTACGCCGCGTGCCGCCCGCCCCTCCTCCGTCCTCCGCGGCCCCGTACCCGTCGCGTCGCCGGCACCATCAGCCCGCCCAGCAGGCCGAGTCCCAGCGCATACGGCCACCAGCCGAACGTCTCGCTCTCCGCGCTCGCCGTGCGCCTGTCCGCGGGCGCCGCGCCGGCCGCCGTACGGGTGGAGGCGGTCGGGGAGGAGCTCGCGGTGGTCGCCGTCGTCAGGATGACGTCGTTGCCGTCACCGCCCCGGTAACTGATCCGGTACGTCGTGTTCGCGAGCTTCAGCCGGGCGCCCTCCTTGAGGCCGGTGAACGTGCCGGTCGTCTTCGCCCGGCCGGTGTGGTTGAGGATCTTGATCTCGCGTGCGGGCCGCGTACCGGCGGCGGACACATCGAGGTCCCCGGCCAGCCGTACCGCTCCCGCGACCTTCAACGGCTTGTCTCCCAGGACCAGTTGGCCCTTCGCATGCTGTATGTAGTCACCGGTTACGGCGACACCGCCCGCGACCACGCCGTCGTTCGTCACCGAGCCCTTCACCGTGCCCTTGCCGGAGAGGGCCGTCGCCACACGCAGGACCCCGGTACCCGCGTCCAGCCGTGCCCCCGCCGACGTGAGCCGAATCGCCCTGCTGCGTACGAGAGTTGCCCCGTCCCGCAGCGCCAGGGTGCCCTTCTCGACGGTCGTGGCCCCGGTGTACGTCACCGAGCCGCCCGTGAGCGTGGTCGTCGCCGCGCCCGACTGCACGAGCGACCCGCTGCCACTGACGTGCGTCAGCTTCACCGAGTCGGTCACGTTCCGCACGACGAGCGTTCCGTCGTTCACCACCCGCCGCTGCTCCGTGCCCGTCAGCAGCGAGCCGTCGCCGCCCGGCTTGCCCGAGCCGAGCCGTAGCACCGCCCCCTTCTCCACGGTGGTCGAGCCGTCGTAGTACTGCTTGGCCGCGAAGGTGACGTCGTTGCCGGGCGTCCCGGCGATGACGATGTCGCCGGCGCCGGGCGCGGACAGTGTGTCGTGGAAGACGCCGCCGCCGATGGGCGCGCCGAGCGTCACGGGCCCGTTGTAGTCGAAGGTGAGCAGCGAACGCGATCTGGCCGCAAGCAAGTTGATGTACACGGTCTCGGCGGTCCCCGGCATGAAGATCTTGTTCGTCGTCCCGTCGCCCCACTGGACGTTGGCGCCCTTGATGTTGGTGCCGCGTTTGTTGACGTTCTTCCGCGCGGGCGTCCAGTTCAGGGCGGGGTCGCTGAGCGAGGGGTCGGTGTCGCCGCCCTGGTTCGACCAGCTGTACTGGCCGGTCAGGACGACCTTGCTGCCCGGCCGGGACTGGACGTTGATGTCGCTGCCGTACTCGCGCTGGTAGAAGTCCATGCCCATGGTGACGGTCTGGCCCAGCGGGGTGTCCACGGTGTACGTGCCCTGGTTGAGGATCTTGCGCACGTTCGGCAGCGATGTCGCGTACTCCGGGCGTCCGGCGTTCAGCTGCGTGCCGTTGTCGATCACGCCGGAGAAGGAGTGGGTGCCCGACAGGTCCCAGGTGCCCCAGAGGAACCTGGGCTGGGTGATCAGCCCGGAGCCGCTGATGGTGCCCAGGTTGTAGGCGCTGGTCAGGGAGAGTCGCAGGGTGCCGTCGACCCGGATGTTGTCCTGGTTGAGCCGGAACGCCGGGGTGTTGTACGGGAAGTGGCCGATCAGCCCGGCCGTGCCGCCGTTTCCGTACTGCAGCGTCGCCCCGCGCTCGACCGTGATCGCGGGCGGGTCCGGGTTGGCCGTGGTGACGTACGGGTGGTTGCCGCCCTGCGTGCTCACCTTCTGTCGCTGCCGGGACTTCGGCAGCGTGAAGTCACTGTCCTTGGTCAGGACCAGGGTGCCGGTGCCGCGCACGGTCAGTGTGCCCTCGCCGTGGAACGCGCCGTCGTACGTCGTCGTACCCGAAGGCACGGTGACGACCGTGTCGCCGTTGAGCGTCACGTCGCGGTCCGCGAGGACATCGGCGGTGACATCCCGGGTGCCTGCGGCCTCGGCAGGGGGAGCGGTCACCAGGAAGGCGACGGCCGCGAAGGCGCCCGCAGCCGCTGCGGTCTTGTGGGGGAAGCTGCTCACGCACGGGAGACGCGCGGGTCGGCGACGGATAACAGAAATCTGTCCGGCCAAAATTCGGCGCGTCGGTCCCGTTGACCTCCTCGTGACACCCCCTTACCTTTTCGGCGTTCGTAATCACAGATGACGTTCGGGATACCGAACATCAAACTTCTCGCCCCCGAGAGGCAGCCCGAATGAGCCGCTACGAACCCCATGCCCTCGACCGCAGACTGATGCTGAAGGGCGCCCTGGCCGCGGGTGCCCTGGCCGCCGCCCCCTCGGTGGCCCACGCCGCCACCGACGCACCCGGCCGGAGGGCCGCACCGTTCGTGAACCCGCTCGTCCGCAACCGCGCCGACCCGCACATCCACCGCCACAGCGACGGCCACTACTACTTCACGGCGACCGCCCCCGAGTACGACCGGATCATCCTGCGCCGCTCCCGCACCCTGAACGGTCTCGCCACCGCCGCCGAGTCGGTCATCTGGACCAAGCACGCCACCGGCCCCATGGGCGCGCACATCTGGGCGCCGGAGATCCACCGCATAGGCGGGAAGTGGTACATCTACTTCGCCGCCGCGCCCGCCGAGAGCGTGTGGGAAATCCGGATCTGGGTCCTGGAAAACGCCAGCAGAGACCCGTTCAAGGGGACTTGGGTGGAGCGCGGCCAGCTGAAAACGGCCTGGGAAACGTTCTCCCTCGACGCCACCACCTTCACCCACCGGGGCACCCGCTACCTCAGCTGGGCCCAGCACGAGCCCGGCATGGACAACAACACCGGCATCTTCCTGTCCAGGATGGCGAACCCGTGGACCCTGACCGGTCCCCAAGTCCGGCTCTCCACCCCCGAATACGACTGGGAGACCATCGGCTTCAAGGTCAACGAGGGCCCCTCGGTCATCGCCCGCCATGGCCGGCTCTTCATGTCGTACTCCGCCAGCGCCACCGACGCGAACTACTGCATGGGCCTGCTCACCGTCGACGCGGACGCCGACCTGATGAACCCCGCGAACTGGTCCAAGTCGCCGACGCCGGTCTTCACCAGCAACGACACGACCAAGCAGTACGGCCCCGGACACAACAGCTTCACGGTCGCCGAGGACGGCCGCACCGACGTCCTCGTCTACCACGCCCGCCAGTACAAGGAGATCGTCGGCGACCCGCTGAACGACCCCAACCGGCACACCCGCATCCAGAAACTGGGCTGGAAACCGGACGGCACCCCCGACTTCGGCATCCCCGTGGCCGACACGGCAGCCGGTCCCGCGAAGGACGGTGCGTGAGATGAGACGTGCGTACGCGGTTCTGCTCGCCCTCTGTCTGGCGCTGGCCGGCGCCCTCGTCACCGCGGGCCCGGCCCAGGCCGCACCCCAGACCATCGCGAACGGCACGCAGTTCACCGACGTCAACGGTTCCCCCGTGCACGCCCACGGCGGCGGGGTCATCAAGGTCGGCTCGTACTACTACTGGTTCGGCGAGCACCGCAACGCCGACAACACCTTCCGCTACGTCGACGCCTACCGCTCCAGCGACCTGAAGAACTGGGAGTTCAGGAACCACGTCCTGACCGAGGCCAGCGACCCGGAGCTCGCCACCGCCAACATCGAGCGGCCGAAGGTCATGTACAACGCGTCCACCGGCAAGTTCGTGATGTGGATGCACAAGGAGAACGGTTCCGACTACAGCGAGGCCCGCGCCGCCGTAGCCGTCTCCGACACCGTTGACGGCAACTACACCTGGCGGGGCAGCTTCCGCCCGCTCGGCCAGCACATGTCCCGCGACATCACCGTCTTCGTCGACACCGACGGCACCGGCTACATGATCTCCGCCGCCCGCGAGAACTACGACCTCCAGATCTACCGCCTGACCAGCGACTACACGGGCATCGCCGCCCTGGTCGCGGACCCCTGGCACGGCGGCCACCGCGAGGCCCCGGCGCTGTTCAAGCGGGGCGGCGTCTACTTCATGCTGACGTCCGGCGCCACCGGCTGGAGCCCCAACCAGCAGCAGTACGCCACCGCCACGAACATCGCCGGCCCGTGGACCGCGATGAAGAACGTGGGCGACTCCACGACCTACGGCTCGCAGACCGCGTACGTCCTTCCCGTGCAGGGCACCTCCACCACCTCGTACCTCTACCTGGGCGACCGCTGGGGCAACTCCTTCGGCGGCACCGTCAACGACTCCCGCTACGTCTGGCTGCCGCTGACCTTCCCGACCTCCACCTCGATGTCGATGTCCTGGTCGCCGGAGGTCACCATCGACACCGCCACCGGCACGATCAGCGGCACGAGCGCCACGTACAACACCCTGATCGCCCGGCACAGTTCCAAGTGCGCCGACGTGACCAGCCAGTCGCTGTGGCAGGGCGCGCAGCTCAAGCAGTACGACTGCAACGGCGGCGCCAACCAGAAGTACTGGTTCAAGTCCGTCGGTAGCGGCTACTACCAGCTGACGACCCGGCACAGCTCCCTGTGCGTGCGGGAGAACGCGAGCACGGTCACCCAGGAGAACTGCGACGCCTCCGCGACCAACCAGCAGTGGTCGCTCACCACCACCGGCTCCTACGTCACCATCAAGTCCCGTGCCACCGGTGAGTGCCTGGACGTGAACGGCGCGTCCACCGCCAACTCCGCCGCGATCATCACGTACACGTGCAACGGCGCGACGAACCAGCAGTGGACGCGCGGGACATGAGATGCCGTCAGGCGAGCAGGTCGATCGCGTCGATCGCCGTGCCCGCGCTGAGATAGCCCGTCGCCCCCGAACCGCTCACCACGTCGATCCTCAGCACGTTGTACTGGCCGGTGTCCGTCAGCCAGGCGGACGCCGGCACGCTGTAGGTGAACGTGTGGTTGTTGCCCCGGTACGAACCGTTCGTCAGCGACCGGGTGTTCGGCTGCGTGGGCGGGGAGGGGACGGCGGACGTCCAGGCGCCGTTGACCGACACCTGGGGGCGGCCGTTGGCGTACGCCGTCGTCACCCCGATCCGCAGCGTGTGCGCGGCCGCGGCCTGGGCCGCCGTCAGCCGGAAGTACACCAGGATCCCGCTGTTGACGTCCTTCCAGAGGTGGCAGGGTGACAGTTGAATCGATTTCGCGAAAGGGCTTGCACATGCTCGGACTGGGCAATTCTCTGAGTTGGCACCGCACTCTAGAAAGCGCTTGTTGAAACGGGTACGGTCCAGGCGCAGGTGGGGTCCATCCGAGCGAGGAGTCGCGCATGAGACGTTTCAGCGCCGCCGTACTGGTGGCTGCCACCTTCGGTGCCGTGCTCACGTCGGCACCGGCCCAGGCCCAGGGCAACTGCACCGCCACCGCCTGCCACTTCGACCTCCCGCCCGGCACGTACGACGTGAAGGTCCTCATCGGCGGCGAGAAAGCGTCCAACACGAGCATCAGCGGCGAGAGCCGCCGCGCTCTCCTCCCCGAGACGGCCGCCGCGGCCGGTGAGCGCGTCGCCCGCAGCTTCACCGTGAACGTCCGCACCCCCGAGGGCGAACCCACCGGCGCCGACGGAACTCCCGGCCTGGACCTGCGACTCGGCGGCTCGGCCCCCGCTCTCGCCGACATCAAGGTCACCCCCGCCCGGCACGCCCGCCAGATCTTGCTCGTCGGCGACTCCACCGTCTGCGACCAGCCCGGCGACCCGTACTCCGGCTGGGGCCAGCAGCTGCCACAGTTCCTCCGCAAGGGCGTGTCCGTCGCCAACTACGCCGACTCCGGCGAGAGCACGGTCAGCTATCTGCAGAACCCCCGACTCTGGGCCACCGTCCAGCCGCTGATCCACCGCGGCGACCTCGTCCTGATCCAGCTCGCCCACAACGACAAGACGACCGACGGGGCGACATACCGGGCCAACCTCGAGACACTGGTCGCGGGCGTGCGCGAGAAGGGCGGGACCCCGGTCCTGGTGACCCCCATCGTGCGACGGTGGTTCAACTCCGACGGCACCCTGAACAACGGCACCGCGCTCCTGGTCAACGGCCTCGGCGTCGACCACCCGGCCGTCGCCCGCTCGGTCGCCGCCGCGCACGGCGTCCCGCTGATCGACTTGACGGCGAAGACGAAGGCGCTCGTGGAGTCCTTGGGTGCCGAGGCGTCCAAGGCGCTGTACCTGTACAACGAGAAACGGGACAACACGCACACCTCCGTGCACGGGGCCACGGTGTATGCGGAACTGGTCCGTGACGAACTCGTCGCCCAGCATCTGGTGCCCAACGGCCTGGTGCGGGTGGGATGAACCCCTGGGGCGCTTCGACCGGAACCGGAGCGCCCCAGGCCCTTGCCGGAAGGAAAGCGCTGCTGATGGAACTGCCCCGCGACGACCGTGACCTGAGCCCGTACACCGGTTACACCCGCGCTCACTGGGAGGCCGCCGCCGACGCCCTGCTCGCCGCGGTCGAGCCGTACGCGACCGAGGACCGTGCGCTGTACCACCTGCCCGGCGACCGCACGAGCTGGTCCGGCCGGCTGTCGGACGGCCTGGAGGGCTACGCCCGTACGCTGATGCTGGCGGCCTTCCGCCGGGACGAGACCGCGCTGGAGCGTTACGCGGACGGGCTCGCGGCGGGCGTCTCCGGCGTCTGGCCGCGTATCGAGGACCGCAGCCAGCCGCTGGTCGAAGCGGCCTCGATCGCCCTCGCCCTGCGGCTGACCCGCCCCCTCCTCTGGGACCGTCTGGACGACGGCGTCCGGCAGCGCGCCGCGGCCTGGCTCGGGGACGCGCTCACCGCCGAAGCCTGGCCCTGCAACTGGGAGTTGTTCCCGGTGACGGTGGGCGGCTTCCTCCAGGAAATCGGTTACGAAACCGACGCGTCCCACGCGGCGATCGACCGCGGTCTGGAACGCATCGAGAAGTGGTACCTCGGCGAGGGCTGGTACACCGACGGCGACGGCCGCAAGTTCGACTACTACAACGGCTGGGCCATGCACCTCTACCCGGTGCTGCACGCCTGGCTCGCCGACGACACCGAGCTGCTCGACCTCTACGGCGGCCGGCTCGCGCGCCATCTGGAGGACTACGCCCGCCTGTTCGGCGGCGACGGCGCCCCCATGCACCAGGGCCGCTCCCTGACGTACCGGTTCGCCACGACGTCCCCGCTGTGGCTGGGCGCGCTGACCGGCCGTACCCCCTGTCCCCGGGCGAGACCCGACGTCTGGCCTCGGGAGCGCTGCGTTACTTTCTCGACCGGGGTGCCGTGGACGACAACGGCCTGCTCACCCTCGGCTGGCACGGCCCCGACGAGGCGCTCCTGCAAGGCTATTCGGGCCCGGCGTCCCCGTACTGGGCCAGCAAGGGCTTCCTCGGCCTGCTCCTGCCGCCGGACCACGAGGTGTGGACGGCGACCGAGGAGCCCGGCCCGACGGAACACTCCGACGCCGTGACCCCGGTCCACCCGGTCAACTGGCTGATCCACTCCACCCGTTCCGACGGCCTGGTCCGCCTCCACAACCACGGCAGCGAGGACGTCCGCTACGACCCGTACTACACCCGGCTCGCCTACTCGACGGTGACGCGGCCCTCACCGTCGTACGACAACAGCGTGATCGTCGACGGCGACCCGAGCCGCACGGACATCGTGCCGCTGGGCGTGGGGGAGGGGTGGGTGGCGTCCCGGCACCGGGCGGCGGGCGGGGCCCGGGTGACGAGTGTGGTGCTGGCCCGAGGGGCGGTGGAGGTGAGGGCCTTCCTGGTGTCCGGTGCTCCGGAGGGCACCTCGGTGCGGATCACCGGATGGGCGGCGAAGAACGGGGCGCGTGCCGAACTCCTGCCCGTGGTGGGCCTGAACGACGAACTTACGGGATCGACGACCGACGACACTCTCTTTGTCGCGCTCGCCCGGCTGACGGGTGACCCGGACCCGGTCCCGTTGGCGGACTCGGCCACCGTACATCTCGACGGAGCAGGGGAGTTGACCGTCCGCTGGAGTGACGGGACCGAGACGCGGGCTCGGCTGGACGACGGGGCGGTGGACGTCAGCGTAGGAGCGTGAGCAGCCGGGGGAGGCGTAAGCCCAGGGCCGCGCCGAGGATGCCGTTCGGGGCGTCGCGTTGCCCGGGCCCGCCGGGTGCCCAAGAATCCCCGCATGACTTCCACGATCCGCCATACGACCATCGACTGCGCCCACCCCTACGAACTCGCCGCCTTCTGGTCGCGGGTCCTGGACCTGCCCGTGCACGAGGACGACAAGCCCGGCGACGAGGATGTCCTGATCGAGGGTGCGGGCCTGCTCTTCATCGCGGTGCCGGAGGCCAAGACCGTCAAGAACCGCGTGCACTTCGACCTTCAGCCGCAGGACCGCACGCGTGACGAGGAGGTCGAGCGGCTCCTGGCCCTCGGCGCCACGATGCTCGACGATCGCCGCAATCCGGACGGCACCGGCTGGGCGGTCCTCGCCGACCCCGAGGGCAACGAGTTCTGTGTGGAGCGTGGGGCGGGGGAGCGGGCGGGCAGCTGATACGGCCGGAACAGTTCGGCGGGCACCGAAACAACCCGGCCGTACGGTGCCGGGTATGAGCTTCGCCGACCTCCACCACGCGGACGAGCCCCTGCTGCTGCCCAACGCCTGGGACCACGCCTCGGCATCCGCCCTCGCCGCGCAGGGCTTCCCCGCGGTCGCGACGACGAGTCTCGGGGTGGCCGCGGCCGTCGGCGTGCTCGACGGCGTTTCCGCAACCCGTGAACACACGCTGCATCTCGCCCTCACCCTCGGCTCGGAGCCGTTCTTCCTCTCCGTCGACGCCGAGGACGGCTTCAGCGAGGACCCCGACGAGGTGGGCGAGTATGCGCGCCGGCTGGCGGTCGTCGGCGCCGTCGGCATCAATCTGGAGGACGGCCTCGGGCCCGTCGGCCGGCACGCCGCGAAGATCGCCGCGGTCAAGTCGGCGGCGCCCGGTCTCTTCGTCAACGCGCGCACCGACGCGCACTGGCTCGGAGACGGCGAGGACACACTGAGACGCCTCGACGCCTACCAACAGGCGGGTGCCGACGGCGTGTTCGTACCCGGGCTGACCGATCCCCAGGAGATCGCCCGACTGGTGAAGCACCTCGACGTACCCCTCAACATCCTCTACTCGCCCACCGGCCCGACCGTCCCCGCCCTGGCCGACCTCGGCGTGCGGCGCGTCAGCCTCGGCTCGCTGCTGTACCGGCGGGCGCTGCGCGCGGCCCTGGAAACGGTTGCTGCCGTCCGGGCGGGGCGTACGCCGCGGGGCGCGGCGCTGTCGGTCGGGGAAGTGCAGGCGTTCGCGCGTACACCGTGAGACCGACCGCACAGACCGGAAACGGCCCGGCTGGTACCGTGGATGCTTTCGCGGGTATCAGAACCTTTGTACTCAGCACCGTACTCATCACCGGCGAGGGACCGAGGAACCATGGACATGGACATCCCCGGCGACAGGCGACTGGCGGCTGCCGTCGTGATGAACGACGAGCAGCAGGTGCTGCTGGTGCGCCGCAGTGAGAAGGAGCGGTTTCTGCCGCGGGTGTGGGGCGTGCCGTGCGGGAAGCTGGAGCCGGGAGAGAGTCCCGAGGACGGCGCGCTGCGTGAGCTGAAGGAAGAGACCGGGCTGCTCGGGGAGATCGTACGGAAGGTCGGCGAGTCGTCCTTCGTCAGCGAGTACCGGGGCCGCGAGACCAAGAACTGGCAGGACAACTTCCTGGTCAGGCCGTTGTCCGGGGAGATCAGTCTGCCCCAGCCCGACCAGGAGCACATCTGGCTGCTGCCGTCCGAGCTGACCCGGGTCGACATCGACGACTACAACCTCGATGTCGTGCGCCAGGCCCTCATGAACTCCTGAGCAGTTCCGCCAGACCGCCGAGCGCACCCAGATAGTCCGCCGTGCTCAGCGGCACCTTCGCCACCGCCCCCGGATGCGGGCCCGCCGTGAACACATCGGTGCTGCGCCGCCGTTCGCTCCCCGTTTCCAGGAACAGCGTCAGGGTCGGCCGGTCCGTGTCGCACCAGGCGCGGTGCAGGGTGTGCGGGGGCAGGGCGTACGAGCTGCCGGCCGCGTACTGACCCACATGCGTCAGCCGCAGCCGGGCCGGACCGGCCGGCGCCAGTCGCCAGTCCGCCGAGCTCTCCGCCAGGGACTCCTCGTACCGGTCCGCCGCGATCCCGCCGTCGCCCCGCACCTCGTACAGCTCCATGGCCAGCCGCCCCCGGACGATGTAAGAGGCCAGCGGGGAACGGTGGTTGTGGATGTCCTCCTTGCCGATCCCGCCCGTGCCGGGATGCCACAGATGCGCACGCAGCATGTGCCGGGGGCCGCCGTCGATCAGCAGGAGCTTGTCGAAACCGAGTACATGGCGGTACGACAGCCTGGCGCATCCTTCCGGATCGCCCTCCCCGGAGGCGAGTTCGGCGATCAGCTCCAACAGGCGCTCGGAGGAGCCCAGTTCGGCGACCACGGAACGGGCGGCGGTCGCGAACTCGCGCTCGGACAGCTCACCGTCCATCGCCGAGGCCAGCAGCCGCCGAGCCGCCAGAACCTGCCGACCGCCCATGCATCATCCTCCAACTCCCGCCCGCGACAGGCGAGTTCGCTCGACTTTCAGTGCTCATGCCTCTGGCTGATACATCCATACGGCATGGGCACGCAGCGCGCAAAGGCCTTGATACGTCATCCAGATCGGCCTGCGCAGCTGGGTGCCGTCACCGAGCCCCCAGGTCCAGATGCCGCCGGACTGCCCCGCCCACACCGCGGCGACGGCACCGTCCAGCCGCTCCCGCCACCGCTCCTCAAGCCCTTCGTCGCGGGCGATCCGCCGGGCGGTCGGCGACATCAGGGCACGCACCACCCAGGCGGCGGTGAAGTGCCGTACGTTCAGGACTTCGTGGCGCGAGGGGTCGTCGGTGCGCGGGCGCCGTACCTCCTCGCGGAGGTTGGCCAGGTCGGCGCAGGAGTCGTGCGGTCCGTCCGGGCAGGCCAGTAGCCAGCGGACGCCGTCCTCGCGGGTGGCGCGGGCGGACGCGTTGTCGCCGAGGACCATGGCCGCCCGGTCGAGGGCGACCACCGCCTGGGCGGTGTGGAGCGCGGACGCCCTGCCGTTGTCCAGGTCGAGCCGGTAGTCCCAGCAGCGCAGGTGTTCGCGGCCCGGGTCGCTGAGCGCGCCGTCGACGATCGCCTCGCGTAGCCGGGGCAGCAGGGCGGAGTCGGGCGCGGCGCGCAGCAGTCCGCGCAGCACGGTCGTCACGACGTGCGTCGACTCCCGTCCGGCGCGGTCGAGTTCATGGGTGAACCCGGACGCGCACCGGGCCACCTCGTCCGCGAGCCGCTCCCGCGACGCCCCCGCCCGGGCCAGCGCGCCCAGCACCAGCGCGGTGACCTCCGGACGCGGCTCGGACCCCTGCGAGCGGGCCGACCAGCCGCCGTCCGGGAGCCGCAGCCGCCACAGGGTGTCCACCAGGTCCCCGGTGGACAGCCGTCCGTCGGGCGCGCCGAGGTCGAGCATGATGTGCAGGCCGTAGGCCGTGCCGACCGCGGTGGGGCGGGCGGGGCTGCTCTCGCCCAGGGAGTGCGCCCAGCCGGTGAGCCGCCCGCGGTCCGGGTCGTCGACGACGGCCAGTTGCTCGGCGAGAGCGTCGTACGCACCGGCGAACACCTGGGGAAGCGGGCCGGGCGCGAGGGCCGGACCGATCGCCGGAGCCACTGTGCTCGGCGTGCGTGCGACGGCGGCGGCCCGGGCCCGCACCAGCGCCGCCGCCAGCCAGGCGGCGAGCCCCGTGCCGAGGCCGCTCACCCCGGCGATCAGATACTTGGCGGCCTCTCCGTCGAGGGAGTCGGGCAGTACGCCGAACAGGAACTGGAACACTCCGTACCCGGCCGCCGCGCAGCCGAGTCCGCCGAGCCAGCCCACGAACCGGGCCGGCTGCGCACCGCCGTCGCCGTCGCCGCCGTCCGGCACCGGGGGCACCGAACCGGGCCCGCGCGGCCTGCGGCCCAACTGCTGCTGAGACAAGGCGCGTTCCCTCCCCCGTGGGCCTCACGTGACGTTCGCGAAGCTTCCAGTCTAAGTGGTCGGCGTGGCGCCTGGGGCGCCGACCGGAACCAGCGTTTCCGCGAGCCGTTCGGCAAAGGGGACGGGGTGCTGGACGGCGCCGATGTGTCCGCCGGGGAACTCGGCGAAGTCACCGCGTAGGGCCTGGGCGAGGAACTCGGCGGTGTGGTGGAGGAGTTGGCCGCGGGAGTCGGTTCCGGCGGCGAGGGTGAGGCGGGAGGAGAGGGAGGTGAGCTTGTCGAGGTCGGGGGTGTACGAGGTGAACGGGCGCAGGACATGGCGGAGGGAGAGGGCCATGGGATCGGCCAACTCCTCGTCACGCGACAGATGGTGAACCTCGGGGATCTCCGTGGGCTCGCTCGACGTCAGCATGGCGGTCATCAGGGAGGCGGCTGCCGCGAGCCCCGCCGCGCGATAACGGTCGCACACCTGCGCGAACATGGCCTGATGCCGTGCCCCGTCGGGCAGCACACTGACGCTCGGCGGTTCGTGCGCGATGACGTGCCGCAGCCGTTCGGGGTGCCGGGCGAGCAGGTCGAGGGCGACGACTCCGCCGGCGCTGGTGCCGAAGACGTACGCGGACTGCCCGTCGGGGAGTACGGCGTCAAGCACCCGGCCGGCGCCGTCGCTCCAGGCCTCGACCCGCTGGTCGGCGACGGGTAGCCCGAGGCGCCCGTGCGCGAGCCCGAGCGGGTCGTACGTCACGACGGTGAACCGCTCGGCGAGCCGCGCCGTCATCCCGTCCAGGCCCATGGGGTGCCCGGCGCCACCGGGAACGACGAGCAGGACGGGGCCGCTGCCGGCTATGTCGTAATACAGGTCAGTCACGCTTCTCCTTGTTTCGGGGCCAGTGATCCAACGCCACGTGCAGCGCTGCCACCGCCGCGTCCCATGATTTCTGCACATCGCGAGGCGCACCGAAGCCGCCGCCTGCCTCCAGGGCGCAGTAGCCGTGGAAGGTGCTGCGCAACAGGCGTACGGCGTCGGTGAGATCGGGCTCTTCGAGGCCGTACGCGCGCAGCATCCCGTAGGTGATCTCGGCGGTGCGGCGCAGGACGGGGGACTCGGCGACGAGGGCCTGGTCGATGCGGATCTGTGTGGCGGCGTACCGCCCCGGGTGCTCGAGCGCGTACGCGCGGTAGGCCCCGGCGAACGCGGCCAGCGCGTCCTTGCCGGCCCGGCCTGCGACGGTGGCGGCGATCCGGTCGATCATCTCGCCGCCGGCGAGCAGCGCAACCCGGGTACGCAGCTCCTGGAGGTTCTTGACGTGCGAGTACAGGCTCGCGTCTTTTACGCCGAAGTGGCGGGCCAGGGCGGAGAGGGTGACGTTCTCGAAGCCGGTTTCGTCGGCGAGGTCGGCGGCGGCCTTGGTGAGGCGGTCGGGGGTGAGGCCGGCTCTGGGGCTCATGGGGGCAGCTTACCTAGGGGTCCTAGGTTTTTGCCTAGCAGTTTTCGCCTAGGGCCTGCCCAGCCAGAGCCGCACTTGCCGAAGAACACCGGTCGAGGCGGCCGGCTCCGGCCTGCGGATTCCGGCGCCTTGATCCCCTTGCGTCCGGTCGATGCGGGGGCGGACGCCCGTGGGAAGATCGCGGCCTGGACGATCTACGCTTCCGTCTCGCTGCCGACGCCGATCTTGCCGCCGTCGTGGCTGTTGGCCAGCGGGAACCTCGCCAGTCGCCTACCGGTACTGACCCAGGTGCGTGTTCGAGGCGACCGACACGCGTGCCGGACGGCGTCCGCCCGGTCCTCGTGACGTGCGAGGCGTGCAGCCCTTCGTTGAATCCGGGCGGGACTCGTCCTCGTCGATGCGCCTGCCGACCGGTGGGGTGTGCTGGACTGCGGCCCGCCCGGGATGACCCTTCGCGTCGAGATCGGCCTGCAGCGCCGGCGGGAGCTGGTCAGGAGCGTGGCAGGTGAAGCGATATCTGCGTCTGTTCGACCTCCACGTCGTCGGTGAAGGCGCCGGCGAGCGCCCAACGGGCGGCCAGAACCTTTTGCAGCGGATCCCTGCCGAGCATGGTCGCCGCCGTGGAGCAGGGCAGGGTATGGCCCGCTTGCGTCGCACGGCGTTCCAGTTGGCGGTAGCTGAGGCCCGACCACGCCTTGAGGTGGCGGAGCGCCGCTACGAAGGCGACCGCGTCGGTGTCCGGCGGTGCGGGCGGTGCTGTGGTCATCGTGGTTCCCCCTGTTGACCTGGACGTACACGGGTTCGCACAAGCTCGAACACCATAAGGCTTGAGGAACGGCGGAAGCGGCGGTCAACCTCGTGGCGGATTCCCGACGTTGGAGGTCATGTGGGTACGACTGCATCTCGTCGTCACCCCCACCGCCGCCGTACGACCATCGCCTGCTGCGGCGGCGGACCCGGCTTCCCGTAAAGGGCCCTCGCTCAGAGTTCACCAGGTTCCACTTCGACAAGGAGATGTGATGCGCAAAGCCGTACTCGGCTTGTTCGTGGCATTGGCGGCTGTGCTCGCGGTAGCGCCGTTCGCCAGCGCCGACCAGACCCAGACCAGAGGTTCGGCCGGTGGTTCGAGCACAGCAGGTAGTTGGTCCTGGCCGTCCTTCTGGCCGTGTCCCGCGAAGTAGACCACCACCGTGTCCTCGGGGCCGAGCTCCGCCTCGTACGCCCACTCGTCCAGTCCCTCCACCAGCGCGCCGCGGGACGGATTCGAGGACAGTTCACCCAGCACCCGGGTGTATCCCATGGGCGCGAGCAGCCTCGCCACCCGCTCGGCGTCGACCGTCGCGCCCGGCAGGTCCGGGATGCCGGAGTCCTTGTACGTGCCCACCCCGACGGAGACGAGGAAGCGCCGCCCCGTGCCCATGGCCCTCACTCCAGCCCTTCGGCGACCGCCCGCCCCGTCTTCTTCGCGGTCAGATAGCGGAGCAGGCTGTGCGGCGCCGTCCCGTTGTCGAGGAACTCGTCCACAACTCCCCTGAAACGCGGGGCCAGTTCATTGACGACGGCGACCAGGTCACCGGGGTCCGTGAGGTTCGTCCACCGCCGGATGCCGCCGGGCCAGGCCCCTTTGCCGTCCTCCGGCAAGGGGCTGAGCCGGTTGAAGATGAGCGACAGCCCCAGCGGCGAGCCGACGGTGACGAAGTCGGTCACCGGCCACTCGGGGTGCTCGCACAGTGCCTCGTACGCCACGACCGAGCCCAGCGAATGCGCCACCACGACCCGTGTGTCCAGGCCGATCTCCTCGGCCACGCGCGCCCGCGCGGCCTGCCAGACGGGCGGTTCGTTCATGTAGCGCCGCACCTGCTTGAGGGCGAACACCATCATTCGGTCCGAGTACGTGCCGAAGAACCGCGACCCGGACAGGGCGTCCAGCGCCGCGCGCACCCGGTCGGACAGCAGCGCGGCCGTGCCGGGGAACGCCCGGGTACCGGCCTCGTCCGGTGGCGTGACCCCCGGATCCCGCTCCGCCCCCGCCTCCCACCAGGCTCGCAGCAACTCCGCCTCGAAGCACTCGTCGACGTCGTACTCGTCCCACGGCGGCACGTCCCACGAGCGCGTCCCCTCCTCGAGGAAGACGTCACCGTGGAACGCGCACGCCACGTCGTCCTCGTCCAGCCGCAGCCCCGACCCGAGCCGCACACCACGACCCGCGCCACGACCGTCAGCCGCGCGCAGCGAACTCCACGAACTCGTTCCAGGCGGTGGGGGAGAGGGCGAGTTGGGGGCCGGTGGCGTTCTTGGAGTCGCGGATGTGGATGGTGGTGGGGCAGGTGGCGACTTCGACGCAGTCGCTGGAACTGTCGCCGCTGTAGCTGCTCTTGAACCAGGCCAGTTCGGTGGTGCTCATAGCGCTCCTCGCATCCGCTCCAGCAGGCTCCGGGAATCCTCCGGATTGAGAGCCTGTGAGCGAAGTTTCGCATACCGCATGTGGAGCAGACTGATCGCTTTCGGGTCAGTGACGAACCGGCCGCTCTCCTGCGCTTCGCAGTAGGCGAACCACTCGTTCTCGGGGGTCTCCAGCAACTGGATGGGCCCAGCGTGGCCCGCGTGGACGCCGCGCGACATCGGCATCACCTGGATCTCCACGTTGCGCGGCTCCGTGGCTTCCAAGATGTGCTCGATCTGCTCGCGCATCGCCTCGGCGCCACCCGTCTGTCGGCGCAGGACGTGCTCCTCGACGATGAAGCTGAAGATCGTGTTGGGCCGTTCGGTCAGCAAGAACTGCCGCTCCATGCGGGCCACGACTCTTGCCTCGATCTCCGAATCGCTGATCACCGGGATGCGCTCCCGGAACAACGTCCGCGCATACCCCTCCGTCTGCAAAAGCCCCGGCACCAACCGGTTCTCGAACGTGTACAGACTGATCGCCAGCTCCTCCAGCTCCGCCCACTGCCGGAACCACGACGCCAGCCCCTTCTCGCGGGTCGCGTGCTTGTACACCCCCTTCAGCACGCCGAACGCGTCCAGGATCTCCTCCGCGCGCTCGACGAACCGGCGTTGCGGAAACCGGCGGCCCTGCTCGATGGACGCGACGGTCGACGGCTGGTAGCCGATCAGCGGCGCGTAGTCCTCCTGGGTGTGACCCGCCCGTTTGCGAAAGGCCTTGTGTGCCTCCCCGAACGCCTTCAAGCTGTCGGACGGCTCGGGCTCGTTCGAAACGGTCTCGGTGCTGATGGTGCTGTCGGTCATACGGGAACTCCCGAGTGCCTTGGTGCCAACCTCGCCAAGTCCCCAATCGTCACGGACCGTTACGCCGCCTGTCCACTCCGTGACTCGTACAACCCGTACCGTACGAGTTTCGTGCCTGGGCGACTCCCGGGTCCGCGGGGACCGTTGAGGCATGCCAGGAGAGACCCGGGTTCAACCACCCGTCACCGTCAGTACGTTCACGCAGCTGTTCAGTCCCACTCCGCGCGGCGCCCGGCACGCCCGTCACCTGGTCGCGAACCGGATGGACGTGTGGGGATACGGCCATGGCAGCGAGGCGAACGAGTCCGTGAGCCTCGTCGTCGCCGAGCTGGCCGCGAATGCCGTACGGCACGGACGGGTGCGCGGGCGCGCCTTCCGCGTACGGCTGTCGCTGCGGGGCGAGGTGATGCGGGTGGAGGTCGCGGACGCCCGTGTGGAGTGTCTGCCCGTGCTCGGGGAGCCGTCGGACGAGGGCGGGCGCGGGCTGGTCCGCGCGTGGGGAGTGGACGTCCGCCCGGGCTCGACGTACAAGACCGTGTGGGCCGAGGTCTGTCTCCCGCTGTGAGTTCGCTCCGGCGGTCGGCCGCCTTCTGAGGCGGCCGACCGCGTCATCCTGAGGGCTGGAGCCCGTCAGCCGATCGGCGCGTACAGCACACCCAGCTTGTCGATCTCGCCTCCGGCGCGGCCCGTGAAGCCGACGATCTGCCAGCCGGACGGGGCCGTGAAGGTCTTCGTGGCGGACGTCGCCGTGCCGGAGGTCAGGGTGCGGCCCTTGTCCGTGGTGAAGGCGGCCGAGAAGATCCTTGTGCGGCCGTCTTTCTGACCCTGCGTCAGCTTGACGGACGTGAGGTGCTCCCCGGAGGCGAGGGTCAGGGACGTCGCCGTGCCGCCCGTGCCGCCGTGGCTGAGCGTCGTACCGCCGTCGTGGGTCAGGGAGACCGCGTCCAGGCGGGAGGCGCCGCGCAGCGTCAGCGTGCGGGGGAAACGGTTCCCGGCAGGTCGTCCGCGTCGTTGAACGCCGTGCCGTGCGGGCCGCCCCAGAAGTCGCTCGCCCTGAGGGAGGAGTTGACGGTGTACGAGAAGTCGACCGCGTGCGGGAAGTGGTCGGAGAGGTGCTTGCCGTCGGAGCGGAGGAAGGACTTCCAGTCGTTGTTGTAGCGAGTGGCGTTCAGGGAGACGAGGTCGCTGCCGCGGTAGAGGACCTTGTCGACGACCTCGCAGTCGTTCGCCGGGGCGGCGGAGTCGCAGACCAGGGCGTCGCTGCCCTGCGCGGGCGGGGTGCCGCCCTTGACCAGGTCGACCCACGGGTCCTTGAGACCGTTTTCGGAAATGAGCGTGCGGATGTTGTCGCCGGCGCGCGTGTACCGCGTGTTCGTGTCGCCCATGACGATCACCGCGTTGCCGGCGGAGTTCGCCTGGATGAAGTCCGACATCTGCTCGATGTTTGCGCGGCGGGCGGCGAGCGCTGCGTCGTCGGAGTCCGCGTTGGTGTGCACGTTGTAGAGGTCCACGAAGACGCCCTCGGCGAGGCGGACCCGGGCCAGCGAGAAGCCCTTCGGGGTGAGGCAGTTCGTGCCGGTGCAGTTGTTCCACTTCACCCGCTGGAAGTCCTCGAAGGAGTAGTTGGAGAGGGTGTTCATACCGTCACCGAAGGCCGCGCCGCCACTCGTCGCCGTGCGGTGCGGGTGGGTGTCGTTGGCGTACAGGGAGGCGTGGTAGTTGAAGTCCTCCTGGACGTTCACGATGTCGTACGGCCCGAGCCGCTGGCCGATCAGCGGGGTGTTGGTCTCCGGGTCGCTGTCGCCGAGGCCGAGAGGGAGGCCCGCGATGTTGTACGTGAGGACGTTGAAGGAGCCGGTGGCGGCTGCCGCAGGGGTCGAGCCGGTGGTGGCGAGGCCGGTGACGGCGAGCGCAGCGGCAGTGAGGGTGCCGAGCAGTCTTCTCATGTGGGGGTGTCTCCGGTCGGAGGAGTCGGAAGAAGGTGAACGGGGCTCAGATTCAGCGCCAACCAGTGTGACGGTAAAGGTCAGTTGGGAGAACAGTGAGAGACGGGTTTACCCGCCGTGTCCATGGAACCCGGAGATCACTCCCCGGCCGTTCAATGTTCATCTTTCGCCTCGATTCTCCTCACGCGGCGCACTCGCGCCGTGAGAAGGCAGCCGCAGAAGGCAGCGGCATCCAGGAGGCGCTTCATGGGACACGGGCATCACCACACACACGGTCACGGACACGCGCACGACCATGACCACGGCCACGAGTCGGCCTCGGCGCTTCCTGCCGCCTTCGACGCCTCCGTCCCCGACGAGGCCCTGACCCCCGAGCAGCAGTCGCGCCGCACGATGCTGCGCCGTACCGGGCTGCTCGGCGCGGGCCTGGCGGCCGGCAGCGTGCTGGCCGGGACGGCCGGTTCCGCCCCGGTGGCCGCCGCTCCCGCCGCGCCCCTCGGCAGCAGCCCCAAGAACGGTTTCCTCTGGCTGGCCGGCGACCACCACATCCACACCCAGTACAGCAACGACGGCAAGTACCGCGTCTCCGACCAGGTCCGCCAGGGCGCCAAGCACGGCATGGACTGGCTGGTCATCACCGACCACGGCAATGTCACCCACTCCAAGATCGGCGTGGAGAAGGTCAACCCGGACATCCGTGACGCGCGTGACGCCTACGAGGACACCCTGGTCTTCCAGGGCCTGGAGTGGAACATCCCGGGCGCCGAGCACGGAACCGTCTTCGTGCACCCGGGCAAGAACGAGGTCTCGGTACTGAAGCAGTTCGAAACCGACTACGACGGCTCGGTCAAGGGCGCCTCCGACTCCACACCCGCCAACGAGGCCCTCGCCATCGCCGGCCTCAACTTCCTTGCCCAGCAGGTCCAGCGGCGCAAGGTCCAGGACGCGCTGATGCTCGCCAACCACCCGGCGCGCAAGGGCATCGACTCCCCGCACGAGGTGCGCGCCTGGCGCGACGCCACGTCCCCGCGCCACCAGATCGCGGTCGGCATGGAGGGCGCGCCGGGCCACCAGGCCGGCGGCATCGCCAAGCCGCTCGGGATGGGCCGGGCCCGCGGTATCTACGACAACAGTCCCGGCGCCAACTCCTTCGCCGGCTATCCGCTGGAGAGCTACCGCACCTGGGGCGGCTTCGACTGGATGACCGCCACCGTCGGCGGCCTGTGGGACAGCCTCCTCGCCGAGGGCAAGCCCTGGTGGATCACCGCCAACTCCGACTCCCACAACGTCTACACGGACACCGCCAAGCGCGGCCCGAACAGCAACTACGAAGCCAACGGCAAGTACGAGGACCCGGTCTACAGCGGCACGATCGACCTCACCGAGGGCGACTACTGGCCCGGCCAGTACAGCCGTACCCACGTCGGCGCCGCCGGCTTCAGCTACGCCGCCGTCATGGACGGCATCCGCGCGGGCCGCATCTGGGTCGACCACGGGCAGCTCATCAGCGGCCTCGACGTCCGTGTCTCCGGCGGCTACCGCTGGGCCACGCTGGGCGGCGCCCTGCATGTCCGCAAGGGCACGCGGGTGACCATGACGGTGGACATTGCGCTGGCCGGCGGCGCCAACTGGGCCGGCTTCCTGCCGAAGCTGGCGCGCGTCGACGTCATCCAGGGCGAGGTCACGGGCGAGGTCGCGGACAAGGACACGTTCACCGCGCCGACGACGAAGGTCGTGAAGTCGTACGAGGTGAACAAGTCGACGGGCACGGTCAGGCTCACGTACGAACTCGGGCGGGTCGACCGTCCGCTGTACCTCCGCCTGCGCGGCACCGACGGCAACCGGTCCGCGGTCGGCGCGATGGGTGCGGCCGTCGACCCGGCGGGCCCGGCCCTCGACGTCGTCGGCGACGCCGACCCGTGGGCCGACCTGTGGTTCTACGCCAACCCCGTGTGGGTCCTGCCCTCGTGACCCGTCACGTCCTCACCGTCGACGCGGGCATCACGGACCTGCGCGCGGCGGACCACCTGCTGCACGCGCTGGCCGCCGAACTCGCCCTCCCCGAGGGCGCGTTCGGCTGCACGCACCTGGTGCGCGGCGACCGGCCGCGCGTCGCCCTGTCCCTCACCCTGCCGTCGCAGCCGCTCCTTCGCACCGCCCAGGAGCGGCTCACCGGCCAGGGGTACGAGGTGACGGGCGGCGCGCCCGACGCGGCCGGCCGCGCGGTGGTCTACCCGGGGGTCTCGTCGCTCACCGGCACGCTGACGATCGCGGAGCTGCTCACGCGCTCCGCGATCGACCGGGTGACCGTGCTGGGAGCGTCGGGCCAACCGGCCCCCGACGTCCGGCTGGTGACACAGGATCATGTACGGCCGCAATGGAACGACGGAGAACTGGTCCTCACAGCCATGCCCGCGGTCGGCGGTGTCCTGGTGCCCTTCGAGGTGCCGGATCCGACGCCTTGCTGCGCGGATCACTAAGAGCTCGCGCGAACAGGCGGGATAGAACGCCCCGGGAGCAGAACAGGCACAGAGCCGGGTGATCACGAGCTGCAACGCTCTGTGATCACCAGGAGACCTGTGCCTGCACTGCCTTCATGGCTGATCGATACCCTGTGGGATCAATTCGCGGCACTACTGCCGCAGCGCACGGTCTACGATCCGGCCCATCCGCCCGGCCGAGCACTGGATCCATTTGCGGACCACGAACCCGATCGAGTCCACGTTCTCCACCGTCCGCCTGCGCACCCGCGTCACCCGCGGCGCCGGCTCCCGCACCGCCGCCCTGGCCATGGTCTTCAAGCTCGTCGAGTCCGCCCAGGCCCGCTGGCGGGCCGTGAACGCACCCCACTTCGTCGCACTCGTCCGAGCCGGAGCGACGTTGGTCAAGGGCGAACTCATCGAACGACCCGATGGTTACGGCCCTTCCGCCGCCTGAAAGACGGGCTAAAAGTTAGGCGTGCTCGGCGAGCACCAGATCGAGCAGGCCCGGGAAAATCTCGTCGAACTCGGAGTAGCGCAGACGGTTGAGGCGGCGGGGCCCCTCGTCGCGCTGCTCGATGAGCCCGGCGGCACGCAGAACCGCGAAGTGGTGGCTGCGGGTCGCCTTGGTGACCGGCAGGTCGAAGGTGCCGCACGCTTTCGTCCAGTCCGGCAGCCCAGCCAGCTCCCGCACGATCGCGCGCCGCACCGGATCCGCGACCGCGGTCAGCGCGTCCTGCAGTGACACGTCGCGCGGGTGCACGTGAGTCAAGCCGCGCGCTCGCGCACTGTTCGATGATTGTCGTACACTCATGTGGTCGACCTCCATCGAACATTCTAGGAGCACTCATGACACAGCAGCTCGACGTCTCGTTCGGACCCGCCTCACGCAACCGGCTCAACGAAGCGGCATCTCCCGGAGCCGACGGCGCGCTGGCCGCGCTTGAGACGTTCTACTTCGCCTTCAACACCCGAAATCTCGATGTGTTCGCCCAGGTGTGGTCCAAGGACCCACTGGCGCAGCTGAACAACCCGCTCGGCGGCATCCTCCGTGGCGGCGAGGCGATCACCGCGCTCTATGACAGGGTTTTCCACGGCCACGCCCTGGTCACCGTCACTTTCGGCGACGTCGTCGAGTACGCCGACGCCACCCATGTCCTGTTCGCCGGGCGCGAGACGGGCGAGTACTCAGTGGCCGACGGGCAGGTCGTACCGCTGTCGATCCGCACCAGCCGCTACTTCCGCTACGAGGGCGGCCGCTGGAGCCAGTTCCATCACCACGGCAGCATCGATGACGCGGACGCGTTGGCCGCGTATCAGGCCGCGATCCGGGGTTAGCCTCGTCCTCGACCCGAACACCTCACGCACGGCTGACCTCAACCTCACAACACGGCAGCCCCGAAGCAAGTCATCATCCACAACTCTTGACAGTTGCTCTGTCGGCTACGACCCGGCCAGGACCCGCACCACCCTCAGCGAAGGCGGACTACGCGGTCAGATCGCGCACAGAGGCGAGCGGGCCCCCGTCCAGGCCGCCCAGCGCTGGCACGTAGAGCGCACGCACGCCTGGCAGAACGCCTTCTTCGACTTCGCCGATGCCATCATCACCCTACGCAGCCTCATCCGCCTCAGCCCGGTTGCTTGATGCTCTCGATGATTCGGGCGAAGCCTTCCTCTCCATGGCCTGCATCAATCTGACGTTGGATGAGCCGCTGGACCATGGTGACCGACCTCGGTGCTGATGCCCTGGTCGGCACTGACGGCCACGAGGTCACTGAGGTTGGAGAACTGGAGGCTCTGTTGCCCTTCGGCGGTGTAGTCCCCGCCGTCACGCCGGCCGGCGTGACCATGGCGGCGCCGTGCATGAATCCGGCGAACATGACGTACATGCCCGCGAGTAGGGCGAGGTCGTACAGGGACGCCAGCCCGGCATCCTCACCGAAGTAGGTACTGGGTCCCACAGGTCGAGCAGCGGCCCGTACTGATTGAAAACATCGGCCGATCCGCTGTAGAGGATTGATGCCCCGGGCTGGCCGATCATGTGCGGCACGGCCATGATGCCGCCGTCCAGATACGCGACTCCGGCTTGGGCGGGTTTCGGCAGGCGTGGTCGTCGGTGACGATGCGGTGTCGAAGAACGATCGAGTAGGCCGAGGTCACCGTGGCGTCGGTAGCGGTTGACCCATTTGGACGCGCACGCTCGAGAGGCCCATTTTGGCTGCCACGTGTGCGATGGGCCGCGTCCGGCACCGTTCGACGAGCCGGCGGCGACCTTCGACGGACAGCGGCGCATTCTTGTGCGTCAACGGGCGGACTTCCTTGCTCGAAGGGGAACCGCAGGGCGGTACCAGGTGGCTATACGTCCCATGCGGTGGTTGATCACTGCTGGGTCAGCGAGTCCAGGAGTTCACGGCCGTGCTGCCACGAGCCCAGGCCGCTGGCGGAGTTGATGTGTCCGCACGCGCCCGCCAGGTGCCATCGCGCCTCCCACCGCGCCGCGAAGCCGGCGGCCGCCTCGGGGGTGCAGTACGGGTCGTTGGCGCTGCCCACCACCAGGGCCGGGCACGGCAACGGTTGTGCCGACAACTCCATGAACGTCGCGGCCGCCTGGCGTGGGAAGGCCGGCCCGTGCGGGTCGGGCGGCGCGACCAGGAATGCGCCGCCTGTCGGGCTGGAGGGGTTCTTGTTCAGCCATGCGGACGCGGCCCAGCAGCCCAGGCTGTGGGCTACCAGCACAACGTGGCTGTCCCGTTGGGAAGCGTCGTCGTACGCCCCCTGGACAGCGTCGATCCAGTCATCCAGATCGGGGGCGGACCACGAGGCAGGGGAGATCCTTACCGCCGAGGTGCCCCACTGCCGCTCCCACAAGGTCTGCCAGTGCTGTCCGTCCGAACCGTCGATACCCGGGATGACGACGTATGCGACCACTGCCCACCACCGTTTCACTCGTCGCTCCCTGCGATCCTGGGGGGCGCCTGGCGCAGATTCTGTTGGATCCATCAGGGCAGCGGCAGTAGCGCAAGTGATCTCAAAGAAAGTGGTGCAACAACAATGGAATCACTCGACCGGATAGACCGAGACATCCTCGCCCTGCTCCAGACCGACGGCCGGCTGACCGGCGCGGAGGTAGGGCGCCGCGTCGGACTCTCGCAGCCCGCGGCCAGCGCGCGCATCCAACGGCTGGAGAAAAGCGGCGTCATCACCGGCTACCGAGCCGTGGTCGACCCGGCAGCCCTCGGGCTGAACATTCACGCGGTCATCCGGCTCCGCACCACGCACGCCCAGCTCTCACGGGCCCTGGACTTCGCCTCCCGGACCCCCGAGATCGCCTCCACTCTCAGAGTCACCGGGGAAGACTGCCTCATCTTCGACGTCCACTGCCCGCAGGCAGGACGACTCGAAGAAGTCGTCGACGCACTTGCCCGTTACGGCCCTGTCACCACATCCCTCGTGCTCCGCGCCTACCCCCAGAAGCCGCTGACCGACGCCACGTCAACAACGTCATGACCCGCAACACCTAGCTGCCCTGCCCTGCTAAAATGCTGGTCATCACGCGAGCCTTCTCGGTGCGGATTTCGATCCGCCGGGGAGGCCTTTTTCATGCCCGGGCCCGCCTGCCTCGGCACTGGTGGACCCACTTCGATGTGCTCGCCCCGCCGAGCGGCCTCAACGTGCCGCGCCCACCCATCGATTTCCGTTCCCAACTGCAAGAGGAGATCCCAGTCATGAGCCCACGGACGAACGCCGCGGCACCCGCGGGGACTTGGCAACTCGGTGACCTGACCGTCAACCGCGTCGGGTTCGGCGCGATGCGCCTGACGGGTACCGCACCCTTCGACAGCGGCGTGCCGCGTGGCCGAGAGCGGTCGATCGGCGTGCTCCGGCGGGCGGTCGAGCTCGGGGTGAACCACATCGACACCGCTGCGTTCTACTTCTCGGCGACGCGCTCCGCCAATGAGCTGATCAACCGGGCGCTGGCGCCGTACCCGGAGGACCTGGTCATCACCACCAAGGTCTGGCCGGGCCGCGATCCCTCGGGTGCGTGGTGGTGGGCCGCGCCGGCGCAGTTGCGCGGCCAGGTCGAGGAGAACCTCCGCCAACTCGGCCGCGATCACCTGGACGTGGTGAACCTTCGCGTGCCACCGAGCTGCCGGACCGGTTCGATCGGCGAGCACTTCGCCGTGCTGGCCGAGCTGCGCGATGCTGGGCTGGTCCGCCACCTCGGCATCTCCAACGTCACATCTGAGCAACTGGCCGAGGCCCGGGCCATCGCCCCGGTCGTGTGCGTGCAGAACCCCTACGGTATCGGCGCGTTGAGCGAGGACCGGGCACTCCTACGGCTCTGCGGTGAACTCGGCCTGGCCTTCGTTCCGTTCTTCGCGATCGCCGGTCCCGGGCGCGAGGCGGGCCCGGCTGCCGGTGACAGCGAGGCGGTGTACGCCGTTGCCCGCGCGCACGGTGTGTCCATCGCGCAGGTCCGGCTGGCCTGGACCTTGCAGCAGGGGCCGCACGTGCTTGCGATCCCCGGCACAGGAGATCTGGACCACCTCGCGCAGAACGTGGCCGCAGGCGCGCTACGGCTCTCGGAACAGGAGATGGTGCGCCTCAGCTCGCTGCGGCCGGTCGGCGCATAGCGAGCCGGTGCCATCCGTCAAGGCCGTCGTCGCCGAGGTCCCGGACCCGACGCCAGGACCGCGCGATGTCGTGGTCGAGGTTCCGCAAGGGCGAGTCGGTGCTGAAGATCCTCGGCCGCTTCGGTGACCTGGGCGGCACCGACCCGTGGGCCACCGGCACGCACTCAGAGGATCCGCCGGCCCTCTACTGGCGGCCCCTCCAAACCGTTTTCCTGCCTAAGCGCTCCGCTGGAAGTCCGATGCGTCGCCTGCCGGTCCGTCGTGGCTGGTCGCTCCCCCACTCTCGAATTCTCCCCCACTCTCGGCTTCGCTCGAGCGGGGGGGGGACCCTCATGAGCGGGGGCCCCCATCGCGGCGGAGCCGCACATCGATACAGCCCCGCGCCCCTTCGGGGCGCTGCCGAACCGCACGGGACTTCGCCGGATCCGCTCAGAGCCGTCTTGCCGACCCTGAACCGTTGTCCCGCCCTGAACCGTTTTCACGCCTTGGCCATGAGGCGCAGGGCCTGCGCCTCCGGAGTGTCCGGGGCAGCCGTGTAGACGAGGAGGCTCAGGTCGGGGTCCTGGGGGAAGTGGGTGATCTCGTAGGCGAGAGTCAGCGGGCCGGCCTCCGGATGGTTGACGCGCTTGAACCCGGACGACTTGGTGTGCACGGCGTGCCGTTCCCAGTGATGCCGGAACTCCGGTGATTTCGCCGTCAGTTCGGCGATGAGCCGGTGCAGCGCCGCGTCCCGCGGATACCGGCCCGCCGCGATCCGCAGTTGCCCCACCACCTCCCGGGCGATGAAGTCGACGTCGGGGTAACGGCCGCCGATCTCGGCGTCGAGCAGATGCAGCCGCGCCATGTTGCGCTCGGTGGGCGACAGCGCCGCGAGGTCGGTGATGAGCGCACAGACCGGCCGGTTCCAGGCCACGATGTCCAGACGGTGGTCGACGGCCAGGGCAGGGGCGCAGATCCAGTCGAGCAACTGCCGCACGCCCGGGCGAGCGGGACGGCCGTCGGGTGCTCCCGAGGCACCGTCCGGGCGGGCCAGCCGGACCAGATGGGCGCGCTCGTCGTCGTCCATGCGCAGAGCGTCGGCGACCGCACCGAGGACGCTGTCGGACACCCCGCGATTACGGCCCTGCTCCAGCCGTACGTAGTAGTCGACGCTGACCCCCGCCAGAGACGCGACCTCCTCCCGCCGCAGCCCCGGCACCCGGCGCGGCCCCGACCCGGAGGCGAAACCGACGTCCTCCGGTCTCAGGCGTGCCCGCCGGGACCGCAGGAACTCCCCCAACTCCTGTGCAGGCTCCATGACGTCCATGGTGCCCGTGGGTGGGTCTGCGCGTCCCTGGGTCCCGCAGAGCCTGGGAGCGGCCCGGCGGCCGGGTGAGCATGGACGGACGGAACGACGTGGACCGAGTGGACGGACGTGAGGGGAGCGCGGGGTGCGCACACGGCACTGGAGCAGCGGCCTGGCCGCGGTGTTACTGACGACGGCGGGACCGGCGTGGGCAGCAGAGGGCGGCGGCACCCCGCCGGATCCCGCACCCGGCGGACCGCAACGGCCGTACGAACCGGACGTGTCCGGCCCGCGCAACATCGACTCCCTGAGGGTGCGGGTCGGTGGGGACGGGGGAGCGGGCGTCCGCGTGGCGTTCGACCGGACCAGCCGCGCGGAACCGGCCGGCCCGCCGGCCGCGCCTCGCCGCTTCGTCTTCCTCTTCGACGAGGCGCTCGACTTCCACCCCAAGGACTTCCCGCTCTGCGCCCGGACCGTCATCGAGACGAACGGCCCCGCAGCCTGCCCCGCCGGCTCCCGGATCGGCCACGGCACCAGCCACCTCTACCCCGAGGGCACCGCCGACGTGTACGCCTTCAACACCCGCCACACAGGCGGCCTGCGCGGCGCCCTCGTCGTCATCCCCGCGAGCAACACCATCCTGGAACTGACCTGGGAAAAGGTCACCCACCCCTACCGCGAACGCGGTTACCGCTGGGCCCTGGACGAGATCGTCCCGCCGACCCAGATCCCACCGGACCAACGCGTGGGCACCCGGCGCTTCGAACTCACCTGGGGCGCCACACACGGCACGGCGTCCTTCGCGACCGTACGCAAGAACGACGACAAGCTCCGCTTCGGACTGTGGAGCGAGTTCGTGACCGGGCAGATCGCGCTGCCGGAGACGGTCGATGTCCGTGCATGACCATCTGGATGCCGCTCGCGGTCAAACGTGATCTGTGACACATGCGGAAAGCGGGCAGTGTGATGTCACGTTCGCGCAAATGGCGTTCGGAGTTCTTCTCTTTCGGCGGATGCCCTGTTCGGCAGGGGTGGCGCGGGAGGCGTCAGGGGTGGCGTGGCTTTGGCGGAAAAGGATTGCGAATTCACCCATGGCCAACAGTCAGCGGAAAGCTACCCTCCGTTAGAAAGATCTGCTTGAAGGTCTGCACGTTCGACGGGTCCGGTCCGCTTACCTGTTCTCCAGAGCAACGATGCTCCAGGTGCCCGGCCCGCGTCGCGCGGGGGACGGAGCGGTCAATGGCACCGTCCGACAGACAAGGAAAGCATCACTGTGAACTACGAAGTAGTCAGCCTCGTGCTGGCCACCTCCGCGGCGGCGCGGTCCTTCGCGCCCGACGTGTGGTTCTTAGTGCGGCGCCTCCTCGGTGCCGGAGTTCGCATCGGGGCCACCGCCCTCAGCGAGCAGCAGACCCAGCCCCCAGCTGCCACCCCGGCCTCCTGGAACGAAGGAGGACACCGATGACCAGCAGGCAGCCCGACCCCGCAGGACCCATGACGCACCGTCCCGACTCCTCGATGCCGCCCGAGTTCTGGGACTTCCAGGCCCGCTACGACCGGGCGTGCTTCGAGTACAGCCGCATCCACCTCGGCGGCAACGCCGTCGCCGCCCGGCGGCTGGTCGACCGCACTTTCCTGTACCTGGCCACCATCTGGCCCCGGCTGGAGGCCATGGAGAACCCCGGCGCGTATGCCTGGGCGCTGTTCAAACAACGCGTCCATGGTGAACTCGCCGACCAGGGCCGTAGTCCGGCCACCACCGAGACCCTGGCGTTCGAGCGGGCCATCAAGGCGGCCAGCGCACCTCTGCTCGCCGCCTTCCGCAGCGCCTTCCACGCCGAGCACGGTGCGGAGATCGCTGAACTGGAGGAGGGCCTCGGGCTGTTCCGGCAGATGACACGACTGAGCGAGCGGCAGTTCGACGTGCTCGTCCTGCGCGATCTGCTCGAGTTCGACACCAAACACACGGCCCTGATCATGGGCATTCGCGAGGCGACCGTCCGATCCACCCGCCGCACCGCGAAACACCGGCTCGCGGCGGCCATGGGCTACCGGGTCGAGAGCACCCCCGACGACGACAAGGAGTGACCCACCCGTGAACCGCACCCCGCGCAGCATCGAGGAGGCCCTGCGCCGTTCCCGCGTCTTCCGAGGCGAGTACACCCAGGCCGACCTGGCAGACGCGCGGCACCAACTCGCCCGCGACCTGCACGAACTGAGCTGGGTGCGGTTCTTCCACCCCGTCGGACCACACGGCTGCCGGGGCCACCAGCCCCCCGCCGCCCTGCACGAACGGTCCGCGCACGACCTGCGCGTACTGTGTCGCGGCACCGTCCACCACGACGGTGCCGCCCGCCGCATCACCCTCTTCGACACCGCCCGCGACCCCGACGGGGCCCTCCCCTTCGCCTGTCTGCTCTACCTCGCCGACGAGGAGGAGGGCGCCCGGTTCTGGTGGCAGTACGCCGCCGGCGCGGGCAGCGTCACCGCCGCGCTGTGTCTGTATCTGCTCCATCTGCGCCACGGCGACATGCGCGACGCCCAGCACTGGGCCGACCAGATCCACCGCCTCAACACCCTTGACTGGTACGGCTACACGCCCGTCCCGCACCACGCCGACACGGCCGTCGACCGCCCCGGCGTCCGCTACACCCTGCCCGCCCGGTCTCCCGCCGTCTCCGAACGCGCGGTCAAGGACGTCGTCGACGAACTCGACGCCCCGCACGACGGAGGCCTCGGCCCCGTCCCCCAGCCCATCCCCGCCCTCGCCGACCAGTGGGCCGAACTGGTCGGCGCCTGAACGGCCGTAGTGGCGCGTCGTAAGGTTGCCGGAGTCTCAGGGGGAGGGCGGCTTGACGTACGACGCGCGGCGCAAGGGCGAACCAGGCAGCCGTAAGCCGGAGTTGGCCGACGTCGGTGGTCGTCCGCTGTGGCGCAGCCGGGACTTCGGGGTTTTCTGGGCGGCGCAGACCCTGTCCGTCCTCGGTGATTCCTTCGCGCTGATCGCGCTGCCGTTGCTGGTCCTGCAGGCCACCGGTTCGCTCGCCGCGATGGGTCTGCTGACGGCGGTGGGCGGGGCGGCCTCGGTCGTGGCGGCGGTGTTCGCCGGGGCCGTGGTGGACCGGGTCGACCGGCGCAAGCTGCTGATCGGCTGCGATCTCGTACGGATGGTGCTGTACGGGGTGATCCCGGTGGTGTGGCTCTTCGGACCGCGGATCTGGCTGCTGTACGTGGTGCTGCCGCTGTGCGAGGCGGTCGGGATGCTGTTCGCCGTCGGCTATGTCACCGTCGTGCGCAGCCTGGTCGGCACCGAGCAACTCACCGAGGCCAACGGCCGGTTGAACGCGACCGCCGCCGCGGCCGGGGTTCTGGGACCGCTGTGCGCGGGCCTCGTCGCCGCCTGGTCCGGGCCCGCCACCGCCGTCGGCGTGGACGCTGCGAGCTTCGGGGTGTCGGCGGCCTGTCTGGTCGTCGTACGGTTCCGGGGGCGCCCCGGAGACGATCGGACGGGTCAGCGCACCGGGCTGTGGCAGGACCTGCGCGCCGGGATCGCCTTCCTCTACGGCCATCCGGTCCTGCGGTCGCTGACCGCGCTGCTGTTCCTCTTCAGCTTCTTCACCCTCGGCCTGAACGATCTGGTGATCTACCACCTCAAGCACGATCTCGGCCATGACGACGGCACCGTCGGCACGGTGATGGCGGGCGGCGCGCTCGGCACCATCGCCGGTTCCCTGCTCGTGGCCCGGATCCGCCGCCGGCTCGGTTTCGGGCCGACCTGGATGGGCGCGGTCGCGGTGTGCGGACTCGCCTTCGCCGGGCTCGGCCGGGCGCAGGACGTCCCCGTCGTGGCCGTCCTCGCCGCGGCCTTCCTCGCGTGCGTCGCCGTCGCGGGCACCTGCTCGATGTCCCTGCGCCAGGAAGTGACCCCCGAGCCCCTTCTGGGCCGGGTCACCTCGGCCTTCTGGACGCTCCACTACTCGGCGGCCCCGGTCGGCGCGGCCGTCCTCACCTGGGCCGCGGAACGCGAGGGCACGGCGCCCGTGGCGCTCGTCGCGGGCGGCTGCTGCGTACTGATCGCGGTCGCCGCCCTGTTCACGCCGATACGGCGGTCGGGCACCGGCTCGGGATCGAGCAGGTGAGTGTTCGACCTTGCGCCGGGACCGGCATCCGGGGCGGATGGCGTTCTCCGTAGCGACCCGGCCGCCCACCGTGCCGAACTGCTGGACAAGTACGCCGTCCACGTGATCGCCGCGCGGGCCGCCATGTGCGCCGGGGACAAGGTCCTTCGTCGGCGAAGTCGTGAGCCGACTCGTGCTGATGCCGTTCACTTCCCAACGCGCCGTCGCCGCAAGAGGGTTGCAGATCGCCGGTATCTGCGTGCCTGCCTGACCGACGTCCTGAAGGCCGACGGCGAGGAGCGCGTCCGGGTCGGCTCCGTCATCCGTTCACGCCCGCGTAGTGCCGCAGGCTCCACCGCCACAGGAGGCGGGTCGCGAGGTACGCCAGGACGCCCAGCAGCGGGGAGGCCGCCGCCAGCCAGTACGGGACGCCGGTGCTGTGGCCGTGGCCGGTGAGGACGGCGGCCGGGAAGTAGGCGACGAAGGCGAGCGGGAGGCCGTACGTCAGGAAGCCGCCCACCGCCTTCGGCAGCACGTTCAGGGGGTAGCTGCCGAAGGTGCCGAGGAGTTCCTCCAGCCAGCGGCCCCAGTAGTCGGCGGCCGGGAAGCGCAGCGCGGCGCAGGCGACGACCGCGAACAGGGCCGCCTCCAGGAGCATGCCGCCGAGGACGGCCGCGATCAGGTAGGAGATCCGGCCCGCCGTCCAGTCCAGGTGACTGCGGCTGAGCGCGCCCACCATCAGGCCCGCCGCGACGGTCAGGTCGCCGATCGCGTTGGTCGGGAAGTAGGCGAGCTGGACCTGGCGGTACACCGGCATGGGGCGGACCAGATAGACGTCGATCATGCCTTCCTGGATCTGCCGGCCGATGAAGTGCAGTCGCCCCAGCACCAGGACGAACAGCCCGTGGGCGAGCATCCGGATCGCCGGGATCAGCAGCACGTCGGAGCTGTCCCAGCCGCCCATCCCGGTGAACCGCGCCAGCAGCACCGTCGCGAACACGATCACCGACACCTGCCAGATCGCGCCGGCCGCGATGTTCAGCAGGAACTCGGTGCGGTACTCCATCGCGGCACGGATGTTGAGCAGCGAGACGCGCCACACGATGCGCAGAGCCTTCAACGACATCTCAGCCTCCCTGCGAGATCACGCGCCGCGCGGCCTGCCGCCACACCCACCGGGTCAGCAGCGCCAGCACGACGACCCAGGCCGCCTGAATGGCCAACTGGACGCCCGCGTCGGCCAGTTGGATCCGGCCGATGTAGATCGACAGCGGCACGCTCAGCGTCGCCTGGAACGGCAGGAAACCGCTCAGCGTGAGGAACCAGTCCGGGAAGAACCACAGCGGCGCGTAGACCCCGGACAACAGGTTCTGCACGAAGATCAGGATCAGCATCGCGGAGTTGTTGCGGATGGTGAAGAAACACATCTGGTCCAGGACGAGCATCACGTAGTACAGCACCCACTGGCCGAGCAGCAGACTGACCGCGAACACCCCTGCCACAGCGGCCGACCGGGGCGGTTCGACCACCCCGAACGCGAGGCAGACCGCGAATCCGCCCAGCGCCCACGCCAGCCCGTACAGCTGCTCACCGAGGGCACGCAGGGCGTAGTACCGCTGGGGCGGCAGCGGGCGCAGATACCAGTAGACGATGGTGCCGAAGTGCATGTGCTGCAGCACGGTGTCCCGGCCCGCGTACTGGTCCAACTCCCGCATCCGGGAGGCGAGTACGGCCAGCACGGCATAGGTGACCGCCTGGCCCTCGTTCAGTCCGGCGGTGGTGCCGGTGTGGGAGTACAGGCCGTGCCACAGCGACGCCACCAGCACCACCTGCACGGCCAGCCGGACCAGCACGGCCGTCATCCGCGGCGGGGTGTGCAGCTCACCGAGGGGGGTGACGCGGGCGGCGCGCCAGGCGTGCAGAACGGCCACGTCAGACCGCCTCGGCGTGGACGTAGGCGGCCCGCATCACGTCTTCCAGGTCCGCTTCGTCGATGGCGACGCCCGTCACCTCGTACCGCTCGATGACCGTCTTCAGCGCCTGGTGCACCGTGGGCGCGTCGGTTCCGTCCGGCCCGAAGACGACCCGCGGTCCGTCCTGCCGCAGCAGTGCGATGCCCGGCAGTGGTACGACGTCGGTGTGCGCGTCGGCGAGGGTCGCCCGCACCTGCCATGTCGAGCCGAATTTGCGGCGGATCTCGTCGAGGCCGCCGTCCAGGACGAGCCGGCCGTGGTTGATCAGGACGACCCGCTCGGCGAGCCGTTCGACCTCCGTCATGTCGTGCGTGGTCAACAGGACCGTACGGCCACGCTGTTCGACCTGGTGCCGGAGGAACTCCCGCACCTGCTCCTTGACCACCACGTCCATGCCGATGGTCGGCTCGTCGAGGAAGACGACCGGCGGGTCGTGCAGCAGGGCCGCCGCGAGGTCGGAGCGCACACGCTGGCCGAGCGAGAGGTGGCGCACCCGGGTGTCCCAGAAGGAGGAGAGGTCCAGCAGCTCGTCGAACTCGCCGAGCCGGGTGGCGTGTTCGGCTCTCGGCACCTCGTAGATGTCCCGCAGGATCGCGAACGACTCGCGCACCGGCAGGTCCCACCACAGCTGGGTGCGCTGCCCGAACACCGCGCCGATGTTCCGGGCGTTGCGCTCGCGCTCCTTGTACGGCACCACGCCCGTGACCCGGCACTCGCCGGACGTCGGCGTGAGGATGCCGGTGAGCATCTTGATGGTGGTGGACTTGCCGGCGCCGTTCGGGCCGAGCAGGGCGAGGAGTTCGCCGGGGGCCACGTCGAAGGTGATGTCCTGGACGGCGTGCTTGGCGACCCGCTCCGGGTCGACCAGGGACCGCAGCGCGCCGATGAAGCCCGGTCGGCGGACGGTGGTGTGGAAGGTGCGGGACAGGCCGCGGACCTCGATGCTTCCGCTCACGTTCGTGAACTCCCTTACCTCGAACACGAGTTGCGGCCGGTCGGCTGGAAGGGCCGACCGGCCGCGGGCGCATCACGACCGTCGCAGAATGTCGATCAATCGGGCAATGGATTTATTGATCGATTGATTGGACTAATCGATCACCGGGAACCGGACTGATCGGCCACCGAGAACACGAACGAGAACTCCGCCGGCTCGGCCCGCAGGAAGTACTGCGGCAGCGGGCCGGGGCCGCACGACTGGGAGCCGATGCCGTGCTGCCCGTGGTCGAGGTTGACCCACACGGTGTCGCCGGGCGTGAGATCGGTCAGGTGCCGGGCCGCGTCCAGCTGCTCGTTCGTCCAGCGGCGCGCGCTGAACCAGAACTCCGGGTCTCCCTCGATCCGCAGCCCGCCGAGCTCCGCCCAGCGGACGTCGGCCCGGGCGCCGTTCTCCTGGGGGCGCACGTACGGCGTCTGCAACTGGTCCACGGTCGAAGTCCAACGACCCAGCATCGACGCCGACTCGGTGTCCGGGTAGGCCTCACCGGGACCTCCGCCGAACCACCGCACCGCGTCCGCCGACGCCAGCCCGAACCGGATGCCCAGCCGCGGCAGCGGCACGGTCCAATCACCCTCGGGACGCACGGAGACGGTGAGCTTCAGCCGGGTCCCGTCGGAGGTCCAGCGGTACACGGTGTCCAGGCCCACCTCCCAGGCGGCGGGCGCCACCCGGCTCCGTACGGTCAGGGAGTCCTCCGCCAACTCCACATCACCCAACCGGTGTCGCATCCGGTGCAGCCCGTACTTGCGCCACAGCACACCGAACCGGACGTCCGACTGCCAGGGCGCGCCGTCGTCGTTGTCGGTCGGCGCCCGCCACACGTCGAGGCGCAGACCGGTCACATCGACGCCGCCGATGGTCCGCAACGCGCCGGTGCGGGCGTCGAACGACGCGGGTCCGAGGTGGACGGTCCCCTCGCTCACAGCGGGGCTCTCGCTCGCCGTGACGGAGGGCTTCAGCCGCTCGGTCACCGGGAGTTGGGCCCACGCGACCACGTGGCCCTTCGGGGCCCAGGCGGTCTCCTGCGCCAGCAGCGCCCGCACCGTCCACTGCGCCTCGCCGCCCGGCCCGTCCGGCTGCGGCAGCTTCGCCTCGGCCGACTCACCGGGTGCGAGCGCGGGCACGTTCAGCGTCCCGGCCTCGACCGTCTCGCCGTCCACCTGGTACGACCACTCGAAGGCCAGCGCCGACAGGTCGGCGAAGTCGTACGCGTTCGTCACCCGTACGGTGCCGTCCGCGCCGTCGCCCTCGATGCGGACGGGCTCGATCACCTTCTTGTACTCGACGAGCCCCGGCGACGGCCGCCGGTCCGGGAAGATCAGCCCGTCGCAGACGAAGTTGCCGTCGTGCAGTTCCTCGCCGAAGTCGCCGCCGTAGGCGAAGCCCAGCTGCGGATGCTTGATGCCGTGGTCGATCCACTCCCAGATGAAGCCGCCCTGGAGCCGGTCGTACGACTCGAAGATCCGCTGGTAGTCGGCGATGCCACCGGGGCCGTTGCCCATGGCGTGGCCGTACTCGCAGAGGATGAAGGGCAGTTCACGCCTCTTGTGCGTGCCGCCGTCCAGCCCGGCACCGATCCGCTCGACCTCCTCATGGCCCGCGTACATCCGCGAGTACATGTCGGTGTCACGGCAGTCGATGTCGCCCTCGTAGTGCACGAGCCGCGAGTCGTCCCGGCCGTGGATCCACTCGGCCATCGCGGTCAGCCCGCGGCCGGTGCCGGCCTCGTTGCCGAGGGACCAGATGACGACCGACGGGTGGTTCTTGTCGCGTTCGACCATACGGGCGGCGCGGTCGAGCAGGGCCGGGGTCCAGCGGTCGTCGTCGACGGGATTGTCGCGCCAGGCCTGCTCGGTGAAGCCATGGGTCTCCAGGTCGCACTCGTCGATGACCCACAGGCCGTACTCGTCGCACAGGTCCAGGAAGGCCGGGTGCGGCGGGTAGTGCGAGGTGCGGACGGCATTGAGGTTGTGCCGCTTCATCAGCAGCATGTCCTCGCGCATGGTCGCAAGGTCGAGGGCGCGGCCCTTCTCGGGGTGCCACTCGTGCCGGTTGACGCCCTTGAAGAGGATGGCTTTTCCGTTGACCTTGATCAGCCCGTCTTCGAGGCCGACGGTCCGGAAACCGATGCGCAGCGGGACGCGCTCGCCCGCCGTGATCAGCTCACCGTCGTACAGCTTCGGCGTCTCGGCGGACCACGGCTGGACGGGGACGGTCACCGGCTCGCCGGTCGCGACATCGATGTCCAGGACGGGCACGGACACCCGCCCCTCGACGTCGGAGTCGACGCGCAGGGTGCCCTCGCCCGTGGTGTGGTCGTAGGAGGCGTGCATGAAGAAGTCGCCCGCGCTGCCCGCCGGGCGGTGCAGCAGGGTGACATCGCGGAAGATGCCGGGCAGCCACCACTGGTCCTGGTCCTCCAGGTACGACCCCGCGGACCACTGGTGCACCCGGACGGCGAGCACGTTGCCCGTCGGCTTCAGCAGCGACCCGACCGCGAACTCGTGCGGCAGCCGGGAGCCCTTGAACTCGCCGAGCTCCGTGCCGTTCAGCCAGACGCGGGCGCAGGACTCGACACCGTCGAAACGGAGGACGGCACCGCCGTCGCCGGGCCAGTCCGCCGGCAGGCCGAAGACGCGGACGTGGTCGCCGGTCGGGTTCTCGGTCGGGACGTGCGGCGGGTCCACCGGGAAGGGGTACAGGTGGTTGGTATAGATGGGCGAACCGAACGCCCCGTCGCCCTGGAGGACCCAGTGCCCGGGGACCGTGACCTCGGCCCAGTCCCCGGTGTCGTACCCCTCCTCCGTGAAGGAGTCGTCCTCGGCGTCCGCCGTCGCGGACAGGCGGAAGCGCCAGCTGCCGTTGAGGGAGAGTGACTGGGCGTCGGAGGACGCGTACCAGGCGCGGGGCGGCAGGACCCCGCTGCCCGGCGACACGTCCTCGACGTAATCAGTGGTGCGGAAAGACATCGGTCTCCTAGGTCAGCCCTTGATGCCGGTCTGTGCGATCCCCTGCACCAGCCAGCGCTGGAGGAACAGGAACACGAACACCAGGGGCAGGATGGAAACGGCCGTGGCCATGAAGATCATGTGGAAGACGACGGTCTGGTTGGTCATGTAGGAGGAGAGCGCGACCTGTACCGTCCAGGCGCCCGGGTCCTGGCCGATGACCAGCGGCCACAGGAAGGAGTTCCAGCCCTGGATGAAGGTGATCGTCGCCATCGCCGCGAAGAAGTTCAGCGAGTTGGGCACCACGATGCGCCAGTACGCGCCCCAGTAGCCCAGTCCGTCCACGCGTGCCGCCTCCTCCAGCTCCTTGGGGAACCCCAGGAAGTACTGCCGGAACAGGAAGCAGGTGAAACCACTGAACAGGCCCGGGATGATGAGACCCCGGTAGGTGTCCACCCAGCCGAGCGACGAGACCAGCACGAAGCTCGGGACGAAGGTGACCGCGGTCGGGACCATCAGGGTCCCCAGGACGGCGTAGAAGACCTTGTTGGCGTGCTTGTACGGGATGCGGGCCAGACCGTAGCCCGCGAGGGAGCACACCAGCAGGACGCCGACGGTGTGCAGGGTGGCCACGACCGCCGAGTTCCACAGGGACTGGGCGAAGGGGACCGTCTCGTCGGTGAACAGTTCGCTGATGTTGCCCCACTGGATGTCCGTGGGGAAGAACTTCCAGTTCTCTCCGGTGATCTCGGCGTCGGTGGAGAGGGCGTTGCGGACGAGAATGTAGAACGGGACCAAGAAGAGGAGGGCGGCGACGCCGGTGGCGATGTAGAGGCCGGTGGAGCTCATCACGCCACCGCCGCCGCGCTTGACGCGGCGGGGCTTGCCTGATTTCGGCGCGGACTTCCCCACCTCGGGCATGGTGGTGGTCACTTGGACTCCTCCCCCCTTCCAAAGCCCATGATCTTGCCCTGGAGCAGGGTCACGGCACAGATCAGCACGGTCAGAATGAGCGCTCCCGCGCTGCCGGCGCCGTAGTCCTGGCTCTCGCCCAGGGCCTTGTAGTACAGCTCGACGAGGGGCGGGCGGCCCCAGGTGGTCTTCGACAGCAGGTTGAAGAACTCGTCGAAGGCCTGGTAGGCGGCGATGAGCAGCAGCAGGATCACCGCGGTGGACGTGGCACGCAGCTGGGGCAGCGTGATGTACCGGAAGGTCTGCCAGCCCGGCTTGGCGCCGTCGATGGCGGCAGCCTCGTACAGCTCGTCCGGGATGTTCTGCAGCGCCGCGATGAACAGGATCATGAAGAAGCCGGACTGCAGCCACAGACGTGCGGTGACGATGACCAGCCAGTACCAGGGCGGATTGGGGTCGGCCAGCCAGGCGATGTTCTCGACCCCGAACCAGCCGAGAACCGTGTTCATCAGGCCGAAGCGGACTCCGCTGAAGATCGACATCTTCCAGATCAGCGAGGCGGCCACATAACTGCACGCGGTCGGCAGGAAGAAGACCGAACGGAAGAACGCCCGCATGAAGCGCAGCCGGTTCACCAGCAGGGCCAGGGCCAGCGAGAGCGCCCATGTGGTGGGCACGATGAACGCGGCGAAGACGGTGAAGGTGCCGAGTGAGCCGACGAAGTCGTCGTTCGTCAGCATGTACACGTAGTTGTCGAAGCCGACGAACTTGTCGGGCGTGACGGTGAAGCGGGCCTCGAAGAAGCTGAGCCAGAGGCTCCAGAGGATCGGCGCGTAGACGAAGATCGCCAGGCCGATGAGGAACGGTCCGGTGAAGAGCCAGAAGTTGAAGGTCGGGCTGCCCCGTAGACCCCGCCGCGGCTTGGCCGATGAGGCCTTCGCCGGGGCGGGGCGCGCGAGGCCGCGCGTCTTGGTCGTCGACATGTCGTGGTCCGTCCCGCGGTCTAACCGAACAGCTTCTTGAGCTCGCGGTTGACGGCTGTGTCGGCCTTGTCGAGAGCCTTCTCCGGGTCCATGTCCTTGCGGACGGAGTTGGCGAAGACGTCCTCCAGGGCGGTGATCATGGCCTGGGTCCAGCCGATGTTGTCGAAGTGACCGAACTCGTTGAAGAGCTTGACGCCCTCAGCGGCGTTGCCCGACTTGAGCTTGGTGGCGGACTCCGCGAGCGAGGTGCGCGGCGGAATGTGGAAGCCGTAGGAGGTGGCCCAGTCCTCCTGGTACTCCTTCTGGTCGATCCACAGCCACTTCACGTACTCCTTGGCCGCCTCGACGTTCTTGCTCTTGGCGTTGACGAACATCGACCAGCCGCCGTTGTAGACCGACTGCTTGCCGGAGTCCGTGACCTTCGGGAAGGGGAAGATCCCCCAGTCGTCGCCGAGCGCGTCCTGGATCGCCGGCATCGCCCACATGCCGCACCACTGGATGGCGCACAGACCCTGGTTGAGCGAGGAGGGGTCCCAGGACTCGGTCGGGGCGCCGAGGAGAAGGTCGCCGCTGGTGAACAGCTTGCGCATCTTGTTGAGGCCCTCGACGACGCCGTCCGTGTGGTAGGCGATCTCGTTCTTCTCGGTGAGGGTGTCGGCGCCTGCCGACCAGATCATCGGGTGGATGACGTTGTGCAGGTCGTTGCCGAGGTACAGGCCCTTCACCTTGCTGGTGGTGAGCTTGGCGGCGGCCTCCATCAGCTCGTCGAGCGTGGTCGGGACGTCGACCCCCGCATCCTCGAACATCGACTTGCGGTAGTAGAAGAACTGCGGGTCGTCGATCATCCGGACGCCGTATATCTTCCCGTCGACCGTGTGCGACTTGATGTCGGCCGGGTTGAAGTCGTCCTTGACCGGGTCGATGATGTCGGTCAGGTCCGCCACCTGGCCGCTCTTGACCATCTGGATCTGCGGGTGGAACTCGAAGAGATCCGGCGCGTTCTTGGTGAGCAGGGCCGAGAAGAGCTTGCTCTCGAAGTCCGCGCTGGTGATCCACTGCGTGGTCACGTTGGCGTCCTTGTACGCCTTCGCGTAGCGCTTGATGGCCTGCTCGGTGCCCGCCTCGCCGTACGCGTGGAACATCTGCACGAGGCTGTCGCCGGAGCTGCTCCGGCCGGTGTTACCACCGCACGCGGCCAGCCCGCCGGCCGCAGCCAGCCCCATCGCGGCGCGCAGTGCGGATCGGCGGTCCATGTTGCTGTTGCTCAGTGCCGACATGTTGACGTCCTTGTCTCGAGTGCGGCTGCGGCTCCACGGCGCGACGGCCGGTGGCTCAACCGGTGGCTCAATTCGGCTTGCGGTGCGGGACGTTAACCTTCGGCTAAGCCTTCGGCAAGGGGTTGGACGAAGTCTGCTCGAAGCGTTGTATGGCGTTCGGGATACCGGACGTGCGGGGTGGCGGGCCGCCGCACCAGCGGCCCGCCAACTCATCGATCAGGAAGGGTTACTGACGGAACCAGGCCTGGTTGCTCCCGCCGTTGCAGGACCAAAGGCCCACCTTGCTGCCGTCGGCCGTCGCCTGTCCGCCGACGTCCAGGCACGTGCCGGACGCCTCGTTCACGATCTGCCCGTTGGAGTTGAGCAGCCAGCGCTGACCGGCGGCACCCGTGAAGGCCGCGCTGGTCGTCAGGCCCGAACTGCCGGCCGTCAGATAGCCGCCCGCGCCCTTCAGCGCGCCCTTCGCGTCGTACGACCAGTCCTGCGCGTCCTCGCCCGTGCAGGCGTTGATCGCGGCCCCGGAGGCGTCCGCCGTCAGGCACTTCCCGGACTGCTGCCCCTGCAGCGCGCCCGTGATCGCCGAACTGCCGCGGCCCTTCTGGTCGAGGACGTACGTCGTGATGGACCGGGCGGGGAGCGAGGCGGAGACGGTCGAGCCGCGTACCGCCGGCCCCGCCACCTTCGCCCAGTTCTCGTCCGCCGACGTCCGCACGGCCTGCGAAGCCCGCACCGGCCGCTTGCTGTTGAAGTGCAACTTCAGCGAACTGTCGGTCGAGTTGTGGTTGTTGACCACCACGACCCATTTGCCGTCGCGGTCGTACGTCGACACCTCGACGCCGTCCGGCACTCCCGTCACGTTGTGCGCGACCGAGCCCGGCTTGACGAACTTGCTGTACTGGCCGAGCGCGTAGTAGCGCTTGGTGAAGTACAGGGTCTGGTTGCCGTTCGTGGCGTAGTCGGGGTCGTAATAGATCAGGCCGTCGTTCCAGCCGGAGTCGTTCTTCGCGTACGGGTCGGTGCCGATCATCTCCGACAGGGCGACCCACCAGTGGAACGCCGAGTCGTGCGCGGTCGCGAAGTCCTTGTGGATGATCCGGGACAGGTTCAGACCGCCGTCGATCGTCGGGTCGTACTCCTGCGCCCAGCCGGTGCCGCCCTTGCCGAAGCAGCAGACCTCGGTGGACCAGGACTCGATGCCGGCCTTCTTGGCCGTCTCGTAGACCTGCGCGCGGTTGGCGTCGCTGGGGTTGTCGTACGTGTGGTGGGCGAGCTTGTCGACGTACTGGGCCGTGCCCGGCTGCGAGATCCAGCGGGGGACCTCGTCGTTGAACTTGACCGTGCTGGTGGACTCGTCGGCGATGATGCCGGTCTTCTGGCGCCGTGCGTCCTGCTCGGCGCCGAGCGCCCGCACGATGTCGTCGCGCTGGTCGACGTCGACCAGCATGCCCTCCTGGCCGCAGGAGTCGAAGCTGTTCGTCGGCTCGTTGAAGGGGCTGATGTGGTCGAACCTCTGGCCCCGCTTGGCGAAGTGGTCGGTGACGTCGGCGATGTACTTCGCGAAGTCCTGCTCGTTCTCCGCCTTGAGATAGCCGCCGCAGCTCTTGCCGTTGGTCTTCCACTCGGCGGGCGCGCTGTTCACGAAGGCGACGAGGTTCTCGACGCCGTACTTCGCGGCGTAGGACAGGAACGTACGGCCGCCCTTGTCCTTGCTCCAGTCGTACGTCCCGTCGTCGTTCCGGAAATCGTCCGGGGCGCGGGACGGGGTGGTGACCGCCGTGCCGCCACCGCCGATGTTGTAGCGGTAGTTGCTGAGGTCGAGGCCACTGGAGGAGAAGAGCAGCTTCGCCACCCGGGCCTGGACCTTCGGGTCGAAGTTCTTCAGGTCGTTGACCCACCAGGCGCCGGACGCACCGATGTTGTCGATCGTCTGGGCGGCGTAGGGGGAGACTTCGGCGGCGACCGGGTCGGCGGCGCTCGCGGTTGGGGCGGATATGAGAGGGCCTGCGACAGCGAGCGCGGCTGCCGCTGCCAGGAGGGCCGGTCTCTTGCGGGGGTGAGCGGTGCGGGGGTGAGTCACGTGCATCCCTTCCGTCGTCATGAAGGTGGTGCGGTACGGCTCCTTGCGAGGGTGGTGCGCTTTGTGGCGGTCCTCTGCCCCAGGGACTGCAGTGCGCCTTCGAGCGCGAACGTGGCCGCGCCCAGGCACGCCGGGTCGGTGGGGATGGGGGAGAGGACGATCTCGGTGGCGGCCAGGGGCCGCCTGAGCGCGTGCCGGGCTACGGCCTCGCGCACTTCGTGCAGCAGGGGTTCGCCGAGCTTGCGGGCGACCCAGCTGCTGAGCACGACCACTTCGGGGTTGAGGACGTTGACCAGGTTGGCGATGCCGGCGCCGATGTAACGGGCCGTTTCCCGTACGACCTTGAGGGCCACGGGGTCGTACGCGCCCACTCCGCGGGCCAGCGCGTCGATGGTGGCCGTCTGGTCGTCCGGGTGCAGCAGCGGGCTCCGCGGGCTCAACTCCCGCAGGTTCAGCATGATCCCGGCCGCGCCGACGTAGGCCTCCACACAACCGCGGTTGCCGCAGCGGCACAGTCGCCCGTCCAGGACGAGCGTGGTGTGGCCCCACTCGCCGGCGCTGTTGCTCACCCCCCGGTACAGCCCGCCGCCGAGCGCCAGCCCGGCGCCGACCCCTGTTCCGAGGTTGACCACCACCGTGTCCCCGCGCCCGCGCGCCGCCCCGAACCACATTTCTGCGACCGCGCCGGCACGCAGTGGATTGTCCAGATAGAGGGGGTAGGCGATGACCTCGGACAGCAGGTCGAGCAGCGGCACATCGTGCCAGTCCCAGTTGGGCGCGTACTCGGAGACCCCGGTGTCGCGGTCCACCTGCCCCGGCACGCTCACCCCGACGCCGAGAACCCGCGCGCCCTCGATGCCGGCCTGCGCGACCACCGAGCCGACGGCCGCGGCGACATGGGCGACGACCTGCTCCGGGAGGCTCTCACCGGGGCCCATGTCCTCGTCCGCGCGGGCGAGGACGTTCAGCCCGAGGTCGAACAGCTCGACATGGACGTACGTCTCCGCGATGTCGACACCGATCAACGCGCCCCCCGACGCGTTGACGGCCACGAGTCCCCGGGCCGGCCCCGCCGAGTCCTCGAACCCGACCTCCGTGATCATGCGGAGGTCGAGCAGTTCGCCGACGAGCGTGGCGACCGTGGCCAGGCTCAGTTCCGTGGCGGCGGCCAGCTCCTGCCGGGAGGTGGGCGACTCGGCGATGATCTGGCGCAGCACCTCGTAGCGGTTCGCGGTGCGGATGTCACGTGAGGTGCGCTTCACCGGAGCAGCCCATCCCTTCCCAGCCAGGCCGGGGTCTACGTCGGCACCGGCGCGGCGCAAGGCTATGGGCTGCGAGGACTTTCGACAAGGGGTTAGGAAAGGGGGTGTAGAAAGTCCCGCGCGGTTCAGCCGGCCAGGATGTCCCGCACGAAGGCGTTGGCGAATTTGCCGCTGGGGTCGAGTACTTGAGCCAGCGCCCGGAAGTCGCCGAGCCGCGGATACCGGCCCAACGGGGCTGCGGTGAACACCTTCCCCCAGTGCGGCCGGGCGTCGAGCCCGTCCAGCGCCTCCTCCACCCGCCGCACCACCGGCAGCACCGCGTCCGTGTCCTCGACCCAGGTGAAGTGCACGGCCACGGTGTCCCGCCCGTACGCCGGGCTCAGCCACTGCGTGTCCGCGGCGACCGTCCGCACCTCGCAGGTCTGCACGACGGGAGCAAGCCGCGTACGGATCGCGTCGAGCGCGTGCAGCATGTCGAGGGCGTACGGGCGTGGCAGCAGGTACTCCGACTGGAGCTCGGCGCCGCTGCTGGGCGTGAACTCGGCCCGGAAGTGCGGCAGTCGCTCGTGCCACGGCCCCGGCACGCCGAACTGCTCGGTGCAGTTCACCGCGGGCATGCCCGGCACGGGGTGCAGCTTCTCGGTGGCGGGCGCGGCCCACGGGAAGTCGGGCAGCGGCTCGTCGGTGCGCCGCTTCAGCCACACCTGCCGGAAGCCGGGCTCGCGCCAGTCGGTGAAGAGGCTCACGCTGTACGCCGCCGCCATCACCGTCTCGAACGTGTCGAAGTCCAGCCCGGCCAGCGGCAGTTCGGTGAACACGTGCTGCTCGACGTCGTAGGACGGCTCCAGGTCGAGGGTGAGCGCGGTGACGACACCGAGCGCGCCGAGCGAGGTCACCGCCCCGCCGAACCGTTCGTCGTCCCGCCCGATGACGACGGTCGACCCGTCCGCCGTGACGATCTCCACCTCGCGCACCGGTGTGGCGAGCGACCCGTTGCGGATGCCCGACCCGTGGGTGCCGGTCGCCACCGAACCGGCCACCGAGATGTGCGGGAGGGATGCCATGTTCGGCAGCGCGAAACCCCGCTCGTGCACATGGCGGGCCAGGTCGGAGTACCGGACCCCGCCGCCGACCCGCACCGTGCGCGCCGCCGAGTCGACATCGACCTCGACGGGCAGGCCGCCCAGCGACACCAGCGCCCCCTCGACGCCCGGCTCGGCGATCTCGTTGAAGGAGTGCCCGCTGCCCAGCACCCGTACGCGGTCGCTGCCCGTCACGAGCGCGCGCAGCGCGGCCTGCGAGTGCGGGCGGTGCAGCTCCTTGGCGGTGTACGTGATGTTGCCCGCCCAGTTGGTCACGGTTTCGGCCATGCGGTCGCCCCTCCCGAGGAATACGAGAACCAGGAATGCCAGAACCAGGAATGCGAAAACCAGGAATCCCCTGGTGGAAACTACCCTGGCCGGAAACACATGGCCCCCCGCCCCCACCTCCGCTCGCCCGGGGGCATACCGTGAGGAGTCGAACGCCTGAGCCGGGAGGAGACACGGGATGGGCAGCCGTACCGCGCTGGTCGAGGATCTGATGGAGCGCTTTCCGCATGTGCCGCGGGAGGCCGTCTTCAAAGAGGATCTGCTCCGGGGCGGGGTTGCTTTCGACCCGTCGGCCCTCAGTGACAACGAAGGCGGCGAGGTCAAGCCGAAGTCGTACTTCATCTTCTCCTTCGACCACGGCACCCTGCCCGAGCTGGGCGAGGCGGCGCTGCGCCGCCCGCCGGAGGAGATCATCCTCACCGGAGGGCCGTACGACCTGCGGCGGACCGTGGTCTCGGTGCGGGTGAACCCGTCGTCGCCGTACCGTGTGGCCGCCGACGAGGACGGGATGCTCGGGCTCTACCTCGACGGGAAGCGGATCTCCGACGTAGGGGTGCCGCCCATGCCGGAGTACTACCGGCACACCCTCTCCAACGGGAAGTCCGTGATGGAGGTCGCCCCGACCATCCAGTGGGGCTACCTGATCTATCTCACCGTCTTCCGGGTCTGCCAGTACTTCGGCGCCAAGGAGGAGTGCCAGTACTGCGACATCAACCACAACTGGCGCCAGCACAAGGCGGCGGGCCGGCCGTACACGGGCGTCAAGGACGTGGAGGAGGTCCTGGAGGCGCTGGAGATCATCGACCGCTACGACACCGCGAAGGCGTCCACCGCCTACACGCTCACCGGCGGCGCGATCACCAAGACGGTGGCGGGACGCGATGAAGCCGATTTCTACGGCCATTACGCCAAGGCCATCGAGGAGCGCTTCCCGGGCCGCTGGATCGGCAAGGTGGTCGCGCAGGCGCTGCCGCGTGACGACGTACAGCGGTTCAAGGACTACGGCGTGCAGATCTACCACCCCAACTACGAGGTGTGGGACCGCCGCCTGTTCGAGCTGTACTGCCCCGGCAAGGAGCGCTATGTCGGCCGTGACGAGTGGCACAAGCGGATCCTCGACTCGGCGGAGATCTTCGGCGCCCGCAATGTGATCCCCAACTTCGTGGCGGGCGTGGAGATGGCCGAGCCGTTCGGCTTCACGACGGTCGACGAGGCGATCGCGTCGACCACCGAGGGCCTGCGCTTCTTCATGTCGCACGGCATCACGCCCCGGTTCACCACCTGGTGCCCCGAGCCGACGACCCCGCTCGGCAAGGCCAACCCGCAGGGTGCCCCGCTGGAGTACCACATCCGGCTCCTGGAGGCCTACCGCGCCACCATGGACGACTTCGGCCTGTCCTCGCCTCCCGGATACGGCCCGCCCGGCCCCGGCCGCGCGGTGTTCTCCGTCAGCTCCTTCATGGACAGCCTTTCGGCGCAGGAGCCAGTCGAGGTGTAACTCCCGCCGTGCCGCCGGACATAGAGAGATGTCTCAACGGACGGCGGACGGAAGGGGGGCGGGCGTGCCGGACGACGGAACACCTGAGGAAAGACTCCGCACGCTCTACGCGACGTACTACGGGCGGGTGCTGAACTGCGCCCGGCGTCGCCTGGCGACGTATCGACAAAGTGTCTCGCGGGCACGACGAGGAACTGCCGCGGCGCCGCGGCACGGGTCGTCGGCTGCTCGGCACGCACCTTCGCCGTACGCCTGCCCCTCCCTTTTTGTCGCCGCAGGGGCACGGCGCCCTGCTGGGCCCGGCGAACCCGGTGACCGCCGAATGCCCCCGGGCCGGACAGCGCTGGCCCGCATCCTCACCGAGGAGCGCCCGCGGACGCACCGGGAACCACATCAATGTCGGCCGGGATCGATACTTCTTGGCGTTTCTTCCGTATGACTCTCGTAGTGACGAAGGAAGAGTGGGTGGAGCAGTACAGGACGGAGTATCTCGACGCCGGCGGACGGGGCGTGGCGGTGGAGCAGTCGCGCCGCTGATCCGGGAGGACGGGGGGATGCGCGGTCCGGGCGAGAGGTAGCCCGGACCGCGTACCCGTCGGTCACTGGATTTGAATAGCGCGCTTGTCAGTTGTGTCGAGAACGTGAAAGGCTCGTGCTCTGCCGCGAGGTTTCCCCCAACTCCGTTGCCAATATAGTGAGTTGACCTCGCTCGTGGATGCAGGAGACCCATGCCCGACCTGCCGACCCCTCAGGACGCCGCCGAGGCCGCGCTGTTCTCCGAGTGCTGGGACGCGGTGCTCTCGTACGCCGACCTGTGCACGGCCGGATCCGCCGCGGCCACCCGGCTGGCCACCGAGGCCTTCGCGCTCGGTATACGCGAGGCCCGTGCCGGTGAGACCGGCACGTCCAGGAACGCCGGCCGCCGCCCGGCCCGGCTGCCCCGGATTCCCTTGCTGCTGACGGCCGTTCGGACCACCGCGGCGGCTTGGGAGACCGACGGCCAGGGCCACAAGCTCGACCCGGAGCTGCGGCTGTGGCTCAACTCGGACAAGGCCGAACGCTATACCGGACCTCCGCTGCAGCGCCCGCTCGCGCTGCGCGGCCTGCGCGACATGCAGGAACCGGACGCGGCGCTGCTGTGGCTGGCCGAGGTGGAGGCCCTGCCGATGTCCGTCGTGGCCCGTCGGCTCGGCCTCGACCCGGCGTCGGTCTCCGACGAACTCGAGCAGGTGCGGGTCCTGTTCCGGGACCGCTGCCACCGCGCCCATCTCGACACGCCGATGGCCGCGCAGTGCCGCAGCTACGCCCGGCTGCTCGACGCGGTCACCCGCTCCCCGCTCGCCGACACCCCGGACGACCTCTCCCGGCACCTCTCCCGGTGTGTGGAGTGCGCGGAGGCAGCCGCCTGTCTGCGGCTGCACGGCGGCGGGTTGCCGGCCGCGCTCGCCGGCGGTGTGATCGGCTGGGGCGGCCTCGCCTATCTGGAGCGCCGTCGCAGAGCCGCCGAGGTACGGCTGGGTGCCGGGCGCCCGGACCCCGCGGACGCGGAGGCGCCCCCGAACCTCGGTGCGCACAAGGCGCGCGTCGTGCGGGGCGGCCTCCTCGTCGCCGCCGTCATCGTCTCCCTGCTGGCGCTGGGCGTGTCGATGATGCCCGGCGGCGCCACCGACGACGGCGCCGCGGGACCCACCGACGGTTCCGACCGCCAGCCGGTGGCCGTCCCCAGCTTCTCCGAACCGTCCACCAGCGCGCGGCCCTCGGACTCGGCGACCGTCTCGCCCGAGCCGTCGGCGACCGGTCCCTCGGACCCCTCCGACGACAAGGCGTCCGACCCGGAACCCCAGGGCACCACCTCCTCCACCGCCCGCGGCGGCGACCCGGACCCCGGGACGGACGATCCGGCCACCTGCGAGGTCGCGTACGACCTGGTCAACCAGTGGCCCGACGGCTTCCAGGCCACCGTCACTGTCACCACCACCGAGGCCCTGGACAACTGGCGGGTCGCCTGGTCCTTCAAGGACGGCCAGCAGGTCGGCCAGATGTGGGACGCGAGCTTCGCCCAGGACGGCTCCCGCGTCACCGCCACCGCCGCCGACTACAACAAGACCGTCCCCGCCGACGGCTCTCTCGCCTTCGGCTTCCTCTCCTCCTGGCGCGGCAAGAACTCCCCGGGGTACGACTTCACCCTCAACGGCCACGACTGCACGAAGGCCTGACGCCGGGGCCGGGCGGAAAATGCGTTGACGGACCGCCGCAGGGTGGGACTACAGTTGCGGCGAATCGAGAGGGACGGCCTGCCGGCCGCCCCGTCGTCCGGTGAGCGAGAACAGGAGGTGTTGACCGATGGCTGTCACTGCGATGGGCGCTGCCCGCATCCAGAAGTCCATCAACTCCACCTCCGTGGCCACCGGCTGACCTTCCTTCTCCTCACATCGCGCCTGAGCGCGCGCAGGGCCGGGGCCGCCCTTCGAAGGGTCACCCTTGACTACCACCTCTGCTTTCTCCGCTCTCGCTCCCTACGGCTGGGACGAGGCATGGGCGGACCAATTCACCCCCTACGTGTCCGAAGGGCTGCTGCCCGGACGGGTGCTGAGGGTCGACCGCGGACAGTGCGACGTGGTCACCGCCGACGGGGTCGTGCGGGCCGACACCGCGTTCGTCACCCCGAACGATCCGCTGCGGGTCCTGTGCACCGGCGACTGGGCCGTCGTCGAACCCGCGGGCAACCCCCGCTATGTACGGACGTATCTGCCGCGCCGTACCGCCTTCGTGCGCTCCACCTCCTCCAAGCGGTCCGAGGGGCAGATCCTCGCGGCCAACGTCGACCACGCGATCGTCGCCGTGTCCCTTGCCGTCGAGGTCGACCTCGGCCGCATCGAACGCTTCCTGGCCCTGGCCTGGGAGTCCGGCGCGCAGCCGGTCGTGGCGCTCACCAAGGCCGACCTGGTCCCGGAGGCGGCCACCCTCGCCCATCTCGTCCAGGACGTGGAGACCACGGCGCCCGGTGTGCCGGTGCTGCCGGTCAGCGCCGTCGACGGCGCCGGGCTCGACGTCCTCGCCGCGGTCGTCTCCGGCGGTACGTCCGTGCTGCTCGGGCAGTCCGGCGCGGGCAAGTCGACCCTCGCGAACGCGCTGCTCGGCGAGGACGTCATGGACGTACAGGCCACCCGGGACGTCGACGGCAAGGGCCGCCACACGACGACCACCCGCAACCTGCTGCTCATGCCCGGCGGCGGCGTGCTGATCGACACGCCGGGGCTGCGGGGCGTCGGGCTCTGGGACGCCGAGACCGGTGTCGGGCAGGTCTTCTCCGAGATCGAGGAGCTGGCCGAGCGGTGCCGGTTCCACGACTGCGCCCACGAGGCCGAGCCGGGGTGCGCGGTGCTGGCCGCGATCGACTCCGGGGAGCTGCCGGTACGACGGCTGGAGAGCTACCGCAAGCTGCTGCGGGAGAACCAGCGGATCGTGGCCAAGACCGATGCGCGGCTCAGGGCGGAGATCCGCAAGGACTGGAAGCGGAAGGGGGCACAGGGCCGAGCGGCGATGGAGGCCAAGCGGGGGCGTTGGCAGTAGACCGTCCACCCCCATGTCCGATTTCCGCCAGCCGTGACGTCCCGCCTGGCGGAAACTGGAACACGTGATGGACGAAGACACCAGGTACGAAGCGGTGCGCAGCCGGGACGCCCGGTTCGACGGCGAGTTCTTCTTCGGCGTCGAGACGACCGGTATCTACTGCCGCCCGAGCTGCCCCGCCGTCACCCCCAAGCGCCGCAACGTCCGCTTCTTCACGACCGCAGCCGCCGCGCAGGGCTCGGGTTTCCGGGCCTGCCGGCGGTGCCGGCCGGACGCGGTGCCGGGATCGGCCGAGTGGAACGTGCGCGCGGACGTCGTGGGCCGGGCCATGCGGCTGATCGGGGACGGCGTGGTCGACCGGGAGGGTGTCGCCGGGCTCGCCGCACGGCTGGGATACAGCGCGCGGCAGGTCCAGCGGCAGCTCACCGCGGAACTGGGCGCCGGACCGGTCGCCCTGGCCCGCGCCCAGCGCTCGCACACCGCACGCGTCCTGCTGCAGACCACCTCGCTGCCGGTCACGGAGGTCGCGTTCGCATCCGGGTTCGCCAGCGTCCGGCAGTTCAACGACACCATCAAGGCGGTCTACGCCTCGACGCCCACCGGACTGAGAGGCGCCGCGCCGAAGGGCCGTACGGCCACCCCGGCGGCCGGTGTGCCGCTACGCCTCGCGCATCGGGGCCCGTACCAGGCCGGTGCCGTCTTCGATCAGCTGGCGGACGAGGCCGTCCCCGGCGTCGAGGACATCGGCGGACCGCGCGGGCGGCGGACGTACCGCCGCACCCTCCGCCTCCCCTACGGCACCGGAATCGTCGCCGTCGAGGAGCGGCCGGGACGGCCGCAGCCCGGGGCCGGCGGCTGGCTGGACGCGCGGCTGCACCTCACCGACCTGCGCGATCTGACGACGGCCGTGCAGCGGCTGCGGCGGCTGTTCGACCTGGACGCCGATCCGTACGCCGTGGACGAGCGGCTCGGCGCCGATCCGCGGCTCGCCCCGCTGGTCGCCGCCCGGCCCGGACTGCGGTCGCCGGGCACCGCCGATCCGGAGGAGCTGGCGGTACGCGCGCTGGTGGGGCGTACGGCGGCCGAGGTGCTCGTACGCCGGTACGGCAAGGCCCTGGACGCGCCCTGCGGCAGCCTCACCCACGTCTTCCCCGAGTCCGCGGTCCTCGCGGAGGCCGAGCCGGACGGTCCCCTGGGCGCGCTCACCGCCGACCTCGCCGACGGCTCCGTACGACTGGACCCGGGGGCCGACCGGGACGACGCGCAG